>JADZAP010000029.1 GCA_020852705.1 Ignavibacteria bacterium | reverse complement strand
CCAAAACCTTTACCAAGTGTTTTATGTGTTTCCACAAATTCTATTCGTTCAATCCATTTAACCATCTTATATCCCAATTGGTTTTCAATACGCAACCTAAGCGGAGCACCGTACACTTCAGAAAGGGGTTCAAAGTTCATTTCCCAAGCTAAGAGTGCACCCGGTTTAAGACAATTATCAAGAGTGTGAGTATCATAATAAACTCCGCCAAACAAACCATCACCAAAAGAATAAAATGCAACAGTTTTAACAGAAGGGTGAGGTTTAACTATATCAACAAGTGCTTTAATTGAAAGTCCGCCCCATTGTGCAATCCCCGACCACCCCTGAATGCAGTGATGCATAGTTATGTTTTCATCTTTTGCAATTTTTTTCATATCTTCAATAGAAAGCTCAACAGGATTACTAACAAGTCCCCCTACTTTTAATTTAAAGTCTTTAAAATTATTAGCTGCAAGGTTTTTCCATTTTTCAGAAGTAGGAAGTTTACCGTTAGGCCAAAAGTAAGGGGTTATATCTTTTTTCTCAAAATGTTTAACAGGTTTTAGTCTGTTAATAGTAGCTTCCCATAATCCTTCATTAACAAGTGAACCATTTTTTTGTACCCATCGCGGTTTGTTCCAAGAAACCCAATGAGCATACACACAAAAGCCCGCAGTAAATCCAATTATAGCTAATCCAATATATAGACCGGTTAAGTCTGAAACATTATCGGTTCCCAAAGTTATATGGTTCATATTTCTAACCAGACCGGTAGCAGCAACCATAGAAACATGGATAATTGTAAATATCACATAACTAAACATTACTAAAAAGTGAACGGATCTTGCGCCCTGGCGGTTAATAAATAATTTAGGAAGCCAATGAAAACGGTTTTCTATTGCCGGTGACATACACATTCCGCTAAGCATAGCAGTTGGTGCGAGTATAAATATTGCTCCAAAATAAGAAAGCTGCTGAAGAGCATTATAATGATAAAAACCATTTGGCTCTAATGGCATGTGTAGAGTTGCATAATGTACAAATACGCTCCAAGCATCAGGGATAACCTGCCAAGTAGTTGGAACTACCCTTTGCCACTGGCCACCAGCTAATAACAAGATCACGAAAATCACTCCATTCAAAACAAAAAAGGGTACGTGGATGAAATGCCACCCTCTTGCAATGCCAACAGTATGCCTGTAACCGGGCAAACTGATAAGCGGACTAATGTAACGGGCATCATCTTTTGCAGTCCATAATTTGCCGGGAGGAATTTTTACAGGTGTAAATTTTACCCATTCACTGCCCGGGGTGCAGCCATTATTAAAATATAAACGCGGATGATCCATTAGAATAGATAGTCCGCTTCTGACAAGTATTACAATAAAGAAAAAATTTACCCAATGACAAAGGATTATCCATACAGGAAATCCCGTTGGACCGGTTTGGGGAACAGACATTAATTTTACCGAGGGGTCTAAAGGTAAACCATAAAATAAATATTGTATCCAGGCAACTCCAACAGTTGCAAGCAACAGGATACCTGCAATATAAAATACATAAGGTTTTAAACCAATAAATAAACTTCTATCAGGCGGATATAATACCGCTTTTTCTTTTTCATTAAAATGTGTAAACATAATTTATTAACTATTTATAATTGAACTTTTAATTAAGAAAATTACCTGTACATAATCTTATTTTAAAGGCAGGGGGCATCAGAAAAATTCTTATATTTACCTAAAAGTTTACCTAAAGAATAAGTAACGGGCATTAAAATATTTTTAACAAAAAAAGGCAATTGGGGCAGCCCAAATTCATTTTTATAGCGAACCATAAGGTAAGCTGCGTCAAAAGCTTCAGGGCGTGTTGAACCGGAATTTTTTTGTGCAGCATAAAACGTTGAGAGAAAAAATAATATATTGTTTACAGGTTTTACCCAACTGCTTAGAGTTAATTCATCCTCACCTGCATTCCAAAAGCGGTGAGGAGTACCGCGTGTAAAAAAAAAGAGCTTCCTGGCTTTCACCAAAATAAACAGGCTCTTTTCCTAAAATCTGACATGCCATTTTTCCTTTTACAACAGTAATAGCTTCATCCTGTTAGTAATGAACATGGCATGGCTGGTCCGGCATTAGGCGGGCAATATCCTTCTATATTAACATTATCTCCGTCCGGCACTTTAATTATTTCTTTGAAAATAATTTTTTCACCCTGTCCGCTTTCAATTGTGTTTGGTAATGTAAATTTCGTATTTCTTTATTAAGTTAATAAATAATAACAATAAAATTTATACCGCCCTAATCCACTTTAGTTTAAAATTAATTTTAAAATATCACAGAAGGTGCACTACTTATAGCAAATTACAACTCCAAAACCCGGAGCGTGAAGTTTTTTTAATTCAGTATTTTTGAAACCGGCTTTTTTAGTAAATGCATCAATTTCTGTTTTTGAATAGGTTTTACCACCTGCTTCATGCAGTAAGTTAAGTGCCATGTAAGAAGTAGTAGCTTTTGACATTTGCGAACTTCCTCCAATACCTTTTATCTGGTCAAGAATTACAAAAATACCTCCATCATTAAGCGAGCTGTAAATTTTTTCAGCAAGCTTTTCATTCCCCAAAGTATCAAAACCGTGAATGATATTAAATGCAAGAATAACATCAGCATTTTTTGGCAGATCAACTTTCATAAAATCAGCGGGCAAAAAATCAACTTGATTAGCGGCATTTTTCTGTGCAATACATTCATCTGCATATTTTTTAACAGGCGGCATATCAACTATAGTTGCATGTAAAGCTGGATGCAGTTTACAAAGCTCAATACTGTATAAACCATGAGAGCCGCCGAGATCAAGTAATTTTTTATAGGAAGCAGAAACCGGAATTTTTTTTGCAACTTCACTGCAGTTAGTTTTAGAAATATCAATCATAGCTCTGGAAAACAGCTCCCATTGATATTCTGATAATTCTTCAAGCGCTTTAGGTTTTGGTCTTTTTCCGTATTTAATAGTATCTCCAAGTTCCATATACCCTTTATACAAATCATCGCAAAACAGGATAAAATATCTGAAATTATCGGGAGATTGCGGAGATAAATTTTTATATCCCCTTTTAGTAAAAGCATACTGATTATTACTTTTACGGACATAACCTAATGCATCAAGGCAATCAAGGATTAATTCAGCACCAAGCTCACTAACATCAGCACCTTTAGCAATTAGTTTTACATCTTTAAATTTCATAGAAAGCTGATCTGCAATTTTAAGTTTTACAGCACAACCAAGTGCAAAGCCAAGTCCTACAGATGAAGATGCATCACTTAAGGGATGAGGGATAATATCATTTGATAAAAGCATTTTTTCGATTAAAGAAAATTTGTAGATCATAGCATTTTAAATTTAATTTACAGAATGGAGTATTTTATTTAAGTTTTTTAAATCTAGCTTGAAAGAAGCGGAGATATTTTGGTTCATAAACCATTTTTAAGCCTTTAATGCTTTTTCTGTTTTTGTAAACATTAAAGGTTGATTCAGCAATAACATCCATGTGTGCCTGAGTGTAAACTCTTCTGGGAACAGTAAAGCGGACTAGTTCTAATTTAGGATAATAGTTTTTGCCGTCAGGTTTCCTGCCGGCAGAAACAATGCCTCGCTCCATAGTACGAACCCCGGAATCAACATAAATTTCAGCAGCTAAAGTTTGAGCAGGAAATTCATCCTGCGAGAGGTGGGGGAGGAATTTTTTTGCATCAACAAAAATACCATGCCCTCCTATTGGCTTAACAATTGGAATACCATACTCCATCATTTTTTCTCCAAGGTATTCAATCTGCCCTACACGCGCTTTAATGTGATTATCGCTTAAACTTTCTTCAATGCCAATAGCCATTGCTTCCATATCTCTGCCTGCTAAACCGCCGTATGTATGCAGCCCTTCATACACCACCACTAAATTTCTGGCTTCTTCAAAAACATCCCAATCATTAACTGCAAGAAAACCGCCGATATTAACCAAAGCATCTTTTTTAGCGCTCATAGTAGCACCATCGGTATAAGAGCAAATTTCAAAAACAATATCTCGGATAGATTTATTTTTGAAATTTTTTTCACGCTGCTGAATAAAATAAGCATTTTCAGCAACGCGGGTCATATCATGAATAATTTTTATTCCATGCTTTTTAGTGTAAGCACGAATTTCTTTAAGGTTTTGCATACTGATTGGCTGCCCGCCTGCCATGTTTACATTTGTAGCAATGCACAAATACGGAATTCGTTTAACACCGTATTTTTTTACAAGTGCATCCATTTTTTTTAAATCAACATTTCCTTTAAACGGATGAGTGCTATTGGCATTATGAGCTTCATCAATAATTACATCTGCAAAAGTGCCTCCGGCAAGTTCCTGATGAAGCCGTGTAGTAGTGAAATACATATTTCCGGGAATTATATCGCCCTGCTTAATCATAACTTTTGAAAGCAGATTTTCAGCACCTCTGCCCTGATGAGTTGGAATGATATATTTATAGCCATAGAACTTTTGGATGGCTTTTTCCAGCTTAAAAAAGTTTCGGCTTCCTGCGTATGCTTCATCGCCCATCATCATTCCAGCCCATTGATTATCGCTCATAGCAGAAGTACCGCTATCGGTAAGTAAATCTATATAAACATCTTTGGAATTCAGCAGAAATGTGTTATAACCGGCATCTTTTATTGCTTTAATTCTTTCAGGGCGGGATGTCATTTTTAATAATTCCACCATTTTCATTTTGTACGGCTCTGCCCAGGAACGTTTTACAGGATGTTTCATAATATATACAGAAGTGTTAGAAATAAGTAATAATTAAATTGAGATAAGCAGTGAAACACTGCTTTTTAGTAATGTATACTTTTATTATTGATTGCAAATTCAGGAATTATTTTATTGAAACCAAAATATTTTAAAAAAATCATTTGATACGTGTGAAAGTTTGATCCAGATCTTTTTGCCAAGTGATTCCATCTTTTGATAACTCCCCTTTCCCAACTATGGTATTGCCATCATTTGAAATTGCCCAGCTATACCGCTGTGAAAATCCGGAGGTATTTCTCCACCAATTTAGCACATTATCCTTAAATGAAACTTCATGTTTTCTGGAAACTCCGCGCTCATCAAAATAAAGCATAAAAAATGCACCTTCTGCATCATCACTGCCAATAATTGCAATGCCGGTCGGGAAACCTTCTTTTTGAACAGTTGAATACCACATCAGAAAGGCACCGCCTTCAATCCATTTAAATGATGAATAACCATGAAGAATGGTACCAGGGAAAATTGGATGCGAACCAACAGTTTCCCACTCACCAATTAATACATTAAACGGCTTAAGAGCAGGATTTGGGATTTGTGCTTTATGCACAGGTATATTATTCATTGTCATAAATAAATAGACTTTGCATATTGAATAAAAATTCAATTAATAAGACAATAAGCAGATATCAAATTTTTTTAGCTACAATACTTACAGCATTTAAATGGCTTTGATATTTTCTGAAAACCCGTTTCATTTCTGAAATACGTTTTCTTTCCTTTGGGTGAGTTAAGATATTAAAAGAAATTTTTAAGGTTCTAATAAATCCTTCATCATCAATCATTCTTCCGGTTCAAGCAGATACATTGGATTTGTATCTGTTTTAAGTACTTCAAAACCTTCTTTTTGCAGAATTTCGCTCCATTCATGAACAGTTAAGGGTCTGGCATTAACCCTGATAACAGTAGCCAGTCCGAGCTGAATTTCAGCTTTCTGTTCTTCTGAAATATCATCAGGCTCAAGACCTAACTCATGTATTCCATAGAGTCCGCCTTTTTTAAGAAGCCGGTGTGCCTCTTTAATTATCTCAGATTTCTGTTTATCGGTTTGCATAGTCAGCATAGCTTCTCCATAAACTTTGCTTGCGCAGGAATCATTTAAAGGGGTACTTGCGGCATTGCCAATAATAATTTTCCTGTTATTTCCGTTAATTGTTTTACGAAGTATGCCTGCAGCTTCTTCGTTCAGTTCAATTCCGGTATAGGTTTTTGGATTATATTTTAAAGCAATAGAAGCAGTAAATCCCAAGCCGGGTGCGAACTCAACAATATCATCATCAGATGTAATCTTAAGGTTTTGAATAAGTTTTTGAGTTAGCTCTTTACCTCCGGGACGCAAAACTTTTTTACCCATTTTAGCCAAGATCCAGTGACCTTGTTTTGTGTTTATATGTGTATTACTCATAATTACAGTATTTAGAAATATTATTAAAATTAATTGAAAGAATTGTCAGATAAATTAATTAACAAATTAGTAAAATTTATTGGCTATACAATTTATATCTTAAAAGATTTGATTTACACACTGGAGTTGAAAATAATGTGAATATAAATTTTTGATTATTACATTACAAAAATAGTTTTTAATTATGTTGATTTCAATGTAAATTAAAACACAATTGTAAATAATAAGTTATATCTATACGGAAAATGTAAATCATGCAACAAAAAATAAATTAAATATTTACCATGCATACAATAATATTGAGTAAAGGGGAGTAAAATTTTGTTTATAAAAACAAAACTACATCGGACAAAGAACGGAAAGAGAGAAAAAGCAAACAAATAGCTCACTTAAAGATGCAAAAAGAGAAAAACAGCACAGAGTCCTCTTGCAGAGAGACTCTGTGAGAACAAAAAAAATAGCTTACGTAAAGATACAAAAAGAGAATAATGGCACAGAGTCCTCCTACGGAGAGACTCTGTGAGAACAAAGAGAGAAAAAAAACAAATAGCTCGCGCAAAACTTTTATAAAGCAAAAAAGTCAGAGACGAAAAGCAAAACACATATAAAGTATTACCTCTCGCAAAACTTTTATAAAGCAAAAAGTCAGGGGCGCTAAGCCGCAAAGAGAGAAATAAACTAAGTAGTATAAAGCAAAGAAACTAAGTGAAAACAAAAGAATAAGTCAATAACACTAACAGAAAATGAGGGGAAAAAATAGCTTACGTTAATATACAAAATGAGAATAATAGCACAGAGTCCTCTTACAGAGAGACTCTGTTAGAACAAAGAGAGAAAAAAAACAAATACCTCTCGCAAAGGCGCTAAGCCGCAAAGAGAAAAGCAATACTTTTATAAAGCAAAGAATTAAGGACGAAAAGAAAAGGAATCAGCACAGAGTCCTCTTACAGAGAGACTCTGTGGAAACAAAAAAAATAGTTTACGTAATGATACAAAATGAGAATAATGGCACAGAGTCCTCCTACGGAGAGACTCTGTGAGAACAAAGAGTATATTTCATATTTTAATTTTAATAATTGATATTTTAAAAAATTAAATTTTAAAAATAGATTTGTGAAAAACAAACCTTATAATTTAAAAACAATATCAAAGTTTGTTTGAAAAGTAACTTTGAACAAATTGATTTATTGTTTCATTACCATTGTATTATGAAATGCCCGGATCGTCCATTTGCCATCAGAATTGATGAGCACCAATGTAATTACAGAGGAGTTTTTACCGGCAAGAGGACCTGTTGGTGCTTGCAGCTCAGCTCCAGCGTGAGCTAAAATGGTATTCGAGTCAATAAGTGAAGCCTGAATACATTTATAAGAAACTTTACTGTTTTTGTAAATACTCATTAATATACCCTGGTGTTCATCTGCAACTTTCTGACGGGTAATATTTTGATGCAATACTCCCCTAATATCAACAAAATCAGAAATATCTTTAAATGGTGCCGCAAATTCATTGCCATTGGTATTGTTCCATCCATTTTCCATAACTGCTAGAATGTTTTGTGTGATTTCTTTAGTATCCATAATTTTTGATTTTCAATATTTTTAATAGTTAATTAAATTGAATATACAAGCAATAACGAAATTATTGCTATAAGAAGTTAAATTTCAATTTTACATATAAATTTTTTATTATATTTTGTCATTGACAAATTTAAAGTTATTTTTTTAAAATTACAAATCAATATTAAATAAGTTTATGACTACACAGGAACGCATAGCTGCCAAAGCGCTTGAATTGTTTAACAATAAAGGAATTGAATATACCGGAATGAGAGAGATTGCTGCTAAATTAGGCACCAAACTTGGAAATATTACATATTACTTCCCGACAAAAAAGGATTTAATAATACAGGTATCAGCAAACCTGGCAAAGGCAAACTCTGCTATATTGCAAAAAGATGAATCAATTACAATGAAGTCTTATTTTGAAATGACAATCAAGCATTTTGAGTGCCAGTATCATTACAGGTGTTTATTTTTGAGTTTTGTACATCTGATAAAACAATACCCAAAACTCTCAGCCCGGTATAAAAAAACAGAGTTGTTACGGAAAAAATCAATAATGGAAAAAATTAAGCATTTAGTAAAAAATAAATATTTAAGGAAAATGAAGGGTACTGAAATTAAATTTTTGGTTTCTGCTGTATCAATATTATCAAGATTTTGGATTTCCGAAGCAGCTATTTCATACAGCAAGTTAAAGCCGGCAAACAAAATTAAGCATTACATAAGCCTGCTTGCAAATATTTATTTGCCATACTGCACTTCAAAAGGTAAAAACGAACTAAGAGAATTTATTGAAAATAAAGAAAGATATGTTAATATTTAGTGTTGTACTTTACTGTTCTATAAAATAACGGCAGGGTTACCCAGCAAATAAATTAACTGGTTTTTTGAATGCTCTTGGCGGTGCGGTGGGTAAACTGGCTGCTGAATTGAACTAATATGAATGCTTAAAAATATGTTGTAATATGTATATTTTCATTATAAATTGCTGAGGAAATGGTGACCTCACCCCCTTCCCTCCTCTCCTGAAAGGAGAGGGGGAAGTTGAGATTTATAACCTCACCCCCCTGCACCGCTCTTCTTAGAGGGGAGGGGGAGGATGAGATTTATAAACTCACCATCTGTATCAACTGATTGACGGTGCTGTACTCATATAAGAATGGAATGGTGAAATAGTTAAAATATTCTATCGCAAAGACACAAAGATGCAAATATAGAAATGCGATCTCTCGCAAAGACGCTAAGACCCAAATTAAAATAGAAGCAAAGGCAATGGCTCGCTAAACTTTTAAAAAGAAAAAAGTCAGGGACGCAAAGACGCTAAGACCTAAATAAAATTAGAAGCAAAGGCAATGGCTCGCAAAGACGCTAAGACCCAAAAAAACTTAGATGCAAAGATGATAAAAACAATAAACAAAGAAGCTAATTTGGAAAAGCGTACTCTCGCTAAGACGCAAAGACGCTAAGACCAAAAAAACTTAGAAGCAAAAGCAACATCTCGCTAAGACGCAAAGACACAAAGACCAAAATTAAAATAGAAGCAAAGGCAATGGCTCGCTATGACGCAAAGACGCTAAGGTTAAAACTATTTTAAATACCTCACCCCCTGTCCCCTTCTCCTAAAAGAAGAGGGGGAAAATGAGATTTATAACCACACCTCTTCTCCCTCTCCTGAAAGATGAGGGGAAGGATGATATGACAATTAATTTTATGCTTAATATAGATAAACAATACATGAGGCAGTGTTTTGAGCTGGCAAAAAAAGGTGCGGGGAAGGTATCCCCTAATCCATTGGTTGGCTGTGTGATTGTTAAGAACGGAAAAATTATTGCAGCAGGATATCACAAAAAATTTGGAGGTGCACATGCCGAAAGAAATGCAATAAATGCAGCACTTAAAAAAGGAATTTCGTTGAAGGGTGCAAATCTTTATGTAAATCTTGAGCCATGTGTGCATTTTGGTAAGACTCCACCCTGTGCTGATTACATAATAGAGCAAAATATCGGCAAAGTAATAATTGGGTGCAAAGATCCGTATTATAAGGTTTCAGGTAAGGGTTTAGCAAAATTAAAAAAAGCTGGAATATCGTCAACTGCCGGAATATTAAATAGTGAAGCACAGGAACTGAATAAATTTTTCATTAAATTTGTTACAACCGGGATGCCTTACGTAATGTTAAAGGCAGCCCAGACAATAGACGGAAAAATTGCAGACGATAAATACCGCTCAAAATGGATATCATCAGCCAATTCAAGAAAAGCTGTTCATAAACTGCGGGCAGTTTACGATGCTGTATTGGTTGGAAAAAATACAGTGATATATGATAATCCACAGCTTAATGTCAGAAACGTTAAGGGAAGAAATCCGTACAGAATTATAATTGATAAAGATCTAATGCTAAACAATAAATACAAGATATTTAAATACAATGACGGCAAGACAATAGTATTATTTTCAGAAAAGACTGATATGAAACGAATTGAAAATTATTCCGCTACAGGTGTTACTCTAATACCATGTAAAATGATAAAGGGTAAACTTGATTTTAAGGATGCCTTGAAGAAATTAGCTGAGATGGATATCACAAGCATTATGGTTGAAGGGGGAGCGTATACATTTAATGAATTCCTTAAAAATAATCTGGCAGATGAAGTTATGATTTTTATTGCTCCAAAAATAATGGGCAGGGGTTTAAAAGGGATAAGTGAGAGGAAATTGTTTGAAAAATTTAAGAATGCGGATTACTCTACCTCTGGTGCTGATTTACTTGTGAATTTGAGGAGATGATAATGAATTGCAGATTATGGGCTGTATATTAATAGTTTAATTTATGCAAAGGGAAAAGCGACCTCACCCCCTGCCCCCTCTCCTGAAAGGAGAGGGGGTGAATGGAATCAGAGAAACCTCACCACTGCCCCTTCTCCTGAAAGGAGAGGGGGTGTGAAGAATAATGATTTTAAAAAATAAATATATGTTTACAGGAATAATTGAAGAAATAGGTACAATTACAAAAAAGACAATCATCAATGAAGGATTAAAATTCAGTGTGCGATCAAAGTTAGTAGGAAAGAAACTTGCAAAAAGCGATAGTGTTTGCATAAACGGCGTATGCCACACCGTTACTGCAAAGAGCACAAAAGAATTTGAATTTGTGAGTATGCATGAAACTCTAAAGAAAACAAACATTGGAGAACTCAATATTGGGGATAAGGTAAATCTTGAAGGCTCAATGAGATTGAACAAAGAGCTAGGCGGACATATTGTTGCTGGTCATATAGATGATACCGGTGTTATAACTAATATAAAGCAGGTAAAATCATTAAAGGGGGAAAAATCAAATAATTGGGAGTACAGGATTAGAATTCACAAAAAACATGTAAAGAATGTGATTTATGTAGGTTCAATTGCAGTTGATGGTGTAAGTCTTACAGTTGCAGAAGTATCAAGACCAAAAGGGAATTATTTTTATATAAAGGTTGCGGTTATTCCATACACTTATAATAACACAATATTCAGTCGTTACAAAATTGGTGAAAAGGTGAATTTAGAATTTGATTTACTGGGGAAATATGTGGTGAATTTGATTGAAACCAATCCAAAGATTATGAAGATTATGAAGTGATATTATCTCTCGCAAAGACGCTAAGACGCAAAGAGAAGATAACCTCACCCCTAACCCCTCTCCTGAAAGGAGAGGGGCATAAAAAATTGATATAAGAATACAAAGGGATAAAGTATGTAATTGCTTTTGTTGAGACGCTAAGACGCAAAGATCAAAAAAAACTTAGAAGCAAAGGCAACATCACGCTAAGACGCTAAGACGCTAAGACGCAAAAAAACATAGAAGCAAAGGCGACTTCTCGCAAAGAAACAAAATCGCAAAAAAACATAGAAACAAAGGCAACTTCTCGCAAAGAAACAAAATCGCAAATAAACTTAGAAGCAAAGGCAACATCACGCTAAGACACAAAGACGCAAAAAAACTTAGAAGCAAAGGCGATTTCTCACAAAGAAGCTAAGACGCAAAGACGTAAAAAAACTTAGAAGCAAAGGCGATAAAAACAAAAAACAAATCAAGAATCAAACTAATAAAATAGCAATTGATTTTTTAGCGTGATTTGGCTATTTTACAACTGCAAATTTTGGGTTATTTGCAGGACTGCAAAATCAATGATTTGGCAGTTTAACACTTCTAAACATCTATATTATAGTATAAAGAACAATGTCTCAATCTTACGAGCAGAGAGATTGATATGTTTAAACATTTATTGTTTAAAAACAGGAAAATTATTGAATGGGGATTTTTACCGGTTCTTTTTTAAGCCGTATTTTAAAATATACAGTTACTTCCCTTTTAACATGCATAATATTGTATGGCGGGTTAGTTATAGCTGATGATGATATAAATCATTACACAAATGCCGGCAGTATTGGTTTAACAATAACCAATTTTGGAACAATAGGTCACGGTTTTACATTATGGCCGGGTCAGCCCTCATGTGAATACCCAAAAGGTTCACAAATAGAACATTTGTTTGACGGCGGATTGTGGATAGGCGGCATGAAAAACGGTGTTATTAGAGTAACTACCGGAGCAATTGATGCATCAGTGAGTAACCGCGGAGAAGGATTTGAATATACAAATGCAGCAGGTCAAATAATAACACAGCGGTCATCATTGCTTACATCACCTTTCTACTCACCCCTTGCAATATCACATCAGGATTTCATCTGTGAATACACAGATACTGCTACAATGATAGGCGGACAGGTAATTGTAAATCATAATCCGTTAGGATTAAAAATAATTCAGCATTCATACTGCTGGAACTATCCCTACGCAGATTTTTTTGTCATCATGCGGTATAAAATAATCAATATAGGATACAGAGGAGATACATCTCCGATTGACAGTGTGTTTGCAGGTTTATGGACAGATTTGGTTGTTAGAAATACACAGATAACAAGACCGGGAGGTTCATCGTTTTACACAAAAGGCGGGAACGGCTGGGATTCATTATATAATATGGGATATGAGTTTGATGCCGCAGGCGATGTTGGTTATACAAACAGTTATATTGGTATAAAGGCACTCGGTTCAACTCCATGGGGCAGAAACAGTTCAGATACGGGAGCTACGGGCAGAAATTTTGTTACATGGCAGTTCAGAAATACAGTTGATCCCGTTTATTTTGCACCGCAGAGCGATGAAGGAAATCAATCCACGCTTGGAAGATACAGTAAGATGAATGGCTTTTTTACAGGGACAACAAGAATAAATTCCACAATAATTAATCAGATAAAACAACCATCAAACAGATCAATACTTGTAACTCAAGGACCTTATACCAGATTAAACTACTTAGATACACTTGAAGTTGTATTTGGTGTTATATGCGCAAAGAAAACAGGCAATGATCCTCAAAGCTGGGACTCAACATATCAGCGTACTGAATTGCATAGTCATGCTGATTGGTGCCAGAAAGCATATAACGGCGAGGATAAAAACGGAAACGGCAGATTAGACGCAGGTGAAGATATTAACGGAAACGGTTTACTTGACAGGTATTTATTACCCTCCCCGCCTAACTCACCAATTACCAAAATTGTAAATGAAGACAGCAAGGTAACAGTTTACTGGTCAGCAAATGCAGAGCGGAGTATTGATCCAATTTCACTTTCTAAGGATTTTGAAGGATACAGGATATACAGAACAAATGCAGGAGCTGATATTGACCCAACCACTCCCCTGCTTTCATCATTTATATTAAACGGTGATTTTGACAGTATAAATAACATAGGCAACAACACCGGATTTAATTATATAAAACTTCAGCAGCCAAAAACTTTCCCAAATGATACAAACCAATATTGGTACAGGTTTGAATACAACAATCAGCTTCGCGGGTGGCAGTATGTATATGCATTAACAGCTTATGACAGGGGTGACTCAGCAAATGCACTGGAGTCATTGGAATCGAGTTTGCTTGCAAACTCATTCAGAATAATACCCGGAAAAGGTTCAGTTGAAGATGAATCAACTCCAATTGGAATATATCCAAATCCGTATTATGTACATGCGGCATGGGACGGGTCACAGGAACGCGAAAGGAAAATATATTTTTACAATCTGCCTGAAGAAGCTGAGGTAACTATTTATACTGTTGCAGGAGATGTTGTAGATAAATTCACGCACAACTATAAAAACAACAGCGGCAGTGATATACAATGGTTTAAAACGTTTGCAGACGGCACTCAGATACTTGCGGGCGGAGAACATGCGTGGGATCTTATTACAAAGGATGATCAGGCAATAGCTACGGGATTATATTTATTTACTGTAAAGAATAAAAAGACAGGATTTATTAAAAAGGGAAAATTTTTGGTGATAAAGTGATTTGCATGGGGTGAAGAGTTTAACACACCCAGTCAACTCCAATGGAGTTGCCACCCCTCTGGCAGAGGGGAATAAAAAAGATTAATAAAATTAAATTATAAAAAATATGAAACGAATACTACCATATCTAGCAGCATTTGCAATGATAGCAGCTGTTGGATTTTACTTTTTTTATACTTCAACAATAATGGTTGTGCAAACTGTTCCAAACGACTCACTGGCAATTGGACATGACCGCTCGTTGAAGATTGGAGATACTGTTACAGTAACAGGCAGGGTTGTAGCACCATCAGTTGTAAATGCATCGGGGAACGATTTCAGAATTCTAATGCGCGGAAATAATTCAAGGACAATTTATATACAGGATACATCCAATTCAATTTGGGGAGGAATTATTGTAAGACAGTCAGATACTGTATCAAATACCGGAATTACAAATCTGGATTCAGGTATGAAAGTAACATTAACAGGTATTGTAGGAGAATTTCCGGATATTACATCATCTGGTGCAACGCAGTTAAAACTTGATACATTAAGCATAATAACTGTTTTACCAACAGTGAAGAAAAGACCGGCACCAATAAATGTAAATGTAAGTGATTTTGATTCACTTGGTACAGTAAAGTTTTTAACAGGTGAAAAGTATGAAGGTATGTATGTACAGTTGAATAATGTAACTATCGGACCCCAAAGCCAATTAGGTTCAAGAAATATAAGGAGATTGATTGATGCTCAGGGTAATTTTATTTATTTGCGGGATTTTTCAAACTTCTATTCCATATTTCCAACCCCAAGCTGGGGATGGACAGCATGGACACCTCCTTCTATAGGAGCAACAGTTACATCAATACGCGGGGTTATAATTAACAGTGCTTATGCAGATGCTAATGGCGGGCTTTATGGTTATGTTATTGTTCCGATATATCCTAATGATCTGACAATGGGCAATACTCCACCATTTATAAGTACTGTATCACGCAATCCGGGGGTACCTAAACCGGGGAATACAGTTCAGGTCAACGCGGTAATAACTGATACGCTTGACCATCCTGCATCTGTAGATAGCTGTCAGCTATATTACAGTGTAAACCGCGGGGCATATACAAGACTTCACATGACACCAAACGTAAATATATATTCCGCAACAATGCCTGCACAGCCGCTTGGCACACTTGTAGAATATTTTATACGTGCAAAAGATAATCAGGGTGCTGTAAGACTTAATCCAAGTGATACATCACGCTCAACATATTTTTATTATGTTAGAAACAGTGATACAATGTCTATTAAAGATATTCAATACACACCAAATAACGGCGGATACTCAGCTTACAACGGATATACCGTTTACACTAAAGGAATAATAACAGCCGATACATCAGATATTCCGGCATTTTCATTTTCCAGTGAAGGCGGTTCACAAACATCACCAAGAAGAGTTATTATTCAAGATCCTCTAATTGCAGGGGGCTGGAGTGGTATCTGGATAGACGGCGCACCAACAGATCAGTATGTTAAAGGACAAGAAGTGATGGTAACCGGTCAAGTAGTTGAAACAAACGGGATGACTAAAATAGTTGTAGCAACACAGGGGGATATTCAGTTAATTTCAAGTAATAATCCGCTTCCAAATTTTGAGGAATTAACACCAGCAGTTGTAGCAGATAACAAAATTGATGGTGATACCACAGCAGAAAAATGGGAAAGTGTATTGATAAAATTTGCAAATCAATGTGTAATTTCCTGTATAAATGCACCATCAGCATCAGGATGCACAAGTGAATATCCGCTTCCGGATACATCATTCAGGAGGAATTATGGTGAGATATTGGTTGTGTATCCCGGAGAAAATATTGAAGCAAGAATAGAACTTCAGGACGGAAATCACAGCAAAGTAAACGGCTGGGATAAAACAATGGCAAATTATTATAATCAAAACCTGCCCGGACAATTGTTATGGAAATGGGACGGAATTTCTTCATTACAGGGAGTGCTGTATTATGCTTTTGGCAAATATAAAATGGTACCAAGAACTAATGCGGATTTTGGCAATGTGATTGCAGTAGAGCCGATTGGTGAAATTGCTACACAATTTTATCTGAAGCAGAATTACCCGAATCCATTTAACCCTGTTACAAATATAGTATATAATCTTCCAACTGAAGCAGAAGTTACAGTAAAGATATTTAACCTGCTTGGACAGGAAGTTATGACACTTGTAAGCGGAATACAGAACAGGGGTTTGCATGAAATTAAATTTGACGGCAGGAATCTAGCAAGCGGAATGTATATTTACTCAATGGAGGCGAACACATTTGAAGGTACACACTTTAGGGATGTTAAGAAAATGGTGCTGGTAAAATAGACTGTACCCATCACTCCATAGGCGTGATTTCCCTCCCCGAAGGGAAGAGTATTTATAAATGATGGTGGCAGCGTAAACTGAACACACCCCGTCAACTCCTACGGAGTTGACACCCCTCTGGTAGAGGGGAATAAAAAACGATGATAATAGATACTGAATGAGTTTTAAATATATTAAATATTATATAATACTTTTTATCAGTGCAGTTGTGTTATACAGCTGCACAGAAATTCCAGAAGGGGTTAATACAAATCAACCCCCGGAGACATATTTATCATTATTTCCGGATAGTATAATTTCACCTCATATTACCAGAGTAAAAATAACATGGTGGGGCAATGATATAGATGGTTTAATTAAAGGATATAGATTTTCTTTTGACAGTACAAACTGGTCATATACAGAAAAAAATGACAGCACTTTTCAGCTTGTAATTTCGGGGAATGACTCAACATTCCGTTTTTGGGTAGCAGCAGTAGATGACAAGGGAAATATTGACCCAACACCGGCAACAAATTTATATCCTGTTTTTAATTCACCCCCAAGTGTGCAGTTTAATGCAGGTACAGAAATACCGGATACAACTTTTACAGTTGCAACATTTTCATGGACAGGCACAGATCCTGACGGAGATGCATCAATTGATAAATATTACTGGGCAGTAAACGATACATCAACATGGAATGAGCTTCCTTCAACAACAACATCACTGACAATAAGAGAAAATAACGGTATAGTACCCGCTCAAAATAACAAACTATATTTAAAAGCAAAAGATATTGCCGGAATTTTTTCACCCGTGGTAAAGATGCCGGATACAAACCGTTCGTGGTATGTTAAGCCTGTTATTGGCAGGGTATTGCTTATAAACGATTATTTCAGAACTGCACCAACTGATGTAGGTCAGGCAGTTCAGTTCTATCAGGAATCGCTTGATACAATACAATACAGTAAACTTGATATTAAAGTTAATAACGGAGGGAATATTCCGAAAATAATAAATCCGATGTTTATAGAAACATTGAAGTTATTTAGGTGTGTTGTATGGTTTGCAAACCGCGGTAATAATACAAGTGATATTGCAAATTTTGATTTGGCGCAGCAGTCATTACCATTTTACATTGCATCAGGCGGCAAAGTATTTTTTTCAACCGGGTTTCCGGATAATATAACATCACAGGGAAATATAATTAATTTTGCACCGGTTGATAGCTTAACAGCATTTCAGTTTACAACATTAACACTGCAAACACAAACCATAAATATTGATAATACATATCCTGTACTGGAGTCAGGCTCACCTTCACCGGACAGAGTGCGCGGAATTTTATATCATAACGGAGCACCGGTTATATGCAAGCTTCCGATAAACACTCCGTATGATACAAGTAAAATTACAATATGCATAAAAGATGTATCACAAAATCCAAAAGTTATATTTATGTCAGTACCGCTAAACAGAATGAACTTTAACAATAATGGCGGAGCATTTTTAAGAAGAGCATTAAGTGAACTTGGGATAAATTAATATGATAAAACATTTAAAGAATATAATACTATTAATTTTTATTGTTCCCATTGTAATTTACAGCCAAAACGGAAGTATAACAGGGGTGGTGGTAGATTCTGCAAAAAATCCAATTCCCGATGTAAACGTAAAAATAAAAGGAAGTTATATTGGTACTGCAACAGATATAGACGGCAAATATTCTTTATTAAATGTACCTGAGGGTGAATATACGATTGCAGTTTCATCAATTGGATATAAAACGGTAGAATATACCGGAATAAAAGTGAAAAAAGATTTATCAACAGAATTAAATATAACACTTAACACAACTTCATTTACAGTAGGAGAGGAAATACTTGTAGTTGGTGAGCGTCCGTTGCTTGATATAGAGCAGACAGAGAGCAAACATGTAATGAATGCAAAAGATATAGAAGGCAAAATTGTTGAAAATGTAGTAGATGTAGTAACCTTGCAGCCGGGAGTAATAAAACAGGATGATGCATTATTTATCCGCGGCGGAAGAAGTGATGATAACTCATTTTTACTTGACGGTATATCAGTACAAGATCCGCTTGCAGGAACAGGTTTCGGTCTGCAGCTTTCTGCACAGTCATTAGAAGAGGTTGAGGTAATAACCGGCGGTTATAATGCTGAATATGGTCAGGCAACATCAGGAGTTGTAAATGTAAAAACCAAAGACGGTGATTATGGAAAATACGGATTAAGTTTAAATTATAAACGTGATAATCTTGGTTTCAATAAAAATTCCAAATCATCATTTAATACAGAAATATTTGAAGCAAATATTAGCGGACCGGAACCAATAACAAAATATCTGTTCAAAAAACTGCTAGGTATAAAACTTCCGGGTGAGTTAACATTTTTTGGCAGTTTTTTTATGAACATATCTGACGGTTTTACAAGTGTTGCGGGGTTGGTTGATAATGATTTTAAGGGTTACAAAGCAAAACAGCTTTATTCATCAATATTTAAGGGCACAAAATTTGCACCGCGTCAGAACAATAACTGGTACTGGTTAGCCAAAGGCACATGGAAGATAAAAGAAAACATGAAGCTTACATATTCATGGAATCAGTCAGTTGCAATAAATCAAAACAGCCAAAGTTTGCAGACTAATCTGGAATATGTTGAACCGGATCCGGGTTATCAATACAACTTTGAAGAAATATTAGATAATGCCAACACATATACTCATTTAAACATATTCAACAGTATTGGGTGGGAGCATGCAATAGGCACAAAAACATTTTACGAAATAAAACTAACAAAATATTTTACTCAATTAAGAGTTGATGCAAACGGATTAAATTGGGATGAATATACGGAACCGCAGGATATAATAAAACCGCCGTTTGTATATTATCCAACAGGAGATACAAATAATCCATACGGAATAATTCCGGGAGACGGATTTTTTGATGTTGGCAATTCCTATACATGGCATGATCATTTTGTAAATGAATACCGCTTTAAGTTTGATTTGAGTCATACATTTAATCCAAAAAACAGGTTTAAAGCAGGCATTGAAGCTGCATATCAGGAAATGCAGCTTATAGATATTTACAAACCGTGGATAGGAACATTTGGTTTAAACAATGATGCATATAAAGTTTATCCAATGTTTGGTGCAATATATGCGCAGGATAAAATAACATTCAAAGGAATGATATTGAATTTTGGTTTAAGGTTTGATTACTGGTTTCCCGGAAAAATGGTTGATGATGCAGTAAATAATCCTAACTCTGTTACAATACCGGCAGAAGTTAAAAAACAGTATATGGAAGATACCAATGAACTATTTGGCAGGAGATGGAAAGGCAGACTATCACCCAGAATAGGTATCTCCCACCCCATTACAGATAACCAGACTTTGTTTTTTAGTTACGGACATTTTTCAAAGCGGCCAAAACCGCAGTTTGTGTATGCAAAGCTTTCAAATGTCAGTTCAAAATCATCTTTCCAAAAGTTTGGCAACCCGAATTTGAATCCGGAAACAACTGTAAGCTATGAACTGGGATTAAGAAATCAGTTTACAAATGATGATGTGTTTACAGTAACGGCATATTATAAGGATATATATGATTACGTAGCAACAGTTTCAGCGAAGATTAATGATCCCAGATTTGCAGGACAAAGTTTTATAACATATGTAAATCAGGATTACACAAAATCACGCGGAATAGAGCTTGATTATAAAAAACGAATAGGTAAATGGTTTAATGGAAATATAAATGCAACATACTCAATTGCAACAGGAAAAAGTTCTTCAACTGACCAGGGATATTTGGTAGCAACAGGCGGAGCATTTGAAACAATTGGAGAAAACTATTTAAGCTGGGATAGGCCAATACAAGTTTCAGCAAATACAAATTTCTTTTTTTCAAAAGGAACAGGAATATTTGGATTTGGGAAAAATATTATTGATGATATTTCATTTAAGTTCAGGGTATTTTATCAGTCAGGCAAACGATATACACCGCAATTGCTTGTTGGCTATTTAAGTGATGGCAGACCGGAGTATGAAAGTGATATTAATAATCCGCTAAGCAAACTTGCTGCAAACTGGTTCTGGATGGATATGAGCATTGATAAATATTTCCGTTTTAAGAATATGAAGATAACGCTGACTTTTGAGGTATCAAATATATTTAATGTTAAAAATGCAGCTATAATAAATCCCGTAACAGGGAAAGCTTATGAATACGGCGACCCGACACCAAACGGATGGAATGACCCCCTGTATCCTGATTTGCAGGCACCGCTTTCACCGTATCCTTTTAATCCGGCTAGATATTTAGTGCCGAGGCAGATGAAGTTTGGAATATCGTTTCAATATTAAGTAATTTGCAATGAATAATGTGTAATGTGTAATTAATAATGTATTATTATAATTGAAAATTAAAAGAATAGACATAATAAGATTGTAAGTAACTGATATAAGTTTGAAAAAAATATTATACATATTAATTTTTGTACTTATTGGTTGTAATGCATTTGCACAGTTAATACCGCAATTAGGAAATCAGCGGGCGGGGACATCATCACTTCAATTTCTTAAAATTGGAGCAGGAGCACGGGCTACAGGGATGGGAGAAACATTTGTAGCGGTTTCAAATGATGTAACTGCATTATACTGGAATCCGGCAGGGTTGATGCAATTTAAAGAGAACGGAGTACATTTTAGTCATACTGAGTGGTTAGTTGACCTTAACCATGAATTTTTTGGCGGTGTTTACCGCTTTGGGGGGAATAATGCAGTTGGCTTAAGTGTAATTTCGTTAAATACTCCCGCAATGCAAAAAACAACAGAGTTTCAGCCCGGTGGAACCGGTGAATATTTTAAATATGGTGACCTTGGAATTGGATTAACATTTGCCCGGAAACTTACTTCACAATTTTCATTTGGTATAACACTAAGATATGTTGAAGAAACCCTTGCGGAGTTAAAAATGCGGGGATTTATGTTTGATTTAGGGACTTATTACTGGACGGGACTTTCAAATACACGATTTGCAGTAACAATAAGTAACTTTGGTCCGCAGGTTAAGCCAAGCGGAAGTGTAACTTCATCAACGGGCGAAACTATATCAGATTTTCAGGCATTCCCTCCTCCAACAATGTTCAGAATAGGGTTTGCATACGACCCGATTGATAATAAAACAAATAAGCTAACAACATCAATTCAGCTTAATCATCCGAATGATAATGCAGAAAATCTGAATCTGGGTGCAGAATATTCATACAAAAATTTTCTTTTTTTAAGGGCAGGTTATAAGTTTAATGTTGAATCAGAAAATTATTCAGCAGGCATAGGGGTAAAAGCACCGATTTCAATAACAACAGCATCATTAGATTATTCAATAGCAAATTTTAAAGATCTGGGATTTACTCACAGACTAAGCATAAATTTACTGCTGAGAGAAAAGAATAAAAAATAAAAACAAAGCAAGATAATTTAATTCCGAAGAAATAATTGAGCGATAAATTCAGTAAAATACCGCGAATATTAAAATTAAGTTTTATTGTATTATATACAATATTATTTATATCATGTGCAGATGATGATTTGGTAAAGCTTGAAGATTATCCTATAAATACAGACCCGGGAACAATTGGTGATACAACATATATTCCGGTTACGCCAATAATAACAGGATTTAATGAACCGGTGGATATACATTTTGGTTATGATCAGCAGATATATGTTGCAGATAAAAACAATGACCGAGTAGTTCAGTTAGACTTAGCGGGAAATATTGTAAGCATAAGTAATTTTATTTTAAGACCAAAAAAAATTACACAGGATAGAAATTTTGATTTATTAGTAATTGCATCTGTTATTGATACAATTCCCCCAAATATAGCTAATACGGTAGATGTTGTTTACAGATATAAACTTCAGCCAAACGGAGGCATATTAAACGGTGTTGTACCAACAATTGCATTTAAAGCAAATCAGCCAACACCAATACCGGGTGACCACGGAAATTTTACGGGAATTACAACTTTTCAAAACAATTATTACATAGTTGCAAGATCAGGTCCTAATAACTCAAGCCCTATTGATCCGGATAACGCATTTTTTAAAATAGACAGGTTTGATAATACAAATCCGGTGCCCGAGAGACTTTCCGGATTTGAAGTTGAAGGACAGGGATTAATGTCGCTTCAGGGAGTTTCAGGGATAACATCATTTACAAACAATAATACAGATTTTATATATATTCAGAAATCACAGAATGCAGCATTTAAAGTTCAATGGTGTGTTTACAATGATATAGATGAAATATATGAGCCAAAATTTTCTCCTTCAAACGGAGTTGACTTGCTTAGATTCGGACTTTTATCAGAACCTTCAGATATAACACTTGATCAGTTCAATAATATATTTGTAATAGATTCATACAAAGATTCGTTATATAAGTTCAATTCACTTGGAATGTTAAGAACAGAATCTTTTGGCGGTATGGGAAGCTCACCCTTACAGTTCAACAATCCCTTAGGTGTTGCATTTTTTAACAAGACACTATTTATATGCGATACGGGTAACAACCGCATATTGAGATTCATACTTTCTACGGATAATAATTAACAATCAATACAGCTTTGCAATGAAAAAAGTAATTTTGTTTCTTTTGATAGGCGTAAGTATTTACGCACAGTATATTCCGATTGATTCGCTTCGCAGGCAGGATGCCAACGGTGTACCGCTGCTTTTAGGGCAGACAGTTACTGTAAGAGGTGTGGTTACAATGTCACAAGAGCTTGGTACACCTTTAGTTTACCTGCAGGATGCCACAGGCGGCACAATAGGATATGACGGAACTTTCTGGACTAATACAAATCAGGGAGATAGTGTTCAGGTTACAGGTGTAGTTACGCAATATAACGGATTAACCGAGTTTCAGCCGGTGAATAATTCCAGCGTACTAGCAACAAACAGACCATTTACACCCAGAGTTTTAACCTGTGCTGATATTCGTAATAACGGAGAAAATTATGAAGCACAGCTTATTAGGATTAATGGAGTAACAGCAGTTCATAATACTTCGGGACAAAATGTAACGTCATGGAATGTTTCAGGAAGCGGAACAAATTACAGGGTGCTTGTTGGAAATGATTCCGTTGAAATAAGGATATATGCAACAACAAATATTGCAAACTCGCAAATCCCTTCATTTCCATTTGATGTAATAGCACTGTTAAGTCAGTTTGATTCATCTCCGCCATACAGCAGCGGTTATCAGATATTGCCAAGATCGTTAAGTGATTTTATTGTACAGGGCGGTTCGGGTCCGCTTTTAAGCTCGATAACATATACAAATATATTGACATCAAGTGTAACAATAAACTGGCAGTCATCAACACAATCAGACTCAAAAGTACGCTGGCAGAAAGCAGACAGCAACTATCAGATAGTTGCATATACTGATTCAATTTCAAACGGTTCAAATGTTACAAATCACTCAGTTACATTAAGCGGTTTAGAGGCAGGCAGAATATATTATTACAATGTAAGCTCAACAGACGGAAACGGGACAACAACAAGTCCGATGCAGTATTTCTGCACACAGTCAAATTCCACCGGTACAATTAATGTATATTTTAACCGATCAGTTGATACATCGCTTAATTCAGGTGAGCCGGCACAGGGCAATGTAAATTTTCAGACAAAGCTGTTACAGCGAATAAATAATGCCCAATACTCAATTGATATGGCTCTTTATAGTTTAAACGACCTTACGCAGGTAAGAGATGCCCTGATAAATGCAAAATTACGCGGCGTAAAAATAAGATTTGTATATGACTCAAGGACTAACCAAGCAATAGTAAATGAAATAATTGCTGCAGGGATTCCGATTATAAAGCGGCCAACATCAAGTGCTATAATGCACAACAAATTTTTTGTGTTTGACTACAGATATAATACATCTCATACAAACTGCTGGGTATGGACAGGTTCTGCAAATATAACACAGGATCAGTTTTATACAGATGCAAATAATGTAATTGAAGTTCAGGATAGAACATTGGCAGCGGTTTATACCCGTGAGTTTGAAGAAATGTGGGGCTCGGCTACAGACTTTCCGATACCATCAAGAGCAAAATTTGGAGGGAATAAAACAAATAATACACCTAAGAAACTAAATGTGAACTCAATTGCTATGGAGGTATATTTCACACCGGGGGATAATACATCAACGGTACTTCAAAACTTTATAACAAGTAATTTTGATTACGACTGTTACTTCAGTATTTATGTATTTACAGATTATAATATAGCCAACAAGATAAAATCTAGATTTATAAACGGCAGATATGTAAAGGGAGTGTTTGACAGAGATACCTCGGGGGGAGTTTTTGAAGAAATGAAAGGATACGGTCCGTTTGCATGGAATCCGCCAGCAGATGTTTTGATTGATTTTGCAGAAGGTTCGGGGATATATCATCATAAGTATATGCTGCTTGACCCGCTGCATACATCAAGCAATCCCGCAGTTGAAACCGGTTCATATAATTACAGCAATGCAGCAAATAACAGCAATGATGAAAATGCTTTGATAGTTTATTCACCACGCATAGCAAACCTTTATCTACAGGAATGGTATAAAAGATATAAAGTTTCAGGAGGTACTGCAGTAATTGGTTTAGAGCAGATATCAACAGAAATTCCTGAGAAGTTTGAGTTGAAACAGAATTATCCCAATCCGTTCAATCCGACTACAAATATTGAGTACACCCTGCCAAAGGAAAGTAATATTACTTTAAAGATATTTGATGTTACAGGAAAAGAACTGCAGGTACTTGTAAATGAAAAACAGATTGCAGGTATATACCGCGTGAATTTGAAAGCACTGAATATGTCCTCAGGAGTTTACTTTTATGTGTTAGCTGCTGATGGTATTAAGATTGATTCAAAAAAGATGGTGCTTGTGAAATAAATATTAGATTTAATAGAAGAAATAAATTTTTTGAAAATCGGAAAATGTATAAATAAACAAGGGGTATATCCCCTTGTTTTGTTTTATTCAGAATATTATCAAAAAATGATTTGAAAATAAAAAATGTATTAATTTAGGAAGAATAATTGAAAAAGTCCCGGGAACAATAGGTTTTTGAAGTTATTTTGAAATTACAACCAAACCTTTGCAATTTTTAGAAATATTTACCACAGTTATATTATTGATTATTAATTATTTATAATAATTTCTTAATAGAAATGTTCAAACAATAAAAAAGTATTTTCCTACAACTTTATTTGCAATTTCTTAAAATCATACTTATCTTTGTAAATACAATAGTGTAAATAAGTAATTTAGATATTTAAGTTTTAAATCCGTGATATAGATTTAAAAAATTGGGGTTAACATTTTAATAAACTAAACAAAGGAGTTCAAAAATGAAAAAAACATTATTTTTCACTATTTTATTCACAGTTTTTTTTCTGTACAGGGCAGATTTAATACTTGCACAGGATACACCATCAGGTGAGCCACCGCCGAATTACATACCGCCTAAACCGGTAAATTCAGATAATCAAAATTTTAAAGAGGCAAGTTCAGAGTACACTAATACACGCCACCAGCAGACTGAAATTCCTACAGATGAGTTTGGTGAATTCAGGGATAACGCATCATTAACAGGAATTACAAGTTCTACTGAATATGTAAATGTTCCTGACAGTCCTAATTTTGATGAAAATTTTGATGGTACAGTAGAAATGTGGGTTAATGCCACTACTTCAGCAACTAACATGCTCATAAGCAAGGGCACTGGTTCCGGAAGATCATTTTATCTGTTAACCAGTTCAACTACAGGTATAGTTCATTTTAGAATTGGTGACACTTTTTTTACTTCAACTATCACAATCGATAACAATGTATGGACACATTTAGCTATTGTATGGAGCGGGGGTCCAACAAACTTTACAGTAAAATTCTATAAAAACGGTTCACTTGGCTCAACTATAGGTCCGCTTGCAGCAACATACGGATTAAACGCTGATCCTTTAAGAATTGGCGGCGGAACAGAGTTTACAAGTTTTGTAAACGGTACCATTGATGAAGTCAGATTCTGGTCTGATCAGCGTACAGCTACAGAAATTGCAGAAAACAGATTTGTATCAGTTGGTGAAGACAGAAATGCAAATGTATCAAGTGCATTAACCTCCAGTGCATCATATCAGGGCTTAACAGCATGCTGGTCATTTGGAAATACAGGAGCGGCAAATGATGATATAGGAAATCATGATGGATCTTATGTAGGGTGCACAGCATCCAACCAGCTTGCAAGCCAGCCAATACCATATAACTTTGCATTAAAGCTTAATGGCGGAAGCAATGATTATATTACAGTACCAACAAGTACCATTTTTAACCAAACTGGAGCGGGTTCACTTGATGCATGGGTTTATTTAACTACTGCAAGTACATTAAATACCATTATTTCAAAAGGAACATCATTTGCAAACCATAGTTTTGCATTTTATATTACCGCCGGTAATAAACTTGGTTTAAATATAGGAGCACATAACTATATCAGTACAGGTCCAACCACATTTGCTACAGGCAGATGGTATCATGTTGCAGCAACATGGTCAGGGGGACCTAACTTTACAGTAACTCTGTATGTTGATGGTAAATTTGAATATTCATCAACATTTAATCTTGCAATGCCAACCAATACAGATCCTGTAACAATAGGAAAATATTATTCAGCATCGGGATATTTCAATGGATACCTTGATGAAGTTCGTGTATGGAGCTCAAATCTTAGCGTTGATCAAATTAATGCATATATGCATAATTCAGCAAGAGCAGGCAATATGACAGGTTTAGTTGCTGCATGGAATTTTGACGGGAATTTAATCAACTGGGGTTCAGGTACAAGTATAAACGGTTCATTTAACACAGGCGGAACAAATAACGGCAGGTTCAGTGCATATTCAAATGAATCCACGACCGGGGTTATTTCAACAAACTTTAATCCTCATGCAACTGTACTGAACAGAGATATCAATCCAAACCCGTTCACAACCGGTTTTGCAATGAAGAGTCCATTTAAAACTATACCTGATAACGTTACAACCCGAGATACAATACATATCACAGGAAGCGGAACTGTAAATGATGTAGAGCTTTTTGTTTCAATTGGTCATACATGGACTTCTGATCTTTCTATAGTGCTGAGAGCACCAAACGGTACAACAAGGGATATTTCAAGCGGAAACGGCGGCAGCAGCAATGGCGGATATCTGACAATATTCAATGATGGTGCAACTTTAGTAACAACTTCTAATTTCTTGCCGCCTTATTCTAATCTTGCCGGACCGGAAGTTACAATGGGAAATTTCGGAAGTTCCCCTACAAACGGTGCATGGATACTTGAAGTATCAGATGGTGCAGGCGGAGATACAGGTGTACTTAGAGGCTGGGGTATAAGACTTAATAATACAGTTACAGGAATTGAGCCGGTGAGCAATAATATTCCATCAAGATTTAATTTATATCAAAATTATCCCAATCCGTTTAACCCTGTAACACAGATAAAATTTGATATAGCCAAAGCAACAAATGTTAAGCTTATTATATATGATGTTTTGGGAAGAGAAGTAAAAACATTAGTAAATGAAATGACACAGCCGGGTACTTATGAAGTTTCATTTGACGGTTCATCAATTGCCTCTGGTACATATTTTATGAGACTTGAAGCAGGAACATTTACCGATGTTAAGAAATTAATTTTAGTTAAGTAAAATTTAATTTCATAAATTAAAAAGCCCCTGCAGAAATGCAGGGGCTTTTTAATTTAGACTAAAATTATTTTGATGCATCAACAGCACGATTTTGAAGCACACTGTTTATAACTTTCATTTCTTTAACAGTTTCAATTATAAGGTCGCGGTCATTCCAACCGGTTTCCTTTGGAGTAATTTCTTCAGGAATTTCACCGAAGAATTTTTTAAACTGACTGATAACATAATTATTAGTTGCTATTGTGTACATCTGCGTGTCATTTATTTCAATTCCGTTAACATTTGCGGAAACAAGATAGTCATCACTGCCTTCATAATATTTCTTTGAGTCATAACTGTAAGTTAAGCCCGAGTTATGAAGAAGCTCTGCACCTTCACCTGATTTTATTTTATCAAGTCTAATCTTAATATTATTCTTCAGCATTTGTTTAAGTATTTTACCGCTTACTGTAATAGTTTGAATATCGTTGCCAAAGGGATTAATTTCCCAAATATCGCCAACAAGAATATCACCTTTAAGCAGACTTTTACGCAGTCCACCGCCGTTAACAAATCCAATATCAGCACCGGTTTTATTTTTAAAAGCATCTGCTTCAAACTGTCCAAGGTTGCTTTCACTGCTGTAAGAAGCACGCCAATCAGATTTGAGGGTACCAATTTTAGTATTCAGTTCGGGCAGGTACTGCGCAATCATGTTATCAACTTTTTGAGCTGCCTGCTTATCGTAAATATTAGAGTCAAGCACAGTTTCTATAAGAACTCCGTAAGAATCAATTACAGTATCTTTATCGGTATCAATTTTAAGGTCAAGTTTACCAAGATCTCTGCCATAAGAACCTGCCTGAACGATAATAACTCCGTTAACATTAACGGGTTTAAACAAGGCAGTGTGTGAATGTCCCCCAACAATAATATCAAGATCGGGATAAAACTTTTCAGCAAATACTTTATCTTCA
This sequence comes from Ignavibacteria bacterium, assembly GCA_020852705.1. GTDB lineage: Bacteria > Bacteroidota > Ignavibacteria > Tepidaquicellales > OLB5 > OLB5. The sequence goes on along the minus strand of JADZAP010000029.1, from coordinate 44,227 downwards.
TTAAGTCCGCTGTGTGAAAGCAAGACAATTACATCGCAGGTTTGTTTTTTAAGTTCGTTAATTCCGGCAGCAATAACAGAATCAGAATTTAGCATTATTAAATCCTTAACATTTGCCGGGATTGAGGTTTCAAAAAGTTCAGGGAGAGTAATGCCAATTATACCGAATTTAACATTATTAATTTCTTTAACAACATACGGTTTACCCATTAACCGTTTCTGCGTAGTAACATAAACATTGCTGCATAAGTAATCAAAGTTTGCCAAACTCAGTGCGGAGTCAAGGGAATATTGACCGTAGTCAAATTCATGATTACCAAGTACAAATGCATCAATGTTATAGGTGTTCAATATTTCAATTTGTGATTTACCGCGAGTAAAGTTTGAAATTGGTGTACCCTGAAAATCATCTCCCCCATTAAGAACCAATGAGTTTGGTGTGCGGTATTTTTTTAAATAACCGCTCATAGAGCCAACTCCGCCAACATAATAATAAATATTTTCACCAGTATTGGGATCTTTTTTTGAAACCTGATAGGGTTGATTTCGGGCATGGAAATCATTCCAATGCAGGATAGTTACTTCTTTAACCTGTGAGAATGCAGAAAGGGTTAGAATAAAAATAAAAACAATTGATAATCTTTTCATATTACTAGTAAATTACTGATTTTAAATTTCTGAATTACAAATATAATGATTTTAAGTTAAAGGAGTGTTAATGGCATCTCCTTTATAAATCACACCCTCCTGCCTCCTCTGCTAAGAGGGATTTGTTTATCACCTCTCCCCTAGCCCCTCTCCTAAGAGGAGAGGGGAAGGAAATCAAAAGCGATTAACCACGAATTACACTAATTTACGCGAATTACATAAGATTGATTTTATAAATCAAAAAGAATTCAATACTAAAAGACGCAAAGGAGTTGAAACATAGAAACAAAAATTACATAAGACAAAAAGTCAGGGGTATGAAGGAGGTTTGATTATAACCTCACCCCTAACCCCTCTCCTAAGAGGAGAGGGGGAGGAAATCAAAAGCGATTAACCACGAATTACACTAATTTACACGAATTACATAAGATTGATTTTATAAATCAAAAGCATTCAATACTAAAAGACGCAAAGGAGTTGAAACATAGACACAAAACTTATATAAGACAAAAAGTCAGAGGTATGAAGGAGGTTTGATTATGACCTCTCCCCTAACCCCTCTCCTAAGAGGAGAGGGGAATAGAATCAAAAGAGCTTAACCACGAATTACACTAATTACAAAAGATTGATATTATTAATCAAAAGCATTCATAAGCAAAGAGTTTAAAATGTGGAGAAGAATAATTAACTTAAAAATTATTATTGCTTTAGCAGAAAAACTAATCAATTGCACCTGTATTAAAATTGAAGTAATTTTGGAAAAAATAAGGAAAAACTATCATATCCAATACACCACTAGTGTGTTAAACTCTCTTTGAAAGGGAGTGAATAATTTAACCAAAGCTGCTAAAAATGAAAAATTTTCTTCTGATTTTTATTACAATATTTTTATTTACTTCATGCGGGAAAAAAGAAAATAATACCGTAACTGATAAAAGCAAAATTAAAGTAGGATTGGTATTTGATGTTGGGGGCAGGGGCGATAAATCCTTTAATGATGCAGCATACCGCGGACTTGAAAAAGCGAAGCAGGAGCTTGGAATAGAATATGAATATATTGAACCGGGACCGGGTGCAGAAAGAGAAGCAGCATTACGTCAGTTTGCAAACCGGCCTGATATAAGCATAATTTTTGGCATAGGATTTATTTTTACAGATGAGATAACAAAAGCTGCAATAGAATTTCCCGATAAAAAGTTTGCATGTGTTGACTATACCTATGATTCAGCAAAAACACTTCCTCCAAATCTGGTAGCGCTTGAATTTAGAGAAGAAGAAGGTTCATTTTTGGTTGGAGCAATTGCAGGGTTGATGACAAAGACAAACAAAGTTGGATTTGTTGGCGGAATGGAATCACCGTTAATAAAAAAATTTCAGGTATCTTATGAAGCAGGAGTGAAGTATGTAAATAAGGACTGCCAAATACTTATAGGATATGCAGGAGTAACTGGTGATGCGTTTAAAAATCCGGGAAAGGGCAAAGAAATTGCATTGGGGCAATATAATGATGGAGTTGATATAATATATCATGCCTCGGGGGTTACGGGACTTGGAGTATTTGAAGCGGCAAGGGAAACAAAGAAGTTTGCAATTGGAGTTGATTCAGATCAAAATGATGAAGCACCGGGCTTTATAATAACCAGTATGGTGAAAGCTGTTGATGTTGCAGTATTTGAAGTTATTAAGGAAGTGAAGGAAGGTTCATTTAAAGGCGGAAGGGCGGAAACATTTGGTTTAAAAACCAACGGTGTTGATTATGCATACACAGAAAAGAATAAAAACTTAATTCCGCAGGATGTTAGAACCAAAGTTGAAGCAATACGGAAAGAAATTATTGAAGGTAAGATTACAATACCAGTTAAATAAATGTAATATTGCAATTTGAAAAATTAAAATTATTCTATATAATTACCTTATGAGAGAACAAACCGCAAATTCAGTTTCAGTTCAGCTGATTGATATAGTAAAATCATTTCAGGCAGGATATAACGCCAATGATCATGTAAATTTTTCTGCTTACCCGGGGGAAATACATGCTTTAATCGGCGAAAATGGTGCGGGTAAATCAACTTTAATGAACATACTTTACGGAATGTACCAAGCAGATAGCGGGAAAATATTAATAAACGGCAAAGAAGCAAAGTTCCGCTCCCCTGCCGATGCAATAAAGTTAGGGGTTGGAATGGTACATCAGCATTTTATGTTAGTAAACACATTTAGTGTACTGGAAAATATTATACTAGGTGATGAAGATACTTTTAGGTTTGATGTAATTGATATGAAGCGAAGCAAGCAGAAAGTTATTGAACTTAAGAAGAGTTTTGAAATAAATGTTGAACTTGATGATATATCAGGCGGTTTAGCGGTAGGGATTCAGCAGAAAATTGAAATACTTAAACTGCTTTACAGAAACGCAGAAATAATGATTTTAGATGAGCCAACAGCAATACTTACTCCGCAGGAAACAGAAGAACTTTTTAAAACCCTTGCAGAATTAAAAAATTCCGGTAAAACTATAATATTAATAACACATAAACTAGGCGAAGTTCTTGCCATTAGTGATAGAGTTACGGTACTGAGAAGAGGCAAGGTTACAGGAATTTTAAAAACAAACCAAACCAGCAGCAATGAACTTGCGAAGATGATAACAGGACGAAGTATAGAAAGTCAGGTGATAAAAAAATCTGCAGGCGGAGAGAAAATAATACTGGAAGTAAATGATCTGTATATAAATAATGACCGAGGATCATTAGCAATAAACGGTATATCTTTGATAATTAAAGAAGGTGAAATATTTGGCATTGCCGGAGTTGAAGGCAACGGTCAAGAAGAGTTAGCAGAGGCAATATGCGGGTTAAGAAAAATTTCAAAAGGTACAATTAACATTGCAGGCATAGATGATTTCAAGAAATCAATTGCACATATACCGGCAAACAGACATAAGTACGGGATAGTAAAAGAATTTACATTAGAGGAAAATTTAATATTAGGAAGAGAAAAAGAAGAGAATTTTTCAAACGGATGGATACTTAATAATAAAAAAATAAATGAATTTTCAGAGGTAATAATTGAAGAATATGATATACGTCCTGAAAACAGTAAAGCATTAATGGAAGGGCTATCGGGGGGAAATCAGCAAAAAGCGGTTGCAGCACGTGAAATGACAAAAAATTCAGACCTTGTTGTGATAAGCCACCCTACAAGAGGACTTGATATATTAGCAAGTGAATTTGTACACAGAACAATTTTAGAAGAAAGCAAAAAAGGCAAAGCAATACTGCTTATTTCATCTGACTTGAGTGAGCTTTTAAAGCTTTCGGATAAAATTGCGGTAATGTATAATGGCAGAATTACCGGAGAGCTTGATCCAAAATCAACAAATGAAAATGAAATTGGTGAATATATGACAGGATTAAAAAGCAATAAGAGATGAACAAAATTACAAAATATATTTATTCAGCAGCAGGTCCGATACTTTCAATAATAATTTCGTTAATTTTTGGAGCAGTATTAATAGCACTTATTGGGAAGAATCCTATTGATATCTATACTAAAATGTTTTCAGATACAATTGGCAATTCATACGGTTTTGGGCAGGTAATGTTTAAGTCAACTACGCTTATATTTACGGGTTTGGCAGCAGCATTTGCATTCAAGGCAGGATTATTCAATATAGGGGCTGAGGGACAATTAACAATTGGAGCGTTTGCAAGTGCATGGGTTGGAATAACTTTTGTTAATTTTCCATGGCAGATAATTATTCCTTTAAGTTTATTAGCGGCATTTATTGGCGGAGCATTTTGGGCTGGAATTGCAGGATATTTAAAAGCCAGATTTGGCTCGCATGAAGTAATAAACACAATTATGCTTAACTTTATAGCAATGGCATTAGTGAGCTATATTGTTAATAATATTTACCTTGTCCCTGCAACTATTCATACACCTGAAATTTCACCTGAATCAGTATTACTAAGATTTGATATATTAACAGGCATGTTTAAAGGGTCGCCATTTAATTTGAGCTTTCCAATTGCAATTGGTGCCTGCATTTTAATGTATTTGATAATCAATAAATCAGTTTTAGGATACAGAATCCGGACATACGGATTTAATCCATTTGCGGCAGAATATGCAAAAATGAAAAGCGGCAGGATAATATTATGGTCAATGGCTGTTTCAGGCGGGTTAGCAGGACTAGGGGGATTAAATTTTGTAAACGGATACAAACATTACTTTGAACTAGGTCTTTCAGAAAATGCAGGGTATATTGGAATTGCTGTAGCGTTAATTGCAAGAAATAATCCATTTGCAATAATACCTGTTTCAATATTTTTCGGGATACTTGAATACGGTGGACTTACAGTTAACACACTTGTTCCCAAAGAAATAGTTACAATTATGCAGGGAATAATAATTCTGCTGATTATTGCAGTTACCAAAATTTTTGAAAAGAAATTTAAAGTGAAGACAGTATAATTATGCAGGAAATATTAACTGCTGCCTTTGTATTACAGACATTCCGGATATCTATCCCCTATTTACTGCCATCATTAGGTGCAGTTTATTCCGAAAAAGGCGGAGTTGTAAACATTGCCCTTGAAGGAATGCTGTTAAGCGGAGCATTTGCAGCAATAATAGGTATTTATTATACAGGAAGCGTTCTGACTGGTATAGTTTGCAGTTTGTTAGCCGGGATAATTGTTTCAATTTTACACGGATTAATTACAATCACATTTAAAGCTAATCAGATAGTTTCAGGGATAGCATTAAATATATTTGCTTTTGGTATAACAAAATTTTTCTGTAAATTAATTTTTGGAAGTTCAAGCAATTCACCCAGAGTAATTGGATTGGAATCATGGGGACTTCCTTTCAATCCGTTTTTGCTTATTTGTGTATTAATATTAATTATCACTGTGTTTGCAATAAACCGGACGAAATTTGGTTTAAGATTAAAGGCAGTTGGCCAAAACCCTGAAGCGGCAGATTCACTTGGGATCAGCGTTAGCAAAATGAGGTATATGGGGGTAATTATAAGCGGAGCATTAGCAGGTTTGGGAGGGGCATGGCTTGCACTTGACCAGCATAGTTTTACGGACGGTATGTCAGCAGGTCGCGGGTATATTGCACTTGCAGCTATGATAATAGGTAAATGGAAGCCAACAGGTGCAGCTTTAGCCTGTTTACTTTTTGGGCTGGCTGAAAGTTTTACTTTGCAATTTCAGTCCAGCGGAGTGCCAACACAATTCATACAAATGCTGCCTTATTTGCTGACTATAATTGTACTTGCAGGATTTATTGGCAAAGCCACACCACCTGCTGCAGACGGGATTCCTTACGAAAAGAAAGATTAAATTTTAATAATGCTTAAAGGGCATTTGTAAAAAGATTTATTTAACCTTAAAACATTGCTATTTTGGATAATTGGCAGATAAAATCAAAAAATATTTAAAACTTCTTGCAGGCAGTAAATATATTTTCCTGCTTAATTTAAGCGATAAGATTTTCTTTTTTATAATTATTGTACTTTTAGCAAGAAATTATCCGACAGGTGTATTTGGACAGATAGTTACATTAATTGCACTGAGTATTGTTTTCATTTCAGTTTTTGATTTTGGGCTGCCGATATATTTACAGAGGGAAATCGCAATTAAGAGAGAAAGAGCATCTGAAATATTTAGCAGAATATTTTTTATTGCAAGCCTGATAGTAATTCTATATTTAGCCGCAGGAAGTTTAACTGTATTACTTGTTTACCCTGAAATATCGTACAGGTTATTTTTGCTAATTACATTATTTATGTACAGTGCATTTTTAGCTGCCATTGTTAATAAAGCACTTTCTGGAATTAACAAATACAGAGAACAATTTATTTCCTTTTCGTCAACACACATATTAACACTTTTAATTTTTGGAGCAGGTTTTATTTATTTCTCATTCACTCTAAATGATTTTTTTGCAGTATTATTAGCGGGAACGATTCTGCAAATAACAGTATCTTTATTTTTCCTATACAGAAACGGGATAAGACTTAGTTTATTTTATTTCAGCATTGCAGGTATCAGAAAAATTATTTCTGTATCATTTGTGCTTGGATTGGCGGTTGTATTTAATCTTCTTTATGATAAAATTGATTTACTGTTAATAGCAAAAATGCGAAGCTATGATGAAACTGCATTTTATAACGCAGCCTACGGGTTGTTTAAATCAAGCTCATTGTTATATTCATTTCTGCTTGTAAGCGGGTTCACCCGAATAGCATTTATTGGCAGAGATACTGAACAAATACGGGTATTTTATAATGAACATTATAAACCAATATTAGCGATAAGCATTTTAAGTACAATAATTTTATTTATATTTGCGGAGCAAATTATAAATATAATATATACCGGTAAATTTGAAAATTCTGTAATAATATTAAGAATACTTTCAGCCGGAATAATTGCAATGGGATTAAATAACCTTACAGGCATTATTTTAAACGGTATGGGATACTTTAAAATTGTGATGTATATTACGCTTTATGCATTAATAATGAATGTACTGCTGAATCTATATCTATTACCCCGATTTGGCATAACTGCTTCAGCAATTCTTACAGTAATAACAGAAATATTTATTTTCACAGCTGAATGGTACTATCTTAAAATGATATTGAATAATTTAAACATTAAACCGGTAAAAGCAGGTAATTAAAACACAATGGGTACATCAAACTGGCAGAATATATCATACAATATTGAGCTTATCAGGAAGATTGATCCTAAAAGCATACTTGATATTGGTGTTGGTTTTGGCAGGTGGGGTATTTTATTCAGAGAATTTTTAGAAATCTGGGAGGGTTCAAAGTATAATGGTAATTGGGAACGTGTTATTGATGGTGTTGAGATATTTCCGGGTTACATAAAAGACTACCACAAATTTTTTTATAGCAACATTATAATAGATAATGCACTGGATTATTTACGCAGTTATTCAGGAAAATATGACCTTATAAATTTAGGTGATGTAATTGAACATTTTACAAAACGTGAGGGAGAAGAGCTTATTAATCTTGCAATTGAAAAAGGGAAAGTTGCACTAATTAATATTCCGATTGGAAAATATTGGGCACAGGAAGGAACAGAAGAAAATCCGCATGAAGCACATAAGAGTATTTGGTATAATAATGATTTTACAAAATTTAGACATAGTAAAATAAAAACATTTTACGATAACATAAACCGTGAGTACAGTGTAATACTGCTTTCAAAAGAAAAGATAAAATTCACCAATAAATTCGGTAAATATTTCAGATTAAAAAATTTTCTTAAACACAGATTGGGTATGAAGAAAATGATAGAAAAAATTGAGAAGAAGAGAAATAAATATTAATGAAGTTGTTGTTTTTGGCGGAAGATATACAGCAGAAAAGATACTATCAGGTCCGCAAAATGCTGCTCAAAATCTTTTTAGCAATTATTGTAAAGAGCATAAAGGTATATTTATACAATATTTTTTTGACGGAAGGGAACATTCATTATGGCAAAAATTATTTGGTTATAAAATAAATCAAACCGAAAACGGAATTATACTCACACTTGGAATTTTTAGGATTATCCCCTGCCTCAGAAACTTTAAACCTGCAGTTATTCATTTAACAACGTTTGAAAGATACGGAATATTATTTTTTTTATATAAAGTATTTTTTAAAGTAAAAATAATATACAATTCACACGGAATAATTTTATTTGAGAATAATTATTTAAAATTAGCAAAGGGATTTACAGCTTTTAAAGACAGGGTATGCGAAAATATTTATCTAAAATACTCTGATGTAGTTATATTCCCATCAGAACAAGCAATTGAAATTGTAAAGAGATATTATAAAATAGGAGCAGATAAGATCAAAGTTATTCCGGGCGGAGTTGAGAGTGTTTTTTTTAATTCAGGCAAAAAAAAAGGAACGAACAGTATCTTAAAAGCAGTTATGATGTATAAGAATTCACTGAACCGCTCTGGTTTTGAATTAATTCTCAATATACTTTCCGGCAAAGTTGAAAATATAGAAATATATTTAATAACATCAGAAGAAATAAAACTGCAAAAAAGCATTATTGAACAGATTAACATTATTTCTCCGATGGAAACAATTGAACTTGCTGAATTTTACAAAGATAAAGATATATTTTTATCGCTAAATGAGTATGATACTTTTTCAATAAGCACAGCAGAAGCTATGGCTGGTGGGCTTATACCTGTAGTAACTGAAGAAACCGGAATATCTTCAATGTTAACAGAAGATGTAAATGGTTATGTATTCAGTTATAGCAAACCCGATAAACTTACTGAGATATTAACAAAGCTAATTAAATCAGACAGTAATAAGTTGAGTAAATTATCCAGAAATGCAATTTTGGCTGCACAAAATTTAAACTGGCAAAATATTTATTCATTGTACAAAAATTTATACTAAAGCAAGAAAAATGAATGTATTACTACTTGCCAATGAATTAAGATATACATGCGGCGTTACAAATCATCTTCTGCATTTATCACGCTCACTAACGCAGGAAGGGAAAGTAAAGTTATGGATAATATGCGGAGGCGGTAACGGTATTAACAGATTCAGCGGAATTGATGTAAATATAGTTTCAGATGAAAGATTTTTGCATGCAAACAGGTCTTTTACAACAATGATAAAAGCAATAAATTTTTTAACACGTTTTACAAGAGAAAACAGTATAGAAATAATCCATTCACATTATCATTACGGGGCAGCAATTGCTGCTAAAGCAGCAAAATTAACCGGCAGACCAACTATACAGACCAATCACGGAATTTTACCGCAAATGGGCAGGCTGAAACATTTTAATGCTGATTATTATGTTGCGATTAGCGAACATATTAAAAGGCATATTTTAAGCAAAAAAATAGCAGATGAAAGCAGAATACATTTTATCAGATGCGGAATTCCGATAACAGAACCAATGCCCGATAAGCCAAATAACGGAAAGCTGAAAATTTTAGCCGCATCAAGATTTATACAAAGCAAAGGGCTGGATATATATATACATGCAGTTAATAAGCTGCCCGGAGATGTATTTAATATTGCTGAATTTCATCTTGCCGGCGAAGGTGAACTTAAAGAAAGCTTAACAGCACTTAACAGTTCACTTGGCAGCAAGGTTATAATAAACGAACGAATAAATGATATTTATGAAACACTAAAGCATACCAATATACTTGTAAATTCATCAATCAGGGGTTATGAAGGTTTCCCGGCAATAATTACAGAAGCAGGTGCAACAAACACATTGGTAATTACATCTGATTTTGAAGGAGCAGAAGATGTAATAAAGCACGGTTTGAACGGTTTGATATACAGCTATAACAGTTCTGAAAAATTATGCGGTCTGTTGGAAGATTCAATATATAATTATAATCAATATATATCCCTTTCAAAAAAACTTTATGATTTCACAAAGCAAGAGTTTTCAATTGAGCAAATGAGAGTTAAACATATTGAGCTTTACGGAAAATGCAGAAGAAAATAGAAAATATTTCTGTATTAATGCCTGCTTACAACTGCAGCAAATACATAGAAAGCTCTATCAGAAGCATTCTTAAACAAAGCTTTAGAAATTTTGAATTATTAATAATAAATGACGGCTCAACGGATAATACAGAAAATATAATTAAAAAAATTCAGGATAACAGAATAAGATACTATTTTACCGAACACCAAGGAACATCTGCAGCTCTAAATTACGGTGCGGGATTATGCAGGTATGAATGGATTGCCCGAATTGATTCAGATGACCTGAATACAGTCAACAGATTAGAGAGGCAGATAAAATATATTGAAGAAAATCCGGAAGTTGATATACTTTCATCATGGTCAGTTTATTTTAAAGATCCGGCAAAGGTGTTATTTTTGTTAAGAGAGCCAATTTATCATAATAAAATAAATAAATATCTGGATCTGCATAATCCGATAAATCAATCCTCACTACTAATAAGAAAAAGCATTTTAGCAGAGAGCAAATACGATGAATCATTTGATGCTTACGAAGATTTTGAATTAATGTACAGATTGCGGGAGAAATACAGGATTGCAATTATACCTGAATTTTTAGTTTATACGCGTCTCAGAAAAGATTCCAGAACAAACACAGGAAGCAGTGATAGATTATTTGAAATGCTTAGCACTTCAGCATTTAAGAAAATGATAGAATCAAAGTCAAAGGGAGATCATTTTTATTGGGCACAGGTTACAGCGTGGCTTAATTACTTTTATGGCAGCAGGAAGCTGGCAAGGGGTTATTTAAAAAATTCAAAATCATTAAAGAATTTTACTGCATATTGTACTACGTTTTTACCTGATAAATATTTCATTAAGTTTATAAATTCACATTTTAAATACAGGATAAAAGCTATAATTGAGAATAAAAGCAGATATAAAAAGGAGCTTTTAGGGCTGTTAAAAAATTAACAAGTATATAAATTGAAAGAATCCCGTAAATTTATCTATTATTCCTTAGGAATATTTGCAGTTTACTCGGCAATAATATATTTTCTTGGATTTTTTAATATAGGACTTTTATCAGATGATTACCTTAATTTGTATGATGCAATTAACTCCACATTTTATCAAAAAATAACCGGCAGTCTTCCTTTTACAAATGCCTTTCATATAAGACCTTTTTATTATTTATCATTAGAAAAAAGTATAACAATAAATCAGTTTTTGGGGCTGGGGTATGATAATTTTGTGTGGTTTAGAATACAAAATTTAATGATGTTAATATTCTTATCCTTTACAGCAGGTTTAACGGTATATTATTTAACCAAGAAAGCTTCAGTATCTTTGGTTTGTTTAACGGCAATTTTGCTTTATCCCAATAATGTAAACAATATTTGCTGGATGGCAGCAAGAGTTGACTTAATTTGCGCATTTTTTTATGTAACAGCAATCCTGCTTTTTCTGCTTTACAGTGATTCAGGCAAATGGATATTTTTAATATTATCACTATTTAGTTTCCTTATGTCATTATTTACCAAAGAGCTGGCAATAACATTTCCGGTAGTAATATTTTTATTTGAGTTATACAGAAACGGTAAGCAGGGGATAAAAAAAACTTATCCCTTATTAATAACTTTTTTTATAATAGTTGCAGCGTATTTTGTTTTTAGAATTTCGATATTGGGAAATAATGCAGCAGAAATTACAACTCTATACCAAAGTTTTCCTTTATCTAATGCGCCGGGTGTATATGCAAGGGCATTGATTGCATTATCAATTCCGCTTGATTTTATAACATTAAACTTTCAGTTAAGAAATAATAATAAGCTGATATTTCTATATCTTTTAATTTTGTACGGATCGCTGTTTTATTTGTTTTGGTCAGCAATAAGATCTGATGTATATAAGATACTTTGGCAGTTAACCTCTTTCTTTTTTGTATTAATTACTCCCTATGCAATTGTGGGTTATATAAGACCACAAATGATACTGCTGCCATTTACAATAATCAATATTTTCATTTTATATATTTACAGCAAGCAAATCAATGAAAGTTTGAATATGAAAAAAAATATATTCAAAGTAAGCTTTGCCCTTGCATTGGCATTTTGGATATTCTGGACAGGAACAGCAGTTACAGACTGGGTAACATCTTATAATAAATCAATTGAAAATGTAAATAATCTGATAAATACAAAAAGGGATAGAGATAAGAAATTAATAATAATTGGGAATCCGGGCAGATATAAACAAACATTTATGTTTGATAAAATGACAGGTGCTTATAATTACTGGAAGGAACGTGAGTTTATAATAAAAGATACAATAAATGATGTAATACAAAGTGCCGCATTTCAGGAAAGTTCTATAGGAGCCGGATTTGAAATAAAAAATATTTCATCGGATGAATTTGAGATAAAGACAAAAGCACCGCAGCAGTTTTTTTACATAGAAGGATATAATCCGGAGAGAATAAGGACAGGTTTTAAAAATAAAGATATATCAGTTGAGTTCACGGAATTTAATATTGTGGATAAACCTATAAAATTGACATTGAAAATCTTGAACAGTAATGTTGAGTGCTTTGCAGCTGATGGACTTGGATTTAAGAAGATATACTGAGTAAAATAAATTCACAGGAGGGAATGAAATTAAATATACTGCATATAACACCTGATTTTAATTATGCCTGCGGCAGAAGTTATTATGTTAATTTATTATGTAAATATCAAAACAAACAACACCGTGTGTTTGTAATAACAAACGGGGGTGATTCCATTGAACGGCTTGAAGAATGCAGAATACCCTGCACTATAATCAAAAATTTAAAATCCAAGAACCCTATTTCAATTGCGGGCAACATAAAAAAGTTAAGGAAATTTATTGCAGAAAACAAGATAGATATAATACATAATCACCACCGTTTGCCTGAAATGCTGAGTATAAGAGCCATTTTAAGAATAAAACATAATAAACCTGCTACAGTTTTTACTTCGTTAAGCATTGTTAAAAGGAAATATAATATTGAATATAAATCAGACAGGATAATAGCGGTAAGTAATTCGATAGTTAAAATGCTGAGAGATAAATTCAATATCCCTCAAAATAAAATATCTCTTATACATAATTTTACAGATACAGATGAGCTTAAGAAAACAAAAATGAACTTTTCCCGAAAAGGTAAAAAAAGAAATCCATTTATTATTCTGGCAATAGGCAGATTTCATAAGGATAAAGATTTCGAGACCCTTTTAAGAGCTTTAAAAATTTTGAAGAATGAACAGATTACTCTGCTGATGATTGGCGAAGGCAAAAATGAAATAAATTACCGGAGATACATTTCAAAAAACAAGCTTAACGCAGAAATAATAGAACCGCAGAAAAAATTGTTAAAATACTTTTTAACGGCAGATATCTGCGTTTTACCATCTTCCCGTGATCCTTTTCCTAATTTTATGCTTCAGGCAGGGCTGCACAGGGTGCCGTTTATTGGTGCTAATGTTGACGGGATAGGCGAGTTAATTAAAGATGGTTTAAACGGGCTTTTATTTGAATCGGGCAATGAAATTGAGCTGGCAAAAAAAATAATTCTTTATAAAAGCAGCAATAAATTAGCTGAGAAATGCTCAGCAAATCTATACCGTGATGTTATCAGTAATTATACACAGGAGTGTATTATACCAAAAATTGATGGTTTATACAAACAATTAATACAATCAAAGAAGTTTAGCACTGCTGATTGATTTGAGTTATAAAAAAATAAATATAAATGGTATTTTAATTAATACAATCAATTACGATGAACTTATTTTTGAAATTAAAAGATCAATAAAAGATAACAAAAAGATCATAATAAATTATGTAAATGCAAATACTATTAATATTTCATATAAGGATAAGCATCTTGCAGAATATCTTGCTGTTAGCCATATAAATCACCCGGATGGCATAGGTATTAAATTTGCTTCAAATATTCTGTTTGGAAAGAGCACATTAAAAAACAGATTTACTGGATCAGATTTTTACCCGTTATTAATTAATGAATGCAGGAAAAATAATTATAGTTTATTTTTCTTTGGACATGATAGTGATACATTAAACAGCGTAAATACGCAAAATGCGGGATTAAATATTTCAGGCACATTTACCGGGTTTGGATTTGAAACTGATGAAGTAATACAAGAAATAGATAAATCTAAAGCTGAAATTCTTATTATAGGGCTGGGAACACCAAAGCAGGAACAATGGGTATATGAAAATTATTTGAAGATAAATTGCAATGTTATATTAACCGTTGGAGAAGGGATAAAAGTATTTGCAGGGACAAAACACAGAGGTCCTGAATTTTTAAGAAAATTTGGTTTTGAATGGTTTTACAGATTAATAAAAAATCCCTTAAAGTATTTTAACAGGTATATTATTGGAAACCCCTTATTTATATATAGAATTATTAAATTAAAAATGCGTATTTTGGCAAGATGAATGCCGTGAAATTAAGCATAATTACATTTGTTTTATTTACACTTAGTTTTTCACTAAAGAGCCAGAATTTCAACTGGATAGTTCCAAATAAAATTTACCTTAAAATGTATATTGTAAATGACGGCATTTACAGGATAAGCAGAAATGAGTTTATCACCTCAGGCATCAACACTTCTAATATTGACCCCAGAACAGTTAAAATATATTTTAAAGGAATTGAATTCCCAATTTATTTTGAAGGCGAGCAAGATGGTTCATTTGATGCAAATGATTATATTGATTTCTACGGAACAAGAAATTATGGCGGGATTACAAACACATATCAGGCAAGTTTTGGACCAATTGCAATAGATTATACAACGGATGAATATTTCAATCTTTACTCAGATACAAGCGTTTACTGGATTGGCTGGGACGGAAGCAACGGGTTAAGATATAATCTTTCTTCATATTCAGCCGTAAATGAATACAGTGAAAATTATTCATTTGAAAAAATACACATTGAATATGATTCGCTGTATTCTCCGGGAATGACATTAAATCCAAATACAGATTTCAGGTATTTTAACAATGAAAAAATATCAGGCGAAGGCTGGTTTTGGAAAAACCTTACACCGCAGTATGGTTACACGGTAACAGGAACATTTCAGCTTCCATTATTAAGTCCTCAAACAGAACAATGTACATTCAGGGTATTTGCATTTCCAAATTCAAAAGATACAAGTTATAATGAGCATAGAATTATATTAAGTGTTAATTCAACCGGAATTTCAACATTACAAAAAGATGATTACAACAGGTTTGATACAACAGTAAGTTTTCAAAGTAATTTGCTTAATACCGGACAAAACACAGTTTCTGTAACATATTCTCCCACGTTTGGCAACCCAAATGCAACACCAAGTCTGTATTTTGATCTGATAGAAGTTTCATATCCAAAAAAATTTATTTTCAATAATTCATATTGCAGTATCAAATTAAATTCACAGGATACAACTTCAGCAAAGTTTAAAATTAGCGGTTATAATTCCACTCAGCCCATTAGTATTTATGATATAAAAAATAAAATAAAGATAACCAATATCAGTTCAAACGGAGACACTTTATTTTTTACAGGCAAAAAGAACGGTAATTTTGAAATCTATAACAAACAAATTTCAAACCTTCCATACAGATATTCAGCAAGGCAGGTACCGGGACTTGTAAATGGTTCTGCAGATTATATAATAATTTATAATAGCTTATTTGATTCACAAGCAGAACAATTAAGGCAATTTAGGGCAAGCAGAGATAACTTTAGAGCAGTAAAAGTAAAATCAGAAGATATAACAGATATATTCAGTTACGGAATGGAAACTCCGGAAGGGATTAAAAATTTCCTAAAGAATGCTTATGATAATTGGCAGCAGCCAAAACCATCTTATGTTTTGCTGATGGGAAGAGGTTCGCTTGACCCTAAAAACAACAAGAATTCACAGAATCTTTATAAAAATCTTATACCGGTTTACGGCAATCCCCCAACTGACGGATATTTTGTGAATTTTATACAGAATAATTTTTCATATTGGCATCAAATAGCAACAGGAAGACTTCCGGTTTACACACAACAGGAGGCACAGGATGTAGTAAATAAGATAATGGAGTATGAAAACGAACCGCCACAAAGCTGGTGGAAGAATTTTAATATGATAACAGGCGGTCCAAACAGAATAGAGCAGATACAATATCAAACGCAGTCAAATGAATTAATTAACAGCTATATTTCACCTCAGCCGGTTTCAGGTTTATCTGAAAAAATATACAGAAATGATTCAGCAGGATTTATTACTTTTAATTATTCAGACTCAATAAAGAATGCAATTAACCGAGGAGGTTTGATAGTAAATTTTATAGGACATGCAGCAAGCCAAAACTGGGAACTTGGTTTAGAAGACCCTTATATTTTAAATAACGGCAGTAAATTGCCATTTGTACTAAGTATGACATGTTTTACAGGTAAAAATTCAGAAGTAAATCAGAGGAGTTTTGGTGAAAAATTTATACTTGCACCCGGCCGCGGTGCATTGGGGTTTTTAGGTACAACAGGGTGGAGCTTCAGCGGGGCTGGAAATCAAATAAACAAACAAATATTCCAGGGATTTTCACAGGATACACTTAGAAGATTAGGGTCATTGGTGCAAAATGCATTTAATAACATGCTTCAGGATACCTCAAATTTTCAGGTTCGTAACATGATAAATAGTTATATGCTTTTGGGTGACCCGGCAAGCAGGTTAATGCTTCCAACTGGTCCGGAATTTGTGATTGGGCAAACTGACTACAGAATAACAAATCAATATCCGCTTATTGGTGAAACAGTAACCTGGAAAATTTTTCCTAAGAATTACGGTTTATATGTACAAAATTGTCAGGTAAGATTTGAAATTATTAAAAACGGAATAAATTTCAGAACAAAAGATACGTTAATTTCTGATTTTAAAATATATGATACCCTTTCATATACATTTAGTATTGATACAATTGGTAATTATACATTAAAAGCATCACTTGATCCAAATAATCAATTCTCCAATGAAGACCCATCAAACAATATACTAACTATTCCTCTTCCGCTCAGGAACATTTCATATACACCGCTAAAGCCAATAAATAATTCAGTAATAAAAAGTGACTCGGTTGAATTTACAGGATTAAATCCGCAGGTAAATCTTTTGCAAAACAATGTAAAGCTGGTATTGCAGATTGATACAAACAGTAATTTTACTGCACCATTACTTAATTATTCAACAGGTTCAGTAAGCGGAGTTACAACAAAAGTAAAATACAGAGTACCGTTTCCTGATACCAATATTGTTTATTACTGGAGAACGAACTCCATAATAAATAATGACAGCACGGGATGGTCTGAAACGATGAAATTTGTATATAATCCATTTATAGCATCAACATTTGCACGTTCAATAGATAATGATTCCATTGTTGTATTGTATCCAAGACTTTCGGGGCAATTTCCTCAAAATACTTACAGCGGGCTATATTATACAGGTTCAGGATTTAAGCTAAATAATGAGGAAGGGACACTTGAGGTTAAATCATACGGAAGCAACGGAAGTGAAGCATCATATTTTATAATTAATCAATATACATTATATGCAGATGCGGGTCAAAACACCGGACTGAATATAGTAAAACTAAGGAAGCTGACAGGCGGTTTGGTAGAGTTCAGAAATTTCAGAATGTCAACACCGCAATCATCAGATTCAGTATTATCATTTCTGAACACATTTGATACAACACACTACATAATGGCAGGAATTGCTTCTTATGTATCAGTATCAGACAGCTTAAGACAAACAGCTAAAAATAAGATGCGTCAATTTGGCAGTGTGTTGATAGATTCAGTAACAAGGTTTGATCAGTTTGACAGTTACGCATTTATCGGATATTTGAATGCACAAAATCAGGATGTTTCAGAACAATTTCACAGGTATAGCTCAAATTCAAACTGGGAGCCATCATTTGCAAACCGTACCCCGGTATTTTTAAGTACACACGGAACAATAAATTTTTCACTAGGTCCTGCACACAGATGGAAATACTTTTCATGGAACAGAATATTACCGGGAGGTTCATCAGTAAACTTTGATGTAACAGGTATAACATATACAGGTCAAAATGTAACACTTTATTCAGGGCTGCAAACAAACACATTTACAAACCTTGATACAATTTCAAGTTTTATATATCCAGAACTTAAACTAAAAGCTACAATTGAAATAGATACGCTTTCGGGGTTAGAGTCACCGGAATTCAGATCGTTATTTTTTAAATATACACCGCCTGCAGAAATTATTCCCGATAATTATTCATTTGTTCGCAGTGATTCTATAGTTGATGAAGGTACGGAAATAAACATAAGTGTAAAAAATTATAATGTTGGATTTGTACCGGCAGGAACAGTAGTATATAAATGGACAGCCAATGCCTACAACGGGCTTGTAAATTTAAGGACTGATACAATTTACACACTTCTTGGGGTAGATAGCAGTTATTTATCAACAGTAACATTTAATACACAAGGTTTAAAGAATCCTCAAACGAGGGCTGATACATTAGACATAAACTTTGAAGTATCAATGCTGAATAATCAGAATGATTACTATCCGTTCAATAATTTTGCATTTACAGATATTGTAATACTTGGTGACTCAACCGGTCCGGCAATTGATGTAACTTATAATGGCATAAAGATACTTGATGGTGATATAATACAGGCAAAGCCGGAAATACTTTTCAGGTTTTATGATGACTCACCGCAGCAATACAGCATTACAGATACAACAGGAATATACATAAAATTAGATGAAAGAAGGATTTATTATACTTTAAACGGAACTCCAAATCCAGAGCTTAATTTTAATCCGCTGAATGACGGGACACTTAAAACACTTGTAACATATAAACCGGAATTACCTGCAGGATTGCATCAGTTAAAATATTTTGGGACTGATAAAAATGACCACAAAGATACATTATTAAATAATATTTATATAAGCTATGATTTTGCAGTCAGAAATCTTTTTAACTATCCAAATCCGATGCAGGGTGAAACATATTTTACTTTTGATCTGTTTTCGCCTGAACCGCCTCAATCATGTACAATTAAAATATATACAGTAGCCGGCAGGTTAATTCGTGAAGTTAAAGCACCGGCAGTTGTTGGGTTCAATCAGATATACTGGGATGGCAAAGATGGAGATGGTGAAACTATGGCAAACGGCATTTATTTATATAAACTGATACTTGAAGGAATGGGAAAGACAGAGACATCTATTCAGAAACTTGCAATTTTAAAGTAAATTAAATGAACAGATCATTAAAAATAACAGTAACAATTTTATTTTTAATATTTCAATATCATTTTAATTCAACGTTAGCACAGTGGGTTCCGCTTAATACAGGGATTACGGAATACCTGAACAGTGTATATTTTATTGATCAAAATACGGGCTGGGTTGCAGGATTAAACGGCAAGATATATAAGACCACAAATTCCGGTTCAAATTGGGTATCAGAAAGTGCCGGTTCAAATCATTTTTATGCCATATTTTTTACAGACGCAAATACGGGTTTTGCAGCAGGTAATGGAGTACTATACCGAAGTTCAGACGGAGGTTTAAATTGGATGCTGCAATCCCCTCCGGCAAGTCTTTACAGGGGTATATTTTTTTTCAATGCAAATACAGGTTTATTTTGCGGAAGCAGCGGCATAATTTCAAAAACAACAAATAGCGGTACAAATTGGATTGCAGTTCCAAGCGGAGTAAACGTATTTTTATACAATATAAAATTTTCTGATAATAACACAGGATTTATAACCGGGGAAAATGGAACTGTTTTAAAAACCGTTGACGGAGGTAATACTTGGAACATTTTGAACACAGGTACTTCTGATTTATTATTCGGTTTATCATGTTCGGGCAACATTGTTTTTGCTTCAGGTGATCCGGGTATTATTATAAAATCATCAAACTATGGCACAAACTGGATTCAGTTAAACTCAGGAATTACCGGATTAATTACCAGTTTAAGTTTTTTAAATGCAAATACCGGTACCGCCTGTTCACACGGGAATAATATAATCAGGACAACTGATGGAGGTACAACCTGGATTACACAGCCAACCGGAACATCAGGGCAAAATTTTAATTCAGTTTTTTTTCTGAATGTACAAACGGGTTTTGCAGCGGGTACTAACGGAACTATATTAAAAACTACAACCGGAGGATTTCCGATTCCGGCAGCTCCAGTTTTAACAGCACCGCTTAATGGTGCTGTTAATGTTAGCATTACTCCCCTGCTTGATTGGGACAGCGTTACTTATGGTAAAACATACCATATTCAAGTTGATGAAGATTCAACTTATAGTTCACCTGTTCTTGATTCAGCTTTAATTATTCCAACAAGTATTACGATACCTGCAAACATACTTCAAAATAATACACGTTATTACTGGCGTGTAAGGTGTTCAAATGCCGGCGGAGAAGGCAATTGGTCTGCAAGTTTCAATTTCAGGACAATTGTTGCAATTCCAAACGCTCCAGGGTTGTTACTGCCTGTAAATGGAGCAAGCAATGTTTCATTAACACCATTTTTTGACTGGGATAGTACTTCACCGGCAGATTCATACACACTTCAGGCAGCGCTTGATACATCATTCAGTAATCCCGAGATATTTATTTCAGGGATTACGCATTCATTTTTAAATTTGAACTCTCCCCCGCTGAGCAATAATCTAAGATATTACTGGCGTGTAAACGCAACAAACATTGCAGGTACAGGGTTGTGGTCAGTAAAATTTAATTTTACTACAGTACTTGGTATGCCGGCAGCACCAACACTGCTTACACCACCGGATTATGCAACAGGGATAAGCTTAACTCCGGTGTTAGATTGGGTTGAAGATATAAGTGCAACTAATTATCAAGTTCAGGTTTCGCAGGATTCAACGTTTAACAATGTATTATGGGATACAACGGGATTCAATATTTCTCAAGTACAAGTAAGAGCGGGTTTACTTACAAATGTTCAGACTTACTATTGGAGAGTTAGAACAACTAATCCAATTGGAACAGGACCTTGGGCTGAGCCGTTTAGTTTTACAACACTATTAATACCCCCTGCAGCTCCGCAATTGGTTTATCCGCCAAATAATTCAGTTGAAATATCAACAACTCCAACATTGGATTGGGATTCAGTACAATATGCTGAAACATTTAAATTGCAGCTTTCAACAGACTCAACATTTTCCACAACATTAATAAATGCAGCGGGGTTGGTTTTTTCGCAATATAATGTACCGGGCGGAACACTTTCTAATAATACTGTATATTTCTGGAGGGTTAAAGCAACAAATAATGCGGGAGAAGGTCCATATAGCCAAGTGTGGAAATTCCGTACAGTAATATCACCGCCTGTTGCAGCACCTACACTGCTTGCACCGCCAAACGGTGCTGTAAATCAGCCGTTAACATTAACACTTGACTGGAATGATGTATTTGGAACTACGGGATATAAAGTAATTATTTCAACAGATTCACTTTTTAATACAACACTGCATGATACAACAGTAACAAATTCAAATTTAACTGTAAAACCAGGTTTGCTAACGGGCAGTTCATTATATTTTTGGCGAGTTCGCGGATTTAATACAGGAGGATTTGGACCTTGGTCAGTTACATGGCATTTTACAACACAGGTAATTGGAATTGAACCGATTGGCAGTGTAATTCCGGATAAATTTGAATTGTATGAAAATTTTCCAAATCCGTTTAATCCAGTAACCACAATAAAATTTGATATTTCAGCAGAAGCCGAAGGGAATGTTAAGCTAGAGATATTTGATGTTACAGGAAGAATAGCAGGAATTCCGGTAAATGAGTATTTAAAAGCAGGTAAATACAGCATTAACTGGGATGCCGGGGATTTGGCAAGCGGGCTTTATTTTTACAGATTAACGTCAGGTAAATATTCTGCAGTTAAGAAAATGGTAGTATTGAAATAAATAATTTTGTTTAAAAAATTATTAGATAATACCAAAGCCGGGTCTCTGGCAAATAAATTCAGAAAAAAGAGACACAGATTGTTTAAAGAATTTATAAAAGATGTTACCTTACCTGTAAAAATTCTAGATCTAGGGGGGACTGAAAATTACTGGCACAATGTTGGTTTAGCTGAGACAAATGAATATTTAATTACAATAATAAATATTACCGAACCTGAATTTCCGCAAAAAAATAATTTAAGATTTATAAAAGGAGATGCCTGTAACCTTAGCCAATTTAGTGATAATAGTTTTGACGTAGTATTTTCAAATTCAGTGATAGAGCATATAAAAGATAGTTCAATGCGCAGAAAGATGTCTGAAGAAGCGGTTAGGGTAAGTAAAATGTATTTTATACAGACACCAAATTATTACTTTCCTTTTGAGCCGCATTTTTTATTCCCCTGTTTTCAGTTTTTGCCAAAATGGTTAAAAATTTATATGCTTACACATTTTAATATGGGGTGGTTTAAAAAATGCGGGAATAAAAAAGAAGCTGATGAACTGCTTGAATGCAACAGATTATTAACAGCAGGCGAGTTAAAATCTTATTTTAAAGATTGCAAAATTTTGAAGGAAAGATTTATTTTTTTAAATAAATCATTAATTGCAGTTGGAAAAAATTCATAGTAAATTATCAATGGAAAATTTACTTTACAGAAATTCAGTTACAATATTATAATTTTAGATAAATTTTGGTTCCTTAACTTCAATTTACCGTGAACACGTTACATTTCTGGAAAAAAACAGTACAAAATCTCTTACAAGGATCTAATAAATTCAATTTATAACTAAAACTATTAATGAAGTTGCATAAATTATTTAAACTAATAATTTAACTAAATTTAAATTTATAGCTAAATATAGGTATTTTTATAAAATTCTTCTGAAAATTTGCAAAATTGTATAAAATTTAGTAAAATTGAACATAAAATACCTTAAATTTAACGTTTTTAGATTTTTGAGAAATATGGGAATAATTTAATTTCAGAATATTTCCCCCAGAAATTAGTTATTAAATATAATACTTTAAATCAATTAACTAACATTATGAACAAGTTTTTTACAATTACTTTAATGTTTGTATTTGTTTTTATTTTAACTTCAGCAAGTAATTCTCAAAATGTTGAAGTTTCAACAGGCGGTCCTATCACAAATTACTTAACGCTAAAGGCAGCATTTACTGCGATTAATGCAGGAACACATACAGGTATAATTTTAATTGAACTTGCAAGCAATACCACAGAAACATCCACAGCAGTATTAAATGCAAGCGGTAGCGGCTTAGCAAATTATACAAGTATTACTATAAAACCAAAAGGCGGAGCTGCCAGAACAATTACAGGAAATTTAGGAGCACCCTTAATAGATTTAAACGGTGCTGATAATGTTAATATTAACGGATTAAATGCAAGCGGAAATACATTAACAATTTCAAATACATATACAGCAAGCGCAAGTACAACTTGTGCAATCAGATTTATTAATGATGCAACAAATAATTTAGTAACAAACTGTAACTTGCAGGGCTCAATGCCAATTTCACTTACAATGAACGGTGGTGTAGTTTTTTTCAGTACAGCAGCATCGGGCGGAAACGGAAACGATAATAATACAATTTCTAATTGTAATATAGGACCGGCAGGTTCAAACCTTCCGACAAAATGTATTTACGGTAATGGTTCACAAACATCATTAAACATTGCAAACAGCGGAAATATAATAGATAATAATAACATATACGACTTTTTTTCGCCGACTGAATCAGTATCCGGTATATATATAAATCAGGGTAATGATAATTGGACAATTTCAAATAACAGAATATATCAAACTGCACCAAGAGTTTTTACCACTACAACACGGCGTTATGCTGCAATTACAATTGCAACCGGCTCATCATATCCGGGGGCATTTAATATTATATCAAATAAAATAGGATTTGGTTCATCTGCAGGTACAGGGGTTACAAATATTTCTGGCTCAACAAATACCTTCAGGGGAATAGATATACCAAGTGTTAGAACAACAACAGCAACAAGTATTCAAGGAAATATAATTTCCGGTATTATCCAATCAACTTCAACAACTTTAACCGGTACATCAACCGGTTTTACTGCAATTATGCTTGGTACTACAGATGGCAGGTTTGATGTTGGAAATATAACAGGTAATACAATTGGCAGTACGGATGGTTTGAGCTCAATTGTAATAAATTCTTCCGGAGGTACCGGTACAATTAATGGGATTTATGATTACAGTTTTTGCAATAACAATATTTCAAATAATATAATTGGCAATATTACAATTCAAGGTATAGGTACAAGTAATGGATTCCGGGGGATTTTAGTAAATACATCAGATGTGAACAATTGTACAATTTCAAATAATACAATTTCCGGTGTAACAGACAATCAGGTTGGAAATTATGCAATGTACTGCATAAATGTAATTTCACCTTCAGCGGTCATTTCAGGGAATAATATCAATAATATTAATGGTAATGCAAACGGAGCGGTTGTTTTAATGAGCGGGATTGCAATGATAAGCAATACTGCAAGCGGAGTTACTTCAATTACTCAAAATACAATACATTCATTAAATAACACAGTTACAGGAGGCAGTGCCGGAGCAATATATGCAATGGACCTGCAGTTAAATTCAGCAGCAAATGTAATAGAGAAAAATTTTATTCATTCATGCAACCCTTCAACATCAGTAACTGGATTTCAGTTATACGGAATTATAATGCGCGGGTTTGGTGCTGCGGTATATAAAAACAATATAGTCAGATTGGGAATAAAACCAGACGGAAGTTCAATTACAACAGGCATATCCATAATTGGCATAAGAGATGTATCAGGTACAACTTCCAGTTATTACAATAACAGCGTGTATATAGGAGGCACAGGTGTAATTTCGGCTTCAAACACTATTTGTTTTCTTAGTAATGTTGTAACAAACTTACGCAATTTTCAGAATAATATATTCTGGAATGCAAGGAGCAACAGCTCAGGAAATATAGCAAATATATCAATCTGGGTTGGCGGAACAGTCCCTAATCCACCAGGGTTAACATCAAATTATAATTTACTGTATGCAAGCGGTAACAGCGGAGTAGTTGGTGTTTTTAACAATATAATTTATTCAACAATAGATGACTGGCGAACAGCAACAGGACAGGATTTAAAGAGTATAAATGGTAATCCCGGTTTTATAAATGCAACGGGTAATGCAAGTACGGTTGATTTGCATATTGACCCAAGTGTTATTTTTACAAAAGGCAGGGGGACATATATTAGCGGAGTATCAAATGATTTTGACGGAGATATTAGACCAATAACACAAAGCAGCACAGTTAGTCCGGTTGATATTGGAGCAGATCAATTTACCGCTTCTAACTATACAGGTAATGTATTAACAATTAACGGACCTGCGGCATATGATGGAAACTTAAAGGCAATAGAGATAACTTCGGGCAGCTTTAATACTATGGGCTTAAGACAGTTCACAGGAGTAAGACCTCCGAACAGTTCTATGCTGAAGAAAAGCAATCAGAAAAAGACAAGTCATTTTGATATAGAAAATTTCCCCGGAAAATTAAAAGAAGTACCCGGCATAATTAGTGAAACCAAACTTCAATTAACACCTGATATAATTTTTGATTTGGAATCGGTAAAAAATGATGATTTAAAACGGGATAATAAAATTAATGAACAAGGTTATTTAAATAAATCTAAAATAAAAAGTACAGCACAGAAAACGAAAGGAAATTCGGGGGGAAGCTCTAGTTCATCCGCAATTCAAACACCATGGATATACTGGGAAATAGATAATATAAGTCCAATTACCGAACCAATAACTCTGCGTTTTTATTATAATGATGAACAGTTAGCTACTATCAATGAAACTAAACTGAAGATTAGTTTCTGGAACGGAATAATTTGGGATGATACATTTATTCAATCAGTAAATATTGCAGGTAATTATGTTGAAGTAACTTTACCAATTGGTCAAGGGTGGCCGGTAACATCTGTATTTGCATTAGAGGATGAAGATTCACCCCTGCCGGTAGTACTTTCCAAATTTGATATATTTTCAACAAGCAGGAATGTTACTTTAAACTGGACAACTGAAATGGAAATAAACAATAAAGGATTTTCAATTGAACGCAGGTCAAAGGTTGCAGATATCAATTATAGCGGCTGGAAAGAAATTTCTTTTGTAAATGGCAAAGGCAATACAAATTCTCCGGTTAATTATTCATTTACAGATACAAAGCTAAACAGCGGCAGTTATCAGTACAGACTTAGACAGGTAGATTTTAACGGCAATTTTGAATATTTTTCTCCATCAGTAAATACTGATATAATTATTGGCAAACCTGTAAATTTTGATTTATCTCAGAATTATCCTAATCCCTCAAATCCAACATCCAGGATAGATTTTCAGATTCCGTTTGATGGTAAAGTAAATATTAAGGTTTACGATATATTAGGCAAAGAAATTGTTACATTAGTAAATGAATATAAGTCAGCAGATTTTTACACAGTTGAATTTGACGGATCAAATTTATCATCAGGAACATATTTTTACAGAATAATTGCAGAGGGTAACAACCAAAGATTCACTAAAACAATGAAAATGATACTTATAAAATAAGATAAATTTATTATGTTATTTGAAAGACCGGTAAAACTGCCGGTCTTTTTTTATAAATATTACCCTGCAATTAACGAGCTTCAAACAGAAACTGTAAGAAATATTAATTTTCCCATAATATTTTAACCCATTATTAATTTTTTAATCAAATTTATTCAATTACCACAAATGATTTTTTAGTAAAATTGCCCAATGTGATTACGGTATGGATAGAACCTATATAACGTTTTAACGTTAGATTATAACTGATAATTATTACGTTTATAGTCTTTAAACGTAACATATTTTATAAATTACATTGAATATCCCCAATATATGGTATTGAGATATGTAATGCTCACCCCTATTTTTGTTTAGTTTTTACAGCTAATTAAATAAGGTATG
The DNA here is from genome assembly GCA_020852705.1 of Ignavibacteria bacterium. Taxonomy (GTDB): domain Bacteria; phylum Bacteroidota; class Ignavibacteria; order Tepidaquicellales; family OLB5; genus OLB5. Next base: position 16,941 of record JADZAP010000029.1, on the reverse strand, counting down.
AAAGCAATAAATTTTATAATTTCGATGTTTCAGGTTACAGCAGTTATACTTTACATATTATTTTATAATGTACAGTATTTCTGGTCACTTTACGGCACAGTTCAGAATTTGATAAGTGTTGTAGCTAAATAAACCTTACAAGGTCATAAAATTTTCACCCCTATTCATTAATAATAAAATTACCGTTAGTATTCCCGCTTTACCTCCAGCATATTTCCAGCCAGTAGATAATTATTACTTTAAATCGCTCAATCCTAAAAAACAAGATATACCACAAAGAGGCAAATATACAGTTAAATTGAAATTGTTATAAATGCGTTAATGTTTAGAATATTCAGCAGAACAATTAACTTAAAGGTTTATAAATGACTTGAAATTTCAATGCAACTCTTAAATATTAGCCGAATAATGCTTAAATTCAGATCAAATATTAAGTATTTAATATTCTTAATAACTGTATTTATTTTGATAAATACAGTTACTTCAAAATCACAGTCAATACAAACAAAGGTTACAGAAATTGAATTTGGAGGGAATGAATTTTTTTCAGATAAAGAACTGATAAATTTCATACTTTCAAAGCCGGGTACACCATATATACAACAGCAGTTTGAACTTGACCAGCGGAATATAATAAAAATTTATCAGGAAAACGGATTTACCGAATGCACCATAAACAACTCAGAAACAGTTTACAATTTTGATTCATCAGGTATTAATTTAATAGTTAATCTTACAGAAGGGAAACAGTCACATATTGGAGAGCTTATAATTTCAGGCAACAAGTTATTTACGGATAAATATTTGAAGGATAATATTGATACCAAGCAAGGCGGAATTTTAAATAGCCAAATCCTTAGCGGAGATATGACTGAAATACTTAATCTTTACGAAAAGAAAGGATATACATTTGCAACTGTAAGTGTAACTGAAATTAGTGAATATAAAGATATTTCAAATAATTCCCTGCTTAAGGTTAAGATAAAGATTGATGAAAATGACCGCATTAAAATTGATGATATAAAAATAGAAGGCAATACATCAACAAACAAAAATGTCATAACACGAGAAATTACCTTAGGAGAGGGTAATTCAATTACAAAAGAAAATCTGTTAGAAATAAGGAGAAGATTAGAGAACCTTGGATATTTTGAAAGTGTAGAGCAGCCAAAAATATTAAAATACAAGAACGAGACTGTACTTTTAATAAAAGTTAAAGAAGGAAATACAAATACATTTGACGGAATAATTGGATATGTACCGCCAAATCAGAATGAAGATAAAGGATATTTTACCGGATTTGTAAATTTATCAATAAGGAATTTATTTGGCACCGGCAGAAAAGTTGAAGCGAGGTTTAAAAAAGAGGTTAAAACTACTCAGGAGCTTGAAATAAGTTACCTTGAACCATGGATATTGGGCTATCCGTTAAATGCAAATCTATTGTTCAATCAGAGGATTGAAGATTCATTATATATAAAACGCAGTTTTAATGTAAAAGGAGATGCATTGATTTCAAAAAGAATAACTCTTTCGGCATTGTTTGATTACGAAAGGGTTATACCAACATCAACAGGCAATCTTTTTACATTATTTGACAGCAGATTGCTGAGTATAGGAGCAGAGTTCAGGTATGACAGCAGAGATTATATTTATAATCCGTTTTCGGGTTTGTTGTACAGAACAAGTTACTCAGCAGGGCAGAAAAAAATATATAACGCATTATCATATCCTGCACTTAATATTCCCGCAGATATAACCGTACAAAGAGGTATATTGCAGTTAGATTTTTACTATTCATTTTTTAAAAGGCAAAGTTCACTAATAAGCCTGCATGGAATTGAAATACGCTCCCCCAGATTTGAAGCTGCGGATTTATATAGGTTAGGAGGTAACAGTACAATTAGGGGTTACAGGGAAGGTCAATACCTTGCATCACGCGCAGCGTGGGGAAATTTTGAGATCAGATATTCGCTTACCCGCAAAAGTTTTGCCTCAGTATTTTTTGATATGGGTTATTACAGGAAACCGGAGGATGATTTATACAAAATTCCCGCACAGGAAGGATTATTATACGGATACGGTCTTGGTATCAGAATAGAAACTGCATTGGGAATGTTTGGAGTAAGCTATGCATTAGGCAGAGGTGATTCATTACTTGAAGGTAAAATTCATTTTGGACTTATAAATGATTTTTAGAATGCAGAGCAAAATACATTTAACTAATAATATAATATTTTATAATCATATCCTTTATTTTTAAAAACATCTTTCCCTATTAAACATTTATCACATTTTTCACGTGTGCAATAAAAATTATGCAGCTGAATAATTGCTTGCTCTAAAGCCGGTGTATTTATTTTTATTTTTCTGCCTGAAAGTAACTGCTGCTGCATAATTCTGATTATACTGTTATCGGGTTTTATCTTAATATTTTCATAAAGCTGATTAACATTATTAATAATTAATTGATTTTTAAATGTATTGCCATAAAAGTGCATTAGGGGAAATATTGCATTTATAATAATATCTGTAATCCTTTGCTCACCGCCAAGTATATTAACAGCTTTTGAAGCTTTACCAAGATCGTGATGATTAGACCAGTAATTATCTTTTTCGGGATGGAACAATTTTTTAAGCTCTGAAAATAATATTGCCGGCTTTTTAACATTTGAGCTGAATAAAAGAACCATATTTTTGAATAATTCATACTGAATAATTTTTAAAGCAATTTGTGAGCCAAAAGCAATTCTAAGAGTTGGAAAGTTTTGCGGTCGCTGCCCAAAAAAATGCCAATTGCTGCGATCAAGGTGTTTAATCATCAGCTTATTTTCAAAGGAATGCCATATAGATTTCAGTTCATTTATATAGGGGTCAGGTGACCTAACATCAAAAAACAAACCGGCGGCTCCAAACAGAGATGCCTGAATTTTTAGAATATCATTTCCGGCATATTGTTGTAGTTTCATAAGAGTAACAGATGAAGAAAGCTTAAGCATTTGCTCTTTATTTTTAGCGAAGCCAAGGGCTTCAAAAATAAACTCATATAATACCTGCTGCCACAAATTTTTATTTTTAGGCAGGTCATTAGAATAACCAGAGAGCTCAAAAAGTCTGTTTTTGATGCGATCAGATCTTAATTCAAGCCTTTGGGCCGCAGTCATTTTCAGCATTTTTAGAATAATATCATCGGCAATATCTGAATTTTTTTTAAAACAGGGAATTCTGAATTTTTTGGAAGGGTTTGTTATTATTTGCTGCCAGATATTATGAATTGAAGTATTAAGATGATTTGAAAGTATTACACTTGGAAGGTACCTTTTAATTCTTAGTTTAGGTGAAATTCGTTCATTGGAATCCCACATTACAATGTGCAGGATTACAGAATTATACCTGCGGTCAAGCTGATGAGAATGCTGGAGCCAATTTTTAAAATCACGGTGAACTTCAATATCGCCGGAATAGGTTTTACCGGCAATTTTAACTTTAGCGTTGGTATAGTCAGGACCGGAAGAATAGTTTCTTGTGCCAAGTGAAACAACTTCGAGATCATCACCTGAAAGAGTCTGCATGCCGGAAAGGAACAATTTCCCTCCTTCCCATATCCTGCAGATGAAATCTTCGTTTATATTAAGTTTTGGTTTCAATGCGAATAGTTGATATACTTATCAAAGTATAAGTATATTTATTTTGGAGTTTAACTTTTCTTATTTTTTAAATCCAACAGATAATTTATTTCATCCTTTGCATTTTTAGCTGCATTGCTTAGAATTTCGGTAAATTCATCTGCATTTTGAACTTTAGGTGCTGAGTAAATTATTGAGCGGCTTTGATTAATAATGAATAAGTTATGGTTAAGAGAGTTTATTGTTTTTTGAAGTGAACCTTTTTGTGCACCAATACCGGGAATTAAAAGGGGAACTTCAGGGAAGTTACGTGTCATTTTTTCAAGCTCTCTTGTATGGGAGGCGCCAAATACAAATCCCGTTTTATGATCATTCCAGCTTAAAGCTTTTTCAACAACATGCTCCCAAAGGGGTTTATTATTAACTTTAAGAAACTGAAAATCATTAGCGCCATAGTTTGAAGTAAGAGCAAGAATCCAAACGAATTTATTTTTCCTTCTTAAAAACGGGCGGGCAGAATCCTGCCCCATATAAGGATGAACAGTAATAGAATCAAAATTCAATTCATCAAAAAAAGCTTTAGCATACAGTTCGGTAGTATTTTCAATATCCCCCCTTTTTGCATCTGCAATAGTTATAAGGTTTTGAGGGATTGCTTTAATTGCGCCTCTTATTGCGGCAAAGCCTCGCTCTGTTTCGCGTTCGTAAAATGCTATATTCAGCTTATATCCGGTAACATGATCTTTAGTTGCATTTATAACCAGATCATTAAATGCAGATATAGGATTTGTTTCTGATTTAAGGAATTGAGGTATTTTTGATATATCGGTATCAAGCCCCACAATAAGATGTGAGTTTGTTTCTCTTAAAGCATTTTTAAATTTTTTTGAAAAGTGCAATATATTTCAATTAGAAATTAGAAATCAAGAATTACAAATATTTTTTTAATTTGTTAAGTATATTCTTTTCTGTTGCGGTAAGCATTAAGAATAATACCAAGCATAATCAGATTACTTAACAAAAAAGAAACACCATAGCTCATAAATGGCAAAGGAATACCAATAACGGGCATAATACCCATTATCATGCCCAGATTAATTAAAATGTGAAATGAAAATATAGTAGCAAAACCAATACAGCAAATACTTAAAAACTGGTTTTTACAAATATATGCAATACGAATAGTTTGCCAGATCAGGATAAGAAATAGCAAAACAACAGATATTGAGCCAATAAAACCAAACTCTTCACCAACCATGCAGAAAATAAAATCAGTCCACTGCTCAGGGATATATTTAAGCTGAGTTTGTGTGCCTTGAAGGAAACCTTTTCCGGTAAAACCGCCTGAACCAATTGCAATTTTTGACTGAATAACGTTATAACCGGCACCAAGCGGGTCTGACTCAGGGTTAAACATGCTTTGTATGCGTTTTTGCTGATAAGGCTGAAGTTTATTGTAAACCATATTTACCGATAATCCCGCGCCAATGGCAATGCAAACAATAATTGCAGAAATAAGTATATTTTTTTTCAATACCAGCATCATAGCAATTACAAATATTACAGAAGCAACAAAATACCATGTTCCCAAGAACGCACAAACAGCAGTAATTACAGGTGCAACAATAAAGAAAAGAATATAATTAGGCATACCTGCCCAATATAAAACAGGCAGCAGCAGAAAAAGAAAGACTAAAGTAGTACCCATATCAGGCTGAAGCATAATAAGTGCAACGGGCATTAAACAAATTCCAACGGCATACAGAAAATCACGCACACGGGTAACATCGGTTTCATTATTTTTATTGCTTAAAAAAGATGCTAAAGCAAGTACAACAGCAACTTTAGCAAATTCTGATGGCTGAATGCCAAATCCACCAACACTAAACCAGCTTGTTTGTCCTTTAATTTTTTTACCAATAACCAGAACGGCAATAAGCATTAAAATAACTAATCCGTAAAAAATATAAGAGGACATAGCCAGATATTTGGAGGGAGTGAACATAATACCCAGAACAACAAAAATGCCAATGCAGGCAGAAATGAGCTGTTTTGTAAAATTACCTGATACAAGTTCATTACCATAAGTTGCACTATAAATAGCAACAAGTCCGAATGTAATCAGACCAAAAGCTGAAATAAAAACTACTAAATTAAAACGATCAAATAATTTTACCTGCATAAAAATTTCTGTTAATAAATTTTAACGTTCTCCAAATGAATCCTGAACTTCAGACTCATCCTGCAAACCAAGTAAATATCTTAATATAATACGCTGTGCAATAGGAGCGGCAACCGTAGCACCAAATCCGGCATTTTCAACCATAACACAAATGGCAATTTTAGGGTCATCAGCGGGAGCATAGGCAATAAACCAAGAATGATCCTGACCATGCGGGTTTTGAGCAGTTCCGGTTTTGCCAGCAATAGTAATATCACTTGTCCTAATTGATCTAGCGGTTCCGTTTCCATTAACAACTAGATACATACCTTTTTGAATAGTTTTGAAGTATTCCTTATTAATTGGCACTTCATGTCTTTTAAATTGAATTGGAGTAATTTCTCCGGTTAAAGGATTTTTTAAAGACCTGACAAGGTGGGGCTGCAAAAAGGTACCTGAATTTGCAAGGATAGAGGTATAAACAGCCATTTGAAGAGGTGAAACACCAAGTTCGCCCTGCCCTATTCCTAAACTAACAACAAATCCCTCAGTCCATCCATTGGGTCCGTATCTTTTATTATAGTATTCTGTAGAAGGGAGCAGTCCTTTGGTTTCTTCCGGGATATCGATACCGGTTTTATTTCCAAAACCAAGTATCTGTCCATATTTATTCCAATTATCAAGCCCGATACGGAGCACAAGTTTATAGAAAAAAACATTACTTGAGTGCTCAATAGCGGTAGGAATAGTAATTGAGCCATAGGCACCGTGATCGCCAAAAACTCTATCGCCAAAGCGGAAGCTGCCTTCGCACGGAATGGTTGAATTAGGTTTAAGAATACCTTCCTGCAGTGATGCCAAGGCAGAAACCATTTTATATGTTGAGCCCGGAGGGTATTTTGTCATAGTTGCGCGATTAAAAAGAGGTTTATTCTTATCGGTATTGAGCATTGTCCAAATTTCCGGCTTAAGTTTCCCGCTGAAATAGTTCAGATCATAGTCCGGCTTACTAACCATACAAATAATTTCGCCGTTGGTTGGGTCCATAGCAACAATACCGCCTGTTCTGCCTTCAAGCAGTTTTTCGGCATATTTCTGTACATTTGCGTCAATACTCAATATAAGGTCGTAACCGCTGAGAGCTTTAACATCGTTTTTCCCATCATTTAAAGGACCAACTTCTCTGCCTTTATTATCCTGTAAAATAAATTCAAATCCTTTTTCACCCCGAAGATAATTTTCGTAACCGGATTCCAGTCCGGTTGTGCCAATCAAGTCACCCTGTTTATAATAATCACCCTGCTGTTTATTAAGCATGCTTTCAGAAATTTCTTTAGTATATCCAATAATATGAGAAGCTCTGAAATCTGTAGGATAAAGTCTGATTGGGTCCACAGTATAATCAACACCGCTTAGAATTTCCCTGTTTTCTTCAATGAAAGAAATTACCTTAAAATCAACATCTCGCTGAATTCTTGTAGGCAGAAACCTGTTAGTACCCTTAATTTTTTTAAGTTCATCTCTTAAATAATCGGGTTCAATGCCAAGCATGGTACACACAACTGGAATATTGTTAGTATCAAATTCTTTTTTAACAATTGTAACACTATAAGAAGGTTTATTATCAACCAGAAGAGTTCCGTTACGGTCATAAATTAATCCGCGAGCAGGGGAAGTAATAATTGTTTTTACAGAATTGCGTAGGGCATCTTTATCAAATTTTTCAGGATTAATTAATTGAAGCTGAACAAGTCTGCCTGAAATGATAAGAACTATAGCGAGTGAAAATATATAATAGAAATTTTTTCGTTTGCTCAGATCCATTTTAAAACAAAAGATGAATATAAAAATAATAAATTACCGGGTAAATCTCCGCTTTCTGGCAAATATAACAGGAATTATACTGAATATAGCTGTATAAACCGTGGTGGGCAGCACATACCTTAACAGAATATCAAATACAGTTAAATTTGTTCCTTGAAAGTAAAAAGTATAATAGATAAAATTATTAATTACGGAACAGACTGAAACAAATATAACAAAAATATAAGAATTAAGATAACGTTCTAATTTTTGGTCATCATGTAAAAATCCGGCAGCAAAACCGGCAGCAGTTTTAGAAAGTGCCATAAGTCCGATAAATGAAAAACTGAATATATCCAATATAAGTCCCGAAGCAAACCCGGCAATACTGCCGCTAATTTTACCTTTTTTAATACCAAAATATACCAGACCAATTATGACCAAATCAGGCGTAATCTGAAATTCAGTAATATCTATAAAACCAATTACAGTTTTCTGCAGCAGAATAAGTCCAAGTAAAATACCGGCATACTTAAGATAATCTTTCATTCAGCAATAAACGGTATTTATTAATTGGTTTTTTCATTATATTTTTTTTCCAATTCTTTTCTTTCATCATCGCTTAAGAATTTTAGTACAAAAACTTCTTCAACAGTTTCAAAATTCACAAAACACTCAACTTCAATATTCTTAAAAAGATTATCAAGTGTATTATCAGTTGTAACATAACCTATTGGAATACCTGCGGGAAAATTATTGCTGTATTCACTTGTGATAAGCACATCCCCTATTTTAACATCAGCACTTTTGGAAACATTTTTCATTCTTACTTTTCCCTGTCCATCCCATGAAATGATGCCATCAACACGGCTCCGCTGATCTTTTGCTGTTACCTTAAGATCTTTATTAAGCAATATCTGTGCAATACTGTAATTACTGCTTACAGCTACTATTTTTCCAAGCAGACCTTTATCGGTAATAACGGGCATACCAATTTTAACAGAATCCCGCTCACCGATATTTAAAGTAATATTGTTTCTGGTTTGTATTAAAGTTTTACCAATAATCTTTCCTGTAACAATGCGGTAATTTGTACGCTGCTTAAATTCAAGCATTGAATTCAGTCTGAGATTTTCTAGCTTTGACTCTTTAAGAATGCTAAGCTCTTTTGAGAGATCAATATTAGTTTCGCGCAATGATTTATTTTCACGCTGCAGCTCAAAAATGTTGGGAATAAATGAAAATCCGTTTTGTATAGTACCAATAACATTTACTGCAATTACACGCACAAAGCGTATCTGCACATTATCATTTTGAAATATAAGAATTAAACTTATAACAACAAGGGATGAAAATATTATGTATTCTTTTAAATTTCCTAAATATGAAAGCAGGATCTTCATTAATTGAAGTACTGTTAAGTGTTAAATTGTGTTTATAGCTTTGGCTACCTGAATTTACCTGACTTTTTTTACATCAACTTTACAAGTCAGGCACCTATGCAGGAGTCCATCAAACCTGCCCCAGCTCCTAAACCAGGAAAGGGAGAGGTGACTAATATTTTTTGCTTCTGATAAGAACTTTAGAGTATTTCTGAAGGTTTTCCAGCACCATGCCAGCGCCTCTTACAACAGCAGTCAGCGGATCTTCTGCAACGTGAACAGGCAGATTGGTTTCAAGTCTAATGCGTTCATCGAGCCCTTTAATAAGGGCACCGCCGCCTGAGAGCATTATTCCCCTATCAAGAATATCGCTTGCAAGCTCGGGCTGTGTAGTTTCTAATGCAACTTTAACTGCACGAATCATCTGGTTGACGGGGTCGCTTAATGCTTCGCGGATTTCAATAGAGCTTACCTCAGTCATTTTGGGCAGCCCCGAAACAAGATCACGACCTTTTACCTCAATAATAACTTCTTCTTTAAGCGGCATAACAGAGCCAACCTGACATTTTATTTCTTCAGCAGTTCTTTCACCAATTAAGATGTTATAATTTTTCCTGAAATATTCAACAATTGAAATATTAAGTTCATCACCTGCAACGCGAATAGATGCACCGTTAGCGATACCGCTTAGAGAAATCACAGCAATTTCAGTTGTGCCGCCGCCAATATCAATTATCATATTGCCAACCGGTGAGGAAACATCAAGTCCAACGCCAATTGCAGCAGCCATAGGTTCAGCAAGCAGATAAACTTCTTTAGCACCGGCATGCTCGGCAGAATCACGAACTGCACGCTTTTCAACTTCGGTTATTCCGCTAGGTACACAGATAACAACACGAGAACTTGGAAAGATACTTGAATGAACTTTTTTGATGAAGTTGCGAAGCATGCCTTCGGCAATTTCAAAATCTGCAATAACACCATCTCCCATAGGGCGTATAGTTTTTATTCCCTTGTGGGTTTTTTCATGCATTTGCTTGGCTTCGTGACCAACGGCAATAATTTTTTTAGTAGTTTCATCAAAGGCAACAATTGAAGGTTCATTTAAAATTATGCCTTTGCCTTTAATGTAAATTAGGGTATTTGCAGTCCCCAGATCGATTGCAATATCTGCTGATAAAAATCCGAATAAAGCCATTTATTGAGGTATTCCTAAAAGATATAAAATTTTATAAAAATCGAGTTCAGGTAAAATATTAAAAATATGTAAAAAACAAGGATTATGTAAAAACTAATTTGCAAATATAAGATTAATTTTAATTAATTTTAGTGAATTTTTCAGTGCATTTTAATGGAATGAAATAAATATTGTATAGGGCAAAACCGGATTTTGCAAATTTTGCAAATTTGCCCCGTGGGCATTAACTCATCAATTGTAAATTGTAATAATATTCCTGATTAATTATATTTGGGAAGTAAGAAATTAATAACTTTCTATTTTAATACATTAACAAAAAATAGATAATATAAATTGACGCAATGCGTAAATTTGAAGGTTGGGGGGCATTTTACGAAACGACTAACGAAATAAGATTATTATGATTTTTATTAGCCACAATTACAACGACAAGATTGTCATTGCGCCAATTGCAGAAAGAATAGCGGACATTTTTGGTAGAGACAAAGTGTTTTATGACTCTTGGTCAATTCAACCGGGAGACGGTATCATTGATAAAATGAATGAAGGATTAACCAATGTTACGCATTTCTTTTTCTTCGTTTCGGAAAACAGCATAAAAAGTAATATGGTTAAAATGGAATGGCAAAATGCAATATTTAAAGCCTCTAAAGGAACTTGCAAAGTAATACCTATAAGATTAGACGGAACTTCTATGCCTCCTATTTTATCTCAGAGCTTGTATATAGACTTATATTCTAACGGAATTGAAACGACAATTACACAGATTGTAAACGTAATACAGGGAAATTCTACATACAATACATCTTCTCAAAAGTTTTCAAATCTAACATATACGTTGACGGAGGAGAGCTCTAAAAAGTTTGAAATAAAAATATATGCAAGTCATTTCTTAGAGCCTATTCCTGAATTTCTTGTTGCAGTAGAAAACAATGAAAACGAATTGAATTTTAATTTGCCTAAAGAAGGTTCTTTTTTTGGTGGGTTTAATAAAGGTATCAAGCTGAACAACGGAAAGGTCATTAATGCTCAATTAATGAGAAGTGGCATACCAATAACGCCAAAACATCCGCTTTCAATTTCAATAGAAACAATGAGTGACAAAAAACTTCAGTTTATTGGCATTATGCATAAAACTGAAGAAGATAAATATGAATTTATTCCTCAAAGAATTAAAAACGGCTTATAACATGCGTTTGACTCAATGGCGGGTGACATTGTTAATTGAACGCTCTACCTCGCATCAACTTTTGTGGTTTAATGAAAGTTTGGTGCTTCTAAATCCGCTACTATCGCCAAGCCGCAAACCGTTACAAGCATGCCGGGATGATTCGACTGAATAAAATTTATTAACATCGAGAAATGAGATTATAGAAAAGACATAAATATTAAATTATATCGGTATATTTGTTTAAATAAAGTAAAAGAGCAAAATGAGAAATATTGAATTAAATGAAATTTATTGTGGAGATTGTGTTGAATTAATGAAATCAATACCTTCAAATACAATTGACATTGTTGTAACCTCACCACCATATGATAAAATAAGAGATTATAAAGGAAATTTACAATTTGATTTACATAAAACTGGTGAGGAGATATTTAGAATATTAAGGAATGGCGGAATTGCTGCGATGGTGATTCAAGATCAAACACATAATTTTGGAAAAAGTTTAACATCTTTTAAAACGATAATTGATTGGTGCGACAATATTGGTTTTAAACTTTTTGAAACCGTAATTTATAGAAAACATGGCCCTGAGGGCGCCTGGTGGAGACAAAGATTTAGAGTGGACCATGAATACATGCCTATTTTTCTGAAAGGAGAAAGACCAAATTATTTTAATAAAGAGCCATTGAAAGTGCCATCTAAGCATGGTGGGAAGGTAATGACAGGAAGTGGGGCAAGAAAAACAAATGGTGAAACACAAGAAACTGTAACCAGACCAATTAACATGACTAAATGCAGAGGAACAATATGGGATTATTTAATGGCTGGTGATAAAAATCCATTAAAAAGAAAACATCCTGCTGTTTTTCCAGATAAAATACCTTTTGATTTTATTCAATGCTTTTGCCCGGAGAATGGTATTGTTTTAGACCCATTTGCAGGAAGTGGCTCTACATTAGTAATGGCAAAAAAGTTAAATAGAAAATTTATTGGGTTTGATATAGAGCCAGAATATTGCGATTTAACAAAGGAAAGATTAAAAAAAGAATTTGATGATGACCAAACAAAACTTTTTTCCGATATTCCGACTAATGAACTACAAAATAATTTAATATCGTTATAAATGGCGATTCAAGATTTATTAAAAGATAAAAATGAACAAATTGATTATGGTTCAATTTGTAAAAAATACAGTTGGATTTTAGAGGAAAATCATTGTTGTGTTTTAAGCCCAGATAGTGACGGCTTGCTTTGTGGTTTATTTATGTCAATGTTTCGGGGCTGGAAGATTGTCGGCTTCTATGATGGCAAAGTATCAGTTGTTAATAAAGCATATCTAAAAAGCAATCCAATATTCTTAGATATTGAAATATTTCGTAAAGAAATTAGAAGCATGGGGCATCATATGCTTCTAGTTAACAAACGTCATAAACCTGCTGAATGGTCAAATTTCGACAACTGTATTCAACCAAATAATTTTAGAAATTATGATGGGAAAACTAATTTTAGATTGAAATATCCATTAGCCACTATTCATATGCTAATTAGTATTGTTGCTTGGAAACATAAAAATATCAAAATACCTGAATCTGCAATACCTGCTTTATTTTTTACAGATGGTGTTTTTAATGTTCTTTTCAGTTACCCTGAGAATGTTTTAAATTGGTTGAGTTATTTGAGGATTCATGAAGACTGGAATCCATTAAAACCAATATTTGAGAACGATAAATATAGTGTATTTACCTTGATGAAGGAAATGGATAATTTTTTTAGAAAAAGAGATTCAATTAGTGTAAGAAGGGAAAGAGGTGACAGATTAAGAATTTCAAATAAAGATGGATCTCCAGCAAATATAGAAAATATTCAAAATAAAAATTGCTATATTAACACTGATGCTAAAAAAAGAATAATAGACTTCATAAAAATACTCTCCGAATTAACAACATGGGAATACAAGTTAGACAATTGGAATTGTTGGGAAAATATGAAATTCTCGCAATTCAAAAAAGGTGATTTCAAAGGAGATAAAAAAACAATAACTATTCAAACATTTAAAGAATTTATTAAAAAGAATCCGCTTTCATGGGCTATGACAAGTGGTAACAATATTGAATATACCCTTGAAAGTCCAGACAAATTGTTAAAATAAATTTTCAAGATCGGCTAGCTTGTAACAGCGTATATATTTTATTACGGTGGCTGTGCTGGTGGTTGAAATATCTGTAGAGGTTATAACAAACATTTGTGCAAGGTCCAACATTCGTACTCCGATTGAACTTTGATACTGGTTGAAAGTTCGGTGCAACAATACCCACCCGAACGCCAAGCCGCAATACGTTTGCTGCAATACGAGGCGACCGCTTAACATAACACAGTACTTTAAAAACACATGACTGAAAGAGTATGGGTAAAATCAATAGTTCCTGACATTCAATCAGGACTTCAAAAGACCGACAAAAAATTATTTGTGACGGACAGCAGACGGCTGCCGTATGCCAACGAAATCCTGACTTACAAGGGCGACAAAGCCGACACGAAACAACTTAAGAGTTACGAGACAGACATCTTAGTTTACGAGCAACTTTCCACAGACATTTGGAAGCCGAGACTAATTATTGAGACCAAACTTGACAGCGTTACAACTCACGACAGTATTACTTACAGTCAAAAAGCCCAGGCACATAAAAATGTTCACCCATACTTACGCTATGGTATTTTAATTGGTAACAGAGAGCATTATCCACTACCTGGTCGACTTTTTAGACATGGTCAACATTTTGACTTCATGCTTTCTTGGCGGACACTTCAGCCCGACAAAAAAGAACTCAAAACATTAATTGAGTTTATAGTGGACGAGGTTTGCGCAAGCAGGACACTTGATGAAATAATTTTCAATTCACGTTCTAAGGACAGGACAAAATTTACATCGCTACACCGACCGTTGCGACTTAACAAATGACGGCACGATTGACAGACAAACGTGAAGCACATGCGTGAAACAAGTTATTGCCAATAGGCGGGGCTGAACTTCTACAATGAAACATTTGAGCTAAATTCAACAACAGTAATTCTATTGAGCTTTTGTGCTAAAAATCCGCCACTTCGGTAATGCCTGAACCGTTAGTGGTATTTTTGCCAAACCATACAACAAAGAAAATATGCAGATAAAACGACAATCATTTTTTAAAGATGAAAAACAGGACTTTTTATTTTTTGAGAATTGGGTAAAAAAATTAGAACGAAGTAACGGCAGAGAATATGAACGAATTGAAATTGACACCGCTTTGGGCAAAACCCACGTTTGGGGTATAAACACCAAAGAGCAATTAGACACATTAGTGATATTTCCCGGAGCAAGAACGACTTCTTTGTTCTGGGATTTTGACAAAGGACTTGATAACCTAAATCTCAAACTCAGAATTTTTCTGGTTGAAACAAACGGACTTCCTAACTTCAGTAACGGGGCAACGCCTGACATTAAATCATTAGATTATGGACATTGGGCAAATGAAGTTTTAGAGAAACTGAAAATCGAAAGAGCTTTTGTAGCTGGGGCATCTTTTGGTGGTTTGATTTGTATGAAATTGGGAATTACAAATCCTGACAAACTAAAGGCAGCTTTTCTTTTAAACCCCGGATGTTTGCAGCCGTTTTCATTGAAATGGAGCAATCTTTACTTCAATCTATTACCAATAATAAAACCCACAGAAAAAAATGTTCTCACATTTTTAGACAAGGCAGTTTTTTCAAAACCCAATCATCAATTATCACAAAAATCAGAAGCGTTAATTACAGAATATGAAGTATTTGCTATAAAACGTTACAAAGACAATACACAGAAACCATATTATATGGACAAACAGTTGGCTGACGTTAAAGTTGACACATATCTTCTTGAAGGTAATAAAGATTTGTTATTCCCATATCAAAAATCAATTGATAACGCAAGAAAATATATCAAAACATTAAAAGATATAAAAGTTTTTGATAACGTTGTAC
Source organism: Ignavibacteria bacterium (assembly GCA_020852705.1). GTDB lineage: Bacteria > Bacteroidota > Ignavibacteria > Tepidaquicellales > OLB5 > OLB5. The sequence continues at coordinate 1,601 of JADZAP010000029.1, read as the reverse complement.
ATGGAATAGAAACCTATGACAAGGCAATGAGCTATATCGGAGAAACTATAAAAAAATACCGCTAACATCGGTTTTACGTCATGCGGGCTGAAGTGCAAACTTGAAAATCAATAGCCTTGAACAAATTTGCCCGCAAATTTATCTACCCTTTTGCCTTATATAATCCTATCAATATTTTAATGTTTAAAATGCCTTATACCTGTGAATATCATTGCTAAACCATATTGGTTGGCAGTATTTATGACATCTTCATCATTAACAGAGCCGCCGGGCTGAATTACTGACATTGCTCCGGCTGTGGTTGCTTCAATAATGCCATCGGGGAAAGGGAAAAATGCATCTGAGGCAACTGAACATCCATTAAGCGGAAGTCCAAAACGCCGTGCCTTCTGCACGGCAAGCATACTTGAGTCAACTCTGGAAGGCTGCCCGCCTCCTATTCCCAAAGTTCTGCCCTCCTTGGCATATATAACTGCATTTGATCTTGTATGCTTGCAGACTTTCATAGCAAAGAGCATATCACTTAATTCATCATCAGTGGGTTTTCTGCTCGTAACTGTTTTCATTTCAGATTCGTTGACAAGCATACTGTTAAACTCCTGTACTAACAATCCCCCTGTAACTGATCTCAGCTCCATTGTATTTGAGGGCTCAGGGATGTTATACTTAATTATTCTGCGGTTTTTCTTTTTAAACAGAAATTCAAGGGTATTATCATCATACTCAGGAGCAATTATAATTTCAGTGAATACCTTATCAATTTCTTTTGCTGCCTCAAGTTTAAGCCTACGGTTTACAATTACAATTCCCCCGAAAGGTGAAACTGTATCGGTTTCAAAAGCTTTAATGTATGCATCATTAATATCACTGCCAATAGCAACTCCGCATGGATTAGTATGTTTTATGATTGCACAGGCAGGCATGGTGAACTCATTAATTAAATTAAATGCAGAGTCAATATCAATAATATTTATGTAAGATAACTCTTTGCCATGCAGTTTATGGAAGATCTGCGAGAAACCGGATTGACCAATATTATATAATCCTGAACGCTGATGCGGATTTTCACCATACCTAAGCTGCACATAATCTGAGTAATAGATATCAAATATCCCGCTGTTTTGTTTATTTATCCTGCGAAAATAATTTGCAATGCTAATATCATAAGATGCAATATATTCAAAGGCATCAGCAGCAAGCAAGCGGTTAATATTTTTACCTGATTTAAGTGCATTCAGATATATACTGTATTGATTAGGGTCAACAAGTACGCTTACGCTTGAAAAATTCTTAGCAGCTGCCCGGATAAGCGAGACCCCGCCAATATCTATCTGTTCAACAGCTTCGGCTTCTGTGCAGTTTGGGCTGCTGATAGTTTGTTTGAAGGGATATAAACTTACACAGACCAGATCAAAGAGCTCAATGCCATGAGATTTAACTTCATCAAGGTGCGCATTATTGGATTTATCTGCAAGAATTCCGGCAAAGATTTGATGCTGCAGAGTTTTAACTCTGCCTCCAAGTACTTCAGGAGCATTGGTAATTTCCTCAATTGTTTTGAGTGAAATACCGTTTTCCTTCAGCAGTTTAGCTGTACCGCT
>JADZAP010000028.1 GCA_020852705.1 Ignavibacteria bacterium | reverse complement strand
CCAAGTGTATTGGCATAATCAACACCTGTATTAGAAAGCCCGTAACCATCGGTAAATCTATCGGGGATAAAAACCTCGTTTGGAACTCCAAGGTCATTAAGAAATGTACGAAACATAGCCACACCGGAAGTTCCGTCAACATCGTAGTCGCCAAAGATAAGGATATTTTCTTTATTATTTATAACCTCTATGATCTTATTGGATGCTTTATCCATACCCTTCATAAGGAAGGGGTCATAGAGATTTTTTAAGTCATGGACAAAATATTTTTTTGCATCAGCACGTGAAAGTATATTCCTCGCAACCAAAATACCGGCAAGCGAGGCGGGAACATTTATCTCCTGAGAAAGTACTTTAATCTTTTGTTCATCTGCTGATTGTGCAATAGTCCATTTCTTGCTGATTGCACTGGACATCAAGTTTAATTTTTTATTTTTTATAGTGCCCGGAGCGAGACTCGAACTCGCACTCCGTGACCGGAACTGCGCCCTGAACACAGCGTGTATACCAATTTCACCATCCGGGCTTTGCCTGTTAATAAATTTCAGGAAAACAGGTAGTATGTATTAAAAACTAATAAATTTAGGAATTTTTTACGTTAATCTCAATTTATAAATTTATGACAAACTTACAAATAAACATAAAAATTGCCGATTTTATCGGCAGATAGTAAATTTCAATAAAATTAAACACCCGAAGTTTTAAAACCTGTGAAGTTTTAAAATGAAAAATAGATACTATTTATCATTATTTTGTTTTTTACTATTTAATTAATACCATTTTCTTTGTATCCTTATATCCATTAACTTCCAATGAGTAAAAATACATTCCGCTCGCCAGATTATTTCCATTGAACTTTACTTCGTAACTACCTGCAAGATTGTATTTATTGTTGCTGAATATTTCTTTGCCAAGTATATCGTAAACCTTTATTATTACCTGCGCATTCTTCGGTATTTCATATTTTATGCTGGTGGTTGGGTTAAATGGATTTGGGTAATTCTGATAAAGCCTGAACTGGTTTGGCTCATTGTTTGTAATGCTGTTTGTATTCTTTAAGTCTTTTCCTGTTATCAAAGAAAGTATTCCAATTTTATGTTCTGTGAAGTTTACCATACTTCCGTTAGGTGCGTCACTTTGTGTCATTTTTTGAAGACTTAGCTTGTTTATGAGCGCATGAATACCTTTTGGATTGTTTTGGTTGTTCTGGTAAATATTATCGTAATCTATGATTGCTTCTTCTGTGTTATATTGCTTTACCTTTGATTTTATCTTAAAATCCTCTGAAAGCTCTCTTGTTGCATTCGGATATGCTGAGTTATTTTGAATATTTGTATAATAGCCCTGTATTGCATAATATTGTGATAAGTTTGCTCTCGATTTCTCTAAGCAGTTGAATATTCTTGCCAGTGATACCGGAGCGTATTCACTTGTCTTATAACTGCTTACCACTTCTTTGTAATGATTTACTGCATCTGTGTAGTTATTTGACATTTCCTCAGTATATGCCTGTGTGAACAGGTCTTCTGGGGTAGGGTTATCGCCAAGTGTTTTGGTAAATACCGTATCGTATAAACCCCAGCCAATTGAGTTTAATTCTGTGCCGTCTGTAGCGGGAAGGCTCGAACCGTCAAACGGATTGCTGTAAACAGCAGAGCCATTGGTTATATCAAAAAGTGATGAATTAGGAGGATTATCATACCAGTAGTTAATTCTTGCATTAACGGTCTGTATTACCATAGAAAAATATCCGTTCAGATAATCTGAGCCGTTAACTATTATTCTGTTATAGCCTGAATCCATCAAAGGATAACAATCAGCAAATCTTATACCGCTGTTTGTAGGATATCCTGATATTGTATTATTGCCTCCAAGCCATCTTAATGTTGATGATGATATTACAGGCTTCATAACCGGCATAGAGCTGTTTACAAGGTCAATATTTGTTATATATGCATCAATCAAAGTATTTTTAAGCAGGTATGGCGATGAATAAGAACCGAATACTGATTTCTGAAAGTTATTTACTGCATTGTATTCTATAGTACCATTGGAGTTATCAAGATATATTCCTGTTCCTGTATTGTTATATCCTGTAATTACATTGCGGGCAATGTATTCTGAAGATTGAAGCAGAGATATACCTGTATTAACATAATTAATATTATTATCACAAATTACAACTCCGCCTGCGGAGCAGTATTCTGCTATAATACCTGCTGTAAATCCCCCTGTTCCAGTTTTTTCTGTTGAACATCCTTTAATAAGTACATTATTGCTGTTATTTACATACACATAGTTAAGCAGTTCAGTACTTGTTGAGTTTTTAAAAACACAGTCAGTAATTTCAGTTGCAGGTGCAGAACCGAATCCGGTTTGTTGTTTATTTAATACATTTATACCGTTTAACGCATTCTGAAATGTACAGTTCTTTAAAGTATCAAAGGAAACACCGCTTAAATAAATACCGTCCCATGTTTCAGTGGTATCATAGCTTACAAACTTACAGTTATTGGCATTTATTCTTGCGCCATCTTCAAATACAAGCTTTGAGCCTTTGCCGAATTTGATCTTTGAACTATCTTTACATTTTAAAATAGTTTCATTCCCTTCAAAAATGTATGTAGTACTATCAGGTATTTCAATAGATGAGCTGTTTTCCAATATAAACTTAACGCTATCCTTAATATAACTATCTGTACATGAAACAATTCCCGAGCATCCTGCCATTTTAATATTACCCAGGAAAATAATTTGGCCTGAATTTTGCATAGTTGCACCACGGTTGCAGAATTTAGAACCGTTTTGGAAGATAATTTTTGCGTTATTATACAAAATTATATTACTATGACACTCAAAAACTACCCAATTAGTATTTTCAATGTTAATTGTTGAATTAGGGTTTAATTTTAATGTAGCATTTTCTTGAACAGTTAAAATGTTGTAATAATTTTCATAAGTCATATTATGTTTCATTGTAAAATCAATATTATTGTCAAGTGTCATTCTTACGCCAGGTGTTAATATTATTCTATGTGGTGCACCAAGCATTTCTCCATCTTGTGTATGAATATTATCTTTTTTTATAAACATATTTAAAGTTAAAATCCCGATACGCCATTCATTCTCCAAATCTTCTGCAATATGACTTTCTGTTCCGCAATTTTGTCTAAAATCTTGAGGTAAAATTGGAAGATTTTGATATATTATATCATCAAAAACCCAATTACCATAATTTTTATCCCTATTTAAATAAGACCAGCAATTTATTTTTCTATTATCCGGTAATGGGGTTGGATTAGGCATTCCTGCAAAGTAATATGATTCTATACCAGCTGGTTCAATTTCGTCATTGAACAATAATGTTAAATCACCAAAATCATAACCGGCATCCCATTCTACAATTGCACTATCAACCAAATTATTTATATTATCATAAAAAAATTCAAATCTATATATTCCTCTCCCAATACCTGCTACAGCTTCCCCTGCTGTCGTGACTCCTTCCATATTATAGGATATTCCATCTGAATTAGGAGACAATAAATACTTCCCATCTTCGCTGCTACCTCTTCCATTTATAAAATGATAACCAGAATTTGTTGTCATAGCATGAAAATCATAATTGCCATTGTTATTATTATCAGCATTAAAGACTATGCTAATCGGATATACTCTAACCCAAATATTTTTTGATGAATAATTTAGAATGAATATATCCCCTCCTGCATTATTCTCCTGTGTATAAATAATATTCATATTTAAAGATAAAAATATTATTATTAATAAAAATATGATTGTTTTCATAATTGTAAAATTTAACTATTAAAGAAATTATTTTATAAGTACTATTTTTCTTGTTAAAATAATTCGTTCTGATGAAAACATAACCAAATAATATACTCCGGAAGATAAATTTTCTGCATTAAAAATTAAATCATAATTTCCTGTATTTTTATATTCATTTACTAAAACTTTAACTTCTTTTCCCTGCAAATCGTATAATGAAAGTTTTATATGTGATGTTTTTGAAATCTTATACTTTATTAAAGCATTTATATTAAAAGGATTTGGATAAAAATCTAGATTAAAAACTTTAGGCAAAGTATAATTTTGCGAAATAATTGATATTGGCGGAGGTGCATTTAATAGAATGTCCGTTCTTAATGCATAAACATCTTCTCTAACAGGAAATGGTTGAAATTCGGCATAACCTGTATATAATATATCACCGTTAATTAAAGGTAAGATTGAAAGTATAAATAAATCTCCAAATCCATTGTAAAATTTTTGGTTTAAAACAGTACCTAAACTATCAGT
>JADZAP010000027.1 GCA_020852705.1 Ignavibacteria bacterium | reverse complement strand
GCAACCGGATAATTAATATTAGGTCCTAATTTAGATGATTGTATGCTGATTGCTCTGGTTTCTTTTAATTTCGTATCTGAATACGAAACATTGAACCTTTTCTTTTTATCAGTAGGATTGGAGAAATGAGCATATATGCTGTCAGTTGATAAACCAGTGGTTAATGTGCTAGACGGATGATGATAATGCACGTCATTTGTAATATTTGAATTATTTAACATCACGCTATCGCTAGCTAACACCTGCACAGAATCATATATTACTATTTTATTGTCTTCAGTTACCCCAAGCTTTTTATTCGATGGAAAATCAACAGCAAACATTCGAACTTTATCAATAAATGCAGAGTCTTGTTCATTCTCTACAAGATAAATATCAAATGAATTACTGGTTATTTTGGGATTTGTTCTTAACTTATATACATCCAAAATATCTACACCGGGAGCAGAATATTCCATTCTTTGGAGAATGTTATTGTCAGCTTCAAAATCATTTTGACCATTATGTATATATATAAATGGGCAACCACCTGGACGGGGTAAGCATGATTTGCTTACATAACCTTTATAAGTGTTTTCTATATGATCACTGCTAAAATAACTTGTTGGATTTGAATATTCGGGGTACATTCTTATAGATAATGCAACTGAATCACCAAAAGCATAATCTTCGATTGGCAAGTCCAGTTGTAAATCAATAAATAAATCTGCTGAGCTTTGATTCCAACCTGCAAATTGCCACTTTATTACAAATGTAGTATCTATAGTTGAACCATTTAGCTTTTTAATTTTGACCGATTCCCAGTTACCGTCACGATTTTTTCTTTTCGCTGTTAAATAAAGCCAACAATCATTTGTAAAAGTTGCTTTAAATTTCATAATATCAAGGCAATCATTGCAATAATTTTCTAAAGATTCCGAATGAATATCGCAAAACGGATAATATTTACGAATGCCGCGGGACATTGACCAATTTTCAATTGTAAAAATGTCATACACACCGTTATAGCAAATCGTATTTCGTAAATACGTAAAAGATTCTAATGAATTGTTTGGTAAATTGCTAGATGCCAAATATTGGATATTCCCACTTTTATTTATCTTCAAATGATGGATATATGATGGTGACGTTACCCATAAACTTGGCCATACATTTGAACCTAATGTTGTTTTTTGAAACTGAACTGAATTAATGGCATAGCTGCTTGGAAAAGGAACAATTTCATGAGCAATTATATAATCGTTTCTACTATCGATTATCTCGACACCTGCCAAACCGTCAGAACCGAGCAAACAGCTAACCAAACAGTTTCTTGTATTGTCAATAAAAAGGAGACAGGCAAAGCCGTCATTATAAACAGCTAATCTCGAAAGTGTGTTTGATTCAAAAGCGTAAGTTTGTCCGTTATCGTAGCTTTTATACCCGCTAAAACTTTGCATAACGCTACCTTCTAAGTTAATGCAGGTCAAGAAGTTTTGAGTGGGATGTTGTTGTGTAATCCATAACTTATCATCGGTACTATCTAAGTAATTAGTGAAATACGCTATATCATATGGATATGTTATGATGGCGGTTCGTTTAAATGTTGTTGTATCTATTTTTCCTAAAGCTGCGAAATTATTATCTGCAACAAAATTAACACTTGTAATTCTTAAACCTGTTTTATCCGCAATATACAGAGGATAAATGTCTTTATTACTCACTGTTGTCATTCTACCCACACATATTCCCGCCGGATTCATAAACTCGCCGTCATCATCGCCGAAATAACCATAACAGCGATTTAAAGGAGTATTATCGTCAGCTGAAAGTCCCTCATCAAAATAAATCAAGCTTGAATATTGGTCGTCAACTGTAACAAATTTTGAATGTCCCCCGGAATAGGGAAACATTAAGCCCGCCTGACACATCTTATATAGTTCTAAATCATTATTATACTGGTCAACAAAGTTATCAGTGGTAAATTCCTTATCCAGGATTCTTCTTTCATCAGGCTGTAATTCTTCATAGGGTAAGATTTCCTTATCGATTAATATATTATTCCTTACTATTATATTATCTATAGAAGTTACTTTATTAAATGGGATTACATTATTTTGCGACACTAACATCTTTACAGATTTTTCATCTAAAGTCAGTGAATAGCCTCCTAAACGAGATTCTGTTTTATTGATATGAATTACTATTTTGCCTTTATTTGCATTTGCTATTTCTATTGAGTAGCCATTATTGATTTTTATATTATAATTTCCGGCTTTTAAATCAGAATAACTGTCGAGCGTATTTCCATATATTTGTAATAATTGTTCTATTAATAGATTTATCTGAACACTGTCAGGTAACTGTACAGGTCCCTTAAGGGCAATTCTATTACGAATATCATTTATATTTATCTGCGAGTATATTGTATTACAGATTACCAGTAAAAGAATAAACTTTATTATATTTTTCATTTTCTGCATTATTTATTTTTTTGTATAAATTTACCATAATTTTTTATTATGGTAGTGAACGGAGTGCTTAGTAAGGATTGTTTCGCTGCACTCTCCTCGTTTTGTATACTTAATAAATAATCGATGCCTCTATCAAAGTTATCCTGATTTTGTTCAGCTGCTTTTAGATAAGGCAGCATAAATGCCCAATCATATAAATACATGGAATTAGGATATTTTTGAATAAAATTATTGTAATCGCTTTCCGTATTGCTACTAATCTCATTCCAATGTGATAACATTTTCCATCTTAACATATGTTCAGAAAATGCATTGTTCGGAAACTTTGCTAGTGCCTCGTCATAATTTTTCTGTTTATACAGTTTTAAAATCTCAGTATCTTCTTGTGTTAAATCAGTTACGCTAAAAGCTACTTCATTGGAAAATATTTCTTCATCATTCCTTAAGGGACTACAATGGAAATATGCTTTATAATCTCCGGGAGGGAAATACCCAAATTGAGAAAAATAGACCTCATCTAAACTATTCGTGTATTCATATGAGGTAGCTTTCCCCCAATTATTCATTGTCATTGAAAAAACTAGCGAATCTCTTGGGGGTAATTCCGTAGTATAATAAGACAGAAAAAGTCCTGTTCTATTTCGACTGTCATAAACATGTCCAAATGAATCCTTAATAGTAAAATGTGGTTCACTTGAAAGTTCATTGAAAACATTATAAATATCTAAAGGTTTTGTACCATTATTCACTAATTTCAATTTTGCTACAACTGGTTCATATTTTTTATATTCTTGCTTCGGTATCGAAATTGAAACAATATATTTATCTCCATTGCTATTTCCGCCCGCTTTTAGAAATGGGTCTGGAGCAACAAATTGAGTATAGATAACATTTCCATATGTATTATCTAATGGCAATACTTGCCTGAAGCTTCTTAATTGCATCGTATGATTAATACAAACCCTAAACCTATTAATATATCTATGGTTTGACAGTTCGAAGGGTTCCTCTTCATCTCTTAACACACATTTTTTTTCAAAATATCCATAATGATATATATGAGCTCTATCTCCATGTGAATTTGCAAGTTGATGCATAATTTCATGTATAGCTGTCATATTTCCTATTGTCGTATCATTTCTTGTGCCATTAGGCGGACAGAGATCTACTATGTTTTTATAAAAAATATAACTCCAATTCCCAGTTCCATTAGGAGGATAATTCGAAGTTTGAGCCCATCCTACTAAACCAATATTTACATCATTCAATTTTGCGTATATAACCTTATTCTTAAACGGATCTATAGAATGGTTTTGTGACCACCAATTACACATTATGGTTAAACCTTCTGTATTATTAGAACCAACCATGAAATTTGTATCTGGGGATTGATGATTTATTGCATCGAATGTAGCGGTACATTTAATAAAATTTGAATCGCTTGGGTTAAGAGACCTCTCAATACATTTGTTCAGCGTATCAGCTAAAGTATCACTTACATAATACATTCGCCACGGTTCTATATCTGCCGTTAAGGTATTTCCCGTAGTCGGTGCATTTCCCCATTGATAATAAACAGAATCTCTCCTCGGGATATTCAATGTATCTGTAAACCATGCGATGATACGAAAAACCGAATTTTGTGAAACACAACCCGATGTTATACTATCCGTTCTGATTTTTATTGTATTTGATGACTGCTCCCTTGTTATAAATATGCTGTCTGAAAAGCCAGTGCAACTACTGCCACCATGTGATTTTACTTCCACATGAACATATACCCCTTGATAAATGTTATGACCCTTTAAAGTTACATCAAAGGAATCTCTTGTTACTGAAGGTAGTGTTTTTGGAATGATATCAATTATTTCGATACGCCTATTTGAAGAACCACTTTCCCCGCCTGACTGAGGAGTTTCTCCTGGCTTATTGCAACTAATAATGCTAAGCCCCATTGCTAATAAAAAAAGAATGTGGAAATAAATTTTTCTCATGTTTATTATTTTTATTTTATTAGAGTCATTTTTTTACTATCAATAAATTGATTATTTATAAATAAACGATACGCATACACACCGCTAGAGTATTTTCCGCCATCAAAATTATATTCATATATACCTGCATTTACTTCATTATTAACAATTGTAATAATTTCATTGCCTATAACGTCATAAACTACAAGTTTAATTAAGCCTCTGGCAGGAATTTCTACAACAATTTTTGTTTGTGGATTAAATGGATTCGGGAAATTTTGCTCCAATGTATATGTCTGAATATTACTGTTACTATTAATACCCACGGGAATTCCCATTCTTATTACTACCCCATTGCTACCGACTGCCCATGCAGTATTAGCATTTATAAAGCTTATACATTTCAAATTATTTGCTGTAACTGTTGCGTCAATAACCCAATTTAATCCGCTGTTGGTTGTCTTTAAAATATTGCCTGAATTTCCTGCTATATATCCTGTATTAGCATCTAAAAAAACTATATGATTAAGCTGAACACTCACAGGGCTTGTTATTACTGTCCACGTTGTGCCATTAGTTGTTGTTCTTCTAATTCTGCCGTTTGTGCCAACAGCCAAAGCATATCCACCTAACCCAGGTATGTTACTTGTAGCATTTAGGATATTTCCCGCCATGAAAAAAGTATATAACCAATTTATTCCTCCGTTACCCGTTACGCCAAAAGTTTCAGCATTTGCACTGCTACTCCCACAGTAATAACCAGTTGTTCCATTTGCCATATGCAAATAATTTACCTCATATGTGGTATCGCCATTTGATTGATTCGTAAAAGATGTGCCTCCGTTAAATGTATATAGAATTTTACCTGACTCTCCCATTATCCAGCCTGTATTAACTGAGGGAAAAGATACCGTGTTAAGCCTTTTGGACGTCACTCCTATTCCGATCTGATTCCAATTCAATCCCGCATTGGTTGTTTTAAAAATAATTCCACTATCCCCAACAGCATATCCGATAGATATATCTGGAAATGACACTGAATATAAAGTATGCCCACTTAATACTTGAGTCCAATTCACACCACTATTCGTAGATCTCCATATACCACCTTGCCCAGCAACAATTCCAGTATGTTCATTAAAAAATTTAACAGCTTTTAATTCAGGACTATTTATTGTAGAAATCTGAGTCCATTGTGAAAGGATTGAAATAGGAAGAAGTAAGATGGTAACAATGAGTTTTTTCATTTTTGAAATGTATTGTTATTAATTACAAATATACTATACTATCATTAATTATGTTCATTAAATATTTTGCATATTTTCGAATGATTATCTGCATTAAATAAATTTAAACATCAGTTTTAGGTATATTATTCAATATTGTGTCGATTCCTGATTGAAAATTCACTTTGAACAAAAAAGAGTAACCCCTCTCAAAAGAGACGAGATTAACCTCTATACGTGTGAAAATAATATAATATATTAATTCTTGCTTGCCAATATTAAAAATATAATTATGAAAATTTGTTTTGGTAAAGTTTAAAGAAAATCATATAATCAAAAACAAAAATCCTCCAAAATATTACTATTTTTGGAGGATTTTTCTGGTTTTACGCTAACAGTTATAATGGAATATTTCCGTGCCGTTTCTTTGGATTTGACTGCATCTTTGTTTGGAGCATTCTTAATGCTTTTACAAGTTTAATTCGTGTTTCTGAAGGTTCAATTATATCATCTATATATCCAAACTTCGCTGCCTCATATGGATTTGCAAACTTCTCTTTATATTCCTCAGCTTTTTGGTCAAATGCTTTCTTAGGATCCTTTGCTGAATTAATTTCCTTCTTAAAAATAATTTCAGCAGCACCCGCAGAACCCATCACTGCAATTTCGGCTCCGGGCCATGCAATATTATAATCAGCTCGTATATGCTTAGAATTCATCACATCATAAGCTCCGCCGTATGCCTTTCTGGTAATTACGGTCATCTTTGGGACTGTTGCTTCAGCAAATGCATAAAGCAGTTTTGCTCCCTGCTTTATGATACCGCGCCATTCCTGAAAAGTACCCGGCATAAATCCCGGCACATCCACAAATACCAATATCGGTATATTAAATGCATCGCAAAACCTTACAAATCTGGCACCTTTTACAGATGCATCAATATCAAGCACGCCTGCCATTTTTGAGGGCTGATTTGCAATTACACCAATTGAAATACCATCCAATCTTGCAAAGCCTGTTATTATATTCGGGGCAAACAGTTCCTGAGTTTCAAAAAAGCTGGATACATATTCCTTTTTAAAATATTCGTCTTGTACTTTAACTGTTTTTTCATTTGCATCTTTTTTGTTCTTATTTATTTCTTCATCAAACTCTGTTGTTGGTTTTTCTTCCTGATCAACTGCCAAATTTATAATCTTTTTCATATCATAAGGTCTGGTATTATCTTCGGGAATTATATTATTAAGTTCCGTTACTATTCTTTTTGGGTCATCAATACATTTTTTCTCCGGTGTTTTTTCCTTCCAGTTCTGCGGTAAATAAGTGATAAGTTTGCGTATATACTGCAAACATTGCTTTTCATCATCACAGGCAAAATGTGTTACACCTGATTTTGTTGAGTGAGTTTTTGCACCGCCAAGATCTTCAAACGAAACTTCCTCATGTGTAACTGTCTTTACAACATTAGGTCCGGTTACAAACATGTGGCTAATATTTTTAACCATGAAAATAAAATCAGTAATTGCAGGCGAATAAACAGCACCTCCGGCACAAGGGCCCATTATAGCACTTATTTGAGGAACCACCCCTGATAACAGAACATTTCTTAAAAATATATCGGCATATCCTCCAAGGGAAACTACTCCTTCCTGAATTCTTGCTCCGCCTGAATCATTTATTCCAATAACAGGAGCTCCCATCTTTTCAGCCATATCCATTATTTTGCATATCTTTTCTGCATTAGCACCGCTTAATGAGCCGCCAAATATGGTAAAATCTTGACTAAAAACAAACACAAGTCGTCCATCAATTTTGCCTGAACCGGTAATTACGCCATCACCAAGAAATACCTGTTCACTCATTCCGAAATCTGTCGTACGGTGAGTAACAAATGCATCAGTTTCTTCAAATGTTCCCGGGTCAAGCAGCATAAAAATTCTTTCTCTTGCAAGGTATTTCCCCTTTTCATGCTGTGTTTTAATCTTTTTTTCACCGCCGCCAAGTTTGGCAGTTTCTCTCATTTTATTCAGTTTCAACAAATCCGTTTTTCGTTTATCTGTTGACATATATATTTATACTTTTAAATTAAAACTATATATTTTAGATTTATCAAATAGTTTACCCATTTAATTACAGAATTAAATTCTGTTAATGTAAATCCTTTTAAATCAAAAATAACTCTTTTAATAAGTAATATCTATAATATACATCATCTTGAAATATGATTAATGTCAGGGATATTATGTGAGAATGATTATTTAATCTTATTGTTTTCTGCAGTTTCCTGTTTTAACTGTCCGCATCCCGCATTAATATCAATTCCGCGTCTAATTCTTAATGTATTTGCAATTCCGGCATTATTAAGTATTTCTCTGAATTTTGCAATCCGCTTTTGTTTTGATTCATTGCCGGTAAAACCGTGTGTTGGATTTAAAGGAATAAAATTAACATGAGCTGTCATTCCCTTTAAAAGATGAGCAAGAGCAATTGCCTGTTCAGGAGTATCATTCACATTATCAATTAATGCCCATTCAAAGCTGATCCTTCTGCCAGTTTTTTTTACATAATCACGGCAGGCATTAATTAAAACATTTAATCCATATCTCTTATTTATAGGCAGCATTGATTGTCTTAATTCATCTGTTGCTGCATGCAGTGAAACTGCCAGATTAACCTGTCTTTTCTCATCTGCAAATTTTTCTATCATCGGAACAATTCCAACCGTGCTGATTGTTATCCTGCGAGCCCCAAAATTAAATCCATTTGGATCTGTTAAAATATCAATTGCTTTCATTACCGCCTTATAGTTTGCAAACGGTTCACCCATTCCCATAAAAACCAAGTTTGTAAGTTTCTCATTTTTCTTATTAAGCAAATGTTCAAAAAACATGACTTGCTCAACAATTTCGCCGGCAGAAATATTCCTTTGTAAACCGCCCTGCCCTGTTGCACAAAATGTACATCCCAAAGCACACCCTGCCTGTGTTGATATACACGCTGTTCTGCGTACTGTATAGCCCATCAGCACCGTTTCAATTTGAGCACCATCATCTAATCTGAATAAAATTTTCCTTGTATATCCATCACTTGAAAGCTTATCTATCTGCAGAGTTAAATGTGAAAAATCAAATTGATCATAAAGTTTTCTGCGAAGCTCTTTTGGTAAACCATTCATTTTTTCAAATGAAGAAGCATACTTTTTATATATTTGTTCATAAATCTGCTTAGCACGGTAAGCAGGCTCTCCGTATGTTTTAATTATTTCTGCTAGTTCTGTTAAAGATAAATCGAAAAGGAAATGTTTTGTGTTCTTCATTTGATTTCAAGCAATTCATTATAATAAATGAAATTAATAACGAATAAACTTGCAGTTTGATTTATAGGAAAATTATTACTGTTGTACAAGCTCATTCTAAAGCTTTTTAATATTAATTTAATTTATAATATTTATTACTCAAATAATATTGATTTACCCAGCGCTGATTCAATAAAATCTACAGCTAGCTCGCTGGTTTCATTTTTGGTATCAAGTATTGGGTTAACTTCCAGCATTTCTAACGAACTCATGCATCCGCAATCAGCAACCATTTCCATAATTACAGATGCTTCACGGTAGGTAAGTCCTCCTTCAACAGGTGTACCTACGCCGCCTGCAAAATCAGGGTCAACTCCGTCAAGATCAAAACTTATATGAATATGATCAACTACTTTCTTAAAATCATTTAATACTCTTGCAATAATTCTTGTTACACCTTGTTTATCAACATCTGTCATTGTGTAAACCTGCATACCCCTATTTCTGTAATTTTTTACAGTAACTGCTTCCAATTGGTCAACATCACGTATTCCGATCAGAGCAGTATTTTCTGGCAAAACCTTAGGCGTAAAACCACCTATGCCGGTTAATTTTTTTTCACCTACCCCAAGTGAAACAGCTAAAGGCATTCCGTGAATGTTTCCCGAAGGAGTGGTATCTGGTGTATTCATATCAGAATGTGCATCAATCCAGATAACACCTAAAGTTTTTTTATTTTTTCTGCACCAGCTTGAAATACCTGCAATACTGCCAATTGCAGAAGCATGATCTCCTCCCAATATCAGTGGAAAAAAATTCCGGTTTAACAATGATTCAACTTTTTTAGCCAGAATTTTTGAAGACCTTACAATCTCAGGAAGATATTTTAGTTTTGGGTTTTTAACTTGTAATGTTTCTGCACCTTCAATTAAAATATCACCAAAATCTTTTACAGTATAACCCATTTTTTCAAGCTTTTGCTGAACATTTGCATAGCGAAGCGCAGAGGGACCCATATCTACACCGCGTCTATCTGCCCCTAAATCCATGGGAAAACCAATAATTCCTATCTTTTTCTTTAATCGTTTGGTTGAATTTACCAGAGCCATATATTTAATTTATTTATTTATATACAAATATATTAATTTGACTTTACAGATTTGAGTGCTTTTATTTACCCTAACAAGCAATTAAGCGATATATTTATATAATACCGCATTTTTCTGTTTCAAAGATAAATTAAAAATTTTAACTTTAACAATAATCATACAATAAAATTTATATAAAAATGAGATATTTTATATTATTTTTTTCAGCATTATTGATATTTGCATTAAATATTAAAGCGGGAACAATAGATCTTGAAAAACTTTGCAGCGAAATGTACAATATATATGATTCTGATGAACTGCCGGCTAAAAAAGAGGTATTAGCATACAAAAAACTAAATAGTCTTATTGGCACAAGTGTATCTATTAAAATAACTACATCAGACTCTATTACTTATGACAGAAAAGAAGATAAAACTTCACTAAAATCTAAAGAAGTTTATACTTCAGATAACAAAACAGGTTATTTTGGTATTTTTGTTATAGCGGTGCAAAAAGGAGATAACCTTTTAATGAGTACTTCTCCCGATAAAGAAATGACCGTTTCGGGTACTGTTTCTGATATTCTAGTTACAGGCTATATTAAAAATAACCTTAACAATAAATCATATACATCTATTAAAGATTTTGATGATAAGGGAACAATTATCCAGCAGATAATTATTAAAGTAGATATGTAATTTTACTTTTTAAATAGAAACTTCGGATTTAGGCAATAATGGAATATTTTTAAAACTTCCCATTATAAATTGTTTAAGAAATTATTAAGCGGTTTTAATACTTTCAGAACCTTCGCAGAGGTGTCAGCATAATTTTTTTTCAAAGCTTTTTCTTCACTGGTCATATGTTCAGCAATAAAACTTTTCAGTTTAAGATATTTCAGCATAGGATGATCTTTTTCAAATCCCTTTGGAACTGTTTTTAAAGTATCGCCATCCCAAAGCCTGCCAAAATATTTTTTAAATTCATTATTTTCAACAATCTTATTAAACTCATTTGGTTTTGAAGCAATTTTATTTCTTACAAGCAATAATTTATCGGGTGGCGGCATATATAATCCGCTGGCAATAAAACATTCAGCCGGTGAAATATGTATATAATAACCTGCATAAGGCATTTTTCTGCCGCCTTCATTTATTGCTGCACCAAAATTTGTTTTATATGGTGTCTTATCTTTCGAAAACCGTACATCTTTGTATATTCTGAACATACATTCCTTTGGCTCTAACCCTGAAACCGATTCATCAAATTCAGCAAGCTTCTGGATCAGCTCAAAAATAAAAACTTCAAAATCATACCTTGCATCATCATAAAGTTTTTTATTTGCCCAAAACCACTCACGGTTATTATTCTTTTTCAGTTTCCTTAAAAAATCAAATGTACTTTTATGAAGCATTCTTTGATAAATATTTATTCAATGTGTTTTCTGCCTATACAACTTTTTGATAAGGCAAATCAAGACTTTTGTTTACTTAAAAATTTCATTACACCGTTTTTGCAATCAGGTGTCATTCTTGTGATGGCATTTAAGTCACATGCATACTCAAGTGCTTTCTCAAAATCCATACCTGAAATATTTGCAAACATTTCCTTTGTTAACTTTAATGATGACGCAGAATTTTTTATAAATAATTTAGCAATTTCATTTACTCTTTCATCAAGCTCAATTGAATTAACATAATGATTTATAAATCCCATTCTAAAAGCATCATCCGCATTAACCATTCTTGCGGTAAGCAGCATATCCTTTGCATGGGTTTCACTTACACGTTTAAGCAAAAATGGCATAACAATTGCCGGAATAAATCCAATTTTTACTTCTGTATAACCAAACTTTGCAGTTTCATCTGCAATAATAATATCACAAGCAGAAGCAATTCCGCACCCTCCTGCTAAACAGTACCCTTTTACTTTTGCAATTACAGGTTTTTGACAGTTATAAATATTCATCAGCATATCTTTAAACTTTCGGGAATCTTCTTTGTTCTGAAGTATATCATATTCAGATATTTTTTGAAGATAATCTAAATATAATCCAGAACAGAAATTGTCATCTGCACCTGAAATTACAACAACACTAACTTCATCATTAATTGAAAAATCCATCATCATATTACTTAAATCAATAATAAGGTCTTCATCCAGCGAATTCATCTTTTCTGGGCGGTTAAGAACAATTTCAGCAATTCCGCCTTCTACTTTATACAGAATATTTTTTAAGCCCATAAAATAAAATTATTTAATATAAATTTAAAAATATAAAAACTTTAATAATACTGAGTTTCATTCAAATATTAAAGCAGCTGCACCTAGTATACCGGCATTATTATTAATTTTCGAACGCAGCACTCGGAATTTATTTCTGATTGTTTTTAATGCTCTTGCTTTAATTGTTTTATTTAAAGTACCTATAAAATGACTGTATGAATTTGAAATACCTCCGCCCAAAACAGCGGTTCTTACATCCATCAGATTAAAATAATTAGTAATACCTACACCAAGATAATATCCATACAAATTTAACAGTTTTTTTGCAGTTTTATTGCCATTATTTGCATACTGTGTAATTTCTTTGAAATCAATATTTTTTCCTAATTTATTTATCTCATGTTTGTTTTGTTCCAGAAAATAATTTCTGCCTAAATAAGCTTCTATTGCTCCCCTGTTGCCGCCAAGACATTCCTGTCCGTTATAATTTATGGTCATCATGCCAAACTCCCCAGCACCGTTTTGCTCACCCCTGTATATTTTTCCATTGATAACAATTGCCCCTCCAATGCCTGTACCTAAGGTTAAAAAAATAAAATTAGAGTTTTTTGAACCATGCCCAAATTTCAGCTCAGCAAGCCCGGCACAATTTGCATCATTATCAGCAATGCATTCTATTTTATACTTTTTTTTGATATGGTCTGCAAGTTCAACTTCTTTCCACTCTTTAAAGTTAGGGGGGTATTTCATTACCCCGTTTGTAACAATCCCAGGAGCACCAATCCCTATTCCGCTGATATTTTTTTTAAAACTCTTAAGCAGTGTATCAACTGATAGCTCTATTTGGCTTAGAACTTTTTTGGGCGAAACATCTGCAAAAGTATCTGTTTTAAATTGTTTTATTATCTTACCTTTAGAATCAACAATGCCGGATTTGATATAGGTACCTCCCAGATCAATTCCAACAGCATAATTTGTTTTTTCCTGTTTTGTTTTAAGAGTTATCATATTATAAAATTACCTCATTATCTTTTTTTAAATTTCCACCAGTTCTTAAGGCGATCTTTAATTTTTGATTCCTCGCCAATGCCCTTTGGTTTGTAATAAACTTTATCCTTTAATTCTTCAGGCAAATATTGCTGTTCCGTAAAGTGTCCCTCAAAATCATGAGAATATTTATAATCTTTCCCATACTCTAAATCCTTCATAAGCTTTGTTGGCGCATTACGCAGATGCAACGGAACAGAAAGCTCTCCTGTATTTTCCACTTCAGCTATTGCATCAGAAATTGCAATATAAGATGCATTGCTCTTGGGGGCACTTGCTAAATATGTCGCTGCCTGCGAAAGAACTAAACGCGCTTCAGGCATTCCAATATAGTTAACAGCTGTAAAAGCTGATGTTGCAATTGTAATTCCATAAGGATCTGCATTGCCAATATCCTCTGATGCAAGTACTATCATTCTGCGGGCAATAAACTTTGGGTCTTCGCCTCCTTTCAGCATTCTGGCAAGCCAATAAACTGCAGCATCCGGATCACTTCCGCGAATTGATTTAATAAATGCTGAAATAATATTATAATGTTCTTCTGCATTCTTATCATACCTAATGTAATTCTTTTGAAATGCTTCTTTTAGTATTTCATTTGTAATTGTTAAAGATCCGTTACTTTCAGGTATTGTTGATTTAACTGCAAGCTCAAGACCATTAAGCAGCCGCCGTGCATCACCGCCTGAAAACTTCAGCAGAAGTTTTTCATCCTGAATTTTAATCTTATATTTTGAAATCTCTGCATCTTTTACGATTGCATTTTTGGCTAGTATAAGCAGATCCCCTTCAGAAAGATCTTCAAGTATATATACCCTGCACCTTGAAAGAAGCGGTGGTATCACTTCAAATGAAGGATTTTCTGTTGTTGCGCCAATAAGTGTAATTACACCGCTCTCTACACTGTGAAGTAATGAATCCTGCTGAGCTTTATTAAAGCGATGAATTTCATCTATAAATAAAATTGTCCGCCTGTTTAAATGTTTTTGGTTTAACTCGGCTTTTTCTATTGCCTGCCGTACATCCTTTACTCCGGATGACACTGCAGATATCTGGATAAATTCCGCGTATACTTTCTTAGCAATTATTAAAGCAAGAGTAGTTTTCCCAACTCCCGGAGGTCCCCAGAAAATCATGGAAAATACATCATTATTTTCTATCATTTTGCGTATGGGTTTACCTTCGCCAATCAGATGTTTTTGACCTGCAAATTCATCCAGTATCTCCGGACGCATACGCTCTGCAAGCGGCTGAAATCTCTGCTGCTCTTTTTGATTTACCTGCTTAATATTTACATTTTCAAAGAGATCCAAATTTATTAAGTTTTATAAACAATTTTAGCAATATTAGTACAAACAAAAAGGCAGGTTTATAACCTGCCTGATGAAAATATTATTCATTAAAAATTATCAATATACAACTTGGTCAGTTTATAAGTTTCATACAGCGCCTTTTCATGAGTGCGTTCTACTCCGTGAGATGCTGAAACTCCAGGACCAATTAAACCAACACGTACATCATAACCTGCAGCAAGTGCAGCAGAGCCATCTGAGCCGTAGTACGGATAAATATCAGTTACAAAATTGATTTTATTATTTATTGCAAGTTCACGAAGTCTATTAGTCATTGTAAAGTCATAAGGTCCGGTTGAATCTTTTACACAAATTGAAAGTGCATCTTCCCTGCCGGCACAACCCTCGCCAATAACAGCCATATCTAATACAAGCAGTTCTTTAGCTGAATCCGGAATGCCAACACAAGAACCATGTCCTACTTCTTCATAATTTGAGAAGTAAAAACCACAGTTTGGCTTTATCTTTTTTGAAGAATATTCTTTTATAAGCTCTATCATAATGGCAGCACATGCCTTATCATCAAGAAAGCGGCTTTTTACAAACCCGCTTGACGTATATTCAAATCTTGTATCATAAAAAATAAAATCACCAACATTTATACCAAGATTTAAAACATCTTCTGCCGTACTTACTAACTCATCAAGCCTGATTGACATATTTTCACATGAGCGTTTTGTTTCTCCAATTTTTTTATTTACATGGCTTGCAGGATTATTTAAAAGAAATGTGCCTCTAAATTGCTTACCTTCAAAATTTCGGATTGTAACATATTCGCCTTCAAATGAATTAAGCTCTAGTCCGCCTATCCGTGTAATTTCCAAGGTTCCATCTTCTTTAATTTGCCTAACCATAGCACCAAGGGTATCAATATGACCGGTAATAATAAGTTCCGGATTTTCTGTAAAACTTACCAGAAGTGAACCCTTATTTGTTTTAGAGATTTTTACATCTAATCCTGAAAATAATTTTTCAAGACGTGAAATTATTTCAATAGTATATCCAGTTGGAGAGCTTATTGCAAGAATTTCCTTTAAAGTAGTAATTATATTTTTCATATAAAATTTATTTAGTTTTAATAAGAGTCAGTTATACAGCATTATTGGATAAAGCTACTTAGCACTATCTGTTACAACTTTATATATTTCTTCTCCCTCTTTTACCATATTATACTTTTCACGGGCAACTTTCTCTATCTTTCTGTCAGATGTTTTTAATTCGTCAATTTCTTTCTGCAGCATAATAGATCTATCCTGTTCAGCTTTTAGCTTTTCCTTTAATTCACGGTTTTCAATTTCAAGTTCAAAACGCTGCATAATACCTTTTTTCCCGAATACGGCGTATGAAAGAACCGCTATTAGAACAAATATAAAAAAGAAAAACTTCCGCCTGTGATATACATATCTTATTATATTTTTAACAAAGCTATCGTCTTTCATTTGCATTAAAATACTAAATTATTTATTCAAACTTAATTCAATAATCTTGTTTAACAATGCATTAAAATTAATTCCTGTAGCTTCTGCTGCCTTGGGTACAAGACTAAGTTCTGTCATTCCGGGAAGTGTATTTACTTCTAAACAGTATGCTTCATTTTTGCTGTTAAGTCTGAAATCAACCCTTGAATACACCTCACAGTTTAAAGACCTATTAGCAATCAATGCCTGTTCCTGAATATGTTTTGCAAGTCTATCCGGCAAATCAGCTGGACAAATATATTCCGTATATCCCTTTGTATATTTATGCGTATAATCATAGAACCCATCTTTAGGTTTAATTTCAACAACTGGCAAAGCAATACCTCCAAGCACACCAACAGTTAGCTCTCTTCCTTCAATATATTCTTCTGCCATTACATTTTCTGAATACTCAAATGCATTTAACAGGGCAGTACCAAGCTGTACATCTTCAACATCGGGCTGAATAATTGAAAGCCCAACAGTAGAACCCTCATCATTTGGTTTTATAACCGCGGGATACCCGCCAATATTTAATTTTATGTTATCATCTGTCTTCTCTTTATCATTTATACCTTTTTTTATCATCAGCCATTTTGGTGTTAATACACCATAATGTGTAAACATTATTTTTGAAATGTTTTTATCCATCGCCATTGCACTCGAGGTAACTCCCGTCCCGGTATATTTAACTCCCCGCATTTCAAGCAAAGATTGTATCCTTCCATCTTCACCAAACTTTCCGTGGAGCCCTAAAAATACTATTTCTATATTATCAAAAAGTTTGGAGTTAATACACTCAATTACTTTTTTATTGCTGTAGCGGTTAAGCTCTGCTGCAGTGGGAAACTCCTTACCTATTGCAGGTCTGTCTGAAAATATTTTACCCTCATCCGGCTGCTCAGCTCCGTAAACTGGGTCAACCACAGTTACATTATTTCCTTCTTCTCTAAGAGCATTTGCAATTGCTTTGCCAGATGCAAGGGCAACATTTCGTTCAGATGACGTTCCTCCTGTTAAAACTATTATATTCAATTTTTATTGTTAATTTTTATTATTAATTAAAATAAGATTTATAATTTGTATTTTTCAATTCATCAAGTTTTTTAAGCTGCTGCTTTGTTAAAAATTTTGGTACACCAAGCATTTTAGCGTTAAAGCAAATATTAGCATATTGCTCAAGTTTTACGGTCATAAAAAAGGTTTCCTCAAGTGTTCTGCCATAAACTACAAGTCAGTGATTTGCCAATATCACTGCATTGTACTTCTTTATAAAAGGTTCTATTGATTTTGGCACTTCATCAGTAGAAGGGCTTGCAAACTTTGCTAGAGGAATTTTGCCAAACATCATATATATTTCAGGAAGCAGATTTGCAGAAAGTTTCTCTCTAGCGGCAGAGTAAGAGGTAATGTAAAGAGGATGAGAATGTATCACAGCATTTATATCATTTCTCTTTTTATATATAAACAGATGTAATTTAAGCTCTGTAGAAAGTTCTCGATTGCCTGATAACTTTTTACCGTTAATATCGCATTTTAAAAGATCTGCTAACTTAATATTTTGTTTATTTGTTCTTGATGCAGTTGAAAGGATATAATTATACTTTGTTCTTACACTAAGGTTTCCGTCATTAGCTTTCACAAATCCGCTTTTACTGCAAAGTTTTGAATAGTAGATCAGGTCGGTTTTTAGTCCCATTTTATTATAAATGAAATAATTTACTTTAAACTCTCAGATTACATTCAGGATTATAAATTAATTAATTTTTAAATATCAAATTCAATTTTCACGCTTTCAGGTAATTAAACATTTTTATTATCGGTTTTGCACTTTGCATAATATAAAAATGCAGGCTTGGTGCACCATTATTAAGCAATTCCTCTGCCTGCTTTGCAGACCACCTGGCTCCTATTTCCAGTACATGTTCATCTTTTGCTTCCAATATTTCACCTGAAAGTTCTTCGGGAATATTAATATAAAAATTCTTTGGAATGGTATAAAGATTGTTTTTTGTTGTAAGCACCTTTAACCCGGGGATAATTGGAACAGTAATTCCCGCTTCGCGGCATTTGTTTACAAATTCAAAATAAACCTTGTTATCATAGAACATTTGCGTTACAATATAGTCACCCCCTGATTCAATCTTTTTCTTTACATGATCTATTTCTACCTTCAAATTAGGTGCTTCAAAATGTTTTTCGGGATAACCGCTGACCCCAACACAAAAATTAGTTGGTTTGGCATCTAAAAGGTCATCTTCAAGATACCTGCCTTTGTTCATGTTGCTTACCTGCTTTATCAGCTCATAAGCATAACGATTTTGTGATTTATACCCAGGTATGGGTTTATGATAACCAAGATCATCTCCCCGAATGGCAAGAACATTTTCAATACCAAGATAATTAAGTTCAATAAGAGCATCTTCAGTTTCTTCACGTGTAAAACCTAAACATAGTATATGAGGAACGGTATCAATATTAAAATGATTTTTAATTGCTACACTTATTCCAATTGTACCGGGTCTTTTACGGATAACTTTTTTCTGAATGCCTTGTGGTGTTTCCCTGTATTCAACCTCAGCTGCTCGAGAAGTTACATCAATAAATGGCGGCTCATATTGCATAACATCATTTATAACATTAAACAACTGTGTAATATCACCGCCGCGCTTTGGAGGAATTACTTCAAAGCTGATAAGCGGGGTATTTCTGCTTTTAGAGCGTTCAAGATGTTCAATTACTTTCATGTAAAATCTATTGTTTGCTCTGTAAATTTATTGCTTAAAATCCGGTGTGATATTATTTGCTTTGCTGCCGGTTAAATTTTGCTTTGTCCCTGTTTCAACATCTATTATCCATATTGAAGATACACTTTCAGACTGACTGTCATAAACTATTTTACTCCCGTCAGATGAAAAATTATACTCAACAACATTACCAGACTCACTTGTTAACTGTTTAACTGATGATCCATCTGATTTTACTAAATAAATCTGAAACCTTCCGGATTTATCCGAAATATAAGCAAGATATTTGCCATCAGGAGACCATTTGGGATTGTAAGAGCTGCCGCTGTTTGATATAACTTTAACATTTTTCCCTGTAACATCGCAGGTTTTTAATGTTCCCTTGTAATTTATATCAAATGAAGCAAATGCAAGTTTTTTATCATCAGGAGAAAACGTTCCGTAAATTTCGGCATCTTTGGTAGCTACAACTGTATTTTGAGCATTATCTGTAGTATCATTTAAATTAAGAACAACCAGATCAAAATTTTGATCAGCACTTGATGAATATACTATATATTGTCCGCTGTGTGAAAACTCGGCATGTGTTGCTAAACTTCCATCACTCACAGGAAATGATTCGCCTGTTGATAAATCCATTATATATAAAGCATTGCTTTCATCCTTTTCAGAGCGGTACATAAGATATTTGCCGTCATCTGTAAATTTTGGATCAATTCCGCCATCAATAAATTCCGGAAACCTAAAAGTTGCAGTATCATCCAGATTTATCATATATAAAAAATCTGAAATTCTGTTTGTTGCCGAAAAAAGTATTTTATTAGTTTTAGGAATAAAGTGAGGAGAGTAACAGTCAAGATCAAGAAATGCAACCTGCTTAACATTATCGCCGTTTTCATCCATTATAAATATCTGCTGTTTATCATTTTTTGTAGCATCACTTGAGAAAGTAATGGTATTTTTTTGGCTGTGAACTGTTGCAATAGTAACAATAATAAAAATTACGGCGAGAAAGAGATTTTTCATGAAATTATAATATTAAAATCAGTTAAAATTTAGAATAATCTGCAATTTTACCCATATTTTTAGACTGTTTCAAGGAAGTAATTTTAATGATTATTCAAAATTTAAATTTCTGTAAACTCATTAAATTAACAATATTGAGCTTTACTATTAATTCTATTTTCCTTGAAACAGCACCTATTTATTTGTAATTTACTTAAATATATTAAAAATTCGTTGAAATCTTTACTCTTTGTATTTGATTATACATTATCATAGAAGAAATTATGCAATTTCTCAGAATTTTTATTTGAATTTTATTAAACAAAATATATTTTTCACAAAACCACCCAATTTCCTTGGGATTGTTCTTTCAATATTTATAATTACAAGTATTTTTTATTCTTACAGTTCATTACATGCTCAAGAAAAATATAAATCAAATCTAGAAGTATTTGAAGATGAAATATCCATAGAACTTGAAAAAATTATCTTTCTCCCTGAAATTAACCGAAATGAAAAATTTGTTTTTTATGTAACTGATTCCGGGAATAAGCCAGAAAACAAAAAGTTCATGGAAAAAATTGTAAGAAACACTGCTGATAAAAATAAGATATTGTATTCATTTTCCAAAGATGATTTTATGAAAGCACCTGACACCGGATACATAAAATTTAGAATAATTGTTAACAAATTTTATACTGAATACACTAAATTGATTAAGAACAGATTTTTGGGTGAAAAAACCATGTATCGCAAAATTACATCAGCTTTCAGCGTTAATGTTTGGGATAATTTTGATAAATCACTTTACAGAGATGATATTTCAACAAAGTTTGAGGATGAAATACCCTTAGATGATTATACAAAATACGAATCTGCTGAATATAAGTTCACACAAAATTATCCTCCAAAAGTAAGTTTTCTGGAATCAGTAATTTTTCCTGCAGCAGTTGTAACTTTTTCAGCCATTGCAGCAATTTTATTTTTTACTATCAGATCTAAATAGAATTTATTAAAATTATACCGGCAATATTTTATAATACAATCACAAAATAGAATATATAAATATCAATTTGAAAATAAAAAAATCTTTAAAATTCACGATAATTCTTTTATTTACTGCATTAATTATTACAGGATGCGGCGGCAGCAAAGATTCAATCAATACCGATGATCCTTTGAAAGCGTTTGATATTGCAAAAAGGAAATATGACAAAAAAGAATATGTTGATGCAATAGACGATTTTTCTTTCATTAAAATACGCTTTCCCGGTACAGAAATATCTGATAAAGTTCAATACTTTCTTGCAGCAAGTTATTTCTACCAAAAGGAGTTTATTCTTGCTGCTTATGAATATGAAAGCTTTTTAAAAAATTACCCGTTAAGTCCATTAATGCCCGATGCAAAATATATGCTTGGTAACACATATTACAGTCTTTCGCCAAAATACTCACTTGACCAGCAGTTTACTACCGAAGCGCTTAATCAGCTGCTTTCATTTGTTGAAACCTATCCGCAGGATAAAAAAGTATCTGAAGCAGAAACAAAAATTAAGGAGCTTAGAAACAAATTAGCTTACAAAGATTTCTGGATTGCTGAACTTTATATGAAAACTGATAATTATAAAGCTGCATCATTATATTATCAAGCAGTATATGATAATTATATTGATTCTGACTGGGCAGATGATGCCATGGTAGGACAAGCTGAAGCTTTTATAAACGGCAGAAGATATGATGATGCAAAAAAAGTTCTCGAAAAATTTTACAAACTTTTTCCAAATAGTAATTTAAAAACACGTGCTAACAGATTAACAAGTAAAATAAATGAACTGCAAGCCGGTAAATAATATACATAGATTATGAGCAATTTATTGCCTAAAACAATGAAAGAATCACAAGTTACTATGATTGAACTTGTGCTTCCAAATGATACCAATATACTAAAAAACCTTCTTGGCGGAAGACTGATGCACTGGATGGATATGGCTGCTGCTATGGCTGCATCGCGTCATTGTAATCATGTTGCTGTAACCGCTGTTGTTGATGACTTGTCTTTTCATGAACCAATAAAACTTGGAAATATTGTTTCACTTAAAGCAAATGTAAACCGAGCTTTTAACACCAGTATGGAAATTGGCGTAAAGGTTGAGGTTGAGAATTTTAAAACCGGCGAAAAGAAACACTCAAATAGTGCTTATTTTACATTTGTCTGTGTTGATTCTGAAACGTATCATAAAGTATCTGTCCCGCCAATTACACCTGAAACTGAAGAAGAAAAAAAATGGTATAATGATGCCCTTTTAAGAAGAGAGCAAAGACTTAACAAAATGCACGGAATTATTCAGAAATAACTCTTATAATATATGTCCGGGGAATTTAAAATTAAAGCTGTTAACCTTACCAGAAAATTTGATAGACGAACAATTTTTGAAAATGTTAATTTTGAAATAAATAGCGGTTCTGCTATTGCTATTACGGGTAAAAATGGTTCGGGAAAATCAACTTTAATTAAAATTATTTCAAACCTGCTTTCGCAATCCTCAGGTTCTATTGACCTTTATGAAAACAATAATAAAGTAAAACGGGAAAATATTTTTAGATATATAGGATTTGTTTCTCCATATCTTAACCTTTATGATGAGTTTTCAGGATTTGAAAACCTGAAGTTAATCAGTAATATCAGAGGTGAAGGTCACAATAATATTGATTTGGTTTTACAAAAAGTTGGCTTATACCAAAGGCGTAATGACCTTTTGAAAATTTACTCTTCGGGAATGAAACAGAGATTAAAGATTGCTTTTGCAATTTTACACAACCCTCAAATCCTGCTGATGGATGAGCCAACTAGTAATCTGGATCATGATGGCGTATCTATAGTTGATAATATCACTGATGAATATAAAATAAATAAAATTGTAATAATTGCAACTAATGATGAACATGAGCGTTCGCTTTGCAGCAGTGATATTAATTTGAATGATAGCAGTAATCAGAAAATAAACGGTGAATAATGTTTAAACAGGCATGGGCTATATGCAAAAAGGATTTAAACAGCGAAATTAGAACTCGCTATGCCGTAAATTCGCTTCTAATGTTTATTATTGTTGTGATATCTGTTATAAGATTTTCTCTTGGAGAAGAAAAAATAACAAGTGAAATGAATGCAGGGCTGTTATGGATTATCATTTTCTTTTCTACTTCAAACGGACTTTCCAGAGTTTTTGTCAGTGAAGAAGAGCGAGGAACTTCGCTTGTACTTAAACTTACTGCATGCTCTCAATCTGTAATTCTTGGGAAACTGATATTTAATACAATACTTACTTTTATAATTAACTTTCTTATAATTTTTCTTTACATAATAATTACAGGACTTGAAATTAAAAACACGGGTCTATTTTCACTTATCGTAACTTTAGGTAATCTGGGACTTTCTTCTGTTTTAACTATCATTGCGGCATTAATTTCAAAGGCAAATTCTAAAGCCACTTTATATCCTGTGCTTGCCTTTCCGTTGCTGCTTCCGCTGCTGCTTGCAGCAATTAGTGCAACCACCCTGACAATTGATGGAGCTCCCTTCGGAAGTATTTCCGGCGAAGTACAGATGATAGTTTCATTTACCATTGTAGTTGTTACAGCTTCTTTTCTGTTATTTGAGTTTGTTTGGAATGACTGAATGAAAATTTAATTATATCATTCAGCTTTTTAATATTGATATACAATTTATTAAAATTTAATAAGCAAACATATCTGCACATTACAAAACCCTAATAAATTATTAAAATTGAAAGTTTTAAGAGATGAGCTACAAGAATAACAATCACTGTTAATACTAAACAGTGTAAAAATTTTTACACTCATTTTACTTTACTATTAACTTGACATATCGTAAAAATAATTTTAGATTGAAAGTGCTGGAGACAGTTTATTTAAAAATTAATTTAAAAAAACAATAAAATTAGATTTTTGGGATATACTGACGACATAGAATTTGAAGAAAGTTCAAAAAAGGTGAACAAAGATAAAGAGCAGTTAATTGATGCTTTGATAAACAAGCGTGAGCGTATAATGAACGATCTTGATATTGACTCAATTGATGATATAGTAAATTATCTTCTGGAAAAAAACCTTCACTCTAAAGCAATTACCTGTCTAGATACTCTGCTGGAACATTTCCCTTATAGTAATGAAATATGGCAGCGTAAAGCAATTATTTATGACCATAAAGGTGATTATAAAGCTGCTGTTGAATGTTTTGATAAAGCAATAAACCTAAATCCAAACGATGAAGAATCTCTAATAAATAAGGGTATCACACTTGATAATTCAGGAGCTTTTAATGAATCGCTGGAGTGTTTTGATGCTGTTTTAAATTTTGCTCCTAATAATATTGATGCTCTTTTCAATAAAGGACTGATACTGGAAAAATGTGATCGCTTTGAAGATGCAATTACTTGCTTTAATAAAATTATTGAGCTCGACCCGGATCATAAAGATTCATATTATGAAATGGGTTACTGTTTTGATTATATTGACAGACTGAATGATTCACTTGCTGCTTATGAAAAACATATTGGAATAGTTCCGTTTAATTATAATGCATGGTATAATAAAGGGGTTGTTTTAAGCAGAATGGGAAGATATTATTATGCAATTGAAGCATACGAAATGGCTCTTACTCTAAACCCTAAATTTGCTTCGGCGTGGTATAACAAAGGTAATGCTTATGCAAGTCTTGGTGTCTTAATTCGAGCTATTGAGGATTATAAAACTGCTCTTGGCATAAACAGAAAAGATGTTTATGCTCTTTATAATCTGGCAAGTGCATATGAACAAATGAGCAGCTACAGGCTGGCAATAGAATACTTCACAAAAGCTGTTGCCTTAGAGCCCGGACACTATGAATCATACTTTGGCAGGGGGAATTGTTTTTATCAGCTTGAGGATTTTAATAAAGCATTGCGTGATTATGATAAAGCTGTTGAACTTTTTAAAGAAAATGCTGAGTTATGGTATGCCAAAGCTGATGCAGAATATAACCTTGGCAGGCTTGAGGAATCAGTTGAAAGTTATAAAAAAGTTCTTAACCACAATCCTGTAAATCACCAGGCTGCTTTGGATCTTGCAAATACATATATTGATCTTGAAAAATTCGCTGAAGCAGATGAAATACTAACTCGGCTTACGGGGTTACAAACCGCTTGGGCAGAGCCATACTATGCAAAAGCTAAACTTTATTTTTTAAGCGCAGAAGTTGAACTCGGTATAAAATACATTGAAATGGCTTTTATGATCAATCCAAATGAAAGATTCAATTTTAATTTTGAAAAGGATTGGGAAAAGGTTTTGCAGTTCTTAATAAACCGCGATAATTAAGAGTTATATTTTAACATAAAATTTATTCCTCAGCGTTAAAATTTTACTTATTTTATTCCTTTATTACCACATCAAGAATTTTCTTATCTTTAATCTGCAATAAGCGTTTGCTTTTAAGACGCTTCACTATTTCATAATTATGAGTGGCTATAAATACAGCAGTGCCTTTATAGTTGATATTCAGCAGTAGTTTTATTATCTCAAAAGAAACAAACGGATCTAAGTTGCCAGTAGGTTCATCCGCTATCAAAATATACGGTTCATTTACTATAGCACGTGCAATTGAAACGCGCTGCTGTTCACCTCCTGAAAGTTCTTGAGGCATTTTTTTGTATGAATCAAAAACTCCAACTTCGTTAAGCACATTAAAAACTTTTTTCTTTATCACATCAGGTTTAATTCCTGAAAGATACAGCGGAAGTGCTACGTTTTCAAAAACATCTCGGTCATTTAGCAGCTTATAATCCTGAAAAACAAAACCAATTTTCCTGCGTAAAACAGGAATTTCCGGTTTTTTTATTATTCGGGAATTAAAACCATATACAACTACTTCACCATTCTGAGGAAATAGTTCCATGTTTATCATGCGAAGCAATGATGTTTTACCTGTTCCGCTTTCGCCAATAAGAAACACAAACTCTCCCTTATCAATCTGAAATGTTACATCCTTAAAAAGTTCTTTTGAGGGATAAGAAAATGAAATATTGTTAAAATTTATCAAATAGTATTTTTAGTTGTTCTTTAACTGGATTGTTTTCTGTTTCTGGTTAATTTATCAGCCCATTTTATTGCTTCAATTAAGCTAACAGGATCTGCTATATTTTTACCTGCTATATCAAATGCCGTTCCGTGGTCAGGAGATGTTCTTACAAATGGCAGCCCTGCTGTATAATTTGTGCCCTTATGCCCGGAAAGCATTTTGAAAGGTATTAACCCCTGGTCATGATACATAGCAATTGTAAGTGCAAAATTACGATATTTTTTTGAAGCAAAAAATGCATCGGGTGAAAACGGT
The DNA here is from genome assembly GCA_020852705.1 of Ignavibacteria bacterium. Classification (GTDB taxonomy): domain Bacteria; phylum Bacteroidota; class Ignavibacteria; order Tepidaquicellales; family OLB5; genus OLB5. The sequence continues at coordinate 107,002 of JADZAP010000027.1, read as the reverse complement.
CCTTTAAATTTTACCCTGCTGTTTTTTCCTGCCTTAATGATTACCGGAGTAATTACCTTGTTTTCTTCAGCACCAATTAATCCATCATCACCTGCATGCGGATTTAAACCAAGTACTCCAATATTGCCCGAACTTTTTGCAAAATCACTAAGCACAGCTTTTCTGCAAATATTAAACTTTGAAACAAGAAGCTCTTTCGTAATTAGTGATGCAACTTTTTTTAATGGTGGATGAGTTGTTGCAAATGCAATATTAAATACACCTGAAAGCATTATCATACAAGAATCTTTCATTTCTGTAATTGCTGTAAGCATTTCAGTATGACCTGAAAAATTAAAACCGCCTAGATTCAATGATTTTTTATTTATCGGAGCGGTAACTACGGCATCATACTCACCTTGCATGCAAAGCTCTGCAGCTGTTTTAATTGCTGCACCTGCAGTAAAACCTGCGTGAGAGCTTAACATTCCCGGCTGAACCTTTACTTTTCCAGTATCAATTGGTAAAATATCAAAATTATCAGCATAAACATTATATTTAAATTTATTTGAATAATAATACAATACTTCTGGCGGTGAAATTACTGTAAGATTATACTTTTGTGTTATTCTTCTATTTCTTAAAGTTTTTAATATAATTTCCGGACCTATTCCGTTATAATCACCTATAGTAATTATTATCCTTGATTTCATAATGATTATACTCCTTTATATTTTAACCTGTAATAACTGCTTGCAGCTTCAATTCTGCGTTTTATGGATGGGTGAGAGTAAGACCAGAATTCAACAATTTTATTTGGTTCATCATCTGCAAGGTTTTGGTCAGCCAGCTTTGTCATGGTGCTTGCGAGAGTTTCAGGATCCTTGGTTGTATCAATTGCAAATCTATCCGCTTCAAACTCAAATTTTCTTGAAATTGCATTTGTAAGTGGGCTAAGCAAAAAGCTGTAAATTGCCGCAATAGCTGCAAGCAGCGGCAGAGCCGCTATTTCATACGGCATTATGAAACCAAATACGGGAAGAAGCAATTCATACAGTTTTGACATGATAAAGAGTCCCGCAAATGTACCAAAGAGCGAAATAAAAATATTCTTAACAACATGTCCCTTTTTATAATGACCTAGTTCATGGGCAAATACTGTTTCAATTTCTTTTTCTGTAAAAGTTTCCAGCAGTGTATCACCTAAAATAATGCGTTTGGTTTTACCAAGACCTGTAAATGCTGCATTTGCCTTTTTGGTAGTTTTACTCATATTAAATTTAAAAACGCCGCTGACTTTAAATCCAGCTCTTGTGCAAAGTTCCATTAATTTATTTTTAAGATCTACATTTTCTATTGGTGTGAATTTATAAAATAGCGGAAAAATCAGAACAGGTGCTAACTTTGCAAGAATTACCGAATAACCAAATACAATACATCCAAGGTAAAACCACCAAAGTGTATAATTTAATAAAAGCCAATAAAACAAAAACACAATTGGAGCACCTATTACACCGCCAATTAAAGCGGCTTTAACTTTCTCACCAATCCACCCCCAAAATGTTAAATTTGATAGCCCGAATTTATGTTCAAGTCTGTACCCAAAAATATATTCAATTGGAAAAGAAATTACAGAGCTAATAACAGCTAATACAAAACCGTAAATAATAAGGGCAATATATGGATTTGAAGTAAATCCATACGCATATACTTCTAGCTTTTTACTGTATCCCAAATAAAGGTATAAAAGAAGTAAAATCATTGAGAAAATTGATTCAATTATATTGACGGTAAGTTTGATCTTCTCATATTTCTTTGCAAGAATTTTCCTGTTTTCATCCATATATAACAAAATTATGTTTAATATATGAGAGATTAAACATACAAATCGGGAATTGATTTATAATTGTTACAAATTCGGTAGAACTAAATATTAGATACAAAAAATTTTATATTATCTTTTCTAAAATAATATATAATTTTTAGATTTATTATTAGATGTTAAATTCATTCATTTTACCTCTTTTAAAAAAAATAATTTCATTTGCTCTTATATAAATTGTGAATTTATAATCATTTTTCATATCTTTTAATTTGGCTATATTTGCAATAATAAATATAAATTGCTGTAAAAATTAATCTAAGTTTATGATATCTCTAAAAGCTAAAAAGGTTTTAAGTTTGCTTTTTATTGCAGTATTTTGCATCTTTTTAAGCGCATGCACCAAAACTCCTGAAGTTATTTTTGTTAATGGTAAAATTTACACTCTGGATAAAAATAACACTATTGTTGAAGCTATAGCTGTTCATGAGGGTAAAATACTTGCTTTGGGAAAATCAAGTGAACTGACTGAAAAATACAAAGATGCAAAGTTAATTGATCTGAAAGGAAAAACGGTTGTTCCGGGTTTTATTGATGCCGAAGCTAATTTAATGGAGTTTTCCAAACAGTTAAGTCTGCTTGACCTTCGTAATGCTCATTCTGTTAATGAAATTCTTAATCTTGTAAGGGAGCGGGTTAAAATCTCTAAACCTGATGAATGGATAGGCGGATTTGGCTGGGATGAACTTAAGCTCTCTGATACTGACCTGCAAAAACTGAACCACTCTTTGCTTGATGCTGTTTCTTCTCAGCAATATATTTATCTTGTTAATGCCTTAGGAAATACAACCTGGGTAAATAAAAAAGTGCTCGATTTGACAAAAATAAATAAACAAACCCCTGATCCCGATGGTGGTGCTATAGGTTTTGATGAAGCAGGAAATCCTACAGGTTTATTTTACGAGTCAGCTCAGTCATTTGTAATTAATATTCTTCCTCAGCCTTCTGAACAGGAAGTGATGAATAATATTTCCAGAGGAATTAATGAACTATTTAAGTACGGTATTACTGAAATTAATGATGCAAACATAACCGAGCAGGGGTTAAGTGTTTACAAAAAAATGGTTGATGATAATAAATTTCCAATCAGACTTTATGCAATGATACCCGGCAAAGGTCCTTTGTTTGATAAATACGTTCAAAGCGGACCTGAAAATTATAAGGACAGGATTAATATTAAATGTTTCAGTCTTGAATATGATGGTTATTTTGAAACACAGGATGCCGCTATGAATGATGACTATAATGAAGACCCCAAAAGAATGACACCGTTTAATGATGATTTTGATATTAAAGAAATGACTAAAAAGGCAAATGAAAATAATTTCCAGGTTTCAATAAAAACTGTTGGCGATAGAGCTGTAACACAAACCCTTAATGCAATTGAATCGGTAAACAAAGAGGTAAAATCTAAAGCGGGCAGAACAAGATTAGAATATCTGGAATTTGTTAACCCTAATGATATGCAGCGTATAAAACAATTAGAAATAATACCAAGCATACGTCCTGAAGTAACACTGGCAGATAAATATTATTTAACGGATATGATAAAGCCTGAAAACGGACAGAATCTTGGATTGTGGAGCAATCTGTTTAAACAAAATAATTATATTATATCTGGGACTGATTTCCCGTATCATACTATTAATCCCCTTATTATAATGTATTACCTTTCAAGCGGTTTATCCCTTGATACTGCCGCTAACAGAACAGTAAACAATTCTGCACAAAAACTTTCTGTTCTTGATGCTCTTAAATCTTTTACTGTTTATTCCGCTTATGCATCGTTTGCAGATGACCTGAAAGGCACACTTGAAAAAGATAAGTTTGCAGATATGGTTGTACTTTCAGAAGATATTATTGCAAATGATCCAGCAGTTCTTTTAAAAACTAAAGTATTAATGACTGTAATAAGAGGCGAAGTAATGTTTGAAAATAAAAATCCCGGTGCATTTCAAATCAATTATAATTATTAAATTTTTTCCTCTGTATGTTAAAAGTAATATTCTATTTTTATATTAATGTCAGAAGCCGTTAAGACCTGGCATGTTTTGGAAATTTTAAAAGTTACTGAGGAAGCTTTCCTTAAAAAAGGAATCTCTAATTCGCGGCTTAATGCAGAGCTACTTTTATGTCATGCTACGGGAGATAAACGAATTGAACTTTATTTAAATTATGATAAACCGCTTACTCAAATTGAAGTCTCTAATTACAGAGAATTCGTAAAAAGAAGGCTTAATTTTGAGCCATTGCAATATATTATTGGTAAAACAGAGTTTTACGGACTAACAATTAATGTAAATAAAAATGTACTTATACCCAGGCAGGAAACCGAACTGCTTATTGATAAAACTCTTGAATATATAAATGATAATAAATTTAAGTTACCTAAAATCCTTGAAATTGGGACAGGTTCTGGATGTATTGCAATTTCTATTGCAGCTAACGCTGAATGTATTATAAATGCAATTGATATTAGTATTGAAGCTATTGAGCTTGCAAAAGTAAATGCTGCAAACAATTCATTAAAAGGGGAAATTAATTTTTTAGTATCAGATTTCCTGAAAGGGGATATTTCGTTTGAGGAATATGACATTATAGTCAGCAATCCCCCCTATATTCCATCAGTAGAAGTGCCGCATTTAAATACCGAAGTTCATGCTTTTGAACCATATTTTGCATTGACTGACGGAGCCGATGGTTTGAAGTTTTATATAAAGATATTTGAACTGTATAATAGCACTTATAAAAAACCTCAGGTATTTCTTGAGCTTGGAGATGGTAAAAAAAACAACATTATAAAAATTTTAAACAACTTTAAAATTACTGATTATAATTTATATAATGATCTGATAAAAATTCCAAGAGTTTTGGAATTGAAAGGCAGCAGATAAAATTGATTGCTCTTGTACAAAGAACTTCTGAGTGCAGTGTAAGCGTAGGCTCTGAAATAATTGACTTCATGAATCAAGGTTTATTGGTTTTGCTTGGAATAAAGCAAGGTGATAATGAACCCGAAGCTGAATATCTGGCATCAAAAGTTGTTAATTTAAGGGTTTTCTGTGATGAAAATGATAAGATGAATCATTCATTGCTTGATTCTGGTTTTGATATTATGATTGTTTCTCAGTTTACCTTACATGCAGAAACCAGACACGGTAACCGCCCAAGTTTCACCGAAGCAGCTGAACCAATTAGAGCAAAAGAGCTGTACCAATATTTTATTAATGAAGTAATTAACCTTATTGGACATGACAAAGTTCATACCGGTATGTTTGGAGCAATGATGAAAGTAAAACTTGTTAATGATGGACCCGTTACCATTACTCTGAAGAGCAAAAACGAATTGTAAACACTAAAATTGAAAAAAATATTAATTATCGGATTAGGAAAGCTTGGTACTTCTTTATATTATGCATTAAAGAGTACCCGTAAATATAAAGTAATTTCCATAAATTCCCAAAGTGATTTTAAATTAAATGCTGTAAAAAAAATTACTTTTTCAAATATTATAATTTTATGTGTTAAGGATTCACAAATAAAAAATACTGCAGTTAAAATTGCAAAGCTTCATATTCCGTTAAAAGGTAAAATAATTATGCATACATCGGGTGCATTAACAAGCGATGAATTTATTTGTCTTAACAATACCGGTGTGCTGAAAGCTTCTTTCCATCCGGTTCAAAGCTTTGCAAAAAAAGTAAATAAAAAAAACGGGAGTTTTCAAAAAATTTATGTTGCAATTGAAGGTGATAAAAAGGCAATCACTGCAGCAGAAACTGCTGCGAAAAATATAGGTTCAATTCCGTTTAAAATAAAGAAAAAGAATAAGATCTATCATCATATATGCTGTGTAATTGCGTCTAATTATCTTTCTGTTTTAAATTACAGAATTGAAGAAATCGGCAGAAAAAAGATACAAATTAATGGATTTAAAAATGTTTCATTTTTGAACATATATAGACCGCTTGCTGAGAAAACATTGAAAAATATATCAATGTATGGCGCAGTAAAATCTCTAACAGGACCTATTGAAAGAAACGATAAAGTTACAATAAAATATCACCTTGATACGCTTAAAAATGAAAATTTTGAATTGTTAATGTTTTATATTTTAATGGGAATTGAAACCGTTAACTTAGCGTTTATTAAAAAAAGCCTGAATAAAACCAATGCAAATAAACTGTATAAGTTATTTTCTAACTACATAATAAAATAATAGTTTATATTGATAAAACAAATTCTTAAACCAATAGAAATAAATTCATTATTTATTTGCAGCTTCCGCAACAATATTGGTATAGCACTAATGTTACTTACTTTGATTTGTATTAATTTATCAAATTCATATTCTCAATCAGGAATAAAAAGTTTTTATGAAATTAAGAATATACCGCATTATATTAATAAATTACAATTTGATAATTCTGAAATTATTTTATTTCAAGATTCAACTCAAAAACATCTAATTAAAAAAAAATCTATAAGTGCTCTTTTTATTGGACTCGGTGGAGGACTTGGAATACCTTTAACCAAATTTTCCGAAACAGGTAACCCGGCTTTTGGTTTACTTGGACGACTTGAGTTTTCATCAACAGGTATATTTCCATTTGTAATTGGAGGAGAAATAAATTATTATTCATACAACTCCCCGGATGAATTCAGAACTATTAATCTTCTAAGCAGTTTTCGAACAAAAATATTATCGTTTGGACTGAATATTGATTACTCTCTTTCAAAAATCTTCAGGTCATCGTTTACAATGCCTTTTCTTTCAATAGATGTAAAAAGCAATAATATAAAAAGAAATTATGATGTGAACAGATCTTTTGATGGACTTCCCCTCAATGAATCTAAAATAAGCATTGGTGCTGGCATTGGATTCACTTTATTTATACTCGATTTCACTGTAAAATATAATTACATGAAAAATAATTCATTTGTAAGCGTAACAACAAAAACAAAATTCCCCATTATAAGATTTTAATATTAAAAAATTTTCAGAAGATAAATTAATGGATCTTAAATCATACACCGAAAACATTTATATTATACCCATACTTGTTTTTTCAGTAGTTATACATGAAATAGCACATGGCTGGGTAGCTTTGCGCTGCGGTGATTCAACTGCAAAAGATCTTGGGCGAATAACTCTGAACCCTGTTCCTCATATTGATCTTTTAGGTTCTATCATTGTTCCACTGTTTTCTATTATTGCAACCGGAAGAGTTTTTATTGCATGGGCAAAGCCGGTTCCAATTGATCCTAGAAACTTTAGGCACTTTAAACGTGATGATAACCTTGTTACACTTGCTGGACCAATATCTAACCTGATAATTGCTTTTATTTGTGTTTTTGGTACTGCAGGAATGTTTTACCTGTTAAATAACGTAAATCCCGCAGAAGGCTCATTTGGATATGAATTTTTAAACTATCTTTTAAAAATGTTCTATGCCGGAGTTGTTTTAAACGTATCGCTCGCGGTATTTAACATGTTACCAATTCCCCCGCTTGACGGTTCTCATGTACTTGCTAACATGCTTCCAGATGAACTTGCTTTTAGGTACAGAAATATTGGTTTTTTGGGAATATTTATAATACTTGCATTGTTTAATTTTGTGCCGGGGTTTAGTGGAATCTTTGTATCAATAATTACTTTTGTTGCTAAACCGTATTTGGATTTGATTAATTTATTAATAAAATAAAATTATATATCATTGAAAAACCATAAAGAAATTACCGATATTAATATCCCTGAAGAATTTTATCCCGAAAAACCGCTTACTGAAACAGAGATTTTTGAACTGGATAAAAATGTTGAAATTAAAACAAGGGTTAATAAAAAAAACATATTCAAAATCTTTAGTCACCTAAAAGCCTTAAGAAGATATATGATGGATAAAAATATAAAATGGTACAGAAAATCTGTTGTAATAGCAGCACTTGTTTATTTTATTACACCTGTTGATGCTATACCTGATTTTGCTCCGCTTGTTGGGTTTTTAGATGATATTGGGGTTATTGCTTGGACAATAAAATTTTTAGGAAATGAAATTACCGGTTATTATGATTAAATTTTTTGCTCTGAATAATTACTGATTATATTAATCACTGATTATATCTTTTGATCCTTCCATATTACTTTTCTGTTTATTGCAATTAATACAGATGTAATTATTACATAAACGGCAAAATATATTTCATAAAATGGTAAATAAAGATAAATTTTATACATCCTGAATTCTTTTATTGAGGGAAAAAGGAACACACAATCAAAAATAAATTTTACCAAAATAAAAAACAGCCAGTTATTAATTTGCATATACGCCCAACCGCTCAAAATTACAGCTCCCGTTAACCATGAAAGTATTCCTACAACTATACCTAGGTTAAACTCTCCTAAACCGCCCATAGCCCATCGTTTTTTTTGTCTAAATAACTGTGTTAAATTTGTACAAGGAAGAGTAATATTTTTAGTTTCATCATCAATAGGAAAGATTGTATGTTTAAATGATGACTCTTTATGTATCTTTTGCAGCAGCATAAAATCTTCGGTAATTGAAAATTTTATTTTTTCATATCCTCCAATTTCATCGTATGCTTTTTTAATGAAAGACATATTATTTCCTACACAGCTTATTGGTATTCCAACCCCATCGCCTCCGGCTGCTACTGAAAGCAGATAAAGCCAATCTGCTGATTGAAGACTGTAAAATAATTTTCCCGGCTTTATTACTGAATACCCTGCAGCTACACCGGTATCTGATTTATAATAATCAAGCATTCTTCTTACCCAATTCTTATTCACTTCAATATCGGCATCTGTCGTAAAAATTACTTCTCCTGTAGCAGTTTTAATTGCTTGAGCAAGAGCATTAGTCTTACCTTTCATATTCTCCAATTGTTCTTTTATTTCCAAATATTTTAACTGAGAATATTTACTGCTATAGCTCTGCATAATATCTGCCGTTTTATCAACCGATCTGTCATTTACCAAAATTGCTTCAAGTTTTTCTGCCGGATAATTAAGACTTAATAATGATTTAATACATGCTTCTATACTGAATTCTTCATCTTTTGCACAAACAATAACAGAAACTTTAGGTTCAAAAATTGATCGCTTCGCTTTACGTGAATTTATCAATAGCCCAATAAGCATAATAAAATGCATTAACAGATATGCGAAAAGAATTGAATTTGTAATTATATCTATTGTAGGCATAATTATAAAGAAGCAATAAAAAACCCCGTATCAAATATTCACGGGGTTATTTAAAATTTAGATAACAAATTAATTAAACCTTTTTATTTAACCACTGCAATTTTTATTGATGCAGTTTCACCACAACCTCCTGAAAGCTCTATAATGGCTATATAAATACCGCTTTGAACAGTTGAGATATCCCATGGCACTTCATTATCAAAACCCTTGTGGGTAGTCCCTGTTAGTTTAGTTACCAACTCACCTGCTAGGTCCATTATCTTAATATTCACTGAAGTAACATCCCCATTAAGGTAATACCTAATGTTAGTTGTTTTTCCATAGGCAGGATTTGGCCAGTTATACACCTTATCTGATGGAAGACAAGGCTGATTTGAACTTACCGTTGTTATACTTCCGGCACCGTTATTTGAATGTTCTGCATTTCTTAAAAAGTTTTTCCATAAAATTTTATTCCCATTATAAGCCCATTCTGTCCTAAAGCCGTATAAATAACCATCTTCAGAATATATCAATAACCCAAAATTACCGTTTGAATTTATTACAGCCGGCGTTGAACTTATCCTGCCTCCTGTTAAAAGCGGAAAACCATCCAGTATTTTCCCGTTAATACTGTATGCATATAGTCTTCCTTCGCCTGTACCAAAAATAACTTCAGCTGTTCCGTCGTTATTTAGATCAGCAACTGCAACCCCGCCAGTTATAGAAGAAACATTCGGAATACTTAACGGAAAGTTATCAAGTACAACGCCAAATTTATTTATTGCATATATTTTATTATCAGCGGTTAAAATTATCTCTTGTTCACCATCACCGTTAAGGTCACAAATAGTTGGAGTTGAATTTACAGATAATATTCCAAGATTGCCTGAAATTACAGTATCTCCTCCGGATAATGACTGTCTTAATATTCTGTTATCATTTGTAATTTTTACAGGAGAAGTAACTGAATCTGCAGGCTGATAAAATAAAATATTGCTTGAGGCAAAAAATTTATACGAATTATTTATATAGGCGTATGAAACAGGTAAATTACCGTTTAATTTTCTTGCAAGTGAAATTATTGGTAAATTAGAAACTGAATCAAATGTTACGAGCAGACTATCGGTTCTAAATTTTGCAATTCTGCCGCTTTGCGTTCCTGAAAAAATAATATTATTCACACTCTGTTGATTTATATCACCAATAAACAAATCAGGAGTAGTTAACCTTACCCCTGCATCAATACTCTGCACTAATGGTGCAGTAGTGTTTGAATCAATATTAAATGTTATCAGATTTAACTTGTTTCCCGTTACACCAATTATAGTTTTTGAATTACCTGAAAGACTGTAATTCAGAAAACCTGCTGCATAGGTTGAAGCACTATCCTTTAAATACCCATTTGGCATATCAACTCTTATTGAGTTTCCGTTATCACGAAAACCGAAGAGAGAATCATTTACGTTTACAAATATTTCATCAAATCCGTTATTATTGAAATCAAATCCCATAGCTTGTGAATTCCCTGAAATATCTTTGCCAACAAATCTTGGAAAACTGTTTATATTGGCTACATCTCCGCATACTTCATAGTTAAAAGTCATTGAAGAACCAATCTGACTGAATTGACTTAAGCATACACGTGAATTTACATTTGAATAGCTTTTGGAATTTGGAAATGATGTATTATTAAATTCGTTTCTGTATATATTTGATGGACGGTAATGATTGCCGTTATACCAGAAATCCACAAAAAAACCGTCACTGATAATATCACCCAGCGGAGTTGAAACAACAACTCCTATATCCTGTGAACCTTTAGCTTCTTCAACATCTACTCCGCGGTGGTTAATATCATTATTAATAGTATTACTCGCTATCTTTGCATCAATAACATTTTCATCTATGTGCCAAACAATAATACCTCCCTGATAATTAGCAGTATCATTTTTTAAACCGGGCAGGCTCCAGTCAAGCTCATCAACATCAGTAATACTGCCTTTTAACTTCCATATATCAGAGCTGTTAAAACCATCTTCATCTTTGGTAAAATTAACTGACTGATTTACTCCCTGTGATACATAATATATTGTCTGTCCGTTATTGTTAGCGTCACGGTTCCGGTTTTCAACCAGAAAATATTCTTTACCGCTTATTAATATTTTATAGACAGATTCATTGCCATTTACATCTATTGATGCAGCTTTAGTTGTAAATGATCCGCTGGTAAACAAGGAATTAGGTTCAACCCAGCCCAGATATTGCTTTTCCCATGCAGATGGCTCCGGAGGAAAAACCCCGAGGTAACTAAATATTGCCTGTCCATCCATTAATCCAAATCTGCCTATTGCTGTTGTTCCGTCATTAGTATTAAAAAGATCTGGCAGCCCAAGATGACTTCCTATGGTCGCAACAACTATGCCATTCATTCCAAGCTCCAGATAAACATCACCAAAACTTGTATTTACAATTCTGTATTCTTGTTCAGGAAGCATACAGGAATTTTTAATTATTAATCCTTCATTAGTATAATAACCTTGTGTTGTATCACCAAAAACTGATTTTAGAGAACTTTGGCTCATGTATATAGAAGGAAGGTCTAGCTGACCAACAAAAAGTCCTTGGGATTCCAAGTCAACATCTCTGCCAACTCCTGCATGAAAAATAATAAATGCAGAATTGTTAGGGTTAATTCCCGAGAAATCTATTGTGCTATCAGCAGATCGCCACACATCAAAAAATAGATTTCCCATTCTTGATAGATTTTCTGTCCTGCGAGGTGAATAAGATTCCATTTCGTTTGAAAGATTTCTTACACCGGGAAAAAGTGTATATTTAATAATAAGCTTTCCTTTAGATGCTTTGTAATAATAGTTTTTAAGGAATTCAAGTTTATAAATAAAATAAAGGCTATCATGAGGAGGTGCATCTACTGAGTCAGGGTAATTAGTAGAAACATCAAACCTGCCGTTCCCGGTAGTCTGTGGATTGTCATCAGTTTTAAATTGTACCCTAAGAGCGTAAACATTTAATGTTTCAGGAAGCAAAGTTCTGAACATTATATTGTTGTAAGTTTCAGTAGTCTTGGTTTCCGGATTATAATTTAGCGGATGAGTTAATCTAAAAATCTTATCACGGGTATTCCCGGTAAGAAGATTATTTGCTTGTGAATAAATCTGAGCAGGATATACCAAAAAGCTAACGGATACCAACAGTAGTATCACTGCCGGTATCCGCACTTTTATAAGCGAATTAAAAATTATCATTTACTATTTCTTGGGTTGTTCTTCGGATTTCTTTTCTTCCGGTTTTTTTACAGTTTTTTCCTGAGCACCAAAATTAACTGAAAGGGTAAATCTTAAAGTATTTGCTAATGGATGATTTTCTTCTATAGTATTAATATAACTAAAATCAAATCCATACATACTATACCTTATGCTTGCTCCAAGTGTAATGAACTTTCTTTTACCCCTGTCAGGGTCTTCATAAAAAAATCCGCCTCTTAAACCTATAAGTTTTGGATTGCCATACCAGTATTCAGCTCCAACAGATGACTGGATTGATTTCATGACATTATTAAATCCGCCGCCAAATGATGTAAAAATTCCTTTGTAAACTGGATCAGATTTGCCGTCTTCTCTTCTTTTAACAAGCAGTTTGGCAAAATCTGCAGTAATGGTTAAATTATTAAATTCGCTTTGATAAAGGTCGTATGCAAAACCAAGCCTTAAGTTAGTTGGAAGAGGATCTGCCTGATCGTTATCAACATATGTAACTTTTGGACCTATGTTAGATATATTAATACCAACTCCAAACTTATTATTTAAAAATTTTAACTTTGTTTTTGAAGGTCTGTATAAAGCTGAAATATCAAAACTAAGATCATAAGCTGTACCTGAACCCTGCTCGTTACCTACCTTACCGGTTGAAAGTTTACTGTAAATAAATCTTGTTACAATTCCAACACCCAGATCCTTTGTTACTTTGGTACCGTAACCAACAGCAAGTGCACCATCAAAAGCTTTATATTCTCCAATCTGATTGCCAAATTCATCAGTTTGTATAATTGTACCAATATTCAAATAAGTTACACTAACTCCAAGTGTACCTTTCAACTTTTTAAAATAATATTTGCCTGCAAGATAATCATAAAACAGATCTGAAAGTCCTAAACCCGGTAACCATGGTGAGTGAGTTATAGAAACCTGTGCACCTTTCTGAAATCCCAATCCTGCAGGATTCCAGAACATTGCTGATGCATCGTTTATCATTCCTGTTCCGGTTTCACCCATTCCTGCATTTAGCGAGTTTGGACCTATCAAAAGAAAGGGTACTGCAGATTCACCCTGTGCAAATACTCTGCCTGATAGCACAACTATTACTGCCGCCATCACACATAATTTTAATTTCAGCATTTAAAAAATCCTCCTGGATAAGTATATGTTATTATTAATTTTACTTTAATACCGCTAATTTACCTGTATTTGTAACTGTAAGACCATCAACAGATTCTACTACTATTTTGTAAATATAAACACCATTTCCCAATGTTTCACCGTCTTGATCTTTCCCATCCCATGGAATCATTACAAATTTATCCGATATATTATTTTGCTCAATTTCCTTTATCAGTCTGCCGGCTACAGTATATATCTTTATTTTTACATTAACATCCGCAGGATAGTTATGCTGAAATGTAAATGCAGTATTTCCGCTGAAAGGATTAGGATAATTATAAATATTAGTAACCTGCAATGTTCCTGTTGTGGCTACAGTAAAATCAATCGTTGCATCTGATGAATTATTGTATGTATCCCATGCTCTCAATCTAAGATTATGGTTACCTACTGAAAGTCCGCTAAAATCATATTCAATGGAACCTGATTTATATGTAGTATCGCTGTTATAAAAATTAGTCAGATCAATTTTATTATTTTCATTTCCATCAAGGATTCCTTCAAGTTTATGGCCAAGTGTTCCTGTTGTGTTAATTCCTGATTCGTCAAATAGATCTGCTATTAATTTTGTATTTGTATTAACAATATCTCCTGACCTGAAATTTCTCGTATTCATATACATTGAGATATGCGGACCGGTTGAATCAACAGATGCATTTGGATTAATTCCGCCAACTATAAAATTACGGAAGATCCCGGAACCATCATATTGGTTATTATAGAAATAGTTTATAAGTCTTCCTTGCTGATTTTGATACGAAATATCTTTAGGAACAATGAACTCTACTGACCACTTACCGTTAGTTACCGACTTAGTTCCAGAAAAAATAATCCCTCCATTAAGTCTAAAATCCTGTACTATAGGCGGATTACAATCTTCCTGAGTTTGTGCATTTCTGTCAACATCATATATTTTAAGAACTATCTTCCCGTTGTAGTCACTCCATAATGTATTATCAGGATGATTAATTGAACCATATATTTTTATATTACTTAATGCTTTCATAGTATCACCTGATAAGCCGCTTATACTATCTATGACAGATTGAAACCTTGGAATTTGCGATCTTAATGTTGGATCACACATTAATATATATTTTGCATCATTAAGGCTGTATGGTATAACCTGCTTAGTATTGAATATGGCATTCCCGAATCTTTTCTGCAGAAGTAAAGTATCTCTTGGTATATACATATTAGCAAACACCTGATAAAAAAGTGCAGCATTTCCTGAAGCATATACGGGTCTCGAGGCAGCCATTGTGCCAATTGCACCTTTGCCGTTTGCCATCATAAATAGCTCTCCGGCACTTACATTTGAAGGATTATCAAATTTGCTCATGTCGCAGCTTGCAATGGTAACAAACGGGTATCTGTTTGTATTATTTATCAAGCTAAGTATATTATCCTTTTCAAGAACGTATTCATGTGCCCAAACATCAGGGCTGCCGTGACCAGTCCAGTGAATATTCATTACTCCTTCAGACCAGTATCTTGCAATATCTGCATTTACCTGCGGTTTCCTTCTTCCTTGTGGTGTAATTACTGTTGGATAAGTAGCAAGATATACTTTAATTTTATCAATATATGCCGGTGTATATTGTTCGGCTAAAGTTTCACATTGAGTAAGATGAAATATACCTTCGCAATCAGGTGATGTAGTTCTTTCATCATCAGCTGCAAACATCATTCTGTTTTTCCAATAGCCGTTATATTCACCGCTTTCATAAACATCTACTTTATCAAGATAGTTATTTGCATCAACTAAAGAGTTAGCCGGGATTCTGCCAATTGCAAGATCAGGTTTATCAATTAAGTTTCCGCCATCAACCACATTCACAAAAAAATCATCTGTTGCAGCACCTTCTACCTGATGTATCTGCGGTGAGGTAAGCTCCCAGGCGGGAACATAATTTATACCGCTGCCGGACCTTAAACCTTTATAATCAAAACTCCCGTCTCCTACTAAACAAACATATGCCGGACGTGTTTGCCAGTTATCAAAAGCATATTTTATAAAATCTCTTATTGCAACAGCATCAAGAACTCCCCCTGAAAATTCATTGAAAATCTGATCTGTAGTAACAACCAAAGTTCTTAGATAATCAGGGTTAGTAGCTCCGCCTTGTTCTCTTTTATTTTTTAGTCTCTCGGCTGCAGGGATAAAATCCTTATGTGTAATAATTATAAAATTGTAACCATCCGCAATACCGTGCAGGTTTTGATTTGTTATCCTTGAAGAGATATATGTTGGAGTTTTGTAACCATTTGGTCCAACTACCAAAAAAGTGCTTAAGTTATTCGGAATTGCAGTCTTTCTAAATCTTACATTTGATGATGATGCCTCTAATGGCTGAATCATTTTAACATCACTGGAAGCTGTGGCATCAAATACTCTGATACTGTTGCCGGAAAAAGAAGAAACATTATACTCAATAATACCTGATGTATCGGGTGAGTTAAACCTGAGCAGATCATTTGTTGTTGAATTAAATCTTCTTTTATATTGAATTTCATACCAATCAAGATAACCTTCGGCTTCTCCGTTAGTTGCATAAAATGTTGATCTTAATTTTATCTGTTCTCCGTTTGTTTTTTGCGACTGATTTAAGGTAAAACTATTATCGGTAGTATTTATCCACTCGTTAAAACCTGCAACTACACATGAAAGGGGGAAAAGAAATTCAGACATATTTGAATAATCATCTTTTACCTGAAAATATCCCGAGTTTGGGCATAAAACCCTTTGAGCCAGTTTAATTCTGTAAAGTATATCTGAACCGGCTTCTAAACCGGTTAAAGTAGTATTCCATTCAATTGATTGCCCGGGTCTTCGGCTGAAGCTTAGCCATAAATTACCTTCACTTATCAGATTTTCTTCTTCAGGTTCAGTATAAATTTTTTCAGTAAATGATGTTGGCACAATAAACGGATTTCCGCTTTCAGATGGTGATAATGCCATTCTTTTCCCGTTGCCCGATGTATTAAAACATATCCAATAGTAATTACTTCTAGAATAATAATTCACTTTATGTTTAAATATATTTAAAGTTGAATCATAGTGCCATGTATTTATTGATTTAGCAAAAAAAAGTATGTAATCATCATTATTAAATACTCCATCATTTTCACCTTCAATATAAATAGCATTTTCAACCAAATCTTGTGGACGCGGTTCTGCCATTAATTCCGGCAAAAGTTCGCCGCCATTCCCATACATCTTAATAGTCCGAGGGTCAATTCCGCTTAGATTTATTCCCGCATTTTCAAGAAATGATTTAGTGATTTTATAAATGCCTTCACTGTTGCCGTCATTATTATCCTTAATTTCAATCTTATACCATTCACCTGTAGATAGAACACTATTTGATACTACTCTTTCTTTGTAAGCATTTTTTAAGTCAGGATTCATCCAGTTTGCAGCGGTATTATAATTTATTGCACTGTTTGAAAGCAATGATACTTCATCGCGGCTTCTTGGTCTGTTTAGCTGTACAGGTTTATCTCCAAAAGTAACTCTTACTTTTATTCTGGAATAATGCCTTAATGTTCGTGTTACTGGATTATATTGAAAAGGATAAATTACCAGATTCCCGGTTACTGCATCTCGAAGCGGACCTGTATTTTCCATTGCTGCAGGTTGTTCAGGGTAAAACTTATTTTGTGAGTATTGGTTTCCTTTATTGTATATATAATTAATATTCTCAAACCCCTGTAAATTTGGGTTAACTATACCCATTTGGGGAATTGGTGCTATATTTACATTCTGCTCCTCTTTCATATCGTAATCAATTATCTGGACAGCATTATTTCTTACAGAAGGTAAAAACAACCCAAAACTTCTGAAACGTAAATCGGGTGAACCAGATTGATTAATACCGCTTTCCAAACCATTTTCAAATGAATACAAAGTAAAATTTTCACTGTTATTTGAAAACTTTTCAATTAAAACTCCTTTTGGCGAATATTCAATTTCAATATAATTAGCATTTGAAGAAATTATCTTATAATCCGGTTTAATTTCCCCAAATAAGTAATCTGAAATATCGGGTAATTTGTTTTGATTTTTACCAGCATCATTATTATCAGAACCTTTTGTAAAAATATCTCTGCTCTGTGCAAACATATCTGCACTAGCAAACAACAATAAAGCTATCAGGGAAAACTTAAATAACCTCATTTTGATTATAAAATTAATTAAAATAAAAAAACCGAAATTGAAAAAATTAGTTCAATTCGGCTTTATCAAAATCCTCTATAAAAAATTGCTAGCGGTATCCGTAAAATAAAACCGAAATAAAAACCTCTAACAATTATTCTATAACTTTTTATCCTCTTTAACAAGCAATATATATTGCTTATAAAATAATGTCAAGACAAAAGGAAACCAGTAAAAAAGCCGTTTTTTGTTAAATTTATACAGATTTTAACCTATAAATACTGTAAACAAGTTTCAAAAACATTTATAATCTCAATATTTTCAATTTTTCCCCCTGATGCCTGAACAGAAGCTTTATTATTACCTAAAGGTCCCCATTCAAAAGCATTTGTAGGACCAAAAAGTCCAATAACAGGCATTTTAAAAGCACTTGCAAGATGCATTATTCCCGTATCATTTGAAATAAATAATGCCGTTTTACTAATATTTGCTGCGTTTTTCATCAAATCTCCATAAAAAGTTTTATAACTAACCAATGGGTATTTGTGTTTCAAAATTTCATCCAGTTTATTTATGTATTTTTTATCATCAGGTCCTTCTGAAATGTAAAAATATGAAGGAAATTTCTCCGATAACAAATTCAGCAGTTCAGCAAATTTTTCTGCTGGCCAAACATTCCCAGGTTTTGCTGCCCCCGGATGAATACCAATTACTTTTCTGGCAGCATCAGGAAAATTTTCTCTATAGTATTCTTCTGCCCATGTATTCTCTTCATTGGTCAATTGAAGTTCTATATTATTAATTACCGGCTCTATTCCTATCTGTTTTATAACATCCAGATTCCTGTTTACTTGATGTATTCTTTTTGAATCCCACAAAAAATCATTTTTAATATTTAATACATATCCTGCCTTATTTAATAAAAAATCTCTGGACCTAACACCAACTCTGAATGCAGCATTTGAATAATATGCTACAAGGTGATTTGTGGCAGAAAAAATAACAGTTGAAGGAACAACTGCAAGATTTATTTTTTTTTCACGTAATAATTTTATCAGATTTATAAAATTTTCAAAACCGCTTTCATATTCTATAACTTCGTTTACTGGTGAAATATTACCTTTGAAAATTTCCTTGAACTTTGTTGATGATTTTGTAACAAGAATTATTTCAGCATTCTTAAATTCATTTCTGATAGCTTGAAGCATTGGAAGTGAGCAAAGCATATCACCAAACTGATGCCTGATAATTACAAGTATCCTGATGATAATTTCCTTATTAATTCCTGCAGGGTTTACATCTCGTTCAAGTACAAAGCCTTTAAAAAATTTCAGACCAATATCTCCTAATACCTTTTCAGCTTTGCTCAATATTTAGCTCCATGTTACTTTTTATCAGGCTCTTTTTTAACTTCTCTAAACTCTGCATCCTGTATCATATTTAAATCATATTTCTTTTTTGGAGTTTGGGTTTGAGATTTATTGTTATTTTCTGTTTGTTCAGATCGGTTATTCAGGCTTATAAGAAATCTTCTGATAAAAAGATAAATGATATAGATTAGTATTGCTAAAATTACATACCGCATACATTTTACTAAAGTGCTGTTTTTCTAATTGCGGGATTATAATATTTTACGGCAGAAAGTTCAGAATTAAATATTTCATTAACAAGATTATCAAAATCAACGGTATTATTAACAAAATCTATCTCTTCGCAATTCACAATCATAATTTTTGTTGATTTGTATCTTGAAAAAAAATAATTATAAGCTTCATTAAGGCTTGAAATATACTCTTCGCTAATTGCCTTTTCAATTTCTCTGTTACGTTTCCTGATATTCATCATAAGCCGCTCAACTGGCGATTGCAGATAAATTACAAGATCAGGTATTACTATTCCTTTATCCAATCCCTGCACAACCTGTTCATATATTTTAAGTTCATCATCACTTAAATTAAGGTATGCAAATATCTTATCTTTTTCAAAAATATAATCGCTTACAACAAAATTCTGAAACAATTCTTTTTGATGAACTTCCTGAAGATGAGAATATCTTTCAAGCAGAAAGAACATTTGTGTCCTGAATGCATATTCTTCCGGCTTAACATAGAATTTTTCAAGAAATGGATTATCTTCAAAATTTTCAAGGATAAGTTTTGCATTAAGCCTTTCTGAAAGCATTTGAGCCACAGATGTTTTTCCGGCACCTATAACACCTTCAACTGCTATATAACTTAAACCTGAATTTGAATAACTGCTTATCAATGGTTAACTAAAATTATTATATAATTTTTACTTTAAACTGCTATTACTCTGCAATTATCAACGCTGTTATTGTAAAGAGTCTCTATATCTTTCTTAAGAACTGGATGAGTAAACTCCGGTATTATTTCCAATAGAGGTTTAAGGATAAAATTTCTGTTTTGAAGCTGCGGATGCGGTATTATTAGTTTTTTGTTTTTAATTATATCCCGATTCCAAAAAAGTATATCTATATCAATTTCCCGTGAATGCCATTTTGGCCGCTTTACTCTGCCAAGTACTTTTTCACATCTTTTAATTAACTTAAATAATTGATGAACATTTAAGCGGGATAAATAAACAGCCGCACAGTTAATAAAAGAATTCTGTTCTGTATATCCCCATGGCTCAGTTTCATACATTGAAGATAATTTTAAAAGATTAAGCTTACTGTTCAAAGCCAGAAATTTAATTGCACTCCTGATTATATTCTTTCTGTTACCTAAATTAGAACCGAAACCCAAAACAACTTTTACCAATTATATTTTTACATCCCCTATTTAATCTGCTGTTTTTCAGCATGTCTGTATTCAGTATGCTCAACTTCTACATATTCTGTTAAACCTCCAAGCGGCGGCGAAGGTTTTCGTACTTTTATTACAACTTTTTGCACAACATTAAAATTACCAATTATTTTTAATGCAATTCTGTATGCTAAAGCTTCAATCAAAAAGAATTTTTCGCTTGACACTACTTCTTTTATGAATTTGTATGCTTGTTCATAATCAAGCGTTTTTTTAAGATTATCTTCTGTTTCTGCTTCTGTAACATCGCAAGTCATTTCAGCATCAATTTCAAAAAGCCCCCCACTCATCCTCTCAGAATCTAACACACCATGATGTGCATAAAATCTTGCATTTATAATCCGGATGATTGTATAGTTCATTTTTATATTTTAAGAAAATTTAACTTTTTACCGCTTTTTTTTAGATGAAAATTTCTTTTTTAAAGATTTCTTTTTAGATGCATTTTTGGGGGAAATCTTCTTTTTAGAAGATTTCTTTTTAGAAGATTTTGATTTTGAACTCTTTGACACGTTTATTTTTTTACCGGACTTTTTTATAAATCTTTTTTCTGCTGCTTTTTTAGCTTTCATTTTTTTATTCACTGTCGTCTCGGCATTCAACTCTTCCAGTGCAATCTGCACCATCATACCCATATCAGCAGGTGACTCAGCAACATAAATTCCTGCATCCTTCATTACATTTATTTTATCAGCTGCAGTTCCTTTACCTCCGGCAATAATTGCCCCTGCATGCCCCATTCTTCTTCCCGGCGGTGCTGTTCTTCCTGCTATAAATCCTACAACGGGTTTTGTCATATAGTTTTTAACATATTCAGCACAAGTTTCTTCAGCATTACCCCCAATTTCGCCAATCATAATAACTGCATCTGTTTCAGGGTCTTCATTAAAAAGTTTCATTGCATCTGTAAAATTTGTTCCTATAATCGGGTCACCGCCTATTCCAATACAGGTTGATTGTCCTAATCCAAGTGATGTTAACTGTGCAACTGCTTCATATGTTAACGTTCCGCTTCTTGAAATCAATCCCACCCTGCCGGGTAAATGAATAAAGCCCGGCATAATTCCGATTTTAGCTTCACCCGGAGTTATTATTCCCGGGCAATTCGGACCTATCATCCTTAATCTTCTTCCCGAGCGGTTTACATCTTCAATATAATTTTTAGCTGCAATCATGTCTCTGGTCGGAATACCTTCGGTAATAGTAACTATTAATTCTACACCTGAATCTGCTGCTTCAAGAATTGCATCAAGTGCAAAAGCGGGCGGTACAAAAATTACTGTAGTATTTGCTTTGGTTCTAACTACAGCTTCTTTACATGTATTAAAAATTGGAACCTTATCATCAAAACTTGTGCCGCCTTTACCCGGTGTAACGCCTGCCACTACATTTGTACCGTATTCAATAATCTGCCTTGTATGAAAAGATCCTTCAGAACCGGTTATACCCTGCACCATTAATCTTGTATTTTTACCTGCTAAAATGCTCATTTTTTACTGCTTTCTTTATTATATTAATATTTTTTATTGTAGGAAAGTATCTGCGAAAGACAGATTTTCAAAAATAATAATTTAATTGGAATGATAAAATACCGAAGAATTACTTTAAAATTAAAATAAATACATAGAAAAAAATGCCGTATTTAATTTATATATGTAATTCTAAACTAAATTAAGTGATTTCAATATAAACTCAGAACCATAACTTGATTTCAGATACTGTATTTTATTTTAAATTTAATTTAAAGTATTCAGAAAGTAAATGGTAATTACATTGAAGATTTTAAAAATATTATATAAAAAAACCCGGCAACAAGCCGGGTCTCTTTTTAAAGGATTTTTTTTAAAAGGTGGCCTATACTTTTTATAACATTATTCTTCTTTTACGGTGTTACCTGTAATTACCCACTCACCATTTTTATTGGCTAACAGATTATATGTTACCGTTAATGTTTTTGTTACTTCAGTATCTTTCCCGTCCTTTTTAACGGTCTGTGTTTGCTTAACCTTTGCTACTACACTTGCTTTGTTTTCTTTTTGGCTTAATACTTTTGGCTCATCTACAATTGTAAATTGTTTTGTGTTTCTGTAACCAGATTTAAGTTTATCAACTGTTCGGGATGGAAAATATTTCTGAGCTTTCTTCATGTTTGAATCAAAGTTGCCTGTTTCATTTATTCCCCGCTGTATATATTCATAATAATCCTTTACTGTTGATGTTGGATTTTCAAACTTTTTTGTGATCTCTTTTTGTATCTCTTTTTTCTTTTCCTTTTTCTTTTCAGCCTCAATCTTCTTTAAAGAATCTTTTTGTACCTGGGTAAAATTATGCTTACCTGCAGTATCAGTTGGATTTGTATTTTGCTGATCAGAAGAATTGTCAACTAAGCCAAGCTTTTTTTCACGTTCTTCAAGCTCAATTTCTTTAAGCTTTACTCTTGCTTCACGGTCATTCAATTCCTTTTCCTTATCTGCTAGTATCTGGAAACTGGTTTTACTAGTCTCATCACGTTCCTTTGTGCAACCAACAGAAAAAATCAACAATAATAGGATAGCTATATATTTAAAGTAGTTACTCATAATTATTTAAAATATTGGTTTATATGATAACCTTAACTGTAAATATAATAGCTAAATAAGGTAAATGCAACCTTATAAATTTAAAATAATAATAAATAAATGATATTTATTGATTTATTGTGATTCGTAAAGAGATTTAAAATTCATGAATGAATTGAATAACGCTATTGCAATATCATTTTGTCCTTTTTCACTTGAAAGATATTTTTCATCATTTATATCGGAAAGGTAACCGGTTTCAACAAGAACACTTGGCATTGATGCCCCAAGCGTTACCCAGTTACCAGCTTGGTAAACTCCTCTCGACTCAAGTTCGGTATAACTTAACATACTTATTTCAGCTATTGAGGCAAAATACTCACTCATTCTGGTATAACCTGACTGCGCAAGTGATGCAAATATAAAATTATCAAGTGAATCATTTCCAAACTTCTGAAAAGCAAGCTTATAATTTTCATTTAAAGTAAACAATACTGCCTCAGGCATTCTTTCTTTATTCAGCAAATAAACTTCAAATCCGTTTTTTTCACTCTCTTCCATTTTTTTATGATTAGCATGAATACTTATATAAAGTTTTGCTCGTACTTTATTTGCCTGAGAAGTGCGTTCTTTAACGTTTGTAAATTCGTCAGTAGTTCTGGAATATACAACCCTAATTCCGGGAAATTTATCTTCTATCATTTTGCCAAGTTTCATTGCAATTGGCAGAACTATATTTTTTTCCTGCACACCGTATTTATCACCTATTGTACCCGGGTCCTTGCCTCCGTGCCCGGCATCAATGTATATAACATCTAACTTAGGCTGAGATAGCAATGAGTAATTTGTAATTAATAATAAACAATAAATAATTAAGAGTGAAATCGTTCTCTTCACTTTGTTAAAATGTTTCAAATTGATCTTAAAATTTCTCATTAATAATTACACATTGTTATTTGATCAGCGGTAATTTGTGAACTGAACTGCAAAATCAAGTTCTGCGTTTTTAACAAGCTGAATAGTTTCCTGAAGCAGGTCTTTATCTCTGCCTGAAACCCTTACCTGTTCATCCTGTATTGCTGCCTGAACTTTAATTTTGGAATCCTTAATGATCTTCACTAAAAGTTTTGCATTATCTTTGCTTATTCCCTGCTGTACTTCTATAATTTGCTTAATCATTCCTCCGCCTGCCTGCTCCTGTGTTTTATATTTCATGGATTTAAGCGGAATATGCCTTTTTACAAATTTATTTTGCAGCATATCAATAATTGCTTTCGTTTTGTAGTCATCATCTCCCATTATTGTAATTGTCTTATCCTTCTGTGAATATTCAATTGTACTTTTAGAGCCTTTAAAGTCATACCGCTGAAGTATTTCTTTTCGTGCCTGATTAACTGCATTATCAATTTCCTGCCAATCAATTTCTGAAACTATATCAAATGAATAATTATCTGCCATTTTTAATTTATTATATTATTACTTTTCTGTAAATTTATTAATTAATTTATTTATATTTCAGACATTTCAAGTATTGCATTCCAAACTTTTTCATCAACCGGCTGAACTGAAAGCCTGCCCTCTCTAACTATTCGTGAATCACATGTGCGTTTATCTTTTTTAATCTGTTCAAGTGTAACGGGATTCGGAAGTTTTCTCCTAGGCTTTATGTCAAAAATAAAAATTTTCGGATTTCCTGCCTTGGGATCAACATACGGATCAGTTATAATTTCACAAATTCCAACAACTTGTTTTTCCTTACCGGTGTGATAGATATAAGCAATATCCCCCTTGCGGGCAGTCTTTATCTGAAACAAACCACCCGGACTTGTAACACCATCCCATACGGTTTTTTTATCTTTTTCCAGATCTGAGTATGAATAAACTGTCGGTTCTGTTTTTAATAAAAATTTCATACAAATAACAAAAATTAAATATCAAATAACAAAAATTAAATATTATTTTTCTTTTTTTAACTACTAATCCTTGTAGTATCTAATATTGAATAAGATAACTTACATAATTCATCACAATCTGAATACATCGAGTCAAAAAGTTTTTTATCTATATAATCGGTGGCATTTAATAATCTAAGCCAATATTTTGTTTCTCTGGCTTCTTTATAAGATATTGATATTTTATTTGAAAAATCAGCATCACTTATTCCACCGTGAGCTTCTTCAACATTTGCGCCAACAGAAGTACCACATCTAACAATCTGCTTTGAAAGCACAAATTCATTATGCTCTTTACAAAGATACTGATAAAGGCGAACAATTCTTATTGCAAATAAAAACGATTTATCCATTAAAACATTATCACTTTTATTATTCATAATTAAAAAAATTTTTAATTTTAAAATTATTTTTTTGAAATCATCTGTTATTTGTTATATGTTAATTGTTATTTGACCGTAAGGTTTGCGTATTTTAAGATAATATTTTTCACCCCTGCCTTATCAAATAGTATCTGAGCTTTTTTGGAATCCCCGCGTCCGGTTACTTCAATAACCTTTCCCTTACCAAAATTATTATGAAAAACTACACTGCCTTTTTTAACTCCAAGATCTTCCCTGAATATATCATTAATTGTATCATCATTGGTTTTACTGCCATATAGTTCATACCTTATAGAACTTCCTTCTTCATGATGCACCTGACGGCTTTTATGTTTTGTAAGTACCGAAGATTTTTTGTAATCCAGTTTTTTAGTATCAATTTCATTCAGAAATCTTGATTTCATCTGATAACTTACACTGCCAAACCGGTAACGCTGAAGTGAATATGACATATAGAGTTTATGCATTGCTCTTGTTATTGCTACATAAAATAACCGGCGTTCTTCTTCCATTTCTTCCTGCTCAAGCATTGAGCTTGAAAGCGGAAATATTCCTTCTTCTAAACCGCTTATAAACACAACCGGGAACTCCAGCCCCTTTGATGAGTGAGTTGTCATAAGTGTAACAGCATTCTTTTCTGTATCGTACTTATCAATATCAGTTACTAAGCTTACTTCATGCAGAAATCCTTCTAATGTTGCTTCATCAGTATTATCAGTATAATCAGAAATACCGGAAAGTAATTCCTGCACGTTATACATTCTATCCATCGATTCATCTGTTCCCTCATTCCTTAGCTCGCGTAAAATTCCAATTTCATCAACAATACTTCTTGCAAGTTCACTAGGCGAAAGCCCTTGTTTAACTTCATTATACTTCTTGATAATCTCAGCTACCCTGATAAGTTCATTCTCTATTTTTGTATGCTTTCTCTTTTTATCATCACCATTTATATCTTTTTCGTCCAGCATAGTAAGCAGAACTTCTGCTATGGATTTAGCAATTTCCTTTGCCATTGTTTTTAGCTTTTCTACAGTCTGCTCACCAATTCCTTCCCGAAGCTTAAGTATCCTTGTCATAGCTTCATCATCTTTTGGGTTAACAAGTACTTTAAGATACGCAAGTACATCCTTAATTTCCTTACGCTGATAGAACTTAACTCCGCCAACAATTATATAAGGAATGGAATTTGTTCTTAAAGCATCTTCTATAATACGGGATTGTGCATTAGTTCTGTATAATATTACAAAATCTTTAAAATTCAGCTTTCGGTTCTGTATCTCATTAAATATCCATTTAACAATCATCATCCCTTCATCCCTATCGCTAAAAACTTCTGAAAGGGTTACTTTTTCCCCATCGTGATTTTCGGTATAAAGAGTCTTTTTGATCTGCCGCTTATTATTCTTAATTACTTCATCCGCAAGATGAAGAATATTTTTTGTTGAGCGGTAATTCTGCTCTAGCTTAAACACATGGCAGGTATCAAAATCAGACTCAAACTTCAAAATATTTTCAATCTCCGCTCCCCGCCATCTGTAAATACTTTGAGCATCATCGCCAACTACCGAAATGTTGCCATGTAATTGTGATAGAGTTTTCACAATTTCATATTGCGCAAGATTTGTATCCTGATATTCATCTACTAATATAAACTTAAAGCGATTTTGATATTTCTTCAGTACTTCCGGGTTTTGGCGAAACAGCAATATCGGATTTATCAGAAGGTCATCAAAATCCATAGCATTATTTTTTATAAGTCTAATTTGGTACTCTTTGTAAACAGGTGCTGCAATTTTTTCAAACGGGTTTGAGCGCACACTAATATCATCGGGCAAAATGCATTTGTTTTTTAAGCCCTTAATATAACTGTAAACTGTTTTAGGTTTTATATTATCTGTTGAAAAACCCAATTCCTTCATAACATTTTCAATCAGTTTTACTGAGTCATCATCATCATATATAGTAAAATTTCGGTCATATCCTATATATTGTGCTTCAATCCTTAATATCTTGGCAAAAACTGAGTGAAATGTCCCCATCCATAAATTTTCTGCAGCAGCACCTGCTAATTTATGTATGCGATTTTTCATTTCATTGGCAGCTTTATTTGTAAAAGTTAATGCAAGTATGTCAAACGGATTAATTCCTGATTCAATTAAATAAGCAATTTTATATGTTAACACCCTTGTTTTTCCGCTGCCAGCACCTGCAACAATCATACAGGGACCTTCTATTTGTTCAACAGCTTTCCTTTGCTCAATATTAAGCTCTTTATCTAAATTCACTTAACTTTATCCTGAATTTTTAATTTTGTTATATAATAAACGGTTTGTATGGATTTTTACAAAGATAACTTATACCGCTTCATAAATCAATTGATTAGGCAATTTTTTATCTCTCAATATACATTTTACATTTGCTTTCTTAAAATAATGACATATATCATAGAATTATATGAATATTATTAATAATTTTGAAGTAAGTTTTCTTTCTATATTTAACTTTTTATAAATCAGTGTATTTTTTTATTGAAATATATTTATGCCCTGCATAATTTTCCAAAGTATTCAAAATATTTATTAAATTTTTACTGGAGTTCATTATAAAATGAATGATATGAAACTTAAGTACGGGTACACATTTAAAGACCTTTTTGAAACAAAAAAGCTAAAAGAGCTTGCTGATAAATTCTACAATTACTATAATGATGCCGACCCCTCTTCATTTGAAAGGTTTAAAAAGTACCGTGATAATAATGGAAAAGAAGTTACAGATATTGAGCGCTCTGCAATTATAATTGAATCAGCCAGATTTCTGGATTCTTTTATTGTTGATTTCTTTGGCATAAATAAAGAAGCTGATGAATTAAAAAAATTGAATGAAATTGACAAAGAAGTTTTAAAAGTCAGAAGTAATTTCATGGCAAAGAAAGTATTTAAAAAATACAAACCTGCTGATCTTGCTTCCATCCATTTTAACGAACTTAATACTCAGGCATTATTAATTAAAAATAATCTGTTTAATGAGCTCCCTTGGGATACCGATGAAGAATTAGCTACTGCATTGATGCTGAAGACTCTGGATGGAATGGAAGAACATTTGCGAAACTACTTAGAAATTATGCCTAATGGTTTTGTATTTAATAACAATCTTTTTGAAAAAGCAAAGAATTATTACCATATAACAGCGGCAACAGATGGAATTAAAGAGTTTACCGATCATATTGTTACAGGAAATGTTAAAAATCAAAATGCATCAGAAGAGCAAAAAAGAGTTTATATTTTCCTGAAGAATATCCTTGAACATTTACAGAAGTATATTTATAAAAGAACCGTTGAAATTGCAGAAAAACATAAGATTAACGACTGGTCTTTAATTAACCAGCCGTTGAGCACAGATTACAGCGATCTTGTTCATAATAAAGTTGAATTTGAAGGTATCCCCGAAAAAGTTTATGGTGATGAAGAAACCTTAAGAAAACGTGACGGATTTAAACTTACAGATCACAGATATGATAACAGGCATATTATGGGAGAAGTGGAATATTGCGTCTTTTGTCACGAACGGGGAAAAGACTCCTGCTCTAAAGGAATGCTTGAAAAAGATGGTACCCCTAAACACAATCCGCTTGGTATAAAACTTACAGGCTGCCCCCTTCATGAAAAAATTTCTGAAATGCACTTGCTGAAATATGAAGGCAGGTCTATTGGCTCACTTGCTATAATTATGATTGATAATCCTATGTGTCCCGGTACAGGTCATCGTATTTGCAATGACTGTATGAAAGCGTGCATTTATCAAAAACAGGAACCTGTTGATATACCTCAGATTGAAACGCGTTCACTCACTGATGTTCTTTACCTGCCATGGGGATTTGAGATTTATTCACTTTTAACAAGATGGAATCCTATTAATGTTGCCCGCCCGTATGAACTTCCATATAATGGTAAAAATGTAATGGTAGTTGGCATGGGTCCTGCCGGCTACACACTTGCACAATATCTGCTTAATGAAGGATTTTGTGTTGTTGGAGTTGATGGATTAAAAATTGAACATATTCATCCTGATATTACCGGTGGCAGAAATGAAAACGGTAATTATATCACTCCAAAACCTGTATTGAATTATACAGATATTCAGGATGAACTTGATAAAAGGGTATTTCTTGGATTTGGAGGAGTTTCAGAATACGGTATAACTGTCAGATGGGATAAGAATTTTTTAAAAGTAGAATATTTAACACTTGCAAGAAGAAAACACTTTAAAGTTTATGACGGAGTGCGGTTTGGCGGAACAATTGAAATTGATGATGCATGGAAATTAGGCATTGATCATATTGCAATTGCAACAGGTGCCGGCAAACCTACCATTGTAAAAATGAAAAATAATTTAATTCGCGGAATCCGTAAAGCATCTGATTTTCTGATGGCACTTCAACTTACCGGTGCAGCTAAAAAAGATTCCCTTGCAAACCTTATGCTTCAGCTTCCGGCTGTTGTAATTGGCGGCGGACTTACTGCTATTGATACTTCAACAGAAGCTTTTGCATATTATCCAATTCAGGTAGAAAAATTTATTGATAAATTTGAAGCTTGTGTTAAAGTGCTGGGCGAAGAAACAACAATGAGTATGTATGATGCAGAAGAAAAAGGAATTGTAAAAACATTTCTTCAGCACGGCGCTGCTGTTAGAGCTGAAAGAAAAAGGGCTGCTGATGCAGGAGAAGAACCAAATTTTGTATCATTGGTTAGAAACTGGGGCGGAGTTACTTTATGCTACCGAAAATCTTTGAATGATTCTCCAGCTTACAGACTTAATCATGAAGAAGTGATAAAATCACTGGAAGAAGGAATTTATTATTGGGAAAAATTAAGTCCCCAGGAAGCAGTACCAAATGAGTTTGGAGCTGTAAAGCAAATTATATTTCGTAAACAGGAAAAAACTGATGATGGAAAATATATAGATCTTGATGAAACCGTTACACTCCCCGCTAAAACCGTTCTTATTGCAGCTGGCACATCGCCAAATGTAATTTATGAACGTGAACATCAGGGAACATTTGAACTTGATGAAAAAAATCAGTTTTTCCAGACTTTTAAACTTGGCGAAGATGGAAAATTAATTAAAGTAGGTAAAAATGAAACTGGATTCTTTACATCATATAATAAAGATGGAAAATTTATTACATGTTATGGAGATAACCATCCAAGATATGCAGGTAATGTAGTTAAAGCTATGGCATCTGCTAAAGATGGTTACAAGGAAGTGGCAAAGATTTTTAAAGACTTTATAAAAGATGAACAGCCCGAAGATCTAGAAAAAAATTATCTTGAGTTTATAAATAAACTTGATAGTGAATTTATTGCTACGGTTCATGAGGTTAATATTTTAACTCCAACAATTGTTGAAGTTGTTCTAAAGGCACCTATGCAGGCAAAAAAATTCCATCCCGGTCAGTTTTATCGACTGCAAAACTATGAAACAACAGCTTCAACAATTGACGGCTCTAAAATGATGATGGAAGGTCTTGCCTTAACAGGTGCTTGGGTTGATAAGGAAAAAGGACTGCTAAGCCTGATAATTCTTGAAATGTGGGGAAGTTCCAGAATGTGCCGTCATTTAAAACAGGGGCAGCGTGTTGTTGTTATGGGTCCTACTGGTGAGCCAACTACAATTCCAAAAGGAGAAACTGTTCTTTTAGCAGGCGGAGGCCTTGGCAATGCAGTTCTGTTTTCGGTTGCAAAAGCATTAAAAGATGCTGGCAACAAGGTTATTTACTTTGCCGGTTACAGAAATACTAGCGACGTTTTTAAACGTAATGAAGTTGAAGAAGGAACTGATCAGGTGATTTGGTCAAATGATTTTGGTGATACAATTCAGCCTCGCAGACCACAGGATAGGGCTATTACTGCTAATATTGTTCAGGCAATGATAGCTTATGCCGAAGGTAAATTGGAACATAACGCAGAAGATAAAACATTGTTTGATCTCAAGAATGTTAACAGGATAATCGCAATTGGCAGCGATAGGATGATGAAAGCAGTGCAGGAATCCAGACATGGTGTTTTGAAACCATATATCAATCCTGTTCATACAGCAATTGCCAGCATTAACTCTCCTATGCAATGCATGATGAAAGAAGTTTGTGCACAGTGCCTGCAAAAACACGTTGATCCGGTAACCGGCAAGGAATCTTTTGTATTCACGTGCTTTAATCAGGATCAATTTATGGACGAAGTTGATTTTAATAACCTGAACTCCCGCTTAAAAAATAACAGCGTACTCGAAAAACTTACTAAGTTTTGGATGGATCATCTGTTCGCAAAAGCAAATAATCAATTTACAACCAATTAAAAAAATAAATTATCGTTTATCAGTATAACAAAAAATTAAAACCCGGTGTTTGCCGGGTTTTTTTATAATCTAATTACTTTTATTAAAACTTAACTTAAAATATTATTATACTTGTAAATTTAATAACAATCAAGTTTTATTTAATCGCTCAAATTTTGCTGTAAAATGTCTAAGAAATTCAGGTTCTTCAACTATCTTAACTCCTCTTACTTCATCTTTTCCGATTAATATTTTTTCAAAAACTTCAATAACATACTCTATATGACTTTGTGTATAAACACGGCGGGGTATTGCAAGCCTCACAAGCTCATTTGGAGCAGGGATAAGTTTTCTCTCTTTGTCATACTTCCCAAACATAACAGAGCCTATTTCTACAGAACGAATACCGCCTTTTAGATACAGCTCGCAAACCATTGCCTGCCCGGGATATTCATTAACCGGAATATGTTGGTAGAAAGCTTTAGCATCAATATACACAGCATGTCCTCCGATTGGATAAATTAACGGAACACCCATTTTATAAAGTTTTTCACCAAGATATGCAGTGCTTCGTATCCTGTATTGAAGATATGCCGGTTCAAAAACTTCTTCTAAACCTACAGATATTGCTTCCATACTTCTGCCGGAAAGACCTCCGTATGTTGCAAATCCTTCAGTTATTATCAGCAAATTTGTACATTCATCCGCAAGTTTTTTATCTTTTAGAGCAAGAAATCCTCCCATATTAACTAATCCATCTTTTTTAGCACTCATTACCCCGCCATCAGCAAGTGCAAACATTTCCTGTGCAATCTGTTTATATGATTTATTTTCATACCCTGC
This sequence comes from Ignavibacteria bacterium, assembly GCA_020852705.1. Lineage (GTDB taxonomy): Bacteria > Bacteroidota > Ignavibacteria > Tepidaquicellales > OLB5 > OLB5. Next base: position 74,424 of record JADZAP010000027.1, on the reverse strand, counting down.
TTCACGGTGTTTTATGTAATACGCATTTTCTGCAATACGGCAGCAATCTATAAAATATCTGACTTTATACTTTTGGCAAATTTTTTGGGCTTCTTTTGCATTAAACATGCTTACAGGCTGACCGCCTCCGCTGTTATTTGTAACAGTTAATATTACCCCCCCAATATTTTCAGCTCCATATTTTAAAATAAGCTCCTCCAGGGCTTTTGTATCAATATTTCCTTTAAAAGGATGATCAAGCATAGGATGTTTTGCTTCTTCAATTGGAATATCAATTGCCTCCGCTCCGCTGAACTCTATATTTGCCCTTGTTGTATCAAAATGGGTGTTACTAATAAACACTTTCCCCTTTCCTCCAAGATGACTGTATAAAATTCTCTCTGCTGCTCTGCCCTGATGAGTTGGCAGTATATAATTATAACCTGTAAGATCTTTTATAACAGCTTCCATTCTATGCCAGCTTTTAGAACCTGCATAAGCTTCATCTGCTTCCATCATAGCTGCCCATTGGCGTGAGCTCATTGCTGATGTTCCGCTATCTGTCAAAAAATCTATCAATACTTGCTCTGATTTCAGCATAAAGGGATTGTAATGAGCGTCTTTTAAATACTGTACCCGTTCTTCTTCTGAGGTAACACTTATTGGTTCTACTTCTTTTATCTTAAATGGTTCAATTATTGTTTTAAAGCTCATAAATTATTTTCTTTTTTAATTCAGATTTAATTATTTCAAATATTTATAAGTACAAAATTATATATTTTTTTTTACATAAATAATGATTTTTGTCATATGGGATTCTTAATTATAAATCTTTTATGCATTTAAAACATATTGAATCTACGTTTAATAAATAATTATAATATTGATGATTCTTTCATTAATCGAACTGAAATTTCATGACCACCATTAAAAATATATGATCGCGATATTATTCCTGCATCATTTAATAATTTAATCTGTGATTTTGGAAAATTATTGTTATAGTATGGGTCATTTGATGCAAATATCTGGTGAATTTCAACCTCTTTTAAATGCGGGTAATTTTTATAATTAATTTCATGCGCAAGGCTGCCGCACCAAAATACTGCTTTGTTAACCCTGGCTTTTCCAAGTGAAAGCCATCGGCAAAGTGTTGCAGACCCCTGTGAAAATCCAAGCACATTAATTTTTAATTTAAATTGTTCAGCTTCTGGATATATTAAATCAAAAAATAATCTGTCAAGATAATTAACATAATCCTTTATATCACTTTCCCTGTCTTCTTTTGTCATCCAAGATGCACCAACATCACCATAATCACCTTTTAAATATATTCGCATCAATGCTTCAGGTGCATATAACACACTGCTGTTTACAGCAAGTTCTTCAAAATGTTTTATAAAATTACCTGCAAGCTGCCTGTGACCATGAAGCATAATCCATATATCTTTGGAATGCTCTGTTGCCTTGCCAAGTTTAAAATATCTTGCAGTTCTAAAAACAGAAATATGGTGTTCTTCAACTTCCAAATTATAAATAATTCATTAAATTAGTCTTTGAAAAAAGCAATTATAAATACAATTGCTGTATATAATAAGAATGAAAGAAAAATTGCAGCTAATATATAAATTACATATTCCATAAATTTCTAAAAATCTATTATATTTTTAAACATCTTTTAAATAGCCGGAAGTATCTTCCCTGAAACTTCACCAAATCCAACCCTGTATCCATTTCCTTCGCAATAACCTTTTATTGTAATAGTATCACCATCTTCAATGAATTTTCGTTCACTTCCGCACGGAAGTTTTATTGGATTTTCTCCCCGCCATGTAAGCTCTAACATTGAGCCGTATGAATCCTTTGTCGGTCCGCTGATTGTTCCCGAAGCCATCATATCACCTGTGCGGGTATTGCATCCGTTAATTGTATGGTGTGCAAGTTGCTGGCAAATATTCCAATACATATATTTAAAATTTGAGCTGGAAATTTTAATATTTTCATTTTCACTTTGAGTTTTTAAATAAACATCAAGTTTAATATCGTATGCCCAGTCATCTTTAGAATTTAGATATTCCAATGGCTCAGGATACTGTTCCGGTCCTTTTAGCTTAAATGGCTCTAGTGCTTCCATGGTAACTACCCATGGCGAAATTGATGTCGCAAAATTTTTAGCTAAAAAAGGTCCAAGCGGCTGATACTCCCATGTCTGAATATCTCTGGCACTCCAGTCATTAACAAGTACCATACCAAAAATATGGTCATAAGCATTATCAATTGGAATAACTTTTCCTAGTGAATTTCCCGGTCCGATAAGAAACCCCATCTCTAGTTCAAAATCAAGAAGTTTTGAGGGACTAAAAATTGGATTTTCTGAATTTGCCGGTTTTATTTGTCCCTTGGGACGCTTAATTTCTGTTCCGCTTACTACAATTGAGCTGGATCTTCCGTGATATCCTATTGGAATATGAAGCCAGTTTGGCATTAGAGCATTTTCTTTTCCGCGGAACATTGTACCAACATTGGTTGCGTGTTCCTTTGAGGAATAAAAATCTGTATAATCTCCTATTTCAGCAGGAAGGCACATTACCACATCGTTCATTGGAATAATTGCAATTTTCTGCAAATCCTTATCGTCCCTAAACATTGGATTTTCATCACTAAGTACTGTTTGCAGAACAACTCGTACCTGTTTCCATGCTTCTCTGCCTAGCCCCATAAAAGAATTTAAACTAGGCTGTGAAAAAATTTTCTTATTCCCAAGTAACGTTTTTGCAAAGTAACCTTTTTTTTCAAGCACTGAAAGATCTATTACATAATCACCTATAGCAGTTCCGCATACAGGTGCACTTCCAATCTTTAGCTTAAATACTCCGTATGGTAAATTTTGTAAAGGAAAATCTGAATCTGGTTTAACTTCAATAAATGATCTCATTTAATAATTTTTCTCCTTGCAAGATTATAATAACTCCAAGGTTTTTAAATCATCTGTCGGTTCTGTAAAACTGCAGCTGCCATAAGAAACCATAAAGTTCTCTCTGCATAATTTTATTTCTTCATTTAACACCTTTATTCCGTTCCATTCTATCCCCTCATCATTGAATATAAATTCATACGGGTCTTCATCGGTTAATATTTCAATAAGTTCCTCTTCATCAAGATTACTTTCATGTGCTAATATACCTGCAGCAAAAACATTTATAAAACCATACATATTTGATTTTACTTCTTCATTAAAATGACGGATAGGGTGATGAAGACCTGCTGTAAATTTCATTGGGACATTATACTCACAGCATGTCATAATTGCAAACGCAATTACTTCAGGTTCAGGAAATGCTGAAGGCTCAATACCCCCGGTTCTGAGTTTATACCCTGAATCATTTTTTAATGATGCAATAGTTTCAGCAGTTCTTATTATTTCATGTTCATACTTTTGCGATAATACTGCTTCATAATATACCGGTATATTTTTACCCAATGTTTCATAAAGTCCTTCTGCAGTCTTCATCATTAGGTATTTTAAAGAATCATTTGATTCCTCAATAAACATCTTATCCGGCAGTCTTATTTCAAATGCATCAATTGATACATGAATGCTGTTTGAATCAAAAAAATTTTTTACAAATTGTAAATCTTTTTCAAAGTTATTAAGATATTCTTCCGTATCTTTTCCTCCGCTTCCCAGAACAGAAAGTGATACTTTATCTTTTATAACTATATCGTTCATGATTTCAGAAAGTTCAGCAAGTCTTCTTGCTGGTATTATGAACTTAGAAAGCATCCAATTTAATTCGTCTTGCTTGTAAAATATATAATTATGAAATGCCTGAGGAAGGTTAAGACTTGCAGGCGGGTACAATCCTGCATAATCAATTAACTTATCCGCAAATATTCTTAAGCTTTTAACAGGTTTTTTTTCACTTGCTGACATTAAAAAAATAATTCCTAAGTAATTTTAAATTAATATTTTGAAAAATATTTCTAATAATTAAATTAAAAATAACCAATATAATGTATAAATGAAATTGCGTAATAAAGTATTATTGTGAGGAAAATAAAATAACCTGCAAATAAAAATAATAATTTTTCTTTAAGCGTTTTATGTTTATACTTATTATTATATTTTTGAAACAAAGATGATTTAAACTTTATAGCTATACCATTTGTTGAAATTATTAAATAATATAAACTATTATATTAAAAAATTATTTAAAAATTAATATTTATATAAATGTTTTATTTACAAACAAAGTAGAACCAGCAGTAATAATATTACACTGCCAAGCTAATTCTGTAAAAAACTGTTTAATACTGTTTTAATTTTAAAACAGATTTAAGGAAGGTAAAATAATGAAAAACTACGATACTTTATCAGAAGCTATTAATGATTTGAGAAAAAGAGGCTATGTAAATGATTTTAATTTGAAATGTGATTCCATAGAATGCAATAACCTTAAACTAAAGCTATCACCATACGATTTTGAAATTACAGAATTCTACAGATTTGAAGGTAATTCAAATCCTGATGATGAAGAAATAATCTATGCAATAACTTCAAATAAAGGTGAAAAAGGAATAATTGTTGATGCTTATGGTATTTATTCAAACCAAATTACAAATGAACTGCTTCAAAAACTTAAAGTTAAAAGATAAACCTTATTTTTGTGAAGTCAAATATTATTTCAATTAGTGATGCACAAAAGATTTTAATTAATTCCCAGCTTTTGGGAAAAAGAATTTCAGGTAATACAAAAAATGACCTTTATAAAATAATTGAACACCTTGGATATATACAAATAGATACTATTTCAATTGTAGAACGTGCTCATAAACATGTTTTATGGTCACGTATGCCCGCATTTAAAAACGAAATGCTTGATGAACTTATTGATAAAGATAAGAAAGTTTTTGAATTCTGGGATCATGCCGCTTCATATATGTCAATTAAAAACTACAGATTTACCCTTCCAAGAAAATTAATGTATGCCAAAAAATATGCTGATTGGGAAAAGAAAAATATCAAACTGCTGAAATTTATTATGAACAGAATTACTTCAGAAGGCGCACTTCAATCAAGAGATTTTGAAGACTCCAAAAAAAGGGGTTTATGGTGGGATTGGAAACCCCTTAAAGAAGGACTTGAATTTTTATTACACTCCGGCAGACTTGCTTTAAAAGCAAGAAAAGGATTTCAGAAAGTTTATGATTTACCTGAAAGGGTTCTTCCTAAAAATTTCATTAATACTATTCCTACAAATGAAGAACTATCAGAACATATCATCATGAAATCTTTAACTGCTGCAGGAATTTCATCTGAAAAAGAATTAACTTATTTAAGGCACCATAATAAAGCTGTTACTAAATTAACTTTGAACCGACTGCTTGATGAAAACAAAATCAGCAAATTAACAATTCACGGTGTTAATGAAACTTATTACTATTCAGTTAAAAATTTAGCACTATTACATTCAGATATTCCGCAAGAAGTAAGGATTCTTTCTCCCTTTGATAATTTAGTAATTCAGAGAAAAAGGCTCAATAAGTTATTTGAGTTTGACTATAAAGTTGAGTGTTATGTAACGCAACCAAAAAGAAAATATGGCTACTTCTGCCTGCCTGTTCTTTATGGAAATAAATTTGCCGGCAGAATTGATGCTAAAGCAGATAGAGCAAATAATACTTTTAATATTATTAACGAGTATTGGGAAACAGGACATAAATATACAAACAAATTTAAAACGGAATATAAAAAGAGTTTATTTGATTTGGCAGTTTTTTCTGGCTGCAAAAAAATCAAGTTTTTAGTTTAAATCAATTAATTTTATCTTTTTATACGTTATTTTTACAATAATTTACATTAAGTTGGAGTATTTAATATTAAATTTGTGTTAGTATTAAAAAGAAAGGAACTGCAGGAAAAAGTTAAGTTATGATTAAAATTATTAAATATGCCGCCATTAGGTTTTACCTTATTATTATTATTTTTCTCCTCCTTGGTGCAGTAACCGGTGTTTTGCAGGCTCAAACCAATGGATCACTAAAAGGTACTGTAATTGATAAGTCAAATGGTAAACCTGTTGAAGAAGCAGATGTTACTATTAACAGAGTTAAAGATTCATCTTTAGTAAAAGGAACTCAGACTGATGCTTCGGGAAATTTTATCATTTCGGGTATTCCAAATGGAAATTATTATATAAAAGTATCTCTTGTTGGATATACTCCTGCTTATTTTAGCAATATAAATATCAATCCAGCCAATCAAACCGTATCTCTTGAGCCAATTAAACTTTCAACCGGTAATACTACAACAGAAGAAATAGTTGTTGAGGGTGAAAAAAGTACAATTGAGTTCAAACCTGATAAAAAAGTTTTTAATATCAGCAAAAGTATTACAAATCAGGGTAACTCTGTAATTGATCTTCTTAAGGAAATTCCTTCTGTAACTGTTGATCAGGATAATAATATCAGTTTGCGGGGATCTGAAGGTGTAAAAATCCTGCTTGACGGCAGATCTTCTGGACTTGATGGAACTAATCGCGGTGATTTACTCGAGCAGATTCCTGCATCGCAAGTTGAAAGCATTGAGCTTATCACAAACCCCTCAGCTAAATATGAGGCAGAAGGATCATCTGGTATTATAAACATCATTTTAAAGAAAAGTAAAGACCAGGGCTTGGGATATAACGGAACCCTTGGTTTAAACCTTGGAACTGGTGATAAATATAACGGACAGTTAAGTCTTAGCTTAAAAAATAAAAAATATAATCTGTATGGTAACTACGCATATAGATTATTCCATATGACAATGTCCGGCTCAAGTCAAAATTATAATTTCTTAAATAGTGACCAATATTTTACAAATGAATTATCAGATGGAAGAGGCAGAATGGAAGGACATACTGCAAAATTTGGAATTGATATAAATCTTAATCAGCAAAGTTTGCTCGGGTTTTCTGTAAATTACAGGAATAATAACCGTGGCAGATTCAACACTCTTAATGATAATATTTTCAGCAGCGGTAATATTTTAACATCACAATATTATAATACTACTATTTCAGATGATAAAGGTTACGATTTTGACCTTAACGGAAATTATACATTAAAAATGCCAAATAACCGGATTTTTACAGCTGACCTTTCATTCTCAAGAGATAAGGATAATGATGAATCTAACACATTTGATACTTATGTTTTTCCTAACATACTTAATCCGCAGAACAGAAATGAATATTCTGATGAATTAAATGATTCTTATATTGCTGATCTTAATTATACACATCCCATTACAAAAAATATTAAAATTGAAACCGGTTACAGAGGCAGCTATAAGAAAAATGATAACAATTACCAGGTTGATACTCTAAACTATTCAACTAACCAGTATGAAACAGACCTAGGTTCATCAAACAGATTTATATATAAAGAGCAAATCCATGCATTATACGGAATTTATACCCAGCAGTTAGGAAACTTCGGGTTTTCTCTTGGGGTAAGAGCTGAAGAAACAATCATTAAAGGTGACTTGTTAAATACAGGTCAAAATTTTGACAGAAGTTATATTGATTTCTTTCCAAGCGCCAGTATTTCTCAAAAATTCGGTATGGGGAGTGAAATTCAGCTTAGTTATTCAAGACGATTAAACCGTCCAAGTTTATGGCAGCTTAATCCGTTTAGAACAATTTCATTTACTGGAGGTACTAATAATTACCGGGAGGGAAATCCTAACCTGAACCCCGAATTAACTGATGCATTTGAGCTTAGTTATATTCATTATTTTCCTTTTGCAACAGTTACTCCCTCAATATTTTACAGAGAAACTAAAGACCAGATTTCAAGACAAAGAACTTACATAGATAGCGTTAATACTCTTTCAACATTTGTAAATTACAATAAGTCAAAATTTTATGGCGGAGAATTGATAGTTAATGCTACACCATTAAAAATATGGACACTCAACGGTACATTCAGTTACTACAAATCAGAAATTGATGCTTCTAACCTGGGGCAGGCAAACAGCGGTTACTCATGGACAGCAAGAGCAACATCAACACTTATGCTCCCTGCTGATCTTAGTCTTCAGATATCATACTTCTATTCAGGCAGAAACTATAATGCACAGGGATATTTTGAACCGTTTTCAATGCTTGATGCCGCTGTAAAAAAAGATTTTTTTTACAAACGCTTAAGTGTTTCTCTTCGGGTCAGCGATATTCTGAATGAGGCAAAGTTTAAAGCTAGTATAAGCGGTATAGGTTATCAGGATACTTTTGAAAGAAAACGTGATGCAAGAAATCTTTTCCTCAATATAAGCTACCGTTTTGGACAGCAGGAAAAAAATAAAATGGTAAAAAACAGAAATAACGAAAATAATGATAACAATAACAACGGTGATGGTCAAATGGATTATTAAATAATTATTAATTAAAATTATATTCTTTAAAATAATGCTGTTTGTTTATTCATGCAGCATTTTTTTATTTATACAATTTGGTTTTTTGTTTTTATGTTTGAAATAAGAAATTCCCTTCAATTTTTTTAGTACCGCCTGCTCTAAAAAACTAAACTCTTTTATTCTGTTTCATTAATCATTACAATACTTTATTTTACAGTTAATTACAACAAATAAATTAATTTATGAATCATTTTTATATAAAAGATAACCGTTTATATGCTGAAAATTTTCTGGTTGAAGATTTGGCATCAATGTACGGAACTCCGCTGTATATTTACAGCAAAAATCAGATATTGAGGAACTACAGAGAAATTAATCAGCCTTTAGTAAAAAGCAAACTTGATTTTATAAATTGCTATGCAATTAAAGCAAATTCCAATCCTGAAATTCTTAAATTGCTTGCAGATGAAGGTGCCGGTGCTGAAGTTGCCTCCGGAGGCGAGCTTTATCTTGCCTTAAAATTCGGCTATTTACGAAATAAGATTACATTCACGGGTGTTGGTAAAACTGATGAAGAAATAGAATACGCCTTAAAAGAAAATATATTTAATTTTACGGTAGAATCATTGCAGGAAATAAATGTTATTTCTGAAATTGCTCATAGACTTGGAGTTATTGCACGAATTTCTATAAGAGTTAATCCTGATATTGATGCCAAAACTCATCCTTACATTACAACTGGTATGAAAGAAAATAAATTTGGTATTGACAGCAAAGATATTATTGAAGTGTTTGAAACCTCCAATCGTTTGCCGAATATTGATATAATTGGAATCCACTCCCACATAGGATCTCAAATAACAGAAGTGAATCCATATATAGAAGCTGTAAAATACCTTGGTGAACTTATTAATAAAGTTGAAAAACTTGGTATTAACATCCGCTATCTTAATTTTGGAGGTGGCTTCGGAGTTCAGTATAAAAACATATTGACTCACAGATACATTCCAACTGAACCTGATGAAACAGAAAGATACTCCCCCTTAGGTGAACATGTTGAGTCTGTGATAAAAATGCTTTCACAATATAATAAAAAATTAATAATTGAGCCCGGCAGGTCTCTTGTTGCCAATGCGGGTATTCTTGTTGGAAAGGTGCTGTTTACAAAACAGGGTGAACTTAAAAAATTTATAATAACAGATACCGGAATGAATGACCTCATGAGACCATGTCTCTATCAGGCTTATCATCAGATAGTTCCGCTGAAGTTAAAAGATACGGGATTTGAAACTGTAGATATTGTAGGTCCCGTTTGTGAAACTTCTGACTTCCTTGCTGCTAAACGCAGCTTACAAAAAATGGAGCGAGGTGACCTGTTTGCTGTTCTTACAACCGGTGCTTACGGTTACTCACTTTCATCAAATTATAATGCAAGGCTTCGCCCAGCTGAAATACTGGTTGATGGTGATAAGCAGCAGCTAATTCGTGAAAGAGAAAAAGTTGAAGAACTGCATTACTAATCTTGTGACTGCCAAGGAAAAACAGTGCAATAGTTTTATTTATAAACTGCAGAATATTGTATTAATTTTAATTCAATTTTTGCCATGTATTTCCTTTTCTCAGGAACTTACTCTTGACTATATTTTTCAGGATACAAATATAGTAAACCCAAGACCATCACTTAAATTCATAAATCAGCAAACAAGTAAAATTTACTATTATGCCGATGAAAACTATGACGGCATGTTAAGTTTGTTTGATATGAATTACAATACAGGTGAAAGTTTTAAATATTCAGATTCAGGCGAAACCGCTTCAGAATTTATACTTAAAACTAATGGCGATGCAGTTACTATTATAAATGGTGATCTTTTCATAACTAAAAACTTTACTGCTTCAAGGGAGTTTACTAAAGATATTAAACTTACTGAAACTGATAAATATGAATATTCGCCTTTAGCTATTAGTAATTTTGTTGTGTACAGACGTGCAGGGAACTATTTCCTCATAAGATATGACAGTCTGAAGAAGAACTCTGTTGAACTTGCCTTAACTAATGATGAGTCTGATTCCATTTCATATCAGATAATTGAAATAACGGATAAATATGCAGACGAACCTGATTGCGTACTTAGGCTTTTTATTGCCAGATATGATAATTCATCCAAAACACCAATTTTAATTCCTGATTATAACAGCACTTTTGTAAAAACTGAACGAAGAAAAAGGGGGATTTCAAATGTAAATCTTTTGGAGTATGCAGTATATACAATCGGTAAGGATTCTTTGTTCTGTAAAATTAATGAGATTATTTATCCATCAAATATACGATATTCTACAGCTTATGCAGATTATTCTTCTGACGGCAGAAATTTACTTTTAGATGCAGAAACACTTGATAGACATGAGCGAAAACTTTTTATCTGCAATATTAAATCAAAAGCGATAAAAGAAATATACACAGAGTCTGATGCAGCGTGGTTTGAAAGGCATTCTAACCCAACTGTATTTCTTGATAGCAGTACAATATTTTTTGAATCAGAAGTTTCTGGCTTTAACAATTTATATTCAATTAATCTGGATGGCAGTGGTTTTACCAAACTTGCAGGCGGAAATTATACAATTACAGAATCTGCAATTGACCATACAAATAAAATGATATATTTTTCGGCAAATGCTGAGTTACCGTATAACTATAATCTATACTCATTAAATTTTGATGGTACCGGATTTAAAAAGCTTACAAATTCTGATGGTGACATACAGGAACTTAAACTTACTCAGGGTGGCTCTGTACTATTCTTTACACATTCATACATTACGCAGCCAAATGAATTGTATTCATTTACAGTTTCTTCAGGAAATGTTAAACAGCTTACAAACACTATTTCGCCAAAATTTACTGAAGTAAACTGGAATCTGCCTGAATTAATTACATTTAATAATAAAGAAGACGGACAGTTAATTTACGGATTTGTTTATAAACCCTTAAATTTTAATCCTAAAAAAAAATATCCGCTGATATGTTTTGTACATGGTGCAGGATATTTGCAAAATGTAACAAATGGCTTTTCGCCATACAGGGATAACTTTATGGTTGATACATATCTCACTCAAAAAGATTTCATCATTCTGGATATTGATTTCCGCGGCAGCATGGGCTACGGAAAAGATTTCCGCAATAAAACATACCGCAATCTAGGTTACTGGGAAGTTTCAGATTACATCAGCGGAATTGAATTTCTTGATTCAAAAGGATGGATTGATATAAACAATATTGGAATTTACGGCGGAAGTTACGGAGGTTTTGTAACATTAATGGCAATGTTTAAACATCCTGAACTATTTAAAGCCGGTGTTTCGCTTCGGGCAGTATCAAACTGGAAGAATTATTACTATAGCAATTGGTGGTTCACACTTGCAAGATTAGGGAATCCCGATAGTACCGGAGTTAGTGAATTTTATGAACAGTCCTCTCCAATTACATTCTCCCAAAACCTGCAGGGACATTTGTTAATGACACACGGAATGCTTGATGATAATGTATTTTTTCAGGATATGGTTCAGCTGACTCAGAAGCTTATTGATAATAAAAAGGATTTTGAAGTTATGTTTTACCCAAAGGAATCACACAGCTTTTACAGACAAACAAGCTGGCTTGATCAATACAAACGTATTTATAATTGTTTTGAAAAGTATTTAAAGTAAATATTGTTAAATTTATTTAAATTCTGCTGTTTGAAACTGTTTGGGTTTGTAATGTTTTTAATATCGTACCAAGAAATTTAAAATATATAAAGTTACTTTCTGCCCGCAAGTATCTTTTCAACTTCTGCAAGGTTCTTTTCTGCTCGTTTAATAATTTCAACCGCTTCTTTCATAACATCATTTTTATATTTTTCATCTTCAATTTGCCCCATATTTATTTCAACATTCTTCATCGCACCCCAAATTCCGGTTTCAAGTGATTTTGCTCCTACTGCAAGATCACTTGCAGAGCTTACATTTCCAATTTTCGCCAGTTCAATCATATATTGCCAGCATTCATCAGCTGTTCGCATCACTCCAAGCGGTACATTTATTGCCTTTTTTAATCCTTCCTGCATTGCATTCTTGCGTAAGTTTTTCTGTTCATTAGTATCTTTTGGAAGTTTCATTGCTGTCATATATTCATTAAATGCATTAGTATCTGCATCTATCATCGGAATTAACAACATCATATTTTCATGCAATGGCGGTATAAGCTTTCTCATTTCAGCATCAAGTGCTTCAAACTTCTTTGTACCGTAGCTCATCCAGCCCATCATTGCACCAAGTCCCGCACCCAAAGAAGCAATTAAGGCAGATACACTCCCTCCGCCCGGAGATGAGGTTCGCGCACCAACAAGCTCAACAAAACTGCGTACACTCATTGAAGCTAATGGCTCGTTTTTACCTGCTGATATCATATATTCAATAATTCGTTTTTCTGGAATAAACGGTGATACTGAATTTAATCCCAATCTTTCTATAACTAACCTTATCTTTTGTTTTTCATCAATTATAAATAGATTCTCTTTTTTAATATAATATTCCGCTGCCATTAACATCGCTTCAAGTGGAATAAGTCCAACAAGCTCACTGCCTGCTGCCGCCAGATTCAGCTCTTTTGCATCTTTAACACACTCTTCAAACACAATATGAGGAGGTGTTATTTTGTAGTTATCTAGATTTATTGAAACTTGAGCCATATTATATTCATCTACATACCAGCCAATTGCTTTAATAGCTTTCAGTCTGCCGGGATAATTTCCCCCTCTGCCCTGTTCGCGGATATTTAAAGCAATCCTGTGTGCCTGCTCTTTTGTACCAAGTATATTTACATTATATGCAATCAGGAAAAACCTTGAACCTGTAACCATTGCGCCAAACTTCGGGTTAAATTCAGCAGGTCCAAAATCTGGCTTCCATTCAGGTTTATAAATTTTTTGCTTAAATCCTTCATACTCACCTGCTCTTATTTGTTTTAATGATTTACGCTCGGGATTATTTGATGCTTCTTCATATAAATAAACTGGCAGATTAAGTTCAGTACCTACACGCTCACCAAATTTTTTTGAAATTTCAACACATTCCTCACCCGTAACCCCAGAAACTGGTACAAAAGGAAAAACATCAACTGCACCCATTCTTGGATGCGAACCGGTATGCTTTGTCATATCTATCAGCTCATAAGCGGTTTGTGTAAACTGAAACGCTGCTTCAATTACTGATGATGGGTCACCAACAAAAGTAAATACCGTTCTGTTTGTCGATTTCCCCGGGTCAACATCAAGTAATGTTACTCCTTTAACCTTTCGTACTGCTTCAGCACATGCATTTATTATTTTTTCATCTCTACCTTCTGAAATATTAGGAACACACTCAACTATTTTTCTCATTACATTTTGTAATTAATCTGGTAAATTTATAGCTTATAATACAAATTTAACATTTATAAATGAATGTTTAAATGTATGTGATTTTGACATATATTTTAATATTAATATAAAAAAATCCCGCGTTAAGCGGGATTAATAAAATGAAGAAATCAATTCAATTAACTATTTTCTCAGATATTTAGCACATTTTTTTATCAATATAAACTTAATCAGTATTTTTAATATATCCATTACCGTATTTACGTTATTTATTTTTTTAAAATTTAGCTTAAAAAAAATTTTATTTTAGTTTTATTTCATACCCGTTCTTGATAGTACACCATAACTGATTAACACCAAAATGATATAATATATCTTTGTAATTGGGTGTATCAAACATTACCATATCTGCCTGTTTTCCTTTTTCAATACTTCCGGTATAATGTGAAATACCTAATGAAGCAGCAGCATTTATTGTAACAGCATTAATTACTTCTTCACAGTTCATTTTTAGTAGATGAACACCCATACTCATGGCAAGCTGAATATTTTCACTCATAGCACTTCCCGGATTAAAATCAGTTGCAATTGCAACTGGAATATTTTTTTCAATCATTTTTCGGGCAGGTGCGTATGGAATATCAAGAAAATAAGAAACCGCAGGAAGTACAACAGCAATCACCCCGCTGTTTGCAAGTGAGTTTATATCTGATTGCTTCATTATTTCCAGATGATCAACCGAAAGTGCCCCGCATCTTACAGCCGCTTCAATACCGCCAATAGAATTAAACTGGTTGGTATGAAGCTTTGGCACCAAACCAAACTTCATCCCCTGCATGAAAATTCTTATAATTTCAACCGGAGAAAAATAATTCTTTTCGCAAAATGCATCAATAAATGTTGCAAGGTCTTTTTTTGCAATTAGTGGTATCATTTCATAAAGTATTTCATCAATATATTCCTTCCGGCTATAATTTTTGGGAAAAGAGTGTGCTCCAAGAAAAGTTGCATATAAATCAACAGGCATTTCACTGTTCAACTCATTAATTATTTCAAGCATTTTCAGCTCATTTTTTGTATCAAGTCCGTAACCTGATTTTGCCTCAATAGTGGTAACACCAAAGCTCATTGATGATATTATTCGCTTTCGTGCTAGTTCTTTAATCTTTGCTTTCGTTGTGCTGTGCACTGCTTTTACCGTTGATACAATTCCTCCGCCTGCTTTTGCTATCTCTTCATATGTTCTTCCCTTTATTCGCATCGAAAACTCATCAGCGCGGCTGCCTGCAAATACAATATGTGTATGTGAATCTATTAAACCGGGCAGTACGCATTTACCCTTGGCATCAATTACATGAGTTACGGAGTTCATCAATATCTTTGGCAGTTTGCTGCCAAGCCATTTTATTTTTCCGCCTTCGGCATAAATGCTTGTGTTTTTTAGCAAACCAAGCTCTGATTGGAATTTGCCCGCTTTAAATTTTCTGCCTCGTGTGTGGCATGTTACAACCTGTGAAGCGTTTTCTATTAATAGTCCCATAATAAAAATTTGTATTACAAATATAAGAGAACTTTAAGTGCATTACCATAAATAATTTTAACCGTTTTTTTATCTGCTATTTGTTCATTTTCTGTAAAAATTAAATTATTTTGTTGTTTTTTTGCACTTTTTATACTGATAAGGTAATTGATAAGGTTTTGGAAAGGTTAAAAATTAACTTTGTATCAATTCATTAATCAACAACCAAAATTAAAAGGAGTAAAAAAAATGAAAAACTCAAAAAACATTTTCACAAAGTTAATTTTCGCAATATTCTTTTCAATTGCAGCAATTTTTACTGCTTGCAGCGATCAGAATCCTTTAGCACCTGCTGATGATTTCAGCACTTATTCACAAATGCCCCCTTCTTCAATAACTATTGAACCGTTTTGGGAAAATGGGTTTCTATTGTTCAAAGTTATTAATAATAGCAGAGATACAATAGTAAACGATTTCCATGTACAGTTTGACCCCGGTGTTAAAATAACAGGATATGGTGTTGTTACCGGCTGGCAAATTGATCCTAATACCACTGATACCGCAAATGGTAAATTTGGAGTAAAATGCGGTCCACAAGGTCAGCCTATTCCTCCAATGGGCGGTGCTGCTATAGTGGTTGGTGTACAGCTTAAGTTTACCGGGCTTACAAAAAAGAATCCAAGACATTGGTGGGATTTTACATGGCAGGCAACAAGAGACGGGATAGTTGTTAAAGAAGGAAAAGATGCTTTCCCTGAAAGATAAATTAGTTTGAGTAGATTATTCCATGATAAATAAAGCTGAATCCATAAAAAACCCCGCATTGAAACGGGGTTTTTTTTATAATTAAAAATCTATATTAATTGTAATTGATTTTTTTCGTAAAACCAGCAAACAAGTTAAATAATATAACAGTTGCTGTTATTTGAGAAGCAGCATTTTTTTGGTATCAGCAAATTCATTTGTAATCAGTTTGTAAAAATAGACCCCTGATGAAAGTTCAGCACCGCTGAAATCAATTTCATACTTGCCGGCATTAATATCACCGTTTATCAAAGTTTCAATTACCCTGCCAAGCAAATCATATATATACAGCTTTGCATTTGTATTTTTTGCAATATCAAACTTTATCTTTGTAACCGGATTAAACGGATTTGGATAGTTTGTATAAAGTCTAAATACCGCAGGAATTTCATTTGATACCGGCTGAATTCCAACAATGCCAACTGTATATTGAAATCGTGTAGGCGGTGCAGTTGTTCCCGGCGGATTTATACCTCCTCCGCCTGCCGGCAGTTTTGAAACTTTTGGTGCTGGTAATGCAATATCCTGTGCAGCAAAGTAATATTGTACAGTTGTACCATTTACACTGCCGGGTATAACAAATGAAAATGTATCTAAATTAACCGCAGTATAATTTATTGGAGTAAATGCTGACCAGTTTGAACCTCCGTTAGTAGATTTTCTGTAATAAAGCAGAGGTGCTTCGTTTGTCCAGTTCCTTATAATACCATTATCAGTTATCCTTGCTTTCATTGTAATAGCTGTATTTATACTTGTTGATGTAAAGGGCTGAGTGTGCTGTATTAATGGAGCAGAAATATCAAGTTTACGGGCAGAATCAACTGCAAGCGATGCATCTATTATACCCCAGCCCATTTGATTATTAGGAGAATTTGAATTACTTGCAAACTTTCTTAATATTCCAACTACCTGCATCGGTGTTAGATCTTTATTTGCTGAAAGCATCAACGCACAAACTCCTGATGTTAACGGACATGAAAAAGATGTTCCGCTTCCATAAGAATAATTATTCCCATTTGTAGATGCATAGTAATTATTACTGCCCATTGCCATAACATCCGGTTTAACTCTTGGAGGGTTATCGGTAGTTGGACCAACAGAGCTGAAACCTGCCCTTATACCTGTTGATGTAACAGCACCTACGGTAAGTACACTATCACCATCAGCGGGTCCGCCTAATGTATTGTGAGAACTGTTTCCGCTGTTTCCTGCAGAATTACTAACCACAATCCCTTTATTTACTGCAAGGTCAGCAGCAATTGTAATTGGCAAAGTGTTGCCGTCCATATCTTGCCATGTGTAACTTGAATAAGGCGGATCAAACTCAAGGTATCCAAGTGAGCTTGTGATAACATCAGCACCAAGACTATCAGCCCATTGTGCAGCAGCAATCCAGTTATCCATTTCGGCAGGTACTTCGTTCGGGTCAACTTCAGTTCTTGCTAAAATAAAAGTTGAGCCGTATGCCGGTCCAATCATTTTTCCGGGTTTATATCCGCCTGTTAAACACAGTGTAGCTGTTCCGTGCGAGTCCCCTGTTAATGCCGGAGTATGGTTCTGGAAGTCATAAGTTGTCTGAATCTTCATTGGGTATGTTGTAAATGCCTCGTGGGTTAGATTAGAAAATCCTGCATCAAAACTTGCTATCATTACACCTTGTCCCTTTATTCCCTGATTATGAACAAGATTTACTTTTATTTGTGTAATCTGTGTTACGGCATTTCCTGAGCCATAAGATAAAGTATCCGCAAACGGAGCATCATTTGAAGGACTTATAAACACAGGAGATAAATCACTTGAAATTTCCGGTTCATTTTCAATCACCTTAAACCTCTCAACAAGCTCTATTTTTTTTACACAATCAAAGTTTGCAATTGTATTAATCTGCTCTTTTGTAACTTCTGCACTTAAACTGTTAAGCCATTTTGTATAATTACGAATTTTTAATACATTAGCATTTACTATATTAATATATGGTACGTAAAGCGGTATATCGGTAAAATCAAGCAGCTGATTTGCAGGTTTTACTTTCAAGCGCCTCTCAAGCGATCTTTGCGTTACTATATTTAATGGATTATTTAGTTTTAACATTGCATCCGGACCTTTATCCTTAAAATAAATCCATACAACAAATGTGTTATTACCGGAATCATTCAAAGCTTTTGAAAGCATTTTGCCTATTTTATTTTCGGTAGTTTTAAATGATAAAAATGAAAGGGAAATAAAACTTAAAACAAGTAAAAACGAAAGATACTTCTTCATTATATATTATTGGAAATTTTTTAAATTTATATGGTTAAAATATTTATTTTAAAAACAATAAAAAATGTATAACTTAAACATCTAATTATCCAAAAACCTATATTAATCACAATAAAAGCTTATATTATGAATAAAATCAAAATTAAAATATTATTAAAAATAATAAATGATTGCTTTTTAGATTAAATTAATGAATTTCAGCTTTAAGCACTCCTATACCCTGCTAATTTCATTGCAGTAAAAATGAATTTTAAGTAAATTTGTAAATTACATTCAATTAATCCAAAATAATTCAGTATAACTGAAGATTTCCATTTCGTTAAGATTTTCTTAACTTTACACCAATTTATTAAATAATTTTTAAAATTTTATAATAGCACAAATAACAGATTAGGTCTATATTAATACAGTTTTCAGTTAGCATCAGGTCATTATGTAATTTCCATAGGCTATTCCTACAGGAATTAATTTAACCCAAAATTTTACATGAGCAAAGGTTTAAATATACTGTTTTGTACAAGTGAAGTAACACCGTACAGTAAAACTGGCGGTCTTGCAGATGTTTCCAACTCTCTGCCTCAGGAATTAAATGCAGCAGGTCATCCTGTTAGGATAATAACTCCTAAATACGGAACTCTTGACGAAAGAAGGCTTCGTATCTACGAAATAAAACGCTTAACAAACATTGAAGTTCCTGTTGGAGATAAGATTGCTATTTGTAATATAAAATCTTCATTTATTGTTTCACCAAAAGGTAAGGCACAGGTTTTCCTGATAGAAAATGAAGAGTACTTCGGTAAATCAAGCCCCTATGTAGATCAAAAAACCGGCAAGGACTATCCCGATAATGATGAGCGGTTTATTTTCTTTAACCGTGCAGTTGTTCAGGTGCTGGGTTTGCTTGGCTGGCAGCCTGATGTAATTCATTGCAATGATTGGCAAACAGGTCTTATACCTGCATACTTAAAAACTATTTATGCAAAAGATCCTCTGTTTCATAATGTAAAAAGTATCTTCACTATTCATAATTTGGCATTTCAGGGTATATTTCCGCACACTTCTTTCTTAAAAAGCGGACTTCCTGAAAATATTTATAATGAAGAAGGTGTAGAATATTACGATAAATTCAGTATGCTTAAAGCCGGACTTGTTTATAGTGATGCAATTACTACGGTAAGCGAAAATTATTCAAAAGAAATCGCTACAACTCACGAATACGGTATGGGTTTTGAAGGCTTGCTTAAAAAAAGGAAAAAAGATCTTTACGGTATTCTAAATGGAGTGGATTATTCAGTATGGAACCCGGAACGTGACTCCCTGTTGCCTTTCCGATATACATCTAAAGAACTTCCTCTTAAACGCGAAAATAAAAAAGCTTTATGCAAACATTTTAACCTTGAGTTCAATGCAGAAACACCGGTTATAGGTATTATTTCAAGATTAAGCGATCAGAAGGGATTTGATCTTATCAAAAATGCAATACCTGAGATGATGAAAGAAAATATTCAATTCGTTCTGTTGGGTTCAGGAGACAAGACTTACCAGAAATTTTTTGAAGGTGTAAAGAAAAAATACACGCAAAAAGTCGGAGTGCATTTTGGCTTTTCGGAGGAATTGGCTCACCTGATAGAAGCAGGTAGTGATATGTTTTTGATGCCTTCAAAATATGAACCCTGCGGCTTAAACCAAATGTATAGTTTAAAATACGGCACTATTCCCATTGTCAGAGCAACGGGTGGGCTTGCTGATACTATTACTGAATATAAAAACGGCAAAGGTAATGGCTTTTTATTTAACAAATACGAACCTGCTGAAATGATGAAAGCTATTAAGAGGGCATTAAAACTTTATAGTAACCGTGAAGAATGGATCAAGTTAATTAGGCAGGCTATGGCTTACGATTTTTCCTGGGAAGTTTCTGCTAAAAAATATATTGATCTATACAGGTCAATTATGAAAAAAGGTTAAGCTATTTTATCTGGGCATGATTTATTAATCAGATTTTATTTTAGGACAGCTTTATTATTGCTGTCCTGTTTTTTTATTTAAACCAATTGAATAAAGCACTTTTTTTGGATAGAGACGGTACAATTTTAGAAGAGGTAGAAGGCGAATCTTCTGAAACTTTAGGTTACCTGTTATCTGTTGAAGATGTTAAGCTTATTAGTGGTTCTGCCTCTGCAATAGCAGAAGCTCGTGAACTGGGCTTTAAGATCATTGTTGTTACTAACCAGTCATCTATTGCGCGCGGCTGGCTAACTTTTGAAACTCTGAATAATATCAATAATAAGATGTTTTCACTTCTTCTTGAAGAAAATTCTGAAGCTAAAATTGATGCTTTATATTTTTCACCATATCACATAGAAGGAAAAATAAAAGAATTCTCCATTGATCATATTTCAAGAAAACCGGGAATAGGCATGATAAAACAGGCAGAACATGAATATAATATAGATATCGCATCATCTTATATTATTGGTGATGCTTATAGTGATATGAAAACAGGTATAAATGCAGGTTTACACAATATTTTAGTTAGCACTGGATACGGAAAAATAGCTCAAAGGAAATGTCTTGATGAAAATGTAAAAATTGATTTTATTGCATCAAATTTACTTGATGCTGTAAGATTTATTGCTAAAAACAGTTAAAATTGGCAATATTATTATAGATTATGAATATCAAACTGTCAAAAATAAACAGGAAATACAGAAATTTAGATGATAAATAAAAATCTTAAGACTGCTTTCTTTTGTATAATCGGAATTGTAACTCTTTCTATATATACTATTGGATGTGCTGATGATCCCTCTGAACTTGGGCTTAATTTCATTCCGCCTGGTGAAACAACAGGAGTAAAGATATTTGACTCATTTATTGATACAATGCCCATTACATCTCAAAATAAATTGTTTTATGTTAATACTTCAGGTTCTCATAACCTTTTGGTTGGCAAAAAGGGAAGCATTGAATCAAAGGGATTAATAAAATTTGATGATATTGGTGATAGTTATGACAGTGCAACTGTAGTTTCTGCAAAGTTGTTTCTTTATTACAGAAATTACTATTTCCCTAACACCACTTCTGATTCTTTGGGACAAATTGGTTTTGATGTTTACCGTATTCAGGAAAAATATGATTTCAATAATATCACTTATGATTCTGTAACTTCAAACGCATTTGGTACTGTATCACAGGGTAGTTATACCGGTACACCTACAGCTGATTCACAGGAAGTGGAACTTTCACTCAATACTTCATTGGTGAAAGATTGGCTTGAATACGCCGCAGATACTTCATATTCAGTTAAAAATTATGGTATTGTACTCTCACCTAATGGTTCATCAGTTTGTATCAAAGGTTTTACTTCTAACAACTCTCCAACTACAGATCTTGAACCAAAGTTAGAGGTAATTTATACTAAAAATGGGACAACAGATACTTTTAGCATAACTACAAATTCTACAATTTCACTTTCACGCGGAGACTTGCCGGTACAAAGTGAAACTTTTACACTTCAGGCAGGAATAAGTTATGTTCAGCCAATGAAGTTTGATCTAAGTCATATTCCATCTACTGCAACAATAAATGATGTACAGTTGTTTCTCGCATTAGATTCATTGAATTGTATTTTTTCTAATCAGTCAAACTTCACAATTTATGGTCAGTTTATTAATGATTCAGCAGGATTAAAAACAGATCTATTTGCATTCAACGGTTCACCTGCAGGCAGTGGTATGTATATGATGCGCCTTGTTGCAGCAGGTGCCCCCTCCCCGTTTGCCCGCTGGCTTTCCGGTGAAACAAATTACGGACTGTTGTTATTTGCTGGAAACCAGACAATTAATCTGGATAGATATGTGTTTTACAACGAAACCGCTTCTGATCATTCAAAACGTCCGCATGTAATTATAAAATATACTCCAAGGGTAACACCTTAATTTAATAGATAATCAGGTAATAGCAAGTAATGCAATTAAATATCAAAATAAAATATTTTTTAAAAATTTCCATAATAATCCTTTTCTTTTCAGTTTCACTTTTTTCTCAAACTGATAAGAATGGTGGATCTATCTATTCACTCTTCGGACTTGGTGAGCTTTCATACTCATCAAGCAATCGCACAGAAGCAATGGGTATTATGGGTTTTGCTCTTTATGGTGATTATACAAACTCTAATAATCCGGCTGCATGGACTAGAATTCCCACTACGATTTTTACATCAAAATTCACTCTGGACAATATAAGATCTACAGACGGAACAAAATCAGCTAAAAGGACTTACGGAAACTTTAACGGATTTGATCTTTCAATTCCCTTTAATAAAGGTAACGGCTGGATTGTGAACCTTGGAATAAATAATTACAGCAATGTTAATTATGATACATACTTTGACGGCTCAATTGGTAACGAACCATACAGGCAAACTTACAGCGGTAATGGCGGATTATATAAATTTAATATGGGTTTTTCTTATATCTTATTCAGATATTTAAGCTTTGGAGCACAGTTTAATTATGCCTTCGGGAATATTAATAAATCAGTAAATATTGATTTTACAAACGGCTCATTATTTGATACAAAAAACTTATCAGCAAACAACATATACGGATTCTATTTTAACTCAGGTCTCATTTTTCACGGTTTCGGAAAGATCTTTAAAAATAAAAAATTTGATGATCTGAATTTAGGTGTATATTTTTCAACGCCTGCAGAGTTTACTTCAAATTTAACAGGAAGATTTAACCGCTCAACCAGTGCTACTGATTCCATTTTTATTTCAAACGGCAAACTGAAGATACCGCTTGCTTTTGGAGTTGGTATTGCCAATACTTTTAATAACAAACTTACTGTTTCAGCAGATATGTTTTATCAGAAGTGGGATGATTTTACCTATTACGGTACTCACCCTGCTGAAATTAAAAACAGCATGAAAATTGGTGCCGGAATAGAATATACTGGTTCTAAAAAACTGGAAGATTCATATATAAAGAGAATTACATTAAGACTTGGAGGCAGTTACACCCAAGATTATTTAAAGCTTAATGGGGAAAATATAAATATTATAAGCGTTAGCGCAGGTTTGGGTTTACCTATAGGTTTGTATAACTCAATTGATTTATACGCGAAATATAACATTAAAGGGAAAGAATCAAATGGACTTATTAAAGATGAGATCTTCAGATTTGGTGCATCTGTTAAAATTGGAGAGCTGTGGTTTTTAAGACCTTCTGATGATTTTTAAAAATTTTTAATCTCAAAAATAAAACAAAATATTATAATTTAATTTTACACAATTCTAAATACAAAATTTTATTATGACTCACTTACTGGATTTTGATCCTCAGATATATAGTGCAATAAGGCATGAGCTTGAAAGACAAAATAATAAACTTGAACTAATTGCTTCAGAAAACTTTACAAGCATAGCTGTTATGCAGGCAATGGGCTCTGTTATGACAAATAAATATGCTGAAGGTTACCCGGGAAAAAGATATTACGGAGGCTGCGAATATGTTGATATAGCAGAAAATGTTGCACGCGATAGAGCTAAAGAACTCTTTGGAGCAGAATATGTTAACGTGCAGCCGCATTCTGGCTCACAGGCAAACATGGCTGTTTATTTTGTACTTGTTAAACCCGGTGATAAAGTAATGGGTATGGATCTTTCTCACGGCGGACATTTAACACATGGATCACCTGTAAACTTTTCAGGTAAACTATATAACTTTACTCAATATGGAATTAATCCAGATACAGAAATGCTTGATTATGATATGATAGAAAAGGTTGTTCTGCAGGAAAAACCAAAGATGATTACAGTTGGTGCAAGTGCCTACTCCAGAAACATTGATTATAAAAAATTTCGTGAAATTGCCGATAAAGTTAATGCATTTTTGCTCGCTGATATTGCTCATCCTGCCGGATTAATAGCAAAGGGATTATTGAATGACCCCATTCCGCATTGCCATGTTGTAACAACAACAACTCATAAAACACTTCGCGGACCAAGAGGCGGTATGATTCTTATGGGAGCAGATTTTGAAAACCCCTTCGGAATAAAAGCACCAAAATCAGGCAGAATTAAAATGATGAGTGAACTGATTGATTCTATGGTTATTCCGGGTATTCAGGGCGGTCCATTAATGCATGTTATAGCAGCAAAGGCTGTTGCTTTTAAAGAAGCTCTTGAAGTTGACTTTAAAAAATATGCTGAGCAGGTAATTAAAAATGCTCAAGCCATGGCGGCAAAACTTATTTCATTTGGTTTCAAGATAATTTCAGGAGGAACAGATAATCATTTAATGCTGATTGATCTTCGTAATAAAAATATTAACGGTAAACATGCACAGGAATTACTTGATGAAGTTGGAATAACCTGTAATAAAAATGCAGTTCCTTTTGATGACAAAAGTCCGTTAATTACAAGCGGTATCAGATTAGGCTCTCCTGCTTTAACAACCCGCGGTTTTAAAGAAAAGGAAATGGAAAAAGTTGCTGAAATGATTAACGATATAATTTCTAATACTCAAAGCAGTGATGTAAAGAAAAGTGTAAAGCAGAAAATTGACGACTTAACCGGTGAATACCCGTTATATCCTGAACTATTTACTTGGTAATTTAATTCATTATCAATATGATTTTATCATTCATTGAGGGTATTACGTTATTAAAGAAAGAATCTTTAGTTCTTTCTGATAAAACAGAAATTAAATCTGCTGAAATAAATCAGCAAAATAATTTTTTATCAGAACATAATTCTGTATCCGAAATAGAAAATGTAACTACTGATAAAACTAAAAATGAAGATTATGATAAAATTGTAAAAATTTCAAAGGGTAACAAACCAACAGATAACCCTGAACGCAGTGATATTACATTTGAAATGAAATATAATATGCTGCTTAAACAGCTTGAAAAAGAACGCCAAGAAAGAGAATTAATTACAGGGAAGTAATAAAACTGCGGGCTTAAAGATATGTCTCAAAACGATGCAATAAAGGATAATTCACAGCCTGGAGAAATGAGCTTCTGGGAACACCTGGAAGAACTTAGGTGGAGACTGATAAAAGCACTAATTGGTGTTGTTGCCGGAGGAATAATTGCTGCAATTTTCATTGACTATATTATGAATGATTTTCTTCTTGCCCCTGCAACACATACAACCCCTCCGCTTGAACTTATTAATTTAAAACCATACGGACAGCTTGTTCTTTATTTTGAAGTTATACTTACCTGCGGAATAATTTTTAGTATTCCTAATATTTTTTACCAGATCTGGAAGTTCATTGAACCCGGCCTGATGCCTTCAGAAAGAAAATATATTTCAGCAATTGTAATATTTTCTAGTCTGTGCTTTTTAGGAGGTTTAACTTTTGCATACTTTGTAATGCTTCCTACAGCATTAAAATTTTTTGCTTCATTTGGTACGCAGGCTATAAGTAATAACATTGCTGTTGATGAGTATTTCAGTTTTGTAATTTCAGTAATGCTGGCTGCAGGTGTAGTATTTGAACTTCCAATGATATCATTTTTTCTTTCAAAATTGGGCATACTTACACCTAAATTTATGCGTAAATACCGCAAGCATGCAATTGTTATAATATTATTACTTGCAGGAATATTAACTCCAAGTCCGGATATAACCAGTCAGCTTTTATTGGGTATTCCTCTGTTAATACTGTATGAAATTAGCATTTTGATCTCAAAATTTTCACAGCCTAAAAAAACATAGATTTATGCTTTTATTTTAATTGAAATTAATGGAACTTGACTTAAAAAAAATATCTAATCCTATTGAAAAAGAACTAGATGAATTTAAAGTTCATTTCAGAAATTCTATTCGCTCAAAAGTAGCACTGGTAGATCTTATCAGCAAATATATTTTACGGCAAAAAGGCAAAAAAATCCGTCCAATTCTTGTCCTTCTTTCTGCAAAGCTATGTGGTGATATTTCTCCTAGAACCTATACCGCCGCAACACTTGTAGAAATGCTGCATACAGCAACATTGATTCATGATGATGTTGTTGATGATGCAAAATCTCGACGCGGGCTTGCATCTATTAACGCTGTATGGAAAAATAAAATTGCTGTTTTAATGGGTGATTTTATGCTCTCTAGAGGGCTGCTGCTTGCACTTGAAAATGATGAATGTGGATTTCTTAAAATAACTTCACGGGCTGTTAAACGAATGAGTGAAGGAGAACTCTTGCAGATTCAAAAGAACAGAAAATTTGATGTAAACGAAGAAACTTACTTCCGGATAATTTCTGATAAAACTGCTTCGCTCATTAATGCTTGTTGCGAGCTTGGTGCTGCAAGTTCTTCTAAGGATAAAAATGAAATTGATATGATGAGCAAATTTGGTGAAAATCTTGGGATTGCATTTCAGCTCCGTGATGATCTTCTTGACTATGTTGGCAAGAAAAAAATTATGGGAAAATCTTCCGGCAGTGACCTGAAAGAAAAAAAATTTACACTTCCTTTAATTCATTCTCTAAATAACTCAACCAAAAAAGAAGCAAAAGAAATTATAAGTCTAGTGAAAAACGGTTCTTATTCAAAAAGCAGAAGTATTGTTCTTGATTTTATCAAAGATTATAACGGTATAGAATATACAATCAATAAAACTGCTGAATACTGCAGTGCTGCAAAAAACAACCTTAGCAATTTTAATTCTTCTGAAACTAAAGAAACTATGTTAAAATTTGTTGATTTTATCAGCGAAAGAGTAAATTAGCTTCTATAAACCAATATGTCTCAAAAAATCACCGCAATTATCGGAAGACCTAATGTGGGTAAATCATCGCTGTTTAACCGCCTTATTGGCAAAAAAATTGCGATAGTGCATGATTTGCCGGGAGTTACAAGAGACCGCAATTATGGCGAAGCTGAATGGAATGGTAAAAAATTTTTTTTAATAGATACAGGCGGTTATGTTCCCGATAGCAAAGATACATTTGAATCAGCCATAAGAGAGCAGGTAAAAATTTCTATTGAAGAAGCTGATATAATTTTATTTGTTGTTGATGCAAAAAGCGGGATAACTCCGTTAGACCTTGATATTGCTAAAATACTAAGACGTGAAGTAAATATTATTGAGAACAATAAAAAAAAAGTAATTCTTGTTGTTAATAAAGTTGATAGTAGTAAAGATTCCGTGGGGAAAGAAGAATTCTTTAAACTTGGAATAGGTGAACCGGTTGAAGTTTCTGCTATGGTTGGCAGAAAATCGGGTGACCTTCTGGATAAAATTTCTGCAGAGTTAATTTCTGAAGTGAGTAAAGATGAAAACACAACTATCAAACTTGCAATTATTGGCAGACCGAATGTTGGCAAATCATCTCTTACAAATTCAATTACACAAACTAACAGAAATATTGTTACGGATATTCCGGGTACAACAAGAGATTCAATTGATACTTTAATTAAATATCACGGTAAATATATAACATTAATTGATACTGCAGGATTAAGAAAAAAATCACGTATTAAACGTGCTGAAAGTCTTGAATATTTTTCTGCTTTGCGAACTCAAAAAAGTATTGAACGCTGTGATATTGCAGTTATTGTGATTGATGCAACAACTATTATAAGCAAGCTTTCAAAATTTGCTGATCCTCAAGATGCAATATTTAAGCTCAGCAGAGAAGATGTTGAAATTATTAATAAAGCAGCTGAGCTAAAAAAAGGAATATTGATAGTTATCAATAAATGGGATCTAATTGAAAAGAACAGTAATACAGCTAAAATATTTGAAGAAAAAGTTAAAGAACATTTAAAAACTTTTGATTTTATTCCTTTTTTATTCACCTCAGCAATTACAAAACAAAGGGTTTCAAAGTTAATTGAATCAGCATTACTGGTTTATGATAATAGGGCATCTGTATTAAAAACCAGCGAGCTTAATGATAAAATTCAGTCATACATAAAGCAATTTCCACCACGCTCTAAATCACATAAAGAGCTTAAAATAAACTACATAACTCAACTGAAGCATTCACCTCCGGTTATTGGATTTTTCTGTAACTTACCAGATGAAATTGAAGTAAATTATAAACGATTTCTGGAAAATAAAATAAGGGAAGAATTTGGATTTACCGGCGTACCGTTAACACTTGTATTTAAGGCAAAAAATAAGGAAAAATAAGCTTAATTCAAAAATTTTAATTAATTACTATTTCATTGTTTAATTCATCATCATTCACAGCTCCAGCCCTTGTAGGAAACTCCTTAGTAAGTACTTCACTCATTGCATTTATTAATACCTTAATTCCGGTTGCATAATTTTTATTTCTGAATTCTTCTTTAAGTTTAGCTTCCATTTTATTCCATATCTCATCCGGAATCTTTGAGTAAATTCCTTCATCTGCTATGATATCATAATAATTTTCTTCAAATATTAAAAAAATTAAAACCCCTGTTCTTTCTTTGGTTTTAAAAACCCCAAGCGTTTCAAAATCTTTCAAAGCAAGTTCATGATTGCTGTATAACTTCTCCAGAAATGATTTTTTATCCCTGAAACTAAGTACAATTTCGCCAATAGTTTTGGCTTCTGCTTCATCAGCTGCTAGCTGAATATCTTTCAGTTCATCTTCAGAAAAGTATTTGTATATCCACTTTTTATTACTCATGTAAAACCATTGAGATTATATAATTATAAATTATTTCTTTCTTGTCATATCTATTTATTGTTCTATTATTACATATTACTTATTGCTTATTCTAAATTACTCATTACGCATTATTCATTACTGTTTGTTTTCTACCATGAACCGCTTGAACCGCCTCCTCCAAAAGAACCGCCACCACCGGAAAAACCGCCCCCGCTCCAGCCGCTGGAACTGCCCGATGACCAACCGCTCGAGCCGCCTCCGGTGTACCACCAATTATTTTTGCCCTTACCTTTGTTCCATCCAAAAATTCTGCTTATAATTGGAAAAACAAATATGAATAAAAATATTACTATAAATACTATTGCCGGGAAAGGTACACAGCATATTCCGCTAAATGGATTATCGTTAGTTGATTCCTTTTCCGCGGTGTACTCGCCCTTTGTTGCTTTAATCACAGCATCAACTCCGGCATTAATACCTTCAAAAAAGTTACCTTTTTTGAATTGTGGAGTAATTTCATTACGAATTATCTGGCTGCAAAGTGCATCAGTTAATGCTCCCTCTAACCCGTAACCTACTTCAATTCTAAGTTTCCTGTCATTTTTTGCAATATAAAGCAGAACACCGTTATTTTTACTTTTTTGTCCAATACCGTTTTTCTCAGCAATTTCATATGAACGATCTTCAACTGAATTACCATCCAGAGATGGCTCCATCCAAACAACAACCTGGTTTGAAGATTCCTTCTCAAAAGCTGCAAGCTTTTGCTCAAGTGATTTAATTTGTGAAGAATTAAGTGTTCCCGTTCTATCTGTTACGTAATTAGTAACTTTAATTTCCTGAGGAACAGATTTGGTGCGCTGTGCATAATTTCCCGAAACTACAGTAAATAGCAGAAATAATGCAAAATATTTCAGGAATATAATTTTCATATGTTCAAATTTATAAGTATTGGCTAATTATAAAAACATAATAAAAAAGCCCCGAAAAATTCAGGGCAGTGCCATTTTAATCTTTTCAGATGTAATTTAAACTTAATATTCATCCATACTCTTAATCTCAAGCTCTTCCAGCTTATATTTATATATTGAGTTTACAAACAGTTCGGCAATCTTAAGATTATTGATGAGCGGAATATTGTAATCAATAGCCTTCCTTCTCATAATATATCCATCCCGCATTGCCTTATGTTCATGTTTCATTGATTGAGTATTAATAACCATATCAAACTTCTTACCTTCAAGCATTGTAAGAATATTTGGATTTTTCATTTCACTTATCTTATTAACTAGATTTGATTTTATCTTATGTTCTTTTAATATCTGATGTGTGTTTAAAGTTGCATAAATATTAAATCCCATTTCATTTAGTTTCCTAGCGCTGTCAAGGAAATTTATCTTATCTTCAAGATCCCCAAGAGTAATCAATATATTCTTTTTTGGCAGCCTGAAACCGGTTGAAAGCATTGATTTCAGGAAAGCCTCTTCCAATGACTCACCAAAACAAGCCACTTCTCCTGTTGATGACATTTCTACACCTAATATAGGGTCAGCACCGCTTAAGCGGCTGAAAGAAAATTGTGGCGCTTTTACAACTATATGATCAAGGTCTAAAGTTTTATAGCTGCCTTTAATGTTATATCCAAGTATTGATTTAACTGCAAACTCAATAAAATTATAATTAGTAGCTTTGGAAATGAACGGAAAAGAACGGCTAGCACGCAGATTGCATTCAATTACCTTCACTTTATTTTCCTTTGCCAAAAACTGTATATTAAATGGTCCGGTAATTTTAAGCTCTTTTACTATTGCTTTTGTAATACGTTTAATCTGGTGAACAGTTTCAAAATATAGCTTTTGAGGGGGTATCGCCAGTGTTGCATCTCCTGAATGCACTCCTGCATTTTCTATATGTTCACTTATAGCATATATTATTAGCTCACCATTCTGCCCCACACCGTCAATTTCTATTTCTTTTGCACCTTCTTCAAATTTTGAAATTACTACAGGATAATCTTTTGATATCTGTGCATGCTCTTTTATATATTCTTCAACAGATTTATCGTTGCTGCATACTTTCATTGCAGTACCGCTTAATACATACGAAGGTCTTATAAGTACAGGATAGCCAATTTTATTGGAAAATTTCTTTGCCTGCTTTAATTCAGAAAGTTCCTGCCATTGTGGCTGATCTATATTAAGTCTATCCAATATTTGCGAAAATTTATTCCTGTCTTCACATTTATCAATTGAGTGAGGAGAAGTTCCAAGAATCCAAACATTATTATCATGAAGCTTTAGTGCTAAATTATTTGGTATCTGTCCGCCCATAGAAAGAATAATCCCCTGCGGCTTTTCATACTCATATATATCAAGTACACGTTCAAGACTTAGTTCTTCAAAATATAGTTTATCACATATATCATAATCTGTGCTCACTGTTTCAGGATTATAGTTCACCATAATAACCTTATAACCCAATTTTCTAAGGTATTTTGCTGTATTTACACAGCACCAGTCAAACTCAACAGATGAACCTATTTTGTAAGGTCCTGACCCTAGTATCATTATCTTCTTTTCATCTTTTTCATTAGTTTCGGGTATATCATTTGTCTCACCATGGTATGTTGAATATAGATAATTAGTTTCAGCCGGATATTCTGCGGCTAATGTATCTATCTGTTTGAAAACCGGCAGAATACCCAGCGACTTCCTGATTTTTCTGATTTCATCTTCTTCCATTTCAGTTAGGATACCTATTTGCTTATCAGAAAACCCAAGCTTTTTTGCCTCAAGCAAAAAATCTGAATTAAGTGCATCATTTTTTATTTCAACTTTTCTGAAATTACTTATTAAACCTATCTGATTAAGAAACCATTTATCTATCTTTGACATATCATTCACCTCATCAACACTATATCCGTCTCGTAATGCTCTTGATATAGCAAAAAGTCTGCGTGGAGTTGGTGTTACAATATCCTCTTTGATAGTTTGTGTTTTAGAGCGGTTTAAAACAAGTCCAAACTTTCCTACCTGAAGCATTCTGATTGCTTTTTGCAATACTTCCGGAAAACTTCTGCCTATTGCCATTACTTCACCAACTGATTTCATTTTACTGCCTATTTCAACATCTACCCTGGGAAATTTTGCAAGATCCCATCTGGGAATTTTTAAGGCAACATAATCAAGTGCTGGTTCAAAACAAGAATAAGTTTTTTTTGTTATAGAATTTTCCAACTCAGTAAGTTTATATCCAAGTCCAAGTTTCGCTGCAATATAAGCCAGAGGGTAACCGGTAACTTTAGAAGCAAGTGCTGATGACCGTGAAAGTCTTGCGTTCACTTCAATAACACGGTAATCAAATTCACCGTTCTCATTTACAGATTTGGGATTTAGAGCAAACTGAATGTTACATTCGCCAATTATTTTAAAATGCCTGATTGTTTTAATGGAAATATCCCGTAAGGTATGATATTCATGATTTGAAAGGGTTTGTGATGGCGCAATTACAATACTCTCGCCCGTATGTATTCCAAGCGGGTCAAAGTTTTCCATATTGCATACAGTAATACAGTTATCTGCTGAATCACGTACAACTTCATATTCAATTTCTTTCCATCCGCGCAAGTCTTCTTCAATTAATACCTGCGGTGAATAAGAAAATGCTTCTTTAAGTGCTTTAGTTATTTCTTTTTCATTGTTTGCAAATCCTGAACCAAGCCCGCCTAATGTAAACCCCGCCCTTAAAATAACGGGATATTCTATTATTTTTGCTGCTTTTAAACCTTCTTTTACGCTTTTTACAGCTATACTTTTTGGAGTTTTTATTTTTATCTTGTTTAACTCTTTTACAAAAAGTTCGCGGTCTTCTGTTTTATTTATGGAATCTATCTGTGTACCTAAAACCTGAATATTATTTTTTTTAAATATGCCAAGTCTGTTCAGTTCCAAACCGCAATTTAGTGCTGTTTGTCCGCCAAAACCAAGCATAATACCTTCAGGTTTTTCTTTCTTTATTATCTGCTCTACAAAGTATGGATTTACAGGCAGCAGGTAAACCTTATCAGCAAGATCTTTATCAGTTTGAACTGTTGCAATATTTGGGTTTACGAGTATAATATATTTACCTTCTTCTTTTAAAGCTTTAATTGCCTGCGAACCTGAATAATCAAACTCCCCTGCCTCTCCTATTTTAAGGGCACCTGAACCCAGCAATAAAATTCTATTTATTGAATTAGTCAAATTTATAATAGATCCATAAACTTATCAAAAAGCCAGCTTGTATCATTTGGTCCCGGAGATGATTCCGGATGGAACTGAACTGCAAAGAAAGGTTTGGTATTATGCTTTACGCCTTCATTTGTACCGTCATTATTGTTTACAAACCATTCAGACCAGTCCTTTGAAATTGTTTTTGTATCAACAGCATATCCGTGATTTTGTGAAGTAATATAGCAATGTCCGCCAATTTCAATACAAGGCTGATTTTGAGACCTGTGCCCGAACTTTAATTTGAATGTATCAGCACCGGATGAAAGTCCAAGTATCTGGCTGCCAAGACAGATACCGAATATAGGTTTATTTAACTCAAATGATTTTTTCAGGTTTTCTATCGTTTCTATGCATAGTTTTGGATCACCCGGTCCGTTAGATACAAAAATCCCGTCAAAATCATACTTTGAATTTGTAGGGTCAAAATTATGCGGTACTCTAATAACTTCTGCTCTGCGTTTTATAAAATTACGGATAATATTATTTTTTACCCCGCAATCAATAAGTAATATTTTTTTGGGATTTTTTTTCTTTGATGCGTAAACAACAGGTTCTTTTACACATACTAACCCCGTCATATTTTCTTCATTTGGATCAACTAAATCAGATATATTAGCTTCAGGGTTAGCAGAAATTTTACCAACCATTACTCCGGCTGTACGCAATGTTTTAGTTAGCTCTCTAGTATCTACCCCGTATATCCCAGGTATCCCGTTTTCAAGCAGCAATGTATGAAGTGAGCCTGCAGCATCAAAATGACTATAATCAAAACTATAGTCTGAAATTATTAAACCGCGTACCTGTATTTTCCCCGATTCATACGCATCCTGTATTGTTTTGGCAGAATCATCTCTTTTAAACTTTGGTATTCCGTAATTTCCAATTAAGGGAAATGTGAATGCAAGTATTTGTCCTGAATATGAGGGGTCGGTAATTGATTCAGGATATCCGGTCATTCCGGTTGTAAAAACAACTTCACCCGAAGAATCTCCGTATTTTCCAAAGCTGTAACCTGCAAAAGATTTGCCGTTTTCCAGCTTTAGATATACTTTTTGTTTTTGTGTCAAATTTTATTGATCAATCAGCCGCAGGTACTTCCGGTGGCTATTAGGTTAGATACAAATATACCAAAAAAAAGTATATGAAAAAGTTTATTTATTTATCCCTAAATTTCAAATTATTATTTTTGCTGAATATTTAATTTCAATTTATCAAAACAAGATTTATATTTTTATAAGTATTCACATGGTAGTAAAAACAGAATAAATTATTTTGTATTTTTGCTCAAATGTGGCTCATAAAAAATTTTATTGTCATCCTTTACTCTCTGCTCGTTGCCATAATATCAATTTTGATATGGCCCGTTGATTACAAAAATTGGCTTTCCAATCCATTAATGCGGGTATGGACAAAAGGTACACTGTTTATTTACGGAATTAAGGTACATGTGTATGGTGCAGAAAACATAAAGCCGGGCGAAGGAAAGATTTATATAAGCAATCACGCCAGCTATCTTGATATTTTTGTTCAACTGGCATATTTGCCAGATAATGTAAGAATGATATATAAGAAAGAAATTAATAAAATCCCTGTTCTTGGATGGGCAATGTTATGTGCCGGTTTTATACCGATTGACCGCGAAAATGTACGTAATGCTATGAAATCTCTTGATAAAGCTGCAGAAAGAGTAAAAAAGGGTTTATCCGCAGTTATTTACCCTGAAGGTACCAGAACACGTGACGGAAATACAGGAGAGTTTAAACGAGGAATGTTTTTTCTTGCT
The DNA here is from genome assembly GCA_020852705.1 of Ignavibacteria bacterium. Taxonomy (GTDB): domain Bacteria; phylum Bacteroidota; class Ignavibacteria; order Tepidaquicellales; family OLB5; genus OLB5. Next base: position 39,392 of record JADZAP010000027.1, on the reverse strand, counting down.
GATAAAGCTAAAGCTGATATTGTTCCCGTTTCTTTAAGCGGTACATTTAATTTAATGCCCGGCGGAAGTGCTAAAGTTAAATCAGGCAATGTTTACATGGTAATAGATAAAACTGTAAAATACAGGAAAGATAAAGAACTTTTAAATGAAATTAGAAATATTGTAATTAAGAATATAAAAAAATAATTATGTCCGTAACTATTAAAGATGTCGAAAAAATTGCCAAGCTTGCAAAACTTCGTTTTACAGATGAAGAAAAACTTAAGCTTAGCAATGAAATGAATGAAGTACTTGGTTTTATTGATACAATAAATAAAATACCCGGTATAGAAAATGTTGAACCGCTTGAAAACATTAACAATACCCAAAATGTATTCCGAGAAGATATCTCTGAAGTTGGAGTAACAAAAGAAGAAGCATTAAAAAATGCTCCTGATAAATCAGAAAATTTCTTTAAAGTACCAAAAGTGCTTGATAATTAAGTGAAAAGTAAAAAGGCAAAAGGCAAAAAAGGTTTAACGGTTATTGGAATTATTCCCGTTAGATATGGCTCTACAAGACTGCCTGCAAAGGCATTAGCTATGATACAAAACAAACCTATGATTCAGCATGTATATGAAAGATGCCTGAAATCAAAATTGTTAGATGAAATTTTAGTGGCAACTGATGATAAACGCATATATAACACTGTAATAAAATTTGGCGGAAATGCTGTAATTACATCAAAAAATCATAAAAGCGGCTCAGATAGGGTTGGCGAAGCTGTAAAAAATATTATATGTGATATTGTAGTGAATATTCAAGGTGATGAACCATTAATTGATCCGCGGAACATTGATAAAGCAATTGTTCCCCTATTAAATTATAGGAATATTAACATCTCTACTTTATGTATAAAGATTAAAGAAAAAAAAGAAATAACAAATCCAAATATTGTGAAAGTTGTAAAGGATATAAATAATAATGCTCTTTATTTTTCAAGAAGTGTGATTCCCTTTAACAGGGATGGCGACAAGGTTGAATATTACAAGCATATTGGGCTTTATGTTTACCGCAGGAAATACCTGCTTAATCTTGCTAAACCGAAACCTTCTAAATTAGAAATTGCTGAAAAACTGGAACAGCTTAGAATTCTTGAAAACGGAAATAAGATACATGTAGTTGAAGTAAAAAAAGATTCGTTTTCTGTTGATACACTTTCTGATTTGAAAAAAGTACGAAATTTAATTATAAAATAATTTGAAAAAAGTAAAATACATTTTTTTAACAGGGGGAGTTGTTTCGTCTCTGGGTAAGGGAATCACTGCCTCTTCTCTGGGATTGCTATTAAAATCACGCGGGTTACGAGTAACTATTCAGAAGTTCGACCCGTATATAAATGTTGATCCCGGAACAATGAGTCCATATCAGCACGGCGAGGTATTTGTAACTGAAGATGGCGCTGAAACTGATCTTGACCTTGGGCATTATGAGCGTTTTCTGGATATGGATATGTCTAAAGCAAATAATACAACCACCGGACAGGTGTATTATGAGGTTATTACCCGTGAGAGAAGAGGCGACTATCTTGGCGCTACCGTACAGGTAGTGCCCCATATTACTGATGAGATAAAGAGACGCATGATGGCTTTAGGTAATACAAAAAAGTATGATGTTATAATTACCGAAATAGGCGGAACAGTTGGTGATATTGAATCATTGCCGTTTCTTGAAGCTATGAGACAGCTAATGCTGAAAGTTGGAAGGGAAAATTCACTCTCTATTCATTTAACTTACGTTCCCTTTATAGAAGCTGCCGGTGAAATAAAAACAAAGCCAACTCAGCACAGTGTTAAAACACTCCTTGAAATTGGTATTCAGCCCGATATACTTATAACCAGAAGTCATAATGAAATATCACGTGAAATTAAAGATAAAATAGCCCTCTTTTGCAATGTTCAGCCAAATTGCGTAGTATCTGCAAAAGATGTGCCAACAATTTATCAGGTTCCGCTTGAACTCCTTAAAGAAGGTCTTGATGAAATAGTACTTAAAAAACTTCACCTAAAAAACGGCAACCCGAACATTTTAAAATGGAAAAAACTTGTTAACAGAATAAATAATCCAAAAAATGAAATAACTATTGGAATATGCGGTAAATACAATATGGTTCCTGATGCTTATAAAAGTATATTGGAGTCCTTTATACATGCAGGTGCTGAAAATGATGTGAAAGTAAATATTAAATGGGTTTCAGCTCAGAATCTTGAAAAAGACAGCAGTGCTTCAAAATACCTTGATGATATTGATGGACTTCTTGTGCCCTATGGTTTTGGTGAACGCGGTTCTGAAGGTAAAATTAAAGCAATTAAATATGTTCGAGAAAATAAAATTCCCTTTTTTGGAATTTGTTTCGGCATGCAGCTTGCAGTAATTGAGTTTGCACGTCATGTATTAAAACTTAAAGATGCTAATAGTGCTGAAATAAAGGAAACTAAAAACAATGTTATTGATTTTATGGAAGAGCAAAAGGGTATTGTTGAAAAAGGCGGCACAATGCGGCTTGGCTCTTACCCATGTACAATTAAACGAAAAACAAAAACTTATGATACTTACAATGCTGTTAAAATTAGCGAACGACACCGCCACAGATATGAGTTTAATAATCGTTTCAGAAAGATGTTTGAGGATGCAGGTATGATATTTTCAGGTATTAATCCAGATCGTGATCTTGTTGAAATAATTGAACTGCCTAATCACCCATGGTTTATTGCATGCCAGTTCCACCCCGAACTTAAATCAAGAGCAACTAAAGCTCATCCTCTTTTCAGAGAATTTGTAAAGGCGTGCAAAAAGAATAAACGAGGCAAAAAATAAAGTAAAAAACATGGCTTTATCATGTTTTTAAACAAAATCAATATTTATATACTGATTTTATATTTTTTAATTTTTTACATACTTGATTTCTTTACATCTTCCCCATCACCTTCATACTTACTTGGACATTTTGTAAGAACTTCGCTTGCATGAAAATAACCGTCTTTTATTTTACCTTTGGCTACAATACTTTCCGCCATTTTAAAATTATTGGGTTCAGCGCCATCAAGCACAACCTTCATTTCAGTTTTATTTTCATCAACCATATAAAAAGTAAATTTATTGGTTTGCGGGTCAAACCCTGATTTTTTTTCTTTAACCCATGTGCCTTTTACCTGGCATTTCTTCTGTGATTCAGTTGCATACTGAAAGTTTGAATATTCAACTTTAGAATCAACAAATGCGTAGAAACCTACCACTAAAAAAACAATAATAATAAAAGCACCTATAATATATCGTTTATTCATATATTTACTCCTTTTCAATTTTCTTGATCTTCATATCAACAGAAAGCATATAGAAGAAAAGTCCAATCCAAAGAATTAGTGTTATTCCTAAAACTATGAATGTTTGGTTTATCCATATAAAATCCATTAATTACCCTCCCTTAGCTTTAATTTTGCAATTCTAACTCTTAAGTTCATCATCCAAGCATAAATACCGGTAAAACCTGCAAGTGAGCTTAAAAAGATAAGAAGCATATTAGTATTCATTTTAACTTTTCCGCTTGAATTTACAATGGGGTCTGGATGAAGCGACTCAACAATTCTTGGAAAAACGAAAATAAAAAACGGAACTGTAATACCTGCAAGTATTGAATATACCGAAGATAACTTTGCTCTTTGCTCCTCTGATTCTACAGCACTCCTTAATGCAAAGTATGCTCCGTAAATAAGTATCAATACAAATATTGAAGTCTGCCTTGGATCCCAGTTCCAAAATGCTCCCCATTCAAATCTTGCCCAAATAGCGCCGGTAATAGTTGCCAAAACAGCAAACATGAGACCCAAAGCCGCTGATGATGAAGCTTTATGGTCATATATAATATCACGCTTTTTAATATACATTGCACCATAAAAAAGTGCCATTATAAATGCAACAGTACTTACCCAAGCTGCAGGAACATGAAAATATAATATCCTTGCACGCTCACCCATATCACCTACAGCAGGAATAGGTGCAGCTATTGCAAAAATTATCACAGCAGTCAGCCAAACAAATAAAAAATATTTTAAAACATAACTCATTATTTACAAACTTATCCTAAATTTTCAACAGTATCTTCATCATCAAGAAATTCAACTCCCCTTACTCGTTTTACATCACGTCGCTTTTCTACACTTTCACGAATTTTATTCATTAGTTCTGCTGGATGAGGTACAGCTTTAAGCAGAAAGTTCATTGTTGTTTTATCTGAAGTTGTGAGTGCAATATTTCCAAGTTTAAAAATTCTCTGCCAAAATGGCTCATACATATCAACATCCCTTACTCTGTATAATTCCAATGCTTCAGTTCTTTTTGAAAATATTCCGGTTGTATAAAATATTCTTTCAGTTGTAACTTTATATTTATTGTTACGAATAATAAGCCATTTAATAAACAAGTAAACCAAAGGGATTATAGCAAGAAAAGCCGCAAGCTGAAAAAATATTAATCCCGCAACAATTATTACAATTGAAATTATTCCCATTGAAATAAATATTCCAAAATTAAGAACCTGTGATTGTGGTCCTTCCCAGATTATCTGTTCGCTACTATCGTTCATTTTGATTTTTATAGTTTTTCAGTTTATCCTGATATTTATAACACAAAAATAGTGAATATTCATTTCAGATAAAATCACATAAGTTATACTATTTATTAATAATTCTTACAAAAATGGGTTTTAATATTTCAATTGTAAAAGTATTAATTATTTAAGAATTTACAATAATGAAAATAGCATTTTTATCACCATTTTATCCTTATAGAGGGGGTATTGCACAATTTGGCGATTCCCTTTATCTTGCATTATCACAAACAAATAATGTTAAAGCTTTTACATTCACAAGACAATATCCATCAATACTTTTCCCTGGCAAATCTCAATTTGTGTCTATAGATGACCTTAACCGTAACATACAGGCTACAAGACTTCTTGACAGTATTAATCCTTATACGTGGTATAAAACAGGGAAAGAAATTAAAAAATTTTCACCTGATTTAGTATTGATAAGTTATTGGATGCCTTTTTTCGCTCCCGCTCTGGGAAAAGTTGCTGCCTTATTGAAAAAAAATGAATTGAAGGTTATAGGTTTGCTTCATAATGTTATTGCTCATGAAAAGCGTTTTGGGGATTTAGCTTTAACAAAATATTTCATTAACAGATGCAGCGGCTTTGTACTGCTTAATAATCATAGCGAAAAAGACCTTCTTAAATTAAAACCCGATGCAAAATATATTATTCAATCTCATCCGCTGTATGATCATTACGGGATCAAAATGAATCAAATTGATGCTAAAAAAAAATTAGATGTACCTCCGGAAAAAAAAGTAATTTTATTTTTTGGATTTATACGTGATTATAAAGGTCTTGATCTGCTTATAGAAGCACTGAAATATCTAAACGATGAGTATATTTTGCTGATTGCCGGAGAAAATTATGGTGATTTTAAAAAATATGATGAACAAATAGATAATCTTGGAATAAGAAAAAGAATAAACATGCATATTCGGTACATTCCTGAATCTGAAATACCAGTATTTTTTTCTGCCTCAGATGTATGTGTATTGCCTTATCGCTCTGCTACACAAAGCGGTATTACTGGTATAGCATATCATTTTAAGATTCCTGTTATTGTTACAAATGTAGGCGGATTGAGTGAAATGGTTATTGAAAATAAAACCGGCTTAATTATAAATGATCTTAAACCTGAAAAAATTGCAGCAAAAATTAACAATTTTTTTAAAGAAAATTTAAAGGAAAAATTTGTACCGGGAATTATAGAATACAAAAAAGAGCATTCATGGCAGCAACTTTCAAATGCTATTACCAATTTTAAAATTTAAAGTTATTCTAAAGCAGTTGTAATTAGTTTCTCACTGTATTATATTTAATTATTGTCAATAAATTAATTATCTATCTAAATGAAATTTTTACTTTTTTATTTTATTTTTGTACGAACTATTTCAATGAATTCTTGTGTAAAAAATCAAAATACCTGTACCCCGGCTTATTTTCAATCCATAACTAAAATCAATTATGAGTATTCAAGTTAAATTCTTTGGTTTATTAACGGAAATTGTTGGCGCGGATGAAATTAGTGTTAATGGAATTGCCGATACGGATGAGTTAAAAACAAAATTACTGAGAGATTTTCCTAAGCTGAAAGATAACAGGTTTGTGATAGCTGTTTCTAAACAAATCATTAGAAATAACCAGGCTTTGCATGCCGGTGATGTTGTTGCGTTATTACCGCCATTTGCCGGAGGTTAAATTCTGTTAACAGAAATAGAAATATCTTCATCCCGCACTGCTTGCTTCTTTAGCATATTGAAAATGCATTTGAAGAGAAATTATATAGTTTCCATGTTTAAAATATTTTCCGGAATAAAAAGTGGAGTATTTTGCCAGAAATGGTATAAAAAGCTGAGCTGTCTAAGCATTACTTTTTAGAAAATAATAACTTCAATAATTTAATTAACCTGAAAGTCAGTTTACAGAGATTGACATACCTTTCATCTGAACAACATAACTCATGAGCGAAAAAAAGAAACATAAAGTTTTTGTAAACGGTGCTGTAAATCCGCAATTTATTGCTGACTCAATAGCTAAACACAGCAGCAAATTAAACATTGGAGCACACAATATTTTTTTGGGACAAGTGCGTGCTGATGAAATTAACGGAAAAACAGTTCAGTCAATAGACTATTCCGCATATGACGAAATGGCAGAAGAAAAATTTCATGAAATACGTGAGACTGCCTTTGAAAAATTCAATCTTACCTGCCTTCATATTTATCATAGTAAAGGAATAGTAAGAGCCGGAGAAATTTCTCTTTTTGTTTTTGTTTCTTCCAAACACAGGGATATTGTATTTGATGCATGTCATTGGATAGTAGAAGAAATAAAAGCCAATGTTCCTATTTTTGGAAAAGAAATTTTTGAAGATCAAAATTATGTTTGGAAACAAAACCTCTAACTGCCAATTTTTAAAAAAATGAATACGTTGACTCGTATTTATTGAAAATATTAATTTTTTATCAAAGTTATCAACACTAATATATTTAATTTTTAAATTAATATGCAAAACATATTGATATTGTAAAATACAGCAATTAAAAACTGTAATAAACTAAAAATAATGTTTTTTTGCTTTAATTAGAGATTGTATTTTCAACTACTTAAAATATATATTTTATATCAAGTAATATTTAAGAAACTAATATTTTAAAACTCACGGTTATCTTTTTAAATATAATAAGTAAATTAATTGGAGAGTAAAACTATATACTGGCTATTATTTAACATATTTGTTCTCTTAATGCTGGCTTTGGACCTTGGGTTGTTTAACCGAAAGGCTCATGAAGTTAAAATTAAGGAAGCTTTAATTTGGAGCGGTATTTGGGTTACCTTAGCATTATTTTTCAATTTATTCATATATTTTTTCTATCCTCCTCCGGTTGGTTTAACAAATGCTGATTCAGCTATGCAGTTTTTAACTGGGTACGTTATAGAAAAATCATTAAGTGTTGATAACATATTTGTATTTGTGCTTATATTTTCCTACTTTAAAGTACCTGCTCTTTACCAGCATAAAGTTTTGTTTTGGGGAATTCTAGGGGCACTAATAATGCGTGCAGTATTCATTTTTGCAGGAATTGCGCTTATAAATAAATTTGCATGGATAATTTATGTGTTTGGCATTTTTCTTATTTATTCAGGTATTAAACTTGTTATTCAAAAGGATAAGGAAATTCACCCTGAAAGAAATCCAGTATTAAAATACTTCAAAAGATTTTTCAGAGTAACTGATAAATTTGAAGGCGGAAAATTCTTTACAGTTCAAAATTTCCGGAAAACAGCAACCCCTTTATTTGTTGTTTTAATAATTGTTGAAACTACCGATTTAATTTTTGCCGTTGATTCTATACCTGCTATACTGGCAGTTACACAGGATCCCTTTATTGTATATACCAGTAATGTGTTTGCAATATTGGGTTTGCGATCATTATATTTTGCACTTGCAGGACTTGTAAAGCTTTTTCATTACCTGCATTATGGTTTAGCAGCCATTCTGGTTCTTGTTGGTATTAAAATGATAATCAATCACTATTATTCTGCAAAAATAATTTCTACTGAACTTTCTTTAATTACAATTATTTCTATACTTACTGTCTCAGTAATTCTATCAGTATTTAAGCCAAAAACTGATGTTGTTTAAGATTATTCTACCTAATTTATTATCTTTTTATAAATTTTTATTAGCAAACTTTTTTAGTTTAAATTGGGTATTTTTTTTTAATAAAAATAATCTTTAATTACATTATAAATTTAAAAAAATATAATGGATTTAAAATCAATTTTGGTTCTCCTGCCTGTACTTATTGTTCCTTGGATAGCAGTATATTTTATATTTTTTAGAACAAATAAAAAGGTATTAGGCAATTACGGAAAACTTGCTGAAAAATATTCGCTAAATGTTGATACTACAAAAAAGATCGGCATGAAAAATCACCCTGTAGCTAACGGTGTTTACAGGAACAAATCGGTTAAGATTGAAAGTCAGGTTCGTGATACTCTTGAAGGACAAAATGTTTTACCCCATACAGTTGTTACTGTTGAGTGCATTAATAATGATGACTTTTCCTTTACTTTATTAAAAAGAAATAAGCGAAATATTTTAAGATATTCTGCAGATTCGGTTTTATTAGATGATAATGAATTTGATGATAAATTCATATTACAAACAAATAATGCAGAAAAACTTAAAAAAATATTTGATTTTAATACCCGTTTTAAAATGGATAGTGTTAATGCACTTGGCTTTAACGGAATTTTAGTTTTGCAAGGTAATCAGATTCAATATATTGAACGCAATTTATTAGATAGCGATGAAGCCCTGACACGAACAGAGCTTTTGCTGCATGAAATGTGTGATATAGCTGATGTGATGAAGTATAATTAATATTATTAAAGCCAAACAATTGAAAAACTCCTTTAATCCATTGACTAAAGGAGTTGATTTGGGGTAAAACATATATAATAATCACATTATATCTTATTTTAGCAATACGTATATCCTATCCAATTCATTGTTAACCAACCTGAATTTTATAAACCAATAAACACCGTTAATTGCAAAACAAATTATTTAACCAAAATCATTTTTTTTGTATCTGTATATCTCATACCGCTTTCTGAAACAGCATTTATAGTATAAAAATATACTCCTGTAGCAAATTGCGATGCATCAAAACTTACTTCGTATGTGCCTGAATTTTGTTTGATATTAACCAATTCTTCAACTAATACTCCAAGCAGATTATAAACTGAAATGTTAACTAAAGAAGAAGATGCTAAATCATATTTTATTTTTGTAACCGGATTAAACGGGTTAGGATAATTTTGGTTTAATGAAAATCTATCTGGGACATTACTGCTTATAACCTCTATCACTGTTAAAGGACCAAATGTTCCATCCCAATTAATATTCTGAGCATATATTCCGCCTCCATCATTGCGTTTATCCTGCCAGCTTAAAATGCTCATTCCAGATGAGTTTATTACAGAATTTAACCTGATCTTTGAGCTTGAAATACTGCTTGCTGTAACAATACTTCCGCTCCATAAAAATGTACCGCTTTTACCAAGTTTTGCTGCTTTTATCGTATTTGTATTGCTTCCGGCATCCTGATTAAAACATATAACTACTGCGGTGTCTTTGGTCATAACTGTATATATCCCAACTTGGTTTGTACCTAAACTTTGTACAGCAATACCATCACCCCATTGCCTTGTACCCGTAGAATTAATTTTCTGAATGTAAAAACCCCATTGTGTCTGCCCTGAATTTGCTTCCTGCCATGCAGTATATGTTTCACCTGTAGCACTATATATGCTGCAATAGGTGTAAAATGGTTATTTGTTGTATTTCCTGAAACTGCTGTTCCGTTCAATGGAAACTGAATTGCTCCTGATGAATTTTTTCTCTGAATATAACCTGTTGTACGGTTTACTGCATTTCTGTCGTCATGCCAGCAATAAACAGCTCCGTTATTTCCATCACTATAAAGTCTGGGTGTGTAAAACCCTGAAATTCTGCCAAGTGAATAAACGGTATCTTGTGTACTATTCCACACCTTGGTTCCGGATATTGAAACTTTTTGAGAATATATTCTGTAATTTGAGGGACTGATAAAAGAACCCGTGTATCCTGAAAACATTACAATAACACTTCCGTTATCTGATGCAACAATTGACGGCCAGTCATAGTTTTCATTTGTTCCGCTAGACCATATAATTGGAGACGCACCCCATTGCTTTACCCCTGCAGAATTAAGCTTCTGCATAGCAAGCTTTTGAGGACCTGAACCGATTCGCCAGAAGAAAACATAATTACCGTCAGAGGTTTGTACAACTTTAGGATTTGGTTGAAAAGAATTAATTGAATCAGATAATGTAACTCCGTTAGCTCCCCACAATTGCGTTCCTGAAGAGCTTATCTTATATGCAAACGGATTTATTGAACCACCGTTTCGTATATCAGTAAAGGTTATAATTGCATTATTATTATTATCAGCTATCAAATCCCAATCTACCAACGAAGAATTCTGAGGATTATTACTTACTAAAATTCCTCCAGAAGGAAAAACCGTAAAACCATTCACATCAAGCTTTTGGATATATACAGCATAACCACTTCCTCTATGATCAAACCATGAATAATAAGTTGAACCATCAGGACAAAGTGCAAGCTTTGTAACAGATTGCTCTCCGTTCTCATCACATATTAATGTATTAATTGCTGTATTAGAATTCCATTGGGAATGTAAATTTAAGGTAACTATAGATAAAAGTATTATTACTTTGATAAACTTAATAATTGATTTCATATACAAAATTAATATTTATGTAAGATAAAGGCATTTAAAAATAGCTGATTGATACGGCATATGCAAATAGAAATTTTATTATTTTTACCCACTTAAATTAAGAAATATATTGATATTTTTATATAATTTAAATAAAAAATATGATTAAAATTACTCACCATAAGAAAACAGCCAGATTTCTCTATATTTATTATAGTTTTAATGAAGATGACAGGAAGAATTTTATAAAATTTTCAAAAAACTCTTATTTTTGCAAAAAAAGATCTTATGGAACACTTTTAAAGATTTTAAATGAATTAAGACTAGAATTAATATCTTCAGATAATGAAAAAATTTACAATGTGTTAACAGTAAGATTAAAAATTAATAAAAGAGCATTATGGAATAGGTTTTCAGAACTTACAAAAATTGCCGAATATTTTTATGTAAATGAACATCTGAATAAAAATAATCTTACAAGAAAAAGTATTTATTTAGAGGAACTTGCATCAAGAAATCTTTTGGAACAAATCAAATTTGAATCAACCCTATCTTTAAAAGCTGTTAATAATAATCTATATAATGCAGATTCACTGTTTTATATACAAAAAATATTCAATGATGTAAGTTCATTTCATGCTATTACAGATAATCAGGTAAAATCTATTTATTATTATAACCTTAAATCAGATTCCATTTTAGTACATTTTGTTACAACACTTATAAAGCAGCTTTTGGATGCCGAGCTTAGGAAACGAAACAATATTTATGATGATGTAAATGCAGCAGAACTGATAATTGAAACGTTAATTAAACATAATAAATTAATAAATTTAAAAAACAGTAATATAAACTTTTTTATTCCTGTGGAAATATTCTATTATCTCTACTTGGCATTTAAAAAACCCGGAAGTTCTGATAATTACTTTTCTGCAAAAGAACTTTTTATAAAACATAAACAGTTATTTTCTTCATATTTCAAAAATTCCGTTTACCAATATTTAAGAAATTACTGTATAGAAATGACCAATTTAGGTAAAGCTGAATATTACCAAGAAATATTTATTATAAATAACAATATAATTGAAGAAGGACTCTACAGTGATTTTAATGCAATAAATACCGGAACTAATAACTTCAGAAATTTTATCTTTGCCGCTTTGCGCCTAAACAAATATGATTGGGTTCGGAACTTTATTGAAAATTATTCAAACGAACTTCCCGATGAAATAAGAGAAGATGAAGTAAACCTAAATAACGGAATATTAAAAATATATGAAAAAGATTTCACAACAGCTCTGCAGTACCTTAAAAAAGTGAATAGAAAAAAATATCTGCATTACCTTGATACAAGTGTGTATAAACTTATTGTTTTTTACGAAACGCGTATTTTCGAAGATTCATATCTTGAAACTGCCAGACTAAAAGATTATATAAGGAAGCACAAGGAAATTCCCGCATATTTAAAAACAGGATATCAAAAATTTATAAAGTATTTCGAGATCCTTCTCAAACTTAATCAAAAATATGATGTTTCAGAAAATGAAATGTTCTTATTACAAATGGATCCAATCAAAAATGTTGGACTTGGCAGTTGGTTATATGAAAAAGGGATGGAAATTCTAAAAAAGAATTCCGGGTGATCTTTATAAATTTATATCCGTTTTAATTATTAATATTTTCATTATTGAAATATTTAAAAATTTAACAAATTTTCATTAGAATTTATTACTAAAATTAAATTCATACAAAAATTTTAATTCTAAAAATTTTATAGACTTTTTGTAACCACTAAATTACACAAATAATATTCCCAAAATCTACATTTAATTTAACAGGATAAATTATTAAGTTTGTTTTTCAATTCCGCAAAAGATCAAAATAAATACATATTTAAGAAAGGGTATTAAATGTCTGAAAATACGCCAATTACAGTGGCTTATGGAGATGGTATAGGTCCCGAAATTATGCAGGCTACCCTTGATATTATCAAGGCAGCAGATGCAAAAATTAATATTGAAGTAATTGAAATAGGTGAAAAAGTTTATAATAGAGGAAACACTGAAGGTATTGAACCTAGTGCATGGAATTCGTTATTAAAAACAAAAGTATTCCTAAAAGCTCCAATCACTACTCCTCAAGGCGGAGGTTTTAAAAGCTTAAATGTTGCAACAAGAAAAACTTTGGGCTTATATGCAAATGTCAGACCGTGTGTTTCTTACTTTCCTTATGTACAAACCAAACATCCTGTAATGGATGTTGTGATAATGAGAGAAAACGAGGAAGATCTTTATGCTGGAATAGAATACAGGCAAACAGATCAGGTAATGCAGGGTTTAAAACTTATATCTTTACCTGGGTCTGAAAAAATAATCCGTTACGCATTTGAATATGCTAAAGCAAACGGAAGAAAAAAAGTTACATGCTTTATGAAAGATAATATCATGAAGTTTACCGATGGTCTCTTTCATAGAATTTTTGATAAAGTTGGTGCAGAATATCCTGAAATAGAAAAAGAAAGCTGGATTGTAGATATTGGTGCAGCTAAGCTTGCTACATCACCCGAGTTGTTTGATGTTGTAGTAATGGAAAATCTTTATGGCGATATTTTATCTGATGTTACTGCACAAATGACTGGTTCTGTAGGGCTTGCGGGTTCAGCAAATATAGGTGATAATTGTGCTATGTTTGAAGCTATTCACGGCTCAGCCCCTCGGCGTGCAGGTCAGAACTCAGCAAATCCTTCCGGATTGCTGCTTGGAGCAGTTATGATGCTTGCTCATATTAATCAATCTGATATAGCAACAAAAGTACATAATGCTTGGCTTAAAACCCTTGAAGATGGTGTTCATACTTATGACATTTTCAGAGAGGGCTTTAGTAAAGAAAAAGTAGGAACTAAAGAATTTGCAAAGGCAGTAATTGCCAGACTTGGACAAAAACCAACAACTTTAAAGCCGGTGGAGTATCATGATTTTGATGTAAGTATGAAACCATATTATGATTATAAAAACTCTCCAAAAGCAAAAAAAGAACTCGTTGGTGTTGATATATTTCTTCATTGGACAGCTGGCACAGCTGATGAACTTGGCAAATTGGTTGAAAATATTTCTGACGAAAGCTTAGAACTTGTTTCAATTACAAATCGTGGTGTAAAAGTTTATCCCGGAGGATTGAGTGAAACTTTCTGTGTAGATAACTGGAGATGCCGGTTCATTGCTAATGAAAAAATAACTAAACACAAAAATATTATTGCTCTGCTGGATAAATTCCAAAAAGCTGGCTTTGATTTTATTAAAACAGAAAACCTTTATACCTTTGATGGTGAAAGCGGTTATTCGGCATAATTTTATTTCTAGTATACTTTTTTTTAGCTCTTCATTTAAATTGAAGAGCTTTTTTTTTATATTTAAATTTTACTAACCTGAAACATAAATACATAAAAAATAATTATATTGATAGTAGGGTAATATTTAATGATATTTGCAATATATTAGTATATAAAACGCTTAATTTCACATATTTATAATTTTTATTATTGTTCAAAATACCTTAAATTATACGATATTTTTAATAAATAAACATAGAAATGGTAATTACCTATAAAACAAACGCTAAGCCTGAAGCACATGAATTGGCAGAATTGTTTAAGTCTTCAGGGATAAAACGACCGGTTGAGGATCTGAACCGTGTAAAAAAAATGATTGAGCAGGCAAACCTTGTAATTACTGCATGGGATGGTGAAAAATTAGTAGGAATTGCCAGAGCTTTCAGTGATTTCGCTTACTGCTGCTACCTTTCAGACCTTGCAGTTGATAAAGAATATCAAAATCATGGTATTGGACACGAGTTGGTTAATGAAATTCAAAAGCTTATAGGTGATGAATCTAACTTAGTGCTTCTCGCTGCTCCGGAGTCAATTGAATATTATCCTAAAATTGGCTTTGAAAAAGCCGGAAATGCCTTCATTATTTACCGAAAAAAATAAATATTTCCCTTTTAAAAATATATCATTTAACTTTATTTTTTTTATAATGCTTAAGTTAAATAAACTTGTATAATGGATAAAAAAGAAATACAAAATTTAAGAAGACAATATACAAAAGGTTCCTTAACAGCTAAAAATGTAAGTAAAGATCCCTTCAAACAATTTGATAAATGGTTTGGTGAAGTTTTAAAGTCAGGATTTCTGGAGCCAAATGCAATGATTGTTGCTACATCTGATAAATTTTGCAAGCCCTCTGCACGTGTTGTTCTGCTGAAAGGAATTAATAATAATGGCTTTGTTTTTTTTACAAATTATAAAAGTAAAAAAGGAAATGACCTTGAAGTGAACCCATTTGCTTCAATACTTTTCTTTTGGGATATACTTGAGCGTCAGGTAAGGATTGAAGGTAAAGTTGAAAAAATTACTAAAAATGAAAGTGATGCTTATTTTCAAACACGACCGTATAAAAGCAAGATAGGTGCCTGGGCTTCCAAACAAAGCAGTGTCATAGAAAACAGAGGTACTGTTTTAAAGGAATTCATTAAATATATGGTCAAATTCAAAAATCACGTGCCACTTCCTGATTCATGGGGAGGGTACAAGCTTATCCCTGCTTCATTTGAGTTTTGGCAAGGTCGTCCGAATAGACTTCATGACAGAATAAAATACAAAAGAAAAAAGAATGGTTGGAAAATTGAAAGACTTGCTCCTTAATTTAACTTGTTGAACAACAATTCAGCTTCTTCTAATATCCAAAGCTTATAAGAAAAATATTCATCCCTTTTTAGATCCATAATAAGTTCATTACACAAATTTTTATCTTCCTTAAACCTTATGTTATTAAGTTGATTTGTATATCTGATAAATTTCAGATATTGATTTTTCCTCATATCAGGAATAAACTTATTGTTATGAACAGTCTTTTTAAATGTATCAAGAAGAGATTGCAATGGAAGCATCCAGTTCAACCCGTAATAAATCCTTACCTGCAGTATTCGTAAGTCCATTTTTAAATATACTTCATCTGGCTTACTTTTTGCCAAGTATTCCAGAGCTTTTTCATAATTACCCTGTTCATTTTCCATATATGCTAAAGCATAATAGTAATTTGCTTCTCTTGATGATTCATGCAGCTCATGTTTATAATCTTCAATAAAACTTCTAAGCTTATCAAAACTTTTAAGTTTAGATGCTGTAACTACAATGCTTGTATAAAAAGTATTGGGCATACAACCAAAGTTTAAATATGTCTTCTTTTCAAGTTCCATTTCATAAATGTTCATTGATTCCTGCAGAAATTTATGATTGCCTTTTCTTAACTGCCTTATAGTATAATTTTCTAAATTAATATACAAATCGCCTAAGAAATCACCAATTTCTTTTTCAAATTTTACAACTAGCTCCTTTAGCTTATAATAGTGATCTTCATTTTCTGGTTCAATAAACAGTAATATTACCCTGTAATATACCTGAATTAGCGGTATATTTTTAAAACCTTCAATATTAAAGTTCTTTATAATATTTTCAAAAACAGATGTATTAATTTTTATATTATAAAGGTACATAGTGTTTAAAGTAATAGCATAATACTTTAATACACTTATCAGATAATAATAAGTAATATTATCACTAAATAGCTGTATATTATCACTTGTAAGGTATTTTTCATACTTACCCATATAAATTTCAGCTAGATAGCTCAATTTATGTTCAGCAAATTGATATCTGTTTGCAAAATATTCCTGATCTTTTACAATTGTATTATCTAATTCTTTGTTTACAATTTCAATTGTTCTTTCATAATCTTTAAATAATTTTCTTTCAAATAACACGTTTAACAGAATATCCTTGCTTTTAAAAGGATCATTATTAAACCGGTTATATGCCAAAAATTTTTCAACTAGCTCATATAGATAAAACATCAGTAATCTAAGAGTACTATCTTTAAATGGTTTTCCTGGAAATAATTTAGCAAATGCTTTTTCTTTTTCAATCTTTGCCGCTTCAAATTCCGGATATAGTTTTTTTAGGTATTCAAACAATTTGATTACATTTACATTCTTATTGAAAAAAGGAGAGGAAACAAACTCGGAAAATTCCTTCATTTCCTTTGGAGAAAATGTTCTAATTGCTTCAATTAAACTGCTCTTGTTCAATTAAAAATATATCCTGCTTTCTTAAATAAATAAGTTAGTTCAAATAATCAAATTCGCATATGATTTTAAAACAATATAACACTCTTTTTAAGTATAAAAAACCTAAAATATTAGTTAAAATATCATTATTTTTAGGTTTTTATTATTTTTCCAAAAAATAATCAAAAACAATTTTATGAATTTTTTAAAAACATAATTTTCAAAATATTCAATTCTTGTTTTCTTTTAAAATGTTAGTAATACAATATATTAAATATAATCATTTGGTTAACTACTAATAATTTTAAATACTTATTTGGTTAATTAAATTGATAAATATAAATTTATATCAAAAAAAATATGATGAATTTATATCCGTTTCTTTTTCTTATTATCACTTCATGTTCCTTATAAGCTTACAAAACAATTTACAAAAATTATTATGAAAGTGTGATAATGAATATTTTTTCTGTTTAAAATGTTACTAATGAAATGAAACATCAAAAAAATTAATTCCAATGCTAAGTTAATATATAACAAAATATTATATTATCTTTTTGTGTTAATATAAGTAAGAAAAGGAAACAGAATTATAAACAAACAACAAATCATTTCTTTGCATAAGCATAAAATCTGTTATATTTTTGTAGCACAATTAATTTTTAAACAAATAAAGAAAGGAATCACAATCATGTTTGGATTTGGAAAAAAAATTGAAAAAGACCCTAAAAAAGCACTTGAACAGGCAGATAAAACTATAAATTCAGGTTTAACCGGTTTTTTTACTAAAGCATTTGTTGGAAAAGAAAGTCTGGATCAGATAAATCATAGTCTTGATGTTGCAAAACAATATACAGATTCCGGTAATTTAAGTCAGACTGGTATGCCTGCAACAGCAGATGTGTTAAGCATAGAAGATACAGGCGCCCTTGTTAACTATAATCCGGTAGTAAAAATGAAATTAAACATCACTCCGCAGTTTGGACCTGCATTTGAACAAATGGTTGAAATTGCTGTTTCAAAAATTGCTATACCAAGAGTAGGGGATAAAATTAATATAAAATATAATCCCGCAAATACTTCCCAAGTTCTGGTTGTATAAAAATATCAAAACATAATAACAATACAGGAGGAATTCAAACAAATGAGATCCGCAAAATTAATTTTGTTACTTTTTACTTTAATTATAGCTTTTTCCGGCTGTAGTAAAATAAAACAAATACAGAAGATAACCGATAAATTTTCTGGAGACAGACTTTATTTCTGTGAAAAGTATGTAACTAAAGAAATTGGTGAAGATACTAAGTTCAAAGCAGGAAAAATAACAGTGATGGTCAAACTGCAGAATCCAATTGGTGAAAAAGAAGTTGATATAAATGTAACTGATATAGCATCAGGAAAAGCTGTAGATACATTCCCATTCACTGTTCAACCAAGCTGGGACTATATTCATTTTGATGACGTTGAGTTCAAAGATAAAGGCAAGTACAAAGTTAGCTGCCTTAAAAAGAACGGTGATGTAATCTGCAGCAGTGAAGTTGAAATAATTTAAATAAATAAATACTGTAATAATTCATTCATTACTTCCAATGTATTCATTTAAGCCTGCCGGAGGCAGCCGGCAAGGCTAAAGAATACAAAACCTATACAGATAAATTCAGAAAGCAATTTTTTTTCCTTTTGGAAACTATGAGCGGAAAATTAAATATGGAACCTATTAACGGAATAGATATTGAAAGATATGCAAAATTATGTGCTAAGATGGAAAATGTTTTACATGATAAAAGGGAATGCGCAAAAATTGCAAAGGCAGATGGTATTAGTAAAAAAGATTGGGAAATTGCTCACAGCGGTTGGCAATCAAGAATAACTGATCCATCAGATATGGGCAGAACTGCATCTATATTTGTTGCGGAGTGGAAAATTGCTAAAGCATTAATAAAGTAAACATCTGTATTTTTGTATTTAATTATATAAGATTTTTATAAATTTTTTTCACCCCCCAATTTGCTGTTCCATTTAAATGGAATGGCTTTTTTATTTATTATACGGAAACAAATTAAAAGAATTTTACATTTAATAATTATAATAGCTGTAATTCTGAATATTTCAATTACTTCATTGTTTACAATAGTTTTTAAATATAAGTTACTTTTATGAGATTTTTAATTTTTCTTTTAATTTCCTTTTTTTCAGTTTCTGTTTATTCCCAGCAAAAATTGCTTATTCCGATGGATGTAAACTCACAAACTGATCATTTACGGGCTTATGGTATTGCTTACAGGCATTTACTTGGAGGCAAGGAGCTTGACTGGCTCCTTAATTACCGGGGGGGTTCGTTTATGTTTGATTATAGCACTGAGCTAACCGCTGAATGCAATTCAAAAGGCGTCAGTTATGAACTGCTTTCGGGTACTCAAGCCGCACAGGTTTATTCTGAAGTGCAGAACGAAAACAATAACATGGATGTTGTTAGACTTGAAAAAGTAGCAAAAATAGCTGTTTATGTTCCTCCTAATGCCCTGCCTTGGGATGATGCAGTTCAACTTGCACTTGATTATGTTGAAATACCTTATGATAAAATTTGGGATGAAGAAGTTCTGCAGGGCAAACTTAAAGATTATGACTGGGTACACCTTCATCATGAAGATTTTACAGGTCAGTACGGTAAATTCTTCGCTGCCTTTGGCTCTTCAGCTTGGTATTTAACTCAAAAACAGACAAATGAAGAAATGGCAAAAAAGCTTGGCTTTGCCAAAGTCTCTCAGTTAAAGCTTGCTGTTGTTAAAAAACTTAAAGAATATGTTTCAGGTGGAGGATTTTTGTTTACAATGTGCTCTGGCACCACTACACCTGATATTGCTCTTGCTTCGCAATATACCGATATATGTGATGCAATGTACGACGGTGACCCTTATGACCAAAATGCAAACAGCAAACTAGATTATTCAGAATGCATGGTATTTCAAAATTTTCAGGTTCAGCTGAATCCTTATGTTTATGAATATTCAGATATAGATGTAACAGATGCAGAACTGATGATGGGACAATATAATGACTATTTCACTCTGTTCGATTTTTCAGCAAAAATTGATCCGGTTCCATCAATGCTCACACAAGATCATACCGCTATGATAAAAGGATTTTTAGGACAGGAATCAGGATTTAAAGAAGAATACATAAAACCAAACATGACAATCCTTGCTAAAAATGAAGGAACAAACTGGGTAAGATATGTTCACGGAAATTACGGTAGAGGTACATTTACCCTCTATGGAGGCCATGACCCTGAAGATTATCAGCATGCAGTAGGCGACCCAAAAACTGATCTTTCATTATATAAAAATTCACCCGGTTACAGACTAATACTAAATAATGTTTTGTTCCCCGCCGCCAAAAAAAAGAAATTGAAAACGTAGGTATTCCGCAGGGTCTTTATTTATTTATAAGTTTACCTAAAAAAATAATGCCACGGGTTTAAAGCCGTGGCTAACAGAATAATATTTTAAAAAGGATAACTGGTGAAAATTTATATTACTTCTTGATTTTACCCTTATTTTTCTTTCCGTGCTTTTTATTTCCATGTTTATTCTTATGTTTTTCCTTCATCTTTTGTTTCATAGTATTCCATTTATCAATCTGTTCTTTGGAAAATATTCCCTCTAGCTTTTGGTTAGTATCTGTTCTCAATGTCTTCATCTGTTCGCGTCTTGATTCCTTAGTTATATCCTGAGTATTCCTGATTGTATTCACCTGATTAGCATGATTAAGAATTACATCATATACCTGTTGCTTTTGTGTTTCGCTCAATGAAAGCTTATCAGTCAATCTTTCGGTTCTTAACTTTGCCCGTTCTTCGGGGGTTTTATTTTTTTCACTCTGTGAAAATACCGAAGTAGATAAAAACATAAACAGTAAAACCAGCAAAAATGCTGAATAATTTTTTGTTTCTTGCATAAAATAATAAATTATTATTTATAAAATAACTTCTTGATAATTAGACACCGATTATTTTATAAAGTTTAAACAGAATTTATATAATTTACAATCTGTTACAATTACAGGTCAATCCCTGTAACACACAGTTTTATACGAACAGTATTTACAGTGGGATAAATCTTCTGTTTGGATAAACGGAGTTGTATCATCAAATATTTTTACC
The DNA here is from genome assembly GCA_020852705.1 of Ignavibacteria bacterium. Taxonomy (GTDB): domain Bacteria; phylum Bacteroidota; class Ignavibacteria; order Tepidaquicellales; family OLB5; genus OLB5. The sequence continues at coordinate 18,178 of JADZAP010000027.1, read as the reverse complement.
AGCATTTCTCTTAGCTTCTCTTCAAATAATGCTTTACGATATTTATTTATTGGCTCTTTTTCAAACCATTCTATGCCTCCGGATATTTTTTTTAGCGGATAAATACCAATAACAAGTTTAGTTTCAGGATTATGATTTAGATATAGGGAGGCATAAAACAATTGCTGAAAATTCTCTTTTAAATTAATATCATTATAAATTTTATCCATTTGCTCTTCATCCGAAAGTTTTCCTTTTGGGGTTATTTTTACTGAACCGGTTTTATAGTCAACTATTCTTGTAATATTGTCTTTTAATTCTATTCTGTCCAATCTTCCTAAAAGCGGTATGTGAATTTTTTCTCCATTAATATTAATTTCAAAATCTCGCTTTGATTCTTGTTCTATATCAAGTATCTTAAAGGGGATTTGTTTTTTATCTTCTTCAAGTACCTTAGTTACAAGCTTTTGAATAATACCCTTATATAAAAGATTTTTCCCCTGTCTTATTTCACTAAATACTGCATATTCCTGCTTTATATTACAAGCAGCTTTCCAAATATCATCATATTCTCTATTTATTTTTTTAATCATACTTGAAATATCATTTTCTTCAAGTATTTTATTTTCAAACCCTTTATAAAGATCTTCCATAATTTTGTGAAATATATCTCCAAACGCACCGCTTGAAAAATATTCTTCAGCTTCATCTTTCTCTTTGAGTTTTGCAATCTTTTTCAGGTAAAACTGCAATGGGCAGTTTATATAAAGACTTAATGTACTGGCGCTGAATTGTTTTTCATTTTTTAGTCTTTCTATTATATCAGAGCTTTTTTCAACAATAATTTCTTTTTTAGTCTGCGGTTTTATATCTCCTGAAAAAATATATTTTTCAATTGTTACATTTTTATTCTTTTTTCCAAGTTCATTTTCAAGCTGCAGAATAAACCTGCTTTTTTCACCTCCTGAAATTGCTCCGGCTTCTGCGTTATAGATTAATGTAATGTTTTTAGCTTTTTGCAAAAGTCTGTAAAAATTATACGCTGATGCCGCTTCAGAATCTTCATTTAAAGGAAGTCTGAATGCTTTGCGTAATGAATATGGAATAAAAGAGCTGTTATAGATTTCAGAAGGCAAAATTCCTTCATTTACCGAAAGTATAAATACATTGTCAAAATCAAGCTGCCTTGTCTCTAGTAATCCCATTATCTGTAAACCTTTAAGCGGTTCTCCTTCAAATGGAATTTTAGCTGATGCTGTTTTTTCAAGAATAATATCCCAAATAGTTTCTGGTTGTATTATTTCATCGTAGTTTTTAAGTATGTTAAAAACATGGTTTATCTCTTTAAATGCTCTGTAAAGAAATTCATTGTCATATTTATTATCTTTTTCAGCAGCTAAATTCTTTTCAATCTCTTCAAGCAATTTATAAATGTCATCCGTCAAAGAATTAATATTACAAGCCAGATTTATTATTATGTTTAATAAATGCGGTATTTCCTTATAGTAGCTTTTAAGAAATCGTATAGAAACATAAATAATGTTTCTTTTATTTATAATATTTATCAAATCATCAGCATTGGTAACTTTCTCTTTCTTAATATAAGGATGCATTAACAGGTTTATTACATCTTTATAGTAAAATGCGGGGTTTTCTTCAGTCCCGCTTTTATTGTTATATAAATCCTTTAGCTGCTTTAGCAGTGTATATAATAAAGTATTTTTTAAAGAATATCCCATTGTAATATTAACTTTCCGCACTTCAGGTGGCAGGGAGTTTAATACCGGTAAAAGCAAACCATCATCCGGAAGTACAATAACTGTATTCTCCTTTTCCTTCTCTGATAACTTAGTTAGCTCATTACCTAATACTTTGGTTTGTGGAATTTGTAAAGGTGCTCCAATTATTTTTACCGATTTGGAATCTGTTAATAAATTATTTTCAATCCATTTTACTTCATTTAATCCAAGAAAATTTAATGAATATATTAAATTCCTGCCAGCTTCCTGTGTATTATCATCATAATAATACATATCACCATCCGCATAAAACTCAGCATCCCCCTGTTTTATAAGCTCTTTAATAATGCCTTCTTCGCATTTATTCAGCTGATTAAATCCTGCAAAAATTACTTTTGAAAATTTATTATTAAAATCACCAGTCTTTACTTTTTCATATAACCTACGGTAAGCCATTCCTTCATTGCAAATATTTTTACTCTTCATTGTTTTCCTGAATTCATGGTAAACTTTACCTAAAATTTCCCATGTTTTAATAAACTCTTCCTGCAGATTTGTAATATCCCTGCCTGAAAATGTATTCCAGAATCTGTAAAATCCTTCTATATCTGAAACTATCAGTTCAAAATCAGCTTCAATTTGCTTATGCTCTCTTAAAATCCTGAATAGATAAGTTGCATCCACCAGATTTTTATCAATTTCATCAAAATCTCTTAATATAATCTCTCCCCAAGGGTAAAATTTATCAAATGTTACATCATCAGCATATTTAGCATATATTTTATACAGTTCAAAAATTAAAATTAGTTCATCGGCAATCTGATTATCGGTATTATCACTTATAAAATCAGCAATTCCGCTCGTAACGGGAACCCACAACGGTAAAGAAATATTTTTAGAAAGATATTTTTTAAAATATATACCTGCTCTTCTAGATGGAAAAACAACCTGCATACCTGAAATATCATTTCCAAATTTTTTTAAAAGTTCTTCAGCAAGCTTTTCCAGAAATGGTTTTGTAATTTTGTATTTTTCTTCAGACATTTTCAACTTTTCTTTCAGTAAGATAAAAAATATAGCTCTCAGTTTCTTTAAATCCCATCTGTTTTATTATTTCTGTATATTCTTTCAATTGTTTTTTATGTTCAGGTTTCTTGTTGCCGGTTTTATAATCAACTATTATCACTTTATCTTTATTAAAAATTACTCTATCGGGTCTGTATATTCTGCCATCAGGCAAAATTATTTCATGCTCATTCATAATTTTAAGGTTTGGTTTAAACCATTCCTTTACAAGTTCGTTAGAAAGAATTTCTTTTAATTCAGTTTCTGTTTCAATCACTATATCAAATGTTATCAATCCTTCAATTGCAAGTCTGCGGGAAGCATTTCTTATTTCTAAATCATCTGATGTCTTTATGCAAGATAACCCGCGATGTAAAATTATACCCCTGTTTCTGAACTTTTCAATTTCATTAATTTTTTCATAACTATTAAATTCCCGTTCCGGCTTTAACAATATATCTTCCAGTAGATTTCCTGAATAAAATTGTTCAACGGCATAAGCTTTTAGTTTATCTTCATCATTGATTATATTATCGTTCTCTGTGTTTGGTTTATTATCTAAATGTTTAAAATTATGGTTACCGGCAATATAGCTTTTTGATTCCTGATTAAATTTTTGTGATAACTCAGGATTTTTTAACAATGTGTCTTTAATCAAATCTCCGCACCTTTTAATTGAATGTGAACTCTCCGGAATATTCACATACAATCTTTCTTCAGCTCTTGTAAATGCTACATACAATAAATTAAGATTATCCAGCAGTGTGAGCGTTTTTTCCACATTATAATCTTCGCTAAAATACGAATTTTCCAATGCTTTATTTGCATTTAAAAAAAATGAAGGTGATGAATCAAATGGTGGTTCCTTTGCAGATGCCCAAAACATATCTCTCCCTGATTTAAGTTCAATTTGCCAATTGGTAAATGGCATAAACACAACCGGTGACTGTAAACCTTTAGCTTTGTGAATTGTCATAATCCTTACCGCATCTTCATCTTCTGAAATTACAATAGATGATTTAGATTTATTTTCATCCCACCACTTAACAAATCCGTATATACCTGAATTAAATTTTTCTGAATATTCTTTTAAAAGATCAAGAAATCTGAGTAAGTATGCATCAGATCCGTTGTTTAGTTCAAAAATACTAATCATCTCTTCTGCAAGTTCATATAGAGGAAGTTTTAATAATTTGGCATTTATTACTGAGCTTTCATTTTCAAAAAAACCTGCAGGAAGAACTTTGCTGAAAAGCGAACTCTTTTTCTTTAAATGATCTGTAAAGATTTCGTTAAGGTCTGTTTTCTCATCTTTTATGTAAATTAAATAATTAAATAAAATTTCTGTATATGCCAATAAATTTGTTTTATCAGCAATAAATTTAAATAAATTGATAAGTAAACTAACTTTGGGTGAATTTGTTAAAAGAAGCGAGTCACTTGAAACAATCTTAAGATTTTTTTCATTGAGTAATGCTTTGGCTGCTTCCTTAGCATCTATTTTATTTCTTACAAGAATCAGGAAATCTTTCTGGCTATAACCAATTTTAAGAAGATTTTGTATTTCATTAATTGTTTCTTTTAAAGATTGATCGCGAGGAGTATTTTCATAGTCATCAGCTTTATCAAAATATTTTATTTTAATATATCCTTCTTTAATATCCTTCCCGGGTTTTTGAAAAGTATCGGAATAGACCTGTTCAATAACTTCGCCTTTATCTTCTGAAACCCATTTGGCAGCTTCTTTTGCTGCGCTGTTAAAAAAGCTATTGTTAAAATTTATAATTTCATGGCTACTGCGGTAATTTTTGGTAAGAACTTTTTCTTCAATATCACTTCTAAAAGCTTCAAGATCATTTTTAACATCCTCAAGCAGCAGTTTCATGTTTCCGTTTCTCCAGCGATAAACTGATTGCTTTATATCACCTACAATTATTGAAGCATTATTTTCACTTAAAGCGTTTTCTATAAGAGGTTTAAAGTTACGCCATTGGAAGGTTGAAGTATCCTGAAATTCATCAATAAGAAAATTCTTAAAATAACTACCTGTTTTTTCATAAACAAACGGACTGCTTTCATCTGAAATTACACTAACCAATAAATTATTAACATCAGAAATAAGTAATGTTTTATTTTCATCTCTGTAAGTTTTTAATTTATCAATCAGATCTTTAAATATTCCGGTTACATATATTGTTTTTATTAGTTCACTGGCTGAATTATATTTCTCAATATTTTTATCATAATTTTCTACAGCATTACAAAGCAAAGTATATAAACCACCCTCTGCAGCTTTTTTAACCTGCGGTTTAGATGATTTTATGTACATATTATTGATATTTTCAATTGCAATCCTTACTCTTTTCCCTGGTTCATATTTATCATTTATAATATTTTTAAGTAAATAATTGATGTATCCCTGCTTCTTATGCGGAAAATCATCTGCAGTAAGTCCTGAGTGTTGTAAAATTTTTAAGGTTTCATTATTTATCTTCAGCATTGTCTCCACAAAATCATTTTTTATTGCAAAGAGTTTATTAATAAATTCCTTTAACTTTTGCCTGTTGTTTAATAGTTCATTTTCTGTTCCGCTTTTAATCCAAAATCTTTCGTTAAATATCTCCTGCGCAATGTCTTTAATTTTTTTATCTATTTTCCACCCTGTTTCATCATCTATACTATAGTATATGTAATTTTCTATATACTCAGTAAGCTCCCTATCGTTTCCCGCATCATCAAGCAGTTTATCGGTAATTTTATCAAGTATTTCTTTCTGCTCAAGCTCTATGTTATACCCAATCTGCAGCTTTAGCTCACGGGCAAAAGAGCGTAAAATCTTATGAAAAAAACTGTCTATTGTTGAAACTGAAAAATAAGAGTATCTGTGAAGAATATTCTGCAATACTTGTGAAGCAGCAAGTTCAATATTTATTGCAATGCCTTCTTTAATTAGCTCGTGTTTAAGCTTTTCATCCTTCCCTTCTGCCAAAGCTATTAATGCTTCTACAATCCGGTTTTTCATTTCAGCTGCTGATTTATTTGTAAAGGTAACTGCAAGTACAGATTTAAAATTTTCAGGTTCTTTAAGTACTAATTTAAGATACTCTTTAACCAGCGTATAAGTTTTGCCTGAACCTGCTGAAGATCGGTAAATAAGAAAGTTTTTCAAATGAACTATTTAAAAATTATGCTAATAATTATTCTTCTCTGCAATTTTATATTATATTAATTCAAATAGTTTTTAAGATGTTTCTTCAGAAATTCTTCCATTGCCTCATAAAAATCAAATTTATTCTCTTCGTTATGAAAACCATGCCCTTCGTTATCTTTTACCATGTAAGGTACATCAATTCCTCTTTTTTTAAGTGCTTCAACCATTTGATCAGATTCATTTACATTTACACGTGGGTCTTTTCTGCCCTGTGCAATAAAAAGCGGAGCTTTTATTTTATCAACATGAAATACAGGTGAAGCTGCCTGCATAAGCTCTTTATCCTTTTCCGGATCACCTACCATAGCATACATTATTTCAAGATAAGGTTTCCAGTATGCCGGAATAGATTTCATAAATGTGAATAAATTAGATACACCCACATAATCAACTCCAGCTGCATATAATTCAGGAGAAAAAGCAAGACCAGCAAGTACTGCATATCCGCCATAGCTTCCGCCGTATATTGCAATTCTTTTAGGGTCAGCAATACCCTGCTCAATAAGCCATTTTACACCATCTGAAATATCATCCTGCATTGTTTTACCCCATTGCTTAAATGATGCTTCCCAGAATTTTCTGCCAAATCCTATTGACCCCCGAAAGTTCATCTGAAGAACTGCATAACCACGGTTAGCAAGAAACTGAACCTCGGGGTTAAAGCCCCAATAATCTCTTGCCCACGGACCGCCATGGACATTTACAACTACCGGCAGATTTTTGTGTTCTTTATTTAATGGAAGTGTTAAATATCCGTTTATTGTCAGTTCATCTCTTGAAAGATAACTTATTGGCTTTACTTCAGCCATTTCGTTTTCATTCAGCCAGGGACTGTCATCTGCAATTTTGTTTAATTTATCTGTTTGTTTATCATACAGATAATATGTACCAAGTGTGCGGTCGCTAAATGTTCTGACTATATATTTATTTTCTTCATCATCCATATCTGATATTATTATTTCGTATCCCTTCAACTCTTTTTCTAATCTTCGGAATATATTTTCTATTTCTTTATCTAAAAATATTCTTTCAAGTTTCCAAGTGTAATATGTTATAGCTGTTAATACTTTCCGTTTTTTTGAAAAAACTAGATTTGATGCATCAACATCAGGGTTTTCATATAATACTTCAAACTCTTTGGAATTTTTAATATCATATTTTACTACTGCATTTTTATCTCTGCCAATGTTTGAAAGTGCATAGATATTTTCATTATCAAAAGTAAAAAATAAAGGACTTAATGTTTCTTTAAAATTGGTAGTAAGCTTTACAACAAATTCATCATTATTGTTTTCCCGGTATAATAAGCTTGTATTTACTCCATCTGTTGTAATTGCTGCTTTAATATTTCCTTTATGATCAGTTATCCATCTGGAAATATTCCCGGGATTTTTTACTTCAAGTTTTAACTCTCCTGTAATTATATTAAGTCTGTACACATCAAACACCTGCGGGTCATTTCTGTTCATCTCAACAAGAATTTCACCATCTATTTCTTCCAGTTCATCTACTAAGTTTACCCTAACCCCTTCAAATGGAGTAAGTTCTTTCAGATTTCCTGTATTTATATTTACTGAATAAAAGTGATAGTTTTCATCGCCCCCGTTATCTTTAATATATATTATTATATCTTTATTGCCCCAAATATAATCTGCAATATCTCTGTCTGTAACATCCGTTACGCGTTTTGAGTCAGGGCTGTTTGTTTTTTGTACATAAATATTCATCCTGTTATTATAAGGAGCAAGATATGAAATATATTTTCCGTCTTGTGAAATCCGGTAATTAGATCTTTCTGAATTTTTGAAAAAATCTCTGAGAGGTATAAGTTTCATGTTGTGGTTTAAGATTAGTTAATATTATGTATTGCTGCTAAAAGAATTTGCTGTTTAATTTAGACCATCAAAAAATATTCTTGTAAATCAATATTTATCCTGCAAACGGAATGTTTTATTTTAGAACATTTGAAATCTTTAAAATTCTCTAAATTAAAAATCGTATTAAACTATAGCTTTATTTTTTTTAATAAGGGATGATATTCTCCTTTCAGTCCGGCAGGAATTGAATTTCTAATTTCATAAACAGTTTCAACTGAAGATTTTGCATCTTCAACACCGTAGCCCCTTCCTTCAAGTATTTCCTTATAGCTTATTGTATGAAGATCCGTAAATCCTTCTGAAAATTCAATTTCTTCTCCGTCAATTGAAATTGACCGATAAGTTTTATCTCCGGCTGAAAGGTCATTTTTATCAAGTGAAAGAAACCACTTAACGTTTGCATTTTCTAGCTCTAACAGCCCGCTTGCTTTTTCATCAGTAGAGTAGTGCAAAACACTGCTTTTTGTGTTTCCAAATATCCATGTAAGCATATCAAAAAAATGAACTCCAATGTTTGTAGCTACACCTCCTGATTTAACAATATTACCTTTCCATGAAAAATGATACCATTTACCGCGCGGGGTAATATACGTTAAAATTATATCGTGTTTTTTATTTTTTGGGGAATTCTTAATCTTTGTCTTTAATCCTATAATTGCCGGATGATGCCTTAACTGTAATATTGTATATATTTTTCTTCCTGTTTCATCCTCCAGCAAGCTTAATGCATCTGCGTTCCAGGGATTTAGAACCAATGGTTTTTCGCAAATTGCATTTGCATCTGCCCTTAGCGCAAATCTAATGTGAGCATCATGCAGATAATTTGGTGAGCATATACTTACATAATGTATGCGGTCCTTTTCTCCTGCCCGGCGAAGCATTTCGCAGTGTCTGTCAAATCTTTCATATTCCTTAAAATATGATGCTTCCGGAAAATAGCTGTCAATTATGCCAACAGAATCATTGGGATCAAGAATTGCGGAAAGATTTTGATCATTTTCTTTGATAGCTCTTAAATGTCTGGGTGCTATGTAACCCGCTGCCCCAATCAATGCAAAGTTATTTTTCTTCATATATTTGTAAAAATAACAAAAATAAAAATATAGTTGTATGTATAATAAATCACCGTAATTTTTGCGCTATACACAATAAATTAAAGAAAGTTTAGAGTGATTTTACTATATTTGTAAAAATACCATTCATTTGTATCAAAAGAATTCAGCAAAAACAGAAATTGCTTATATAAAAGGGGTTGGACCAAAACGAGCCGAAGCTTTTAATAAACTTGGTTTAAAGTATTCTGAAGATTTATTGACAGTTTACCCAAGAATGTATCTGTTAAAAACAAATATAAGGAGCCTTGCAAAAAATCATGATATAAATGTTATATTTAAAGGTAAGGTTATTGATAAATATTTACCTTTTAAACCTAAACAACCAACCAGAATTATAATTTCAGATGGTACAGCAAGCATTGAATCACTTATGTGGGGTAATACATTTTACCGTGAAAAACAGTTTAAAATTGGTGATGAATATATCTTTTGGGGTAAAACTACTTATAACACATATAACAAATCAGTAATGCTTGATATTAGAGATCATAAAAAATTTGAGGTAACTGATGACGATATGCTTAAATATCCTCTTATACCTGTTTATATTCTTTCTGAGGAGTTAAAAAAAACATGGGTAAAACCGCTTACTTTAACTAAAATTATTTTTAATGCATTAAAATCTGAAGCAGAAAATATATTTGAAGTATTAACCGAGCCCGTCAGAATTGCTAACGACCTTCTTGACCACAAAACAGCGTTGCTTAAAATGCATTATCCCTCTTCGGAAGCAGAAGTTGAAAAAGTTAGGCAAACTCTGGCATTTGAAGAGTTTTTCTATCTCCAGCTTGTTATTGCACTTCGCAAAAAAGCATATTCCGAAACAGAAAATGGCATCCATTTTGAAAAGATTGGAGAGAACTTTGAAAAACTTTTTAATGAACATCTTGGATTTGAGCTTACTTCCGCTCAAAAACGCGTTATTAAAGAAATTATCTCCGATATGCGATCAACAAAACCAATGAACAGGTTATTACAGGGTGATGTAGGCAGCGGGAAAACAATAGTGGCAGTATTTTGTATTCTTGTAGCTATTGAAAACGGTTATCAAACTGCATTTATGGCTCCAACAGAAATTCTTGCAGAGCAGCACTTCAAAACTCTTTCTTATTACATTAACAAGCTCGGCATAAATGCTGTTTTATTAACAGGAAGCCAAAGGAAAAAAGAAAAAGAAGAGAATCTAACTAAGGTAAAAACCGGTAATGCATCAGTTGTTGTTGGAACACATGCATTAATACAGGATAATGTTGTATTTAATAATTTGGGATTTACTGTTATTGATGAACAGCATAAATTTGGTGTAATTCAGCGTGCAATGCTCCGTTCAAAAGGAACCAATCCCGATGTTCTTGTAATGACAGCAACCCCAATTCCAAGAACACTTTCTTTAACAGTCTTTGGCGATCTTGATATTTCAATTATTGATGAACTGCCAAAAAACAGGAAGAGTATAAAAACAGCATTGCGGGGAGAAACCGAAAGATTGAAAATATATGATTTTATCCGGAAGGAAATTAATGCAGGCAGACAGATATATATAGTTTATCCTATCATTAATGAATCAGAAAAACTTGACCTAAAATCAGCGGTAATACATTATGAAATATTGAAAAATGATATTTTCCCCGAATTTTCTATTGGACTTGTACATGGAAAAATGCCCTGGAAAGAAATAAATAATACAATTGAAGATTTTAAAAATAAAAAAATAAATATACTTGTTTCAACAACTGTTATTGAAGTAGGAATTGATATTCCAAACGCTTCAATTATGGTAATTGAAGAAGCACAAAGGTTCGGTCTTTCTCAGCTTCACCAGCTTCGCGGCAGAGTTGGAAGAGGTGCTGAGCAATCATATTGTATTTTAATGGCTGATAAAACCAATGATATTTCTTATGAAAGATTAAAGATAATGACTGAAACTAATGATGGTTTTAAAATTTCAGAAACTGACCTGAAACTTAGGGGACCTGGTGAATTACTCGGAACAAGGCAATCCGGTGAACTTAAATTCACAGCTGCTGATTTAGCAACTGATGGCGATCTTCTCATTAAGGCACGTGAATCTGCGTTTAAAGTTATTGATGAAGATCCTCAGCTCCGAAGCTATCATAACGAAACTATAAAAGAACACTTTTTAAAATATTATAAGGAATCTTCAGAATTAATTAAAATTGCATAATTCCATCAAACAAAATTAATCTATTACTTTTATATCAAATTTTAATAAATGTACAATAAAAAAGGGAAGCCAATAGACTTCCCTTTAAACTTTTAAATTGTGGTGTGTTTATCTTATAAATTCAATAAGTGCGCTTGCTACAGTGTTTTTCTTTGAGTCAAGTAAAAAACATCTGTAAATTCCAGGCGAGTCAACTCTAAGATCGTCAGAAGTAAAATATATATATTTCATTTCTGAAGAGACATCAAAATTAACTTTTTTGTAATAGTCAAAACTGTAACCATTATACTTGTCAAACTGAATGGCACAATCAGTTAAGTTTAATGCATAATCACATTTTACCATAACTGTAACCGGACCTGTATAAAATCTATCACTGATTGATTGTTCGCCAGATGAGTTGTATTTTTCACAGAAATATAGTACCGGACCATTCTGTGCTTTTACATTTGATGTTAACCCTAAAACAAAAAGTAAAGCAAATACCCCTAAAAACAATTTAAATTTAGTCATTTTGACCCTTTCTTTTTTCTTATTTATATATTTGTTGATTAATATACCTTATACAATTACAAATGCAAAAAGTTTCAAAAATTATTTATTTTTTTATGCAAAAATAAAAATTTTTCAAATATAATCATAAAAATTATTAATATTCTATACATTAAAATATATATAAAATTATGAAAGAAATTGGGTTTTTCATCATATATTATAAAGTTTTGAATTTATATATTTGAATTGAAAATGAACTATATTGAGCAAAAATTTAATAAAAAATCACAAAGAATTGATTTTTTAGTACCTTTGCTGAACATCCTTTCGGATTCAGCAGCCGTATTATGCGCATTTTTGGCTGCTTACTGGATTAGATTTTTCTTTGATCCTTTTGTTAAGTTATTCCCTTTTAATGGAATTATTCCTCCTCTTTCAGGTTATATTCAACTGTATATTTTTATAATACCTATTTGGCTGCTTATTTTTCAGTCCAGAAAAATGTTCAGGACAAAAAGAATAGTGTTCATATTTGATGAATTCTTTTTAATCGGCAGACTTGTAACTTTCGGAATTATCTTTTCGTTTGGATTGATCTTTTTTTACAGAACATTTCCATATTCAAGGGTAGTACTTGTTTTAACCTGGTTCATATCTATAATTCTAATAACTATTGGCAGATATATTGTTCTTAAATACGAAAAAACCCTTTATAACAAAGGTAAGGGATTAAAAGATACAATTATTGCAGGTAATAATCAAAGTGCATTTGATATTTACAATAAACTTGACCCGCACAAATATGCAGGGTTTAATATAATAGGTTTTGTTGATGATTCTGACACAAACAATAATTTTTTACCGGATAAACTTAAGCTTGGAACATATAATGAACTGGCAATGCTTGTACAAAAAACAAATGCCGAAACAGTGCTTGTTGCCATACCATCCGCTGATCACGATAAACTTTATGAATTAATGAAAATGTGCGAAGGTGAAAATGTTGAGTTCTTAATGGTACCCGACTTTCTTGAAGTAATAACTTCATCAGTTAGAGTACAAGAAATAGACGGAATTCCGTTCCTTAAAATTAAGAGCATACCAATGAATATCTGGAACAGGATTTTAAAGAGAGCTTTTGATTTTATTTTCGCAGTTGCAATACTGCTTATTACAAGCCCGTTATTTATTATTTTAGCAATTTTGGTTAAACTAACTTCAAAGGGTCCTGTATTTTACAGTCAAGAGCGGCTTAGCATGACGGGGAAAAAATTTAATATGATAAAATTCCGTTCTATGATTACAGATGCAGAACAAAAAACCGGAGCTGTATATGTTAAAAAAGGTGATTCAAGATATACGCCAATAGGTGAAATTTTAAGAAAATATTCCTTAGATGAACTTCCGCAGTTTATAAATGTTCTCAAAGGTGATATGAGTATTGTCGGACCAAGACCTGAAAGAGAATATTTTATTAATCTTTTCAAAAATAAAATACCAAAATATCTTGAAAGACACAGAGTAAAATGCGGAATCACCGGCTGGGCACAGGTCAATGGTTTACGAGGTAGTGATACTTCAATTGAAAAAAGAATAGAATACGATATATATTATATTGAACATTGGTCAATAATCTTTGATCTTAAAATTATCATTAAAACAATTAAAGAGATGTTCTTTTCAAAAGCTGCTTATTAGAAATAAAACCAAACAATGATAGAAGTAATATTATTTTATGCACATGCAGTATTTTTTGTTTATATTTTTGTTAAAAATTATGTTGAGCAAAATAAAGTAAGTGCATTTTTAAGTACAATATTTGTAATAATTATTTTTACTGTAGGGTGGACTTTTTCTGCATTTGTAACGGGGTTTTTTATCCCCGAAGAAGGAATTTCAAGAGTGCTTACAAAAGCTGCATTTTCTTTGGGGCTGCTGACTATCTTAGAAACTGTGTTTTATAAATTCTATTTCTCTGCAAATACACCTAAAACTAAAATTGATTAAATATCATTTTCTAAAATTATTTTGCGTATAATCCCGCGGTAGTATTTTTATCAGTAATTTTTTTATTAGTAATCCAGATCTTAAAGAATAAACTCCAATTACAGCTTCTCCTTCAATCCCTTTACTTCTTACTTTTATCTCTCCGTTTAAATTATCATCATCTGTAATCTCTATCAAATTAGCTCCTTCCTCAATTGAAAATCTGGCATCAATTTTACTGAACGGTACTTTTAATCCTAGAATATTTACTCTGAAGATATTGATCTTAAGCTCTGAGTTGGCACGTGCATTAAGAAACTCTGGGGTAAGTATAAATCTAATATCGCTGGAGGTAAAATAAACTCTGTCTAAAACAAGAATAAACAAAATTACAGCAAGAATCCATGTCAGTTTTTTATACATAAAACTCTGCCCGCTATTTTTTAATCATCTCCAAATTTTAATTTCACGTTTTTAGGAAGTTCTATTTTACTTTCAATATTTTCTGGTTTTACGGTTTTTTCAGACTTTTTCGAGGTGCTGCTTAATCTTTTAATGATTGTTTCATCCACAGCTTTTGATTGAATAAAATCTTCTTCAACTGTTTTGCTGGAATCAGGATCAGCATCAAGTAGATTAAGTTTCGGGGCATCTAGTTCATCTTCCTGTTGAACTATACTTGTATGTTCAAACTCCTCAAAAAGATTTCTTTGTCCCGGTATTTTTTTCTGTTTTAAAACCGGAATTTTCGTCTTTATCCTGAATTCCTCTGTGTTATCATCAGCTGATACCTCTGATTCTGGTTCGGAAAATAACTTTATTTCATCTTCTGTTCTATGAGATAAATCTAGTTTGTCATTTTTTTCTCTGGCATTTTTCTTTTTCTTCAAATCCTCATATTTACCTATTTCATACAGTCTTCCTCGTGTATCATTAATTCTTTTAACTAACTCGGCTTCATCTTCACCATCAATTTTATTATCACGTATTCTAAACTCACCATTTATTACCAAAGATGTAAAATTATAAGAAGTCAAATTATCCGAAAGAAAATCGCATACTCTATCAATATCATTATCTTCCGGAAAATACTGAAACCTAACATCAGAAAGATCTGCAATTGCAAATGTTGCAGGTTTATTTACTTCTGCCAAATAGCTGCTGTTAGCAGATTCATTTTCAAAATATAATTTATGCGGTACAACTGTAATAGATCTCAATAAATCTATATTTGAAAGTTCAAGCTCTTGGTGTTTATTTCTGAAAATTCTCATTTCACTCAGAAGATCATTTCCAAGCCAGCCGGTTGCAATTGAATATTTTATACCATGACTTATGTAATCATCTATTGGAAAATACCTTGAAGCAAAAAAGTTTAGATCACTTGGTGTTATAATTATGCTTGCTTTTTTTTCAGTGATAATTTTAAGATCGCTGTAATCAAGATATATAGGGTTAATTAGAGAAGTATTTTCGTCAATTAATCCATATTCATCAAATAATGCTATTACTGATTTATGAAATGACTGCTTGAAATTTTCAGTTACATTTTTATTTACTGCAACTTCAAGAAAAAGTTTCCTAATATTATGATTGCGAAGCTCTGTTATTCCTGAAATATCAAATACTGTTAAAAGGTTTTCTTGTGTAACGTATACTGCCGGATTGAGATATTTATAATCTCTAATTACTGAAGGATCCTGTTTTATTGGATAGCTTACAATTATACTTTGTCCGGTTTTTTTTATAGCATTGGTAATTGGATGTAAATGTATAGTATCTTTGCGAAGAGAAAATTCATTTATATAACCTGTCCCTGATTTTGCGCTTTTTATGAAAGAATAATCATAAATATTCTGGAGATCTTCTGTTAAGGTGTTCCCTGGTATTTCCTGATACAGATAATTGAAAATGAGTTCTGTACACAAATCCTCTTCTGCTTTTTCATAATTTCTTCTTTTCATAAGGTAGTAAATTAACGATGCTTCACTTCTTAGGCATGCATTTGCAAGAGGAGGCATAATTAATTTCCATGTACAATCAATAATTTCGGCTTCAATGTGCTGCTCTATCCATTTTTCAACTTTTTCTTTTCCTGTAGAAGAGTTGTCTGCTATATCAGTTATTTTATTACCGTTTACAAGAATTGAATATCTGCCGAATTCCGGATTGTGGTTAAGATTTAAAACAAATGCATTTTTAAAAATTATCAAAGATCTTCTATAATAAAATGTTCATCAATAATAAATTTACTTTTGTTCAGGGTATTACCTTCATCGGTTTGAAGTGCAAATTCAAATCCAGATCTTACGCTGGCTGCTCCATATTCACCTTTAACATTTACAGCAATAAACCCAACCTGATAATTGTGATCACGGTTAATATGCGAAAGTAAATTTAACTTTATAACTCGTTTTGCTGCATATTCACAAGCTTCCTGTGGTGTCATACCTCTGCCCATCATTTCTACTGTAAGAAAACTACCGCAAGCCCTAACGCACTCTTCTCCTCTTCCGGTTGATGCTGCTCCTCCAATCTCACCATCAACATATAAACCTGCACCGATAATCGGTGAATCTCCTACCCTGCCATGAAGCTTCCATGCTGTTCCGCTTGTTGTACATGCAGCAGAAACATGACCTTCTTTATCTATTGCAACCATTCCTATTGTATCATGATTGCCATCTTCATTAATCCCCAGAATGTTTCTTTTTTTTACTTTATAATCATCTGTGTGAAATTCCTGTGACTTACCATAATTTCCTGATTTCCATTCATTGTATTTTTGCAAAGAAATTTCTGTATGCAATATATCCGGCTGAAATCCGTTTGCAATTGCAAAATTATAAGCTCCCTCACCAGCAAGGCAAACATGTTCAGTCTTTTCAAGTATAAGTCTTGCAACAGAAACAGGGTTTTTGATATACTCTACACATATTACTGAACCTATTCTTGCTTTCCAATCCATAATTGCTGCATCTAATGTAACCCTTCCTTCTGCATCAGGAAGTCCTCCGTATCCGACACTCAATACATTTGGATCATCTTCCGCAACTTTTACTCCCTGTTCAACTGCATCGAGTGAGTTTCCTCCTGATTTTAATATTTCAAATGCTTTTGCATTTGCTGCAATTCCATGTTTCCATGTTGAGATTACTAGTGGTTTCATTAATACAAATATAATTAAAAATGAAAGATATTTATACATTTTTAATAGTTTTCCCAGTGATTATTCCATATTAACACTATTGAAGAATTAATTATTTTATTGTAACTTATCTTTCTATAAAAGTATTAATCCAATTCTTAATGAAAAAATATATTATTTTAATCTGTATTTTATATTTTACAAACTGTTTAATTTCAAAAGGATCAGGTTCATATACTCAAACTGATTTCTGGCTAACGCTCTCAGATGGTGTTAGATTGGATTGTTCAAAATTTATCCCAAATGATAACCCTCCTGCCGGAGGCTATCCTGTCGCTGTTATTTGTCATGGCTTTGGCTTAACAAAATATTATGAAATGCCCACTGCTGAAAAATTTGCAGACTCAGGTTATTATGCAGTTGTTTACAGTATGCGGGGACAGGGCATTTCAGAAGGTATGTCTAACTTTATCAGTCTAACAGAGGCAAATGATCTTAAACAACTTATAACTTACATAAAAAATGATGCTAACACAAACGATGATAAAATATTTGTGAATGGAGGTTCGCAGGGTGGAATAGTTCCGTTTATGGCTGTTTGCACCGGTTTAAATATAAAAACTTTAATTACTGATCTTGCTTCGCCTTCAGCTGGCTCTAACTGGATTGAGAACGGGGGAATAAAAATGACATTGCTTTGGTCAACTAGCTATAACAATACTATAGTGAGATATAATCCAACAGTCTCAAGATTCAGATCATGGATACTTGCTAATACTAAAGAAAAATGGGATAGTCTTACCTATTATCTTCCGCAGAATAGAGATTTTATAAATCTGGTTGAAAATTGCCAAATTCCGATTTTTACAGAAAATGCATGGCAGGATAAATTTTTTAATACTTACGGTATGATACAAAGTGCATATATTCTTCCTTATAATAATATAAAAATGTATTTTGGTGCTATGGATGGTCACGGCAGTGATTATATTCAGGAAGAAGAAGATTACAAAGATGAAGTTTTAAACGATTGGCTTGAATACCATATTGATGGTATTCAAAACGGTGTAATGGATGCTTCAACCAAATTTACGTATGTTTCAAGCAAATTCCCTGTTAGTGAAAGCAAGTGGGAGTGGCAAAGAAATTTTTCGCCAACCTGGCCACCAGCAGGCACTGAAAATATCAAATTGTATTTCCACCCGGGTAACACTTTGCAGGTTTACGGATATACCGGCAATTTTAATGAAATTGCATATAATAATGATATTCTTGACCCAAATGTATCTATGAACTACCTTGTGAATACAGAATTCAGAGGACCGCTATTTGAAGCTAAATTCAGAAAAAATGTGGTTAATTTTGATACACCCGTTTT
>JADZAP010000026.1 GCA_020852705.1 Ignavibacteria bacterium | reverse complement strand
CTGATGATTGAATCAAATATCATTAAAGCATCTTATAAAAACAATGTTAAGAAATTGTTATTTCTCGGCAGTTCCTGTATTTATCCTAAATTTGCAGAGCAGCCAATTAAAGAAAGTTCTTTATTAAAAGGAGAACTTGAACCTACTAATGAACCCTATGCGTTAGCTAAAATTATTGGGATTAAAATGTGCCAGTCTTTTAACAAGCAATATGGCACTCAGTATATTTCAGCTATGCCAACAAATCTATACGGAATAAATGATAATTTTGATCTTCAAAACTCTCATGTACTCCCTGCGATGATTAGAAAATTTCATGAAGCAAAAATTAATAAAAAAGAAAGTGTGGAACTTTGGGGTTCTGGTTCACCTTTCCGAGAGTTTCTGTTTGCAGATGATTTAGCTGATGCATGTATTTTTCTTATGAATAATTACAATGATTCTGAAATTATTAATATCGGCACCGGCATTGATATAACAATAAAAGACCTTGCTGAAATGATAAAGGGGATAGTAGGTTACAATGGTAGAATCCGATGGGATAACACCAAGCCTGATGGAACACCTCGAAAATTGCTTGATGTTTCAAAGGTGCATAAACTTGGATGGAGACATAAAGTGTCTCTTGAAGATGGAATAAGCAGGACATATAACTGGTATTTGAATACCGTTTAATTATGTTATTAAGTATTATAATCGTAAATTATAATGTTTATGATCTTCTAATAAACTGTTTAAACAGTTTACAAAAATATATTGACTGCGATCATGAAATTTTTGTTGTAGATAACAATTCCGCTATTAGAAATATTGAAAAGATAAACACTGAATTTCCCTATGTAAAATTTATTCAATCAAAAAGTAACATTGGATTCGGTGCAGCAAATAATCTCGGGGCTAATTTTGCAATAGGAAAATATTTATTACTGCTTAATCCCGATACTATTATTACCGAGAGTATATTTTCTCGGCTTATAGAATATCTGGAAAAAAATACTGATACGAGTATTTGTGCACCAAAACTTTTATATCAAAATGGTGCTTATCAGGTGTCCTCTGGTTTTTTTTCAGGCTTGATGCTAGAATTATTTGAAGCATTATTTTTGATAAATATAGCCCGGTATTTTGAGAAAATTAAATTAACTAAAAGCAAACAACCTGTTATTGTTAAATGGGTTAGCGCAGCTTGTTTAATAATCAAAAAAGATATTTTTAATGAGTTAAATGGTTTTAATGAAAAGTATTTCTTAAATTATGAAGATATTGATTTATGTAAAAGAGTTACAAACATGAATTATAAAATTGCATATTTTGGTAATTTAAGTTCCATACATTTAGATCACAAAAGTTTTGAATCAAATTATGAACTGCTTATATATTCAAGGTATTTAAGCAGACTTGTATTTGCTAAAGAGCATTATAGTTTGATTAGGAGAAATATTTCAAGGATAATTCAAATAATTGGACTTATTCCAAGAATTATTATTGTTAATTTACCGTATAATAAAAATGAAATGGCTGCACGAAGAAAAGGATACATTAAAGCATTTTTATTTTATTCAGGTATTAAAAAAATAGTATAAATTTGACTGAATTAAGCATTATTATAGTTAATTACAATGTATATAATGACGTTGTTAAATGTATTAAAAGTTTAACAAGTTCTATTAAAGAAATAAATTATGAAATTATTGTAATAGATAATAATTCTCCCAACAGAGATATTGAAAATATCAAAATATTATTCCCTGATATTAAATATTTGCAAAATGAAAATAACAACGGATTTGCTTTTGCAAATAATCTTGGTATGAAACAGGCAAATGGTGAATTTATATTTCTAGTAAACCCTGATATAATATTTATAGGTAATGCTGTAAACATTCTTTTTAATTTTCTCAAAAATAATCCAAATGTTGCTGCATGCGGTCCGGTTCAGCATAAACCTGGAGTTGGTATAGAAAGATATTATACGTTTTTCCCAAGCCTGTATTCACGATTTATGCAGGAGTTCAGGATGTACGTAAAAGCACCAATTCTGCGGTACCGTTTTAATGAATTTCTTGATAACAATATTTCAGAAGGCAAACCATTTGGAGTAAACTGGGTAATTGGGTCATGTTTAATGGTAAAAAAAGAAGTTTACAAAGAAACTAACGGAATGGATGAGACTTTTTTTTTATATGAAGAAGAAACAGAGTGGCAATACCGAATGAGACAAAAAGGTTGGGAAATATTAATGATACCTGAAGCTAATGTAGTGCATAATCATCATAGTTCAGCAGGTAAACTTGGAGTTCTTTTTGTTAATTATCAAGAATACAGAAGCAGAATAATTTTTGACATTAAAAGATTTAAAGGAATCAAGTTAATCCTAAGACGTTTGATGATAGTTTCAGGATTGGTAACGCGAATGTTATATTTTAAATTGATAAAATTTAAAGATACAGAATCGTCCAGAAAATATTATGCAAATTATGATTTATTAAAATTTGCGCTTTCTAAAAAGGAAGTTATTCTTAATGATAGATATAATTTTAACGTAAAATTAAAGTTGTTTAGGTAAATGAAGATTCTTTTTGATTACGAAATATTTATGCGCCAAAAATATGGGGGTATTTCCCGTTATTTTTATGAGCTAATTAACGGGATTACCATTTGTAATGAATTTGATGTAGATGTATTTTTAGGTTATAATAATGTTTCAAACAAGTTTAAAAGTATTAAAAATCTGAACATTACTGAAAATAAGTTAAATTACCCCACATATTTACATTTTTTAATGTATTACCTTAATAATAATAAATTCAATAAATATTTGAAAAAACAAAGTTATGATTTATTTCACAAAACATACTATTCAGAAACGGGATTAAATTCTAAAGGTAAAAAAGTTTCTACTATACATGATATGACGCATGAAAAATACCCCCAATATTTTACTAAAGGTGACTCAACTGTTGAATATAAAAATAAATCTATTAAATCATCTGATGGTATAGTATGTGTATCAGATACTACAAAAAATGATCTAATTGATATTTACAATATCCCTCCTGATAAGATAAAAGTTATATATCATGGAATATCCTTAACTGATAAAAATGTAAATTCATATAAACATAACCGTCAGTTTATTTTATTTGTAGGGCAAAGATGGGGTTATAAAAACTTTAATGCACTTTTATCAGTTTACAGTTCAGATAAGGCATTAAATACTAATTACGACCTAGTTTGTTTTGGCGGGGGAAGATTTAATTATTCTGAAAGATTATTTATTAAAAAAAATGAATTACAGAAAAAAGTGTATCAAATATCAGGAAGCGATGATCTTCTTATATCTCTCTATAAAAGTGCATCATTGTTTGTTTATACCTCAATTTATGAAGGTTTTGGATTCCCGCCTCTTGAAGCTATGAAATTCGGCTGCCCTGTTTTAACAAGTCCCGCTGGTTCTGTAAAAGAAATTGCAGGAAATTCAGTAATTTACTTTAATCCGAATGATCTTAATAGTTTAATTAAAAGTTTAAATGATATTTTAAGTAATACAACAGGACAAAATAAATATTTAGAATCTGGTAAAAAAAGGGCTTCTGAATTTACTTGGAGCAGGAGTATTAACAAACATTACGAATTTTATAAATCTATTTAACTAAAATGAAATTAATTTATTTAATATTGGATATTATATTTCTTCCGCTGGTTATATTTACTTCATTTCTATTCTTTATTGTTAGATCATTGGGGGAAAAAAGATTAATTATAAGTAATAAAATATTACTGGCAAAGGGTATTTTACCAACCAGAACATTTTTTGATAAATTATCATAATAATTGTCAGATTTTAAAAATAGAATAAAGTATTTTCTTAATTCGCTAACTGGTTTTAAACTTATAAAAAGTAAATATCCGGGTGATTCAGAAATAAAAAAAGTATTGATTATTTCTTTGTACTTTACTGGCGATCTTCTTTTTCATACTGCAGTAATTGAATATATTTACCGTTATTTTGAAGGAATTAAAATTGATTTATGGGCTAAATCTTCTCCTTCTCAAATATTATCAGAAGATAAACGGATTAATGAAATATTAGTATTTGATAATATAAAAACTTACAGTTACAGAAATTATTCCAGGTTTGATCTGAAGGGTAAAATCAATTTTATTAAAAAAATCAGAAGTAAAAACTACGATTTGGTAATAGATCTGACGGGTAAATATTCTACAGCTTTATTCACTCTTTTTGCAAATGCTTCATATACTTCGGGCTTAAATTATAATTATTTTGGGTTTTGTTACGATAAATTTGTTTACTTGAATACTTCCTCAGAATCCGGTCATTTGATTAAAAAATATTTATCATTCACTGATAAAATATTAGGAAAACCTGAAAATTATCATGTTAATGAATTAAAAATTTCTACACGACCTTATTTAAATCTCTCTGAAACAGGAATTGAAATACTTGCAATAAATAATAAAATTAAAAAATATTTCCTTAAAAATGGATATATTGTAATACATTTAACATCAGGATGGGCAGCAAAAGAACTGCCTATACAGCAATTTTCTGATATTATAATGTATCTGGATAAAATTGAAGAAGAGTATTACTTTATTGGTGATAATAAAGATAAAGAAAAGCTTGATGAAATTAAAAATTACACTGGCGGTAAAATAAATAACCTAAATGAGAGATATTTAAATTTTACTATAATCGAAAGTGCTGCTTTTATCAAAAATGCAAAATTATTTATTGGCAGTGATTCAGCTCCGCTGCATTTAGCAGCTGCTTACGAGGTACCTTCAATTGGAATTTTTGGTCCAACAAACCCTGCTTTTTCAGCTCCGATAGGGGAGAATGTAAAAATAATTTATCATCAACTTGAGTGCTCTGCAGCTAATGATAAACAATATTGTACAAAAAACGGAGGTTTTACTTGTCCAAAATTCAACTGTATGCTTATGATAAAAAGTTCTGAAATAATTAGTGCAGTTAATGAATTATTGAATTTAAATAATACAGGAGAAATGAATGTCAAAAATTAATCTTCTTCTGGTTGTATGCAATAACGAATTTAATGGTACTGAAAGGTATGTTGTTGACCTGGCTAAAAATCTTAATAGAAATGAATTTAATATAATGGTGGCAACGCCAATGACAGGACCGCTTTCTGATATTTTATCAAAACACAAAATCAAGGAAGTAAATTATAATAATGGTAAATTGTTTTATTATTCTATAAAAGGTCTTTACAATTTATATAAAGTTATGCGTTCTGAAAAAATTGATATAGTACATGCTAATTCAAAGTTTCAACCTTGTATTCCTGCACTTTTAGCAGGTGTAAATTTTAAGGTAGAAACCAGACATGGTATTTTTTATTCCCAAAGACAATTAAACGATCTGTCATTATTCAGAAAAATTTATGAACAAATAAAACAATATTTTGTTGATGAATTTATTGCAACATCTGAAAATGATAAAGATACCTTGATAAAATATTTTAAAATATCCCCCAAAAAAATCAGCGTTATATATTTAGGTATAGATTTTGATGATATCTCAAAAAGGAGCAATGGTACATTTAAATACAAAGAACGTGATGTTAATAAAAATTTTATAATTGGACATATAGGCAGATTAACATTTCAAAAAGCTCAGGAATATTTATTGCAGGCATTTAAATTAATTAATGATAAATATCCTGATACCAGATTAGTTATAGTTGGAAAAGGTGAAAATGAAGAAATTCATAAAAAATATGCAGAAGAGAACAAACTTACAGATAAGATAATATTTAAAGGCTATATAAATGAAATATACCGGGAAATGCAAACATTTGATGTACATGTTTTAACATCGAGATTTGAAGGTACGGGATATGTAAACCTTGAAGCTATGGCATTGGGTGTACCATTTATTTCTACTAATGTAGGAGGTGCTACTAATTTCTTTACAAATGAATATGATTCATTGATTACAAACGTTGAAGACCCTGCATCAACGGCAAAAGCATTGGAAAAATTGATATTAGATGAAACTTTTCGAAGAAAAATTATCACAAATGCATTTAAAACTGTAAGAAAATATTCAGTAGAAACGATGGTTAACGAAACAGCACTATATTATAAAAAAAGCTTAGAAAAACAATAAATACATCTTAAAAATGTTGAAAAACCTTAATTTTAGTGAAAAATTATAGAATTGAATTAAATCATAGTTAATCCAATATTTGCTGTTTAACTATGTCAAGCAATAAAAATCAGTTTGATCTGCGAATAGTAAGCCAGCCATTTTATCCAGAAATGGTAAGCTCTGGTCAAGCATTAACAGAACTTGCTGAAGAACTTACTTCTTTTGGTTTAAAAATAAAAGTAATTGCAAGCCAGCCAACAATCCTTGAAAATAGTAAAATTGTCCCTAAACAAATTGATTATAAAGGTATTAAAATCATCAGAACATGGTCAACCAGATTTCCAAAACTTTCTTTTCTGGGTAAATTTATTAACTTATTAACTTTTTTCATAAGTGCTTCATTTGAAATTTTACTGCATAACAGAAAAGTTCCTCTTCTTCTTGTAACAAACCCCCCTTATATGACATTAATTGGGTGGATAAACAATTTGCTCTTTGGTACAAAATACGGGATACTTTTATTTGACATTATGCCTGAACAGGCAGAACTTTTAGGAATTGTTAAATCTAATGGAATCATTTCAAAGTTTTGGAAAAAAGCCAATCAATTATGTTATATCAGGGCTTCGTATGCAGTAGTATTAAGCAAAGATATGTATGAAGGTGCAATTAGCAATGCTAATCTGATTGGACATAGAATGGAAGTTCAATGCAGAGAGAAAACCAAAATAATACATGTCTGGTCTGATGATAGAATAATTAAACCAAAAACCAAAGAACAATCAAAATTAACTGATAAACTAAATGTTAATAATAAACTTGTTGTTCAATATTCAGGAAATCACGGCAGATTTCATGATATAGAATCAATATTGAAAATTGTTGAATGCTTTGCAAATGATGAGAGAGTAATTTTTCAGTTTATCGGAGAAGGGTTTAAGAAAAAAACAGTTAAACAATTTAAAGAAGAAAAAAATATTAAAAATATTTATATTGATACATATGTTCACAAAGATGAACTGCAGGATTCACTTGCAATGGCTGATATTGGAATAATTGCTCAGCTGCCATTACAAGAAAGAGTTTGTTATCCCTCTAAGTTACTAGGAATAATGTCATCAGGCAGACCGGTATTTGCAATTTGCTCTCCTGAGAGCGAAATGGCTGAGATGATAATAAATAATGATTTTGGTTTTGTTATTAGAAATGGTGATACAGCAAGTGGTGTAAAATTAATTAATTCTATTTTGAATGATCCATCACTACTTAAACAAAAAGGTATTAATGCATTCAGATATCTAAATGAAAATTTTACATTAAGGTCAGCAGCAGAAAAATATTTTGAATTGATAAATAAATTCAAGTAATCAACAATAATTCTGAAAGATAATTGTCAAAAAGAACAGAAAAAATATTATTATTTTTTTCAGATTTTATTACTTTAAACTTTGCTTGGGTTGTATATTATCTTATTAGGGTTAAATCAGGCTGGATCCCAAATATTGCACCGGCATCTTTTTTAATCCCATTAGGTGCAATTTATATTTATTGGCTGATTATTTTTACTTTTGCAGGCTTGTATCAGCATTGGTTTGTAAGATCCAGATTTGATGAATTTGCCTCTGTATTTAAAACAATATCTCTTGGCTGTTTTATTTTGTTTTTTTTAATATTTTTGGATGATACCTTAAATGATTCAATGGTTATTTCCAGATTTTTAATTTTGATTTACTGGATATTAATGATAATAAGTGTGGGGACAGGAAGAATCCTGATAAGGAGTTTTCAGATGACTTTGCTTCAAAAAGGGATTGGATTAAGAAATTCTATTATTATTGGTACTGGAAAAAGAGGAATTGAGTTAGAAGAATTAATTCAGAAATTTCCGCAGTTAGGTTACAAATTTGCTGGATTTGTTTCATTGAACGGGAACAAATCTTCATTTCTTGGGCATATTGAAGATTTGAAGAATATAATAAAATTACATAAAGTTTCTGAAGTATTGATTGCACTCGAAGATAATGAGAAAGGGAAATTATTTGATATTATAAAATTTTGCCAGGATTCTGATGTTATGTTAAAAATAATGCCTGATACGTATGAAATTGTAAGCGGACTTGCTAAAACTAATCAGCTTTATGGGGTTCCCTTTATAGAGGTTATGCCTGAAATTATGCCATATAGCTCACAGTTGTTAAAAAGAATAGTTGATATTACGCTTTCTATAGCGATTTTATTTTTGCTTTCGCCATTACTAATTTTGGTGATTATTTTAATTAAAATTACATCAAAAGGTCCAATTTTTTATACTCAAAATAGAGTAAGCAAAAATTCAAAAATTTTTTCAATGTATAAATTTCGTTCAATGATAAGAGATGCTGAAGAATATGGTCCTGAGTGGGCTGGTGAAAATGACCCGAGAATAACCGGAATTGGCAGATTGATCAGAAAAATTTATCTTGATGAGGTACCGCAGCTTTTTAATGTTATTAAAAATGAAATGAGTATCGTTGGACCTCGTCCTGAAAGACCTTTTTTTGTTGAAATGTTAAGTAAAGAAATACCCTATTATTATAAAAGACTCAGTGTAAAACCGGGAATTACAGGCTGGGCTCAGATAAAACATAAATATGATTCAAGTTTAGATGATGTTAAAGAAAAATTGAAGTATGATTTCTATTATATTGAAAATATGTCTATTAAGCTTGATTTAAAAATAATGGTAAATACATTTTTAGTTGTAATTTTTATGAAAGGGCATTAAAATTATATGGCTTTAAAACAAATATATATGGTTGATACTAAGAATCAATATCTTAAAATTAAAGATGAAATTGATTCTGCAATTAAAAATGTTATAGATAGTTCTTTATTTATTCAAGGACCGGCTGTTAAAGAATTTGAAAATAATGTTCAAAATTATCTTGGAGCTAAACATGCAATTGGCTGTGCTTCTGGTACAGATGCATTGCAAATAGCTATGATGGCTGCTAATATTAAACCCGGAGATGAAATTATTACTACACCTTTTACATTTGTTGCTACCACAGAAACTATTGCTTTGCTGGGTGCGGCTCCGGTATATGTTGATATTAATCCTGATACTTTTAATATTGATACCTCTAAAATAGAAGAAAAAATTACACCGAAAACAAAAGCAATTATTCCTGTTCATTTATACGGACAGCCGTGTGATATGGACCAAATAATGGAAATATCCCAAAAATATAATTTGTATGTAATTGAAGATGCTGCACAGGCAATGGGTTCCTTGTATAAAGGTCAAAAAGTATGTACAATTGGTGATATGGGGTGTATAAGTTATTATCCAAGCAAAAATCTTGGTGCATTTGGAGATGCAGGTATGATAACTACAAATAATGATGAGCTTGCTGAAAAGATCAGAATGATTACAGCACATGGTTCAAAAAGAAAATATTACCACGAAATACTGGGTATTAACAGCAGACTTGATTCCATTCAAGCTGCACTGCTTAACGTTAAATTAAAGTATCTTGATAGTTACAGCGATGCAAGGTTTGATGCTGCAATGAAGTATAATGAAAAATTTAAAAACTATTTTAAAACTCCATATATATTGCCTGATGTTAAACATATTTTTCATCAGTATTCTATAAGAGTGAAAAACCGTGATAAAATGATAGAGTTTTTAAAACAGAACGGAATTCCTTCAATGATATATTATCCTGTTCCTCTTCATTTGCAGAAAGCATACAAGTATAGTTATAAACAGGGTGATTTTCCTGTTTCTGAAGAAATTGCCAATGATATTATTTCGCTTCCAATGCACACCGAGCTTGACAATGAACAAATTGATTATATATCATCAAAAGTTATTGAATTTAACAATATGAAATAAGCAGATATTTTGAAAAAAGCATTAATTATAATACCAACCTATAACGAATCAGAAAACATTGTTAATATTATCAATGAACTTTTGAAAATTAACTATTCTGATGTAACCATTAATATTCTTGTAATAGATGATAATTCATCAGATGGTACAGCTGCACTGGTTAAAGATCTTAATAATAACAGGGTAGATTTAATTGAACGCCCGGGGAAAATGGGACTTGGTACTGCATATATTCGGGGTTTTAATTATGCTTTTGAAAATAATTATGATTATGTATTTGAAATGGATGCAGATTTTTCTCACGACCCTAATGCCATTCCAGCTTTCTTTGATAAGCTCAATTGCCACGACCTTGTTATAGGTTCAAGATATATTGAAGGAATTGCTGTTGTAAACTGGCCTTTAAGCAGGTTAATGATTAGCATTGGGGCAAGTTATTATACCAGATTAATTACTTTTTTGCCCGTTAAAGATGTTACTGCCGGATTTATGGCGTATAGGGTAGATTCTTTAAAACAGATAGACCTTACTAAAGTTCGCTCAAACGGATATTCTTTTCAAGTGGAAATGAAGTTCAGAATGTGGAAAAAGGGATTTAAACTTTGTGAAATTCCAATTGTATTTATTGACAGGAGAGCAGGGGTTTCAAAAATGTCAAGAAAAATAGTTTATGAAGCAATGTTTATGGTTTGGAAACTTAAATTCCAGTCAATCTTCAATAAATTATAAATTCAGTATTTTGATAGATATATCAGTCATAATAGTTAATTATAATGTAAAAGAACTTCTTGAAGAGTGTATAAGATCTGTTCTTAATTCATCTGTTAATTTAAATGTTGAAATAATTGTAGTTGATAATAATTCTTTTGATGGCAGTATTCAGTATATCAAAGAAAAATTCCCGAATGAAAATAGACTAAAAATAATTGAAAGTCCAATTAATCTTGGCTTTGCAAAAGCAAATAATTTAGGTTCAAAAGAAGCCAATGGCGAATATCTGCTAATCCTTAATCCGGATACTATTTTGCAGGAAGATACTTTAGAAAAGACTTTAAAATTTTATAAAAATTCAGAAAAAACCGGAGCAGTAACATGTAAATTAATTTTGCCTACAGGAAAGCTTGACCTTGCGTGCCGAAGAAGCTTTCCAACACCTTCAGTTGCAGTTTACAGAATTTTAGGTTTAAGTAAATTATTCCCCAATAGTAAAACATTTGGCAAATATAATCTTACATATCTAGATGAAAACGATACTTATGAAGTTGATGCAATTGTAGGTGCTTTTATGTTTATTAAAAAAAGAATTTATGATGAAGTAAATGGTTTTGATGAAGATTACTTTATGTATGGAGAAGATCTTGATCTATGCTTCAGAATAAAAAAAGCCGGATACAAAATTTACTATTACCCTCAAACATCAATAATTCATTATAAAGGTGAAAGTACAAAAAAGAGCAGTATATCGTATGTAAATAACTTTTATGGCGCAATGCAGGTATTTGTTAAAAAGAATTTAAACACCAGCTTTTGGCTGATGAATTTTCTAATTAAGATTTCAATATTTTACAGAGCTGCAATTTCTTATGTTACCAGATTTTTCAGAAATAATTATCCTTTTCTGTTAGATTTAATTTCAATTGTAGGCAGTATATTTATTGCAATTTATCTGCGCTTTGAATTTTTTCCTCTTGATGCTTATACACTTGTAATTTTTGTTTATACAATAATTTGGCTTTTATCTCTTTTAATCAGCGGTTCATACAATAAAATTGATAAATTTACACTTGTTAAACCGTTATATGGTATTTTGTTAGGATTTTTCATAAATTCATCATTCACATATTTTTTCAATGAATATGCTTTTTCACGAGCGGTTGTACTTCGTACTACTATAAATGCATACCTGTTTATTGCTCTTTGGCGTTTAGCAGCAAAAGTTATTAGATATTCAAAGAGCAGGGGAATTTTCCGCTTTGTTAATACTTTAATTGTTGGTAGAAACAAAGAAACAGAAAATTTCATCAGCAAACTTAAAACAAGAGTTGATACTGAATATGAATTTATAGGTTATATCTCGCCAAGTTCAGAACATTCTGCCGGGTTTATTGGGAACTTGAACAATTTAAGAGACATTGTAACATCATTTAAAGTAAAGAATCTAATATTTGCTAAAAACGCAATGTCAAGTCAAGATATATTAAATACAATGTGGTCTCTGCGTGAACTTAATATTAGTTTTAAAATTTTGACTGGTGATAGCGATATTATACTTGGAAAATCAACTTTAGATAAAATTGATGATATTTATCTAATGCAGATTGAATATAATATCAACAAGAAATTCAATATATTTGTAAAAAGAAGTTTTGATTTATTATTTGGGATATTTAGTTTATTCACAGTGTATCCTGCAATTTTAATTGCATCAAAAATTGATTCCCTAAATAAAAATCATAATAAATTTTTTAAAAAGATAAGACTTATACCCGGAGTAGTTACAGGTAAATTAAGTTTTGTTGGCAGAGCAACCTGGGATATTCCTCAACAGGGAATGCAATATTTAGGTAAAAACGGACTGACCGGACTTGTACAGATTAATCTGCACAGAAATTTAAGTGCCGATGAAATTGAATATTTTAATTTTTACTATGCCAAAAATCAAAATTTAACTTTAGATTTAGAAATATTACTAAAAACAATTTCACTTTTTATATTTAGAAAAAATATACAGCTAAGATAAAATATGAATAATAAAAACGTACTGGAATTTGAAAAACCGATAATTGAACTTGAACAAAAGATAGAGGAAATGAGGGCTTTAAGTGATAGTCTTGATATTTCAAATGAAATTGGTAAGCTGGAAAAAAAAGTTAATGATTTACGTACTTCTGTGTATAAAAACCTTACCAGATGGCAGATAGTTCAGATTGCCCGCCATCCTGAAAGACCTTTCAGTCTTGATTATATTTACCTTATGACAGAAAATTTTATTGAAATGCACGGTGATAGAGCTTTTGGAGATGATAAAGCCGTAGTTGGCGGATTTGCAATGCTTGAAGGGAAACCGGTAATGATAATTGGTCAGCAAAAAGGAAGAGATACAAAGTCTAATATTTACCGTAATTTTGGAATGATGAATCCAGATGGATATCGAAAAGCTTTAAGATTAATGAAACTTGCCGAGAAGTTCAATCGCCCGGTAATTACATTTGTAGATACTCCTGGAGCAAATCCGGGAATGGAAGCAGAAGAACGTGGACAGGCAGAAGCCATTGCAAAGAATATATTTGAAATGAGCAGGTTGCGTGTACCTATTATAGTATGTATAATTGGTGAAGGTGCATCGGGCGGTGCATTTGGTATTGGAGTTGGTGACAGGGTTTTGATGCTTGAATACTGCTGGTATTCTGTAATTTCGCCTGAATCATGCTCAAGCATTTTATTCAGATCTTGGGAATACAAGGAACAAGCTGCCGAAGCCCTGCAGCTTTCAGCAAATGACCTTATCAAACATAAGATAATAGATAGAATTGTTCCGGAACCTGCGGGAGGTGCTCATAGAAATCATAAAGAAGCTGCTGAACTGCTTAAAACAGCTATACTTGATGAACTTAAACAATTAGAAAAATCTGATCCCGATAAATTCCTTGAACAGCGAATTAAAAAATACAGTGCTATGGGTTATTGGGAAGGTTAATAAATTACCCTTTATAAAAACACTTCATAAATTTATCCATTACAAAAATGAATTCTGAAATTATTGATAAAAAAGCAAAGTTTCTTGTAAAGGGCGGTAAACCTTTGCATGGATCAATAAAAATTAGCGGAGCAAAAAATGCTGCATCTAAATTGATAATCGCCTCTCTGCTTACTGATGAACCGGTTAAATTAATAAATGTTCCTGTAAGTATTAGCGAAATAAAAGTTACAAGGAAGATTATTGAATCACTTGGAGCTAAATTCACTAAATTTAAAAATCACGAACTGATTGTTCAAACAAAAAAAATCAAAGATATTTCATTTTCAGCTTCTTTAGGATTAATAAACAGAATTGGTGTTTTAACAGCTGGTCCTTTGCTTCTCAGATCAGGCGAAGCTAAAATACCTAAACCAGGCGGAGACCAAATTGGAGCAAGACCAATAAATTTTCATCTTGATGCGTTAATTAAACTTGGTGCAACTGTAAAGGAACATAAAAATTATTATCTGCTTAAAGCTAAACGGCTGGTAGGAGCAGAAATTACTCTTCCATTCCCCTCTGTTGGTGCAACTGAAAATATTATAATTACAGCGGCTCTTGCTATTGGAAAAACTACTATTCATAATGCCGCAATTGAACCTGAAATAATGGATCTCATTATGATGTTACAAAAAATGGGAGCAATTATTGATGTAAGAACTGACAGGACTATTGTTATTACAGGTGTTAAAAAACTGCACGGTGCTGAACATAGAGTCATTCCTGACAGACTTGAAGCTGCATCATTTGCATGTGCTGCAATTGCATCTAAAGGGGATATTACTATTTATGATGCAAAGCATAATGATATGATTTCTTTTCTTAATACTATTAGACTTATTGGAGCTGAATACGAAGTTAAAGCCAGAGGCATTAGATTTTTTTATAAGGGTGAATTAAAACCAATCAATATTGAAACAGAAGTTCACCCTGGCTTTATGACAGATTGGCAGCCGCCTTTGACTATTCTTTTAACTCAGTCTAAAGGTATCTCAACTCTGCACGAAACTGTTTATGAAAACCGTTTTGGATATGTTAATGAACTGAATAAAATGGGTGCTAACATTAAACTCACCAACAATTGCCTTGGCTTGCCATGCAGATTCAGCGAAACAAATTATTACCATAGTGCAATAATCAAGGGCAAAACTCAGCTTTACGGTGCAGAAATTAATGTTCCGGATATTAGAGCAGGATTTTCTTATCTGGTTGCAGCAATAATTGCAAAAGGGGAGTCGTTAGTTCACGGCATTCATTACATAGATAGGGGATATGAGAATATTGATAAAAAACTCCGTAAGCT
>JADZAP010000052.1 GCA_020852705.1 Ignavibacteria bacterium | reverse complement strand
TTAAAAGATCCTTTGGTTCATTATCAAAAAATCCCCATATAGTATCGTAATTGTTCCAGAAAACACCGTTGAATTCAATTGCGCCGAATTCCTCCGATGCTGTACCTATTTGGCTTTTATTCTCAAACACCGCCGAAGCGATACCTTTTGATGATACAGCCCCTTTATTCTGGAAACTTCCTTTATTCTGCCAGCTCCATTCAACTTCATCAGTTATGCTGTACCAGGTAGAATTACTTTTTGTGAATAAGAGAAACTGATTAGCTACTGTTGCTATAGCTCCTATAATATCTTCCCGGGCTAATGACCTTATTCTTTCAGAAGCAAATATGCTGTAACAGTTCCTGTTGCCGTCCAGGACATTGCTCAATGCGACCTTCGTAGTTCCCTGTCTTTTTTCTGTTTTATCTTCATCATTTGTCGAATCCGGGGATAAATTTACTGCAAGATAGTTTTCACCCACCTTTATAAATTTCTTTGCCTTCAGGTGAATATCTTTAAAGTATTTACAGTTTAAATACTTGCTTAAAGTAATATCACCTGTAATTTTATTTATATATAATGGATCATCCTGATTATTTGAAAACTCTTCATGAAACATAAAGTCAACTTTGTTAATATTATATGCGCTGTCATAAGTACTTGCAATCATCTTACCGCTGAGCGGAACATCACCGCCACGGTCAGTTTGCACCAGGTTAGTTTCCGGAAATATATTATCCCTGCCCGGCTCTTCATCAAATTCACCGTTACCCTCGCCATAGAATAAATTATGAGCTGTTATTCTTCTTTCGAAATCAATGTTGAAGTTTACTGCGCTGCCTGATTGAATATATACAATTGCAGGGTTTATTAAAGGATGATGAGGTTTAGATTCAAAGTGCTTAACAAAAATAGTCTGGAATCCATCAAGGGTTAAGCAAAATGCAAAATACCTGTCTTTTGGTCCGTCCGTACCTGCGTTTGTTATGTTTGTTTTGATATAATAATCTATACCTAGTTCGCTGCCTATTTCTTTATTGTCGATCTTATAATACATAACTCCGGCCGTATGATCATCAAACTTAAACACTTTTTTGTTTAGCACATTTGGGCTGTCATATGTCATCCAGAAACCATCCTGTTTTTTAACAGTATCAGTGTTACTTTCACCATCAATTTGTACTTTCCATTGATCACCTACAGTATGTCCTGTGAATGCAGGAAATCTAATAGATATACCATCTTCAAGATAAACCCAGTTTGTCGACATTGCCAAAGTAGCTTTCCATGTTGCATCACCTTGTCTTTTCCAGCGCCAGAAATCTACTATTCCTGAAGTTGATATTTCAATAATAAAATCCTTTTCATTGGTACCATTATAAGTACCGGCGAACATCATATCATCAAGCCCCGAGCCGGTAAACACTGGCGATAAATCATTTATGCTGAAACCACCCTGAAAGAAAGTTTTATCAGAAATAAATCCCAGCCATACCGCACGGCTTTCATGCCAGAAAGCTATCTTTACGGTGTTAAAACTTTCTTCAAAGCTTACTTCCTTTATTAAGCTCCAGGTATCATAATTATTCATTATTACAGGATACCTTACAATGTAAACAACATCATCATTCGCTATCTCAGGAATATATCTTGTATAAGGATCTTCATCACCAACATATGACCTTCTTTTAACCGTAAAACTTCCAATTGTGCCTGATTTACTGTAATCTTTTATTCTTCCTATACATACCAAGTCCCTTTCCGTACTGTCACTTTCTGTTATCCGGTACACATACCAGTCATTATAATAATCAGCTCCTGCGTTTAATGTACTTTCATCAATATCAAAAGTAGATTCTGGATCTCCTCCATCAGCTACATTTTCAATAGTTTCCTGGATAATTTCCGTTAATTCTAACCAGCTTCCTTCTTCCCAACCGGTAACAGCCCCGTGATTATTCATATATTCAGTTGTAGGGTTATAATATTTATTCATAAATATCCGGGCACGGCTCCCGCTTTTTAAAGCTACTGCTATTAAACATATTTTATTTACACCGTCTTTATCTACAAATACTTTTTCGTGAAAATTATTTATTGTATATCCCGAGGGAAGAATACTTATCAGATCAGCCAGTAAACTATATGGGTCCCTTCTCTCGTCTCCTGATGGCTCAAAATCCATATTATTGCATTCCTGAACGCTTCCGGGCGGCGCATTATTCTTATCAATATCATGTACGGATATATATCCCAGGGGATGACCGGTAATAGGAACAGGCAGACTCTTAAAGAATCTGCCTACTGATAGCCTGCTTCGTATTTTTTCCAGATCAATTAACGGCATTATTCCTTACCGGTTAAAAGTTTTGCTTTCTGAGCTTCGTTAGCTTGAATAAGTTTGTTTATTTCCGCTTCAGTAGATTTCAGGTTTTCCGGTATCGGAATTTTTAAAGTTTCCAGTCCAGTCAAAAGACACATATCAAATATTATATTCATATCTTCATCACGTGCATCTAAATATTCATCCGGGTAATTTATATCGCATTCATATGGTATTCTATTTATCCAGGCTGTTAAAGTTCCGAATTCTGTCAGTGTACCTTTTCCGAATTTTAATAATTCACCATCCCTGCACCAGATTATTCTTTTTAGCCAATGTGAGTGATAGCTGCCGAGCGGGGGTTTTGTTATATTCAGAAATTCAGTTTTTGGTTTTGATACACATTCACCGTAAACATTACTTTCAATTAGAACTATCTCTCTTATGTTCTTATAAATGCTAAGCAAAGCTAAATTTACTGTACTTGAATTGCCCGGTATTACCATTAAACCAGGCTGAACTGTCAAAATATCATCAGGAATTCCTTCGGATAGCTCTACAGTGTTTGCACTTATAACCTTTTTCACATAAGCTTCAAATATTCCGGTTGCTGAAAAATCTGGAAACATAAAAACTCTTGCGCCTACTGGATTTGTAGTAATAAAATTTATAAAATCAACACTGAAATAATTTGCGAATCCTGTATTTGTAACAGTTAGTTGTTTTGTTGCGGGCACGTATGTTACTTCAGAATCCCACTTTCCTCCAGCTGTATATTCTGATGGAGTTATAACTATTGGCTCTTTATACTCTTCAGAATTTTTTAAATTTAGTACTGCCTGTGCCTGCGGAATTTTTAAATTTATGATTTCCGCCCATCCCTGAGGTGTTATTGTTTGATCTGTATACTCACGAAGCCGCATTGTCATATGGTAGAGGGCTTTTCCCAGCGTCCATATTTTTGATAGTCTTAATGCCATTTTAAACTCCTGGTTAATTCATTCTTAAATTTTTTAGTTTTGCTGTTCTGCCAGTAACACCATAGCAGCTATTGCTTTTATTTGAGGAAGAAGAATATTAGGTTCAATGATATCAGGATTATTGCCCCCCAATACCGCGGCTTTTGGTTCCAATAACACATTTCCTTTAATTGAACTATACGGGTCCGGTGTGAGCTCCACTCCATGCTGATCTTCGCTGAATTTCGGAAACGCAGTACTGCCCGAAAACTTACTGTAAACATTTTTTGATGAATCCAGCTTTAAACGGGTTAATATTTCCTTCGTATAAACCTCTCCGCCGTTTACAATTTCCAGGAACTTCCTGAAATCAGTTGGTTTTGGGTAATATCCTAAATCAGGTTTACTTATAATACCGGTCAAATAAGCCTGCGGAATATCATACCCGAACTCATCTCTTAATAATACACTGGTATTGCTTAGAACTTCAGCAATATTAGTAAATAAAACAGGCCTGTTTCCCGGTGTACCATTCGGAACAGCATTGTTATCATGCAGCATTACCGGCGCATTGATAAGGGTGGAAAGATTTGATAAGCCATTTGAATAATTTCCTGTTGCTACTACAAGCGTTTTAGATGAATTTGTATAGCTATTGCCGGCTCCATTTAAAGGAATATATACACCCAGCTTACTTGACTGCACTTTAGCAATTGCACCTGTTTCCGTTACAAACTCCGGGAACATTTTGATAAAATCATCTATACCTAATGTTTCGAGAAGATCATTATAAAGGATAATACGAGCTTCATTAATTGATTTAAGCCTGTCTGATGCTGTAAATATTTCACCATCAGCGCTGGCCGTGGAAACACCATCACCAACTTTATTGCTCACATCAATTAATATTTCATTTAATTTTAATTGAGCCATTTATTAATTATTAAAAATAAAATTTATTTCTTGAACTCTTTTTAACACTTCCAATATCATCAACATTTAATATTACAGCTTCAGCTTCAGCCTCATCTTTAATAGTATTTTTATCAGAGAAAGCCGGGACCACTTCTTTATATTCAGAAAGTACCAATTTAACCAGGTATTTGTTTAATGCCGGGTCAATGATAGGATCAATTTCATCTGATATCCGTTCACTTGTTTTCGGTTTAACAAATGTTACAATTACTATTTTATCATCTTCTTCTATTTCAACATCAGAAGATATCTTAAATGTCCTTTTCGAAGTCGTAATTGTAAAAGTGAAAGTATTATTCAACTGGTCAGTATCATTCGCTTTACCAGTCATATAAACGCTTCCTGATAAGCCGGAAGAATTATATTCCGAAAGTATTACCCGGGTAGGAAGAGTTAAATTACTTATATCAGCTTTCATAACTACTGAAGCATCAGTTGAATCATTAGTTTTCCTGATTTCAAGTACACCATCTTTCAGGTACCAATACAATACCCCATTCAATGTGTTATTCAAACTAGCGCCTTTAATAGATAATAAACTCATCTGATTACCGGCGTCACCTGCTATTACAACACTGTCACTGAATGAATAAATATCCTTTCTTATTATCTCGTATTTGATGAATGGCTTATCATTATACCTTACTTTGTGAACATTTACTATTGAATCATCGAAAGGATATTCAAATACATTTTGCTGTAATCCTATATCCCACTGTTTCTTTATTGCCTTGCAGTGAATACAAAGGTACTCCTGAGCATCAGCAAGCTTGTTTAATAAAGTAACAGGACTAGGAATAAGCTTATAATCGTTACTTCTGAGCTCTTCCGTAATCCTGTTAACTAAATCCGCTGTTATATCGGCTGCCATTTTACAATTATATTTTTAGCTTGTTAAAGCCGGTTTGATATTATGTTTATGCAGAATGTAGAACCTTATACATTCAGCTTTGCTTGAAAAATGCGCCTTGAATTTAAATTCAACATCCCAGCCCTGCTCAACAATAAGATCTGCGATCTCATTCCTTTGCATCTTATCATATTCCTGGAAATATTTATCATACTCCGCCTGGTCCGGTACTGCTTCTGTTTCATCTGCCGGTTTCTTTTCCTTTGAATCGCCAAGATCTTTATACTGATCAGCTATTTCAAAACACGATGCCTTCATTAACTCGATCGCTTCTGCAGGAAGATTTGCTTCTTTAAGCTGCCTTTGCTCATCTTCATTAAAGATATTATATATCACCGCGGGAGCTCTTTTGATATTCCTTGCTTCAAGGTAAATACCATGCGGCATTCCGAATACTTCAGAGCGTATTGCGTTCTGAAGATCATCCACAGTGTTTATCCCTTCAACGAAGAAATTTTCTACCTTGTAGGTTATTAAGCTGCCGTCTGCTTTTTTACAGGGTACTATACCGCCAAGGAAAGTAGCCATTACATGGTAATTTTTTAAAAGGTGAGTCAGACCTTCAGGAGTTAGATCCTTATCCGTTGGTTTATACATTAAAATTTCCTCGCTAATCTAAAAGCCCAAATTGCCGAGCCCGTTTTTAACGTAAAGGGAATTTTCGTATCACCACCGGTAGCTGTGGTCCCGGGTAAATATAATCCAAGATCTAACCACCCGAATTTAGTATATCCCTGCACATACCCCGAGCTGTCAGATGCCAGGTATCTTGTACGGAACGAACTAATTCCCAGATCATCCATTCTGAACTGGTAATATTTACTGTTCTGTTTTACTTCCCCGATTATTTCATATTTATCTTCCTGCCCAAGCGGTTTAGTAATTTTCCAGTAATAATCAGCAGTATCATTCGTAGATGCTGAGCCCGTTGTATCTGTTTCATACCCTTCGGTAGTCAACTGATACCCATCAGGAGTGAGCTGCGCTTTTGTTTCAGAAGTGTAAATAAATGCCATTGCTAAGAGCAATACGCCGTAAATTAAAAGTTTGAGTGATTTCATTTTTTTCCCCTTTCTTGAGAGATGTTTTTTTATAATGAAAATGGTTTTATTATTACCAATGCTAAAATTGCTAGAATCACAGTTGAAAAAATTAAACCGGCAAATCCATACACTAATAATTTTACCGGCTGAAACTGATGTTTATGAACATAATCACTGAACTTATTGTGTAACCCGTCCAGACGATCGTCTACACCGTCAAATCTTTTATCCTGACCGTCCAGTTTTGCTTCAATGCTTCCAAGCTGCTTTGCTATATCTTCCAGTTTCATTCAGATATTAATTTTTATTTAGAATATTGAAACATTTATTTGATACTCGCCACCTCCAAAAGCCCCTCCCATTGTATCATTATCACTTTCTAGTGTGATGCCAACACTTCCAGCTTCCGGGCTATTTCGTAAATTAGCTATCAATTTCGCTCCAGCCAGATTATTAACAGTTAAATGAATAATACTATCAGTGTTTATCTTATTATTTATGAGTGTAAAAGTCATGGGAGTTGAATTCACAATTATTCCTATTACACAATCGTCAGCATTAATAGTAACTTCATTCCCGCTTTCACTTCCGGTACCTTTACTTCTCGATGGTATTTCAACAGGATTGTTTAATGAACTTTTCATTATACACCATCCCCGTATTTTTTAATGAATAATCTTACATCTACAGTACCTGTCTCACTTTTATTGAGCCAGAACTTTGAAAGATTTGAAACAAATTCATCATAAGTACCATTAGGCTTTATAATAATGCCTGCTTTATCCGTATCAGCATTTCCTTCTGACTCAGCAAGATATATCGAAGCAGTGCCATTGTTAACTATTGTCACAGCCTGAATTTCTGAATCACCCGCTGTTTCCAGTTCAACCGCTTTGCCCCCTGTATCGTATGCTGTATAATCAGTGGAATCTATTCCATCCAGGGTAAATTTATCAGCATCCGTAACAGTAATAATGTAATCCTTACCATTAAGCTCTGTCATTCCTTCAATATCTTTTAAATAAACCCTGTCACCGGTTACAAGACTGTGTCCTGATGTTAATGATACTTCACAGGGAAATTCCTGGGAAATTCCGCTGATACTGTAAATTTCACCTATGAAATCAAGTCTTCTTTTTACATCAAGATCAGCAAATACTTTGCTTTTAAATCTTGCATAAGGTGTATTCTTTGCAAACTTCCCGCTGAAATATTTTTGATTATACATTATTTTCTCCTTAACCCCTTTTACCGCCACGCTCCCTACTTCCGGTCGTGTTTCAGGAACGCAGCGGATCCTGGGGAATTATTAATTAGTTCTGCATATCTTAGTTCGGAATGCAAATACCGTTTATTTCAGGTAAAGTGTGGATGAACGTTGTTTCTGTCAACAGGTAATCTTCGATAGCATCAGCCCTGGGAGCCTGTACATTTGCATGCAGGAATGTATCCCTGCCATTCATAGGCACTTCTTCGCTGTACCTGGGGTGCCAAAGCATCATATACGGTTTATTCAGATCATCATACTTCTGACAAACCAACGGATGCAATACAAAATCCAGCTTTAATGTTGCATACTGAGCAGACATTACTTTCTGACCGAATATTGTAGTTTCGGTAAAAGTATTCATTGTCTCCTGGTTCTTTTCCCAGAACATATTCATAGCAGCTTCATTCATGATGCAAACCCTTGAAGTCTGTTTGCCGTCAATCCTTAAAGGTTTTCCTACACGGAAAATAAGCTGTTTAAATAAGTTTTCATCAAAGGCATTGTATGCGTAAACATTGCCGGAACGGTTTATCATATTATATTCCAAACCTTCAAATGTGCCTCTGTGAACGTTTGAAGTATCATCAGATTCAATGTAAACCGCGGCGCCGTTAAACAACCCTGAAAGTTCCAGATCTTCTGAGTGGTCCCTTTCGTTTTCACTCCTTCTGAGAGCTCTTTCACTTTCACCCCCATACAGCCTTTCATTTGCAGCAGTCTTCGTAACTTTCCAGTTATTTTTAAATATCTGGGTAGGCTGTTCTACGATCGATACCTTTGTGTTAATAGGATCTTCCGGCTCCGTTCCCTGGGGGAATGAAGTACCAATGATCATGATTTTTGTATTAACAGGAATTGTAGGAAGAGATTTTGTTGAATCGTTTGTATCAATCTGTATCTTATTTGATGCCGGCTTGGCCACACAAATAACATCGATACTTTCACCAGCTCCCGGGGTAATTCCCATAAGCTTCAGTATGAATCTTTTACCAACAGCAGCAGCACCGCTAATTGTGCCAATATTAGCAATTGTTAACGTATCACCGCCTTCTACTGCAGATACAGTTACAAACCTGGGACGTGCCCTGTGTACAAGCCTTCTGATGATTGATGTATTTCCCCTAACTTTGCGGATATTTCGCATCATATGGA
>JADZAP010000068.1 GCA_020852705.1 Ignavibacteria bacterium | reverse complement strand
TTAATAGAGGTAGTGGAATTTGCACCCAGCTAACACCTCCGTCAGTGGATCTTACAATAAATGAAGCATCTCCGCATATAACACCTGTATTTGCATCTTTAAAAAAGACATCTCTTAAAAACCCGTTATTTACAAACACAGAATCAAAACTATTGCCACCATCTAATGTTCTTAGTATATACCCGCTGCTTCTTAATAGCCACCCGGTATTGACGTTTATAAAAAAGCATTTAAAGAATGTTGAACCAACTCCGGTCGGTCCATCCCTTATAATCATCCAGTTATTTCCGCCGTTGGTTGTTTTAATGATAGTCTGAAACCAGCCGACACTGTAAATTGTATTTACGTCAACAGCATCAATACCTTCAAGTCTTTTAAATAGCCCGGTATTTTGCTGTACCCAGTTAACACCGCCGTTCGTTGTTTTAACAATCTTGCCATCATCACCGCATGCCCAGCCTGTATTTTCATTTATAAAATCAATATCAAGCAGACTCGTAGTAACACCGCTTACCTGCTGTACCCATTGGGAATAAGCGTAATTTTGAAAAAGCGAAATTGCAAGCAGTATGTAAATTATTTTTTTCATGTTGAAATTTATTTAGTTAACCGGATTTGCTTATTTCTCTTGAAATTGAAAATTATTGTGAAATTGTCAATTATTTATATTAAATAAAAGTCCCGATAAAATAATTAATCGGGACAATTAGTTTTTCTGCAGGAAAATACTGCAGAACCACTCATGTAAATTGAATAAAAAAGCAAATTTAAGGTTTTTGTTCAAGATGAACTCTCTTTAAGGTTGTGAGTAAAATTTTAAAACATAAAAATTTATTTTTTGAGGGCTGCTCTTAACGATTTAA
This sequence comes from Ignavibacteria bacterium, assembly GCA_020852705.1. Lineage (GTDB taxonomy): Bacteria > Bacteroidota > Ignavibacteria > Tepidaquicellales > OLB5 > OLB5. Next base: position 226 of record JADZAP010000068.1, on the reverse strand, counting down.
AACTAAATAATTATTTTATCAACATCATTTTATTAACTGAAGTGAAACCGTTTGATTCAAGTCTGTAAAAATAAACTCCGCTTGAAAGCTGAGATGCATTGAACTGAACGTTATAAACACCGGCACTTTGTATAGTGTTTACAAGTTCTTTAACCTGCTGACCTGAGGCATTATAAACTTTCAGAGAAACCATACCATCTTTGGGTATTGAATAGCTGATTACTGT
>JADZAP010000067.1 GCA_020852705.1 Ignavibacteria bacterium | reverse complement strand
TAATGCTTTGATTAATAATTGCTATTGGCGGAGGTGCATTAAGCAGACTGTCTGTCCTTAAAGCATAAATGTCATCCCTTTGTGAAAACAAATATTCAGCATAACCTGTAAATAATACATCATTGTTATTTACAGGTAAAATTGATTTTATTACCAAATCACCCAGTGCATTATAATATTTTTCTGTCATAATATTTCCTAAGCTGTCAGTTATAAAAATTCTTGGATAACGTACAAAGGGGAATGAATTTGTAAACCTTTCTGCGCTAATAACATATTTATTTGTATTTACTTGAATAAGATTTATTGTAAATTCGTCAGAATTACTTATGAATATTTTTGTGAAAATTTCAATCCCATTAATATCAACTCTTTTAAAAAAAATTCTGAAATCTTCACCATCAAAGTATTCACCGCTAAGCAAATATCCGTTATTATTAATATTAAGACCATAGAATGATGTATTGACATTAACTATATAGTCTTTTTCCCAAATTATATTACCTGATATATCTATTTTACATAGAAGCCCTCTTGTTGTATCGTTTTGAGCGTTGCTTACAGTGCCTGCTAATAAATAGCCATTACTTTGTAAACTCAATATTTTATTGAAATATTTTACATATCCCGCTGGATAAAATTTTTCCCATTCAATTTCACCTTGTGAATCTATTTTGAATATATATCCAATATTATAAAATGCGGTACCGCAAACTAAATAACCTCCATCATTTGATTTGATAATATCATGTCCAGTAAATACAATATTGCCGCTATACTTCTTAAACCATACAATATTACCACTAGAGTCTATTTTTGTCGTAAAAGCAGCATCACGAATGCCAGTAATTACGCACCCTCCATCACCACTCGGAACAACTGTTTTCCCATAAGCAGTATCTATGTATCTTGTCCAAAGTGTGTCACCAAACTTATTAATTTTTAAAGCAAATATTGAGCTGTAGGAATTTAGCCTTTGAGCAGTTCCAATGATAAAAAAATTACTATTGCCTGCATCACAAATATCTTCGCCAATATCTGTATGCGAATAAATGCTATTATACGTCCTTTGCCAGGTAATACCCTGCCCAAAAATATTTACGCAGCAAAAAAATATTGCTGTAAATATTATTAAATATTTTAATTTTAAAATTTTTGCAGTTTTATTTAAAATATTCAAACTTTTAAATATTCACTTAAATACAGTTTAATGTAAGCTTAATACTTTTGTT
>JADZAP010000025.1 GCA_020852705.1 Ignavibacteria bacterium | reverse complement strand
CCGGGTTCTTCAATTTCTTTAGCCCATATCTGCTTTCCGTTTGGAGAGTATTTAGTAATATAAAGATAATAATTATAACCAATTGCTACATAATTACCATCAGGTGATTCAACAATGGAATGCATATCTTGATAAGGAGTATATCTTATCCATAATGTATCTCCATATGGATTTAATTTGATGATAAAACCACCCACATTCGTTCTCCAGCCTGTTACAATATAATTCCCATCTGAAGTTTGTTTTACGGATGTACCAGTTGTAGCTGCAGATTGTAAATATATTTTATCCCAGGTTATGCTTTGCCCATATAAATTTATTGTGCAAAAAATAAATATTGCAAAAAATAAATATTGCAAACATTTTATATTTTTTAGTAATTCCATAATTTCATTTAAAATTGGTCTTTCCGTAAGTATCAACAAGTTATCATAAAATAACACACTATTTAGCAAATTACAATCAATTAAGGTTAAATTATTTAATTTTTATAAATTTTTTGCTTAGATACGTTTTATAACATAAGTTGTTTATTTTATTAATAAAGTCTTAATCGTTTGTGAATATATATTATTGATATACATTGTTATAAAATATATACCTGAAGAAATGTCCGATGTATTCCAAATATGTTCATAATTACCTGCTCTTAAATTTTTCTCTGTCAAAGTTCCAATTTTTCTACCTAAAATATCATATACTTCAACTTTTACTTTAGAAGCTTTGTTTATAGTGAATTTTATCAGAGTTTCAGAATTAAATGGATTGGGATAATTTTGAAATAAGCTATAGTCACTTAATAAAATTGTGTTATTTGCTATTCCGATAGGGGGAGGTGGATTTAAAGAACTATCTATTTTAGCAATGTAAGCATCGTAGTTTGACCATCCACATGAGATTAAATCATCAATAAATGAATTGGGTGCCTTCATCACCGAAAATATTCTTGTAAAAAAACCATTATTTTGCAAACTAAGTGTATTTTTTATGGTTAAATTTGAATCTACAACTATAACTCTACTCTTGTTATTTCCTAATATTGAAATTACAAACTTATTATTGTTTAGTTTCACAATTGCCGGATATGACTCATAATTTGATGCATTTAAAACTTTTGTTTTTAAAGTATCGCCGGTTAAATTTGTTTTGCAGATATAGACCCTAAAACTATCTGTTTCAACCGGATCAAGATTTGTAGTCCCTACTGTTATATAATTATTATTTGTAACACAAAAATCCAATAAACTTGAAGAAAAGTTGAGTAAATAATTTTTATTCCAAATTACAGCCCCTGTATCATTTATTTTCAAAAAAAAACTATTTATTTTATTTAAAACATATTTCTCTCCGGTAATCAAAAAACCATTAGTAAAATCAGGAATTATCCTGAAAAATCTTACATCATTACCAAAATTATATTCCTTCTCCCAAATTATTCCACCGTCAGGATTAATTTTAACTACATAACCAATTAAGTTAAAACCATTGAGTTTACCACCGCATAATATATAATTCCCATCAGTTGTTTTTTCAATATCATTTAGCCCGCCGGGGAAATTAATGTACCAAACAATTTCACCATTTGCATTTGTTTTACACGCAAAACCGGATCCACTATAACCTGTAAAAATGCACCCACTATCGTTTGTAGCAACAATATCATAAGCTTCCTGTATATTAAATACTCTTGTCCATATCGTATCACCTAAATAGTTTAATTTTAGTAAATAAACACTTCTGGTTGGTGTGGCAGTAAAACCAACTGCAAAAAAATTAGTACCGTCTGCTTCACAAGTTTCAAAAATTTCCTCAGTACCGTTTAATAAAGGATAATACAATTTCTGCCAATAAAACTGGCTGCTTACACTTTGGCAAAAAATTATGCTTAATAAAATTAATAAAGTAAATTTATATGTTTTACAGGTTTTTTTGTTAAATATTCTCATAATTTCTTTATTTAATAATTTTCTCACAGGATTCTAGTAGTATTATCATAAAATAACATACAATTTGGCAATAAACAACCACCACCATGATTTACGACCTTGATTACCACTATTAGCTTGATTTGCTTGATTATTATATCGGTTAACAATAATCATAGTAATCCTGTTTTTTAAATAAAAACGAAATTTAAATAATTTATAAAATATGAGACTTGAATTTTAAGCAGGCTTGCTCATCAAGGCTTGTTTTGGCAGTAGTATCAGGTTCATCAATAAATGCTCAGGATATTTATATGATCTATACAAATATAATTCATATTTTAGGAAATTGTTCAATCAGTTTAAAATACTTAGTATACCGTAATGCAATAAATTATTCTGTAATTAGTAATATTTTAAAGAGTTAGTTAAAAATGTTATTTGGATAAATTTTAAAAAAAAAATTCATTCCAACGAATTATATCCTGTAATTTATTTCGAACTAAGAAAATCAGGCTGACTTTGTATGAGGTGTGATTATCAAAAAGCTAAAAGACACGATACAAAAAAAGCCCGGCAAAAATGACGGGCTTGGAAAAAACTTTATATTCATTCTACAGATACTTATTAATTATACTCAAAAAGTCAGATTTGCTTCTTGATCCCATAATTGCCTCAACAACCTTGCCGTTCTTATCTATGATATAAGTCTGCGGTACTACGTTCTGGTTCTGTCCGGCTGCGCTCATATATTTCTGCACAAGTTCGTTTGGTTCAAAAAGAACAGTATATGAAAGCTTATTGGTTTTTAGAAAATTATTCAGGACTTCCTGATTATCATCAACCGATACACCAATTAACTTAAAATCTTTACCGTTAAGCTCGGTTGAAAGAGTTGAGAGGTCCGGCAGTTCTTTTCTGCAAGGAGGGCACCATGTTGCCCAGAAGTTGAGAAGTATTACCTTGCCTTTATAATCAGAAAGTTTCATTTCTTTGCCGTTTTCGCTCCATTTAAAATCAACCATCTCATCTTTTTTTACATCCTTATCAACCTCGCTAACAGCAAAACTACTTGCAGATGCAGTAGTTTGCTGAGTATTCTGCTGCTGGTTATTCTGCTGCTGAGTATTCTGCTGCTGGTTGTTCTGATTAGTATTTTGCTTGGAATCCTGTTTAATTTCTGTATTATCAACCTTTTTTGAGCAGTTGAGCGAAAAAACTGATATTACAAGTAAAAAAAGAATTATTCTAAACATTTTTAATATAACTGTGGTTATAAAATTTTATTTATTAAACTTTGTAAAAGTAACATACATTTCCTGCTTAGGCATAGTTGTCATAGAAGCACAAACATTATTTTCCTTATACCAAAGTGTTAATGTGCAGTCGTTTTCATCAACTTCATCACACATGTAATACTTTGCAGTATTAATTTCCTTTTGAACTTCATCGGGAAGATCAACGTTTTTTTTCTGCACTGCAGAAATTGGAACTTGAAGAATATACAAAAGTCTTCCATCGGTATTTTGATAGATAATATGAGCAAGTTCCTGACCGTGATAGCTGCTGCAAACAGCACCTGATAAACTGTAGTTATCAATCTGCGGAACATAGGGATCAAAGTGTGCTTTTTCCATCACATATTTTTCAACTTCAGCAGCATTGCTGCTGTTAATGGCAGGCTTAACTTCACCTTTAAGTACTTTATGAAAACTATTAACTGCCTGCACCATTAAACTTGATTCAGTACCGCTTAAAATATAGGGATTCTTAATTTTTTTAGCGGTACCAGTAAATACAAATAATCCGCCAACAACAACAAATGCCAAAACCGCAAATGCATATCTAGGTACACCAATAAATTTCTCGGTAAAAGCACTTTTTAAGTTTTCCCAGAATGAAGGGTATTCAATTGAAACTGAATGCTGAGGGGAAACACTGTATTTTTTTTTAGCATCAGCTATCAAGTTATCAATTGAAAGCATTACTTTATTATAAGTAGCCTCTGGCAATTGAGTTTCTTTGAATCTCTTTTTTAAGATCTCTTTGGTAAGAATCTCTGATCTGTACTTGGCATTAAGTTTTTGGTCTTTAGCCAGCAGGTCTTCTATTTGACGTTTTGTTTCGGGATCCGAAATTTGGTTATCTGAATAAGATGTGATAAGTTCATCAATGTTGAAGGAAGTAGTATTTAGACCCATAGGCATAATGTTTGATGGTTTTGAAAATAACTGTATTCTCCGATAAAAAAAATCAAATTAAAATGAAGTATAAAATTTATATTTTTAAAATTGATTTAATTACTTTAAAACAAATTAAAACTTTTTAAGTTAGTTAAAACTTTTAGTTTACGCTATTGATTCAACTGAGTATCCGTGTGCTTTAGCATAGCCCTCAAGCTTTTTCTGTAAAATTTTTCTACCTCTGTGAAGGCGGCTTCTGACAGTTCCAATTGGAACATCAAGAAATTCAGCAATTTCTTCATAACTTAAGCCTTCAAGGTCACAAAGTATCACAACAGTTTTATAATCATCTTGCAGTGAGTTCAGTGCACTCATTAACTCATCATCTAACAGGTTGCTGAACACTTTGTACTCCAGATCGTTGGGATCAACTACATCATCTCTTATTGAGTCGTAAAAGTTCTGAACATCTTCATAATCAACTTTGGATGGTTCTTTCTTAGTCTTACGGTATTTGTTGATGTAACAATTCTTCATTATTCGGAACAGCCATGCTTTGCAATTAGTTCCACGCTCAAACTTGTGGAAAAACCTGAAAGCACGCATATATGTATCCTGTACAAGATCATCTGCTTCAAGCTGATCACCGGTCATTCTATTGGCATAATTAAACAATAACTTCATGTGTGGAACAGCTTCTTTTTCAAAGTCGCGTTTCCTCTCATCAAGCTCAGCCGGCGTAAGTTTATCCAGGGGATTATCTTCAGCTCCTGTTACCTCAGTTTCTGAAAATTCATCATTTTCAGTTTCAGCCGGGTCAATATCTTTCAGATCTTTTGAGACATCTTCAGCAACGCTTAGTTCAGATGCTGATAAATTGGTATTGTTTACGTTTTTAGAATTATTTTTTTTCAACTATTTCCCTTATTTTAGTTCATCAAATTAAGAAAATTAATGCACTATTTCAAGCGGTCAATTACAGTTAATTTACTTAAAATAGTTAGTAATTAATATGATAAAATTTTAATATAATAGCTGTAAAATTTTGTAAATTCATTAATATGCAAGATATTATACTAACATCTGTTAGTTTTGAAACATATTTTCATTTTTTAAAGTAAAACAGTTGTAATAGCATTATTTCATATTTATTTAAACGAAAAATGAGAAATTATATTTTAATTATTATACTCGCAATTTATTCAATTTGTTACAGTGCAATATCAAGTGGCTGTACAACAGAAAATAAAAATAAATCAATTAGCGGTTCAGTTGAAGATAATCCAGTTAAAGAAAGTAAAAATTCAGATAGTATAACTATAGATTTCACATCAAGAATAAATGAGTTAAAAGGCAAGCTGAGTGATGATTTTATTGTAAGAGATTTTTCTTACTTTGTTATAGCAAGTAATTTAAGTGAAACTGAAACTGAAAAAATTCTACATAACACTATAAATAAAGCTGTTGAATGTTTCTATAATGATTACCTGAATGCACTGCCGACTGAGGCAATAACAATTTTTCTGTTTAAAGATGATAAAACATACCGATATTGGGCAAAGACTCTTTATGAAGATGACGACCTTTCAAGGTTTGGGTATTATAAACCCGCTGAAAAAACTATGCTTATGAACATTAATACCGGCACCGGTACACTTGTACATGAAATGACACATGCGCTTGTAAGATATGATTTCCCAGATATTCCATCATGGTTCAATGAAGGTCTGGGTTCTTTATATGAAAGATGCTCGCTGAACAATAAAACAATTATTGGATATGTAAACTGGCGTTTACCTGCCCTGCAGGAAGCTTTAAATGATAAAAGTTATACATCAATTGAAAACCTGATGAAAACTGACTGGGATGGTTTTTACGGCAAAAGAAGCGATGTTAATTACGCACAGGCAAGGTACCTTTGTATGTACCTGCAGGAACTGGGATTGCTTAAGGAATATTATAAACTCTTCAGAGATAAATATAATCAAGATAATACCGGCATAAAACAAATTGAATATATAACAGGAAAAACTATTACAGAGCTTGATAGTGATTATGCTGAATGGATAAAAACACTAAGATATGAATAGATAAAATAATATAAAACAAAAAGAATTAGATGTTTTAACTTGAAATACCCTTTCATTTTTGCAATATTTGTAATATAAATTTTTAAAAGATAAATTATTGAATAAACTGAAATTTGCATTAATTGGATGCGGCAGGATTGCTTATCGTCATGCGGAAATAATAAACAATATTGCTGAGCTGAAAGCTGTTTGTGATATAAAAAAAGATCGCGCTGATGAATTTGCAGTAAAATTTAATGCCAAAAAGTTTTACACAATTGAATCACTAATTGAAAATGAAAAAGATATAGATGTAATTTCGGTTTGCACTCCAAACTCATTTCACTCAAATCATACAATACAAGCACTAAAAGCGGGTATTAATGTTTTGTGTGAAAAACCAATGGCAATAAGCGTAGATGAATGCAAAAAAATGATGATTGAAGCTGATCTATCGGGGAAAGATTTATTTATTGTTAAGCAAAACAGATTTAATCCGCCTGTTGCCGCTTTAAAAAATATTATTGATGATGGAAGATTAGGCAAAATTCTGAATGCAGAGCTGAACTGTTTCTGGAACCGAAATGATGAATATTACAGACAATCTGACTGGAAGGGCAGAAAGGCAATTGATGGAGGAACTTTGTTTACACAGTTTTCTCATTTTATTGATCTGCTCTATTGGCTGATAGGTGATTTTAAAACACTTGATGCAATAGGAAAAAATTTTATCCATAACAAAATTGTTGAATTTGAAGATACAGGAGTTGTTATAGGTGAGTTTTTAAACGGTGCTTTATGCACAATCAATTATACTGTAAACAGTTTTAAACAGAATATGGAAGGCTCTATAACAGTTTTTGGCGAAAACGGGACTGTAAAGATTGGCGGTCAATATCTGAATGTACTTGAATATCAGGCAATTGATGGATATAAAATTGAGGGGTTGGCTGTTTCTAGGCCGGCAAATGATTACGGATTTTATCAAGGTTCAATGAGCAACCACGAAAAAGTTTATGAAAATGTTATTGAAGTGCTTACCAAAGAGGGCACAATAGCTGCCAATGCTTTTGAAGGGATGAAGACAGTTGAGATTATTGAACGAATTTATAAGAGTATGGAAAGCAAACAATAATCAATTATTAATTATTAATTATTAATTAATAATGCCAAATGGTTTGTGAAAGAATTTAGAAAAAAATTGTTTTAAAATTCATTTTCAAAAGCAGGTTTATTTTTTTTGATACCAAACTCAGGCGGAATATCCCTTAAAAACTCAAAATACCTAACAAGCTGGTAAGTAAGTTTATCAATATTAAACTTCCTTACAAGTTCATCATTAGCAATTGGCATCATTCGCTTACTGTAAAGTTCATAATATTCAAAAATCAATGCAGCAATATCAGCAGGTTCATCGGGTTCACAAATTCTCACAGCATCATAGTCGCGCAGCAGCTGCTTAGCAGCGCCATCGGGCACACAAGCAAGAATCGGTTTTTTTGCAGCAAAATACTCAGCAAGTCTGACCGGGGCAATTACTTCCTGCCCCTGCCCTTTACCAATCATAAACCACAAAACATCGCTTGCAAGCAGGTATTTTATTGATTCAATATGCTCAACATAACCAGGATTAATTACTACATCACTTATATTATTTTTCTGAATTAACTTAAGATTTTCTTTGCTTAATCCGCCTAAAATACAGACTTCAATTTTTCCCCGAATTTCAGGATTTTTTTGCAAAGCCATATTTAACCCTTCAAAAAAATATTTTGGAGTAACCAGATCAAAAAAATTACCTGCAAAGGTAAATCGCATTTTTGGTTTTTCGGGTAATTTTCCTTCAGATGCAATTGCAAAATCATCAGGGTCAAAGCCGTGATGAATAATATTAATATCATCGTGTTTTAAATAGTCATATTCATCAATAAGATATTCTTTAATTCTGCGGTTGGCAGTAATTATCTCATCAGTTACACGGATAACATCCTGCTCCATTTTCATATTTCTTAATTTTTGGAATCCCAAAGGGAAATATGAAGATGGAGAGTGCAGCCATGAATCCTGATAATCAATAACAAGCGGTATTTTAAATTTTTCTTTCAGTTCACGTGCAGCTAAAAAAGCGGTAAACGATGGACCGGTTGTATAAATTATCTCAATCTTATTGGATTCAATAATTTCTTTGCCAAGTTTAACGGCTTTTGCTATCCATGATTGATGTTCATCGGGCTGTTTTCTGTATCTTGAAAGATTTCTTTTTCTGATACGTTTACTTTCATTCGGAAGTTCCTTAAGTTTCCTCCCGGTTAATAAATTATTTGAACTTCCGCGGGTTCTGAAAATTTTAATACCAATATCTTCGGCTTCTTTAAGAAGACTCATATCTCTGAAAAAGTATGTTTTAGGAGTTGAAGTTAAGACTATTGGTTCCCAATCGTAATTTTTAAAATACTTACAAAATTTTAAAGGGCGCAAAACAGTTCCTTTGCCAAGAGGAGGAAAATCGTGTGTTATTACTAAAACTTTTTTCAAATAATATTATTTTTATTTATTAAAACTCAATGCAGAAAAATTATTGATTCAATTTCAAACAAATTCATTTTTAAATAATTTTCAATTTAAATTATTATCAGTTCTTTAGGTGATTTATTTAAAATTTCATATCCATTTTCAGTTATCAGGATATCATCTTCAATTCTAACCCCTCCCAGACCTTCAATATAAATTCCCGGCTCAATTGTTACAACTGTATTTGCAGGAATATTCAAATCCATTCTTTGGCTTACACTTGGTATTTCGTGAACTTCAATACCAAGTCCGTGTCCAAGTCCGTGTCCAAACTTACCTTTATAACCGGAATTATCAATATAATTACGTGCAATAAGGTCAAGCTGTTTTGTGTTAATATTTTCTTTAGCTGCTTCAATGGCAAGTATTTGTGCATTTAAAACAGTGCTGTATATTTTTTTCATTTCATCAGAAGGAGTTCCAACAGATATTGTTCTGGTGAGATCGCTGCAAAAGCCGTTATATATACAGCCAAAATCAAGAGTAACCATTTCACCCGAGTTAATTATTTTATCACTTGCAGCACCATGCGGAAGTGCGCCCCGCCAGCCGCTGGCAACTATGGGGTCAAATGAATCTTTTTCAGCACCGTGCAATTTATGGCGGTATGAAATTTCTGCTGAAATATCTTTTTCCTTCACTCCCGGTTTAATTATACCAAGAAGTTCATCAAAAACCCTGTCAGTAATTTCACATGCTTTCTTAATCATATCCAGCTCATCTTTAGTTTTAACCATTGTCAGCATTTCAATCCGATCTGAAACCGGTGTAAAATTTATTTCAGTGAATTTTTCGTTAAACTGATTAAGCTGGTGTACAGTTAGGTGAGCTGCTTCAAATCCAATATTTTTATATCCTTCAGCGGAAATAACTTCCTGAATACTTTCAGCAGGTGAAAAGTTAACAATAATTTCAAAATCTTTTACCTCTTCAGCAGACTGAGATTTATATCTGTAATCAGTAAAGAAATAATTTTTATTTTTTGAAATAATTAAATAAGCTGATGAACCTGAAAAACTGCTTAAATACCGGATGTTGGGTAAATGTGTAATGTAAAGAGCATCAAGATTTAATTCAGTAAGAATTTCTCTAATGTTATGTATTCTATTCATTTAGTAAAATTAATGCCAAAGCTGGATCTTAAATAAATTTGTAGTTTTCAGGCACAAACTTTAAAAATACTCAAATATTTTTAGTTAATCAATTCAAGTTTGGGGTAAAAAACTGAGTTTGAATTATAATGTATAATATCTAACGATAATTATAGTTAATAAAAATGCCCTCTTGTTTATATTCAAGAGGGCAAATTTTAAAGATTAGTTAATTTTAGAGACCAAGTTTATCTTTAGCCATATCAGCTAAAGAGCCAACATCACCTTTCAATAATCCGTCAAGCTGTCCGCCAATTCCGGGAATTTTATCTTTTAAAAATCCCATTACAGTATCAACAGCTCCTTTAGCCTGGTCTTGTGATATTCCTGTTTTTTCTGTTACCAAATTAATTAATTGTTCCATGTTTTACCTTCTTTCTATAGTTAAATAGTAATTAAAATCGTTTAAAAAATATACATAATACAAAATGAATATTAAAACACATATTACTTAAATAATAAAATGCAAATAGAGAAAAATATTCAGAACCAGCTTGATTTTTTCTTTCTTCTGGTACTGCCAATTCCAAGTACTCCAAGCAATCCTCTGGTAACTTCACGGGCAACAGTTCTGCCGACCTGTCTGGCAGTGGTACTTGTAAGAACTTTTTCTACAGTACTTTTTTCTTCTTTAACTGATTTTGTTTCAGTTTTTTCGGATGCTTTTTCTTCTTCAGCTTTTTGCTGCTCTGCTTTATGTTCTTCAATTTTTTTACTCAGAATCTCTAATGCACTTTCCCTGTTAATTTCTTCATTATACTTTGCTATGATTTTTGAACCTGCAATAATTTCATCAATTTCCTGAGGAGAAAGTACATCCATTCTTGAGCGGGGGGCACATAGCAGCGTAGCTGCAAGCGGAGTAGGATTTCCTTTTTCGCTAAGTACTGTAATTGCTGCCTCACCTATTCCAAGACTTGTAAGCAAATCATCAATCTGATAATATTTGCTCATTGGGTAATTTTCTGAAATAAGTTTAATATCTTTTCTGTCTTTTGCGGTAAATGCTCTTAATGCGTGCTGAACTTTCATTCCAAGTTGACTTAAAACAATATTAGGAATATCGGTTGGATTTTGCGTACAGAAAAATATTCCGATTCCTTTTGATCTGATAAGCTTAATTATACTTTCAATCTGACTTAACAAAGCATCACTTGCTTCATTAAACAAGAGGTGCGCTTCATCAATAAACATTACTAACTTTGGCTGATCAAGGTCACCTTCTTCAGGGAATGTTGAATAAATTTCAGCAAGCAGACTAAGCAGGAATGTTGAAAACAATTTAGGTTTTTGCTGCATATCAACAAGTCTAATAACCGAAATTATACCTTTGCCGTTGGGATCAAATCTAAGTAAGTCCTCAACCTCAAAAGATCTTTCACCAAAGAATTGGTTAGCACCTTGCTGTTCAAGCTCAACAATTTTACGCAGAATTATACCAAGTGAGCTTGAAGATACTTTGCCGTAAGATGCTTCAAATTCAGTTTTGCCGTCATCCTGAATGTACTGCAGAAGACTTTTCATATCGGCAAGGTCAAGTAAAGGAAGCTGTTTATCATCAGAATATTTGAATATTACCGAAACAAGACTTGACTGAGTTTCATTCAGCTCCAGCATTCTGGAAAAAAGTACGGGACCAAATTCAGATGTAGTAGCGCGAAGTTTTGTTCCCTTTTCATTTGATATAGTTAAGAATTCAACTGTAGTTCCTTCCGGCTGCCAAGGCAAACCAATTTTCTGCATACGTTCATCAACTTTGGGATTTGCAGTGCCGGGCTTAGCAATTCCGCTGAGATCACCTTTAATATCCATAACAACAACAGGTACACTTTTTGCAGCAAGCGACTCGGTAATAAGCTGCAGTGTTTTAGTTTTGCCTGTACCGGTTGCACCGGCAATCAATCCGTGCCTGTTCATAGTTTTAAGCGGCAGTTTTATGCAGGTGCCGGTTAAAACTTCCTTATCTAAAATTGCTGCACCAAGTGTTATTGTTTCACCTTTAAAAGTATAACCATCGTTTACAGATTGGATGAACTTTTCTTTTCTTTCGGAATCAGCCATAATTTAATATTTTGAAGATTTTAGATTTAAAAAATATCACCGCAATAAAAATATCAATTCAAGTGAAAATATAAATTCTTTGTTCATATTAAATATCATTTAATATTTCATTTATATGTCCCTGCACTTTAACCTTATCATATATCTTTTCAATTTTACCCTTTTCATTTATTACAAAGGTAGTTCTTACAACACCCATATATTTTCTGCCGTACATACTTTTTTCCATCCATACACCATAATTGTTCAACATTTTTTTTGATAAATCACTAAGAAGAGTAAACGGAAGATCATATTTATCTTTAAATTTCAGGTGGCTTTTTGTATCATCAGGTGAAACACCAATAACCACAGTATTTTTCCTGTCAAATTTTTTAATATTATCCCTGAAATCACACGCCTCCTGTGTACATCCGCTGGTCATATCTTTGGGGTAAAAGTACAGAATAACTTTTCTTCCCCTGAAATCTTTCAATGAAATTAGCTCACCATTATCAGCAATCAGACTGAAATCAGGTGCTTTATCACCAATTTTTAACATTTTTTAATATTGAAAAAGGAGCGTGAACTCTTTTGAAAATTTAAAAAATTTAACAATTATTATAAAGCTGCTGCAGCATTTTTAAGTGCTTCAAAGTTAACCTGAACACCCGGGTTTTCTGTAACTTCAACATATTTAATTACGCCATCTTTATCTATAAGATAAACAGCTCTTTGAGCAGTTTCTTTTTGTCCGTGGGCAAATTCAGGCTGAACAACATCATATTTTCTGATAGCTACTCTGTTAAAATCGCTCAGCAGCGGAATTTTAATTCCGTTTTTTTCAGCAAAAGCTTTTTGCACAAAAGTTCCGTCAACACTAATTCCCAAAACTTCTGCATTCATTCCCTGATAAGCGCTAAAGTTATCATTCATTGTACACATTTCGGTTGTGCAAACACCGGTAAATGCCTGGGGGAAAAACAGAAGAACAACATTTTTTCCTTTGTAATCTTTTAAAGAAATCTGAGAAAGCTCAGCTGATGGTGTGAATGATGGAAGTGTAAATTCAGGAGCATTAGCTCCAACTTTTAAAGCCATTTTAATCCTCTTTTCAAAACAAAGTATAGTTATACAATACTTCGTGATAATTAATTTTTAATATATATTAAAACTGTAAATTTTAATTTGTAAATTTTATTTTATATGTTAATTGCTTCACCGTAAGCATCAGCAGCAGCTTCCATAATAGCTTCTGCAAGTGTTGGATGAGCGTGTACAGTACGAACAATTTGCTCATAGGTAGCTTCTAGAGATTTGCCCAGAGTTATTTCAGCAATCAGTTCGCTTGCTTCATTTCCGCAGATATGCGCGCCAAGCAACTCACCATATTTTGCATCAAAAATAAGTTTTACTAAACCGGCGGTTTCTCCAACAGCTCTTGCTTTTCCGCTTGCGCTAAATGGGAATTTCCCTACTTTTACATCGTAACCAAGCTCTTTAGCTTTTTTTTCTGTCATACCAACAGAAGCAACCTGCGGCTGACAGAAAGTAACTGCAGGAATGCAGTTATAGTCAACATCAGGCACACTGTGTCCTGCAATTTTTTCAGCACAGTTAATACCTTCAGCGGCAGCAACATGAGCAAGCCAAGGCGGACCGTTTACATCACCTATTGCATAAATACCTTTAACATTAGTTTTATAATCTGAATCTACTTTTATAAATCCTTTTTCAAGCTGAACGCCTAACTCTTCAAGTCCAAAACCTTCAACATTTCCTGCAAAACCAACAGCTACCAAAGCAATATCCGATTCAATTTCAGCATTATTTTTTCCGCTTACTTTTGTAATTACTTTTTCAGTTTTACTATTTGGAGCAGTTTTTTCGACTGTGATATTTTCAACCTTAGTTGATGTCATTATATTGATTCCCATTTTTCTGTATTCTCTTCCAACAACATCACTCATTTCTTTATCTTCCAGTGGAAGCGGCTGCTCAAGCATTTCGACAACAGTAACTTTAGCACCAAAAGCATTCCAGAAATAAGCAAATTCCATACCAATAGCACCGGCACCAATTATAGTTACACTTTCGGGTGCTTTATCAAGGATGATACCTTCCATAAATGAAAGAACTTTTTTTCCGTCAACATTCATTCCGGGAAAAGAGCGGGCACGTGAACCGGTAGCAACTATTGTATGTTTAGCTGTAATTTCTTCGGTAATTTTATCACCGTTAAATACTTCAATCAAAGTTTCGTTAGCTGATTTTTTAAGTTTTCCGTAACCTGAAATTAAATTGATTTTATTTTTTTTCATAAGATACTGCACACCTTTTTCTGACTTATCAGCAATATCCCGGGATCTTTTAACAACTGCAGCAAAATCAAAATCAACACCTGTAGTTGAAATACCAAATTCTTTTGATTTTTTCATTAAATGCATAATTTCGGCAGCTTTTAACAAAGCTTTTGAAGGGATACATCCCCAATTAAGGCAAATTCCGCCTAATCTTGCAGTTTCAATCAATGCAGTTTTTAATCCAAGCTGTGATGCACGAATGGCAGCTGAATAACCGCCAACACCGCCGCCAAGTACAACAACATCAAATTCATTTTTTGCCATTTAATTTCCTGTTTCCTGTGGAAAAATTATATAAATACTTACATTTTTTTGTGAATGTACAAAAATAAGTAATAAAACTCATTTACTCAATGTAATAAATTTTCAATGGTTAAATCCCTTAACAACTCCAGTATATAATAAACCTAAAAAACAAATTAATTTATTGAATTGATAATTAGTTAAAGTATTAAGATATTGAACAATATAAATTAACGAAAGGAGATTTAATGAAGTCATTATTTTTTATATTAATTTTCATTTTAGGTGTTTCACCGGCATTTTCTCAATCAACCAATATATATGATGAAAGCAATCCTCAACAGAGATATATAGAGGATAATTCAGATTTTGCAAAATTATGGAGGCAAACTCTTGTAGCACGTAAAAGCGGAAACATTCAGCTTTTTAATATGCTAAGAGACCGTTTAAAAAATGAATTCCCGCAAAAATTTTCCGGTACAACAAATGCTCAAAATTTTCCAACAGCTGTTATGGAAAATAACATGCAGCCACCATTTACCGGAGACTGGGGTTCAGGTGATTATCTTGTTGTAAATTCTCCTGCATATTTACCACCTGCAAATAATACACAAGCAGGTCTTGATTTAGAAGTTGATTCACTTGGAAATAAATATGCAGCATATATTTCACAAAACAGAGATACACTAAGGGTAATGAAATCAACTGATCAGGGAGTATCCTGGGCTTACATTTTAAATGTTACTCCAGGAGGTACAAATAAATGGCATTCGTTTGATTTCTTTATTGCAGACTCATCTAACACATTTAAACTTGGATTTGCCGTAGTAAGAACATCTTCAAGTTCATCGTATGATGGTCAACTATATTGGATGGTAATTGATGCAAACGGAGGGGGATTTAAAGCAACGCAGATACTTTCAACTCCCTCAGGATTTGGTCATATTAATCCATCTATAGTTTGTGATAGCTATTACTGGTCTTACTCTTTAAATTATTGGTATGTTGCTTACCAGTTTGTTAATTCAGGTACCGGTGTTGGTACAGGATTAAGGGCTGCATTATCAATGGACAATGGAATCTCATGGGCTCAAGATACTGTTAGAAATTCATTTAACGATTTTAATCTGGATATTGATTACAGACACAATTCATACGATTCAATTTATGTTGTATATTGTAATGATTTGACACCTTCAAACCCAAATTTAAGACTTAACAGAATTTCACTTGGAAATTTTGGAACGTCAACAGGATGGACACAGTATAACGTTCAGGCATCAGCAGATCCAGAAGTTGATCCGGAAATTGCTGTAAACAGACAAACAAATGAAATGGCATGTATATGGACACAAACCACCGGCGGAGTTAAAAAAGTTAATTTTAATTACACACCTGAATCTGGTGCTTACTGGACACATTTAGGCTCTATAGCTAATTATTCAAACGATTGTGACCGCGGCAAAATTGATTGCAATGAACAGCAGGGTGCCTACAGAATTTCTTATGTATCTAAAGGTTCAAGTGCTGATACAGTAATTTATTGCTCTGCATTTACACTTCCTCCTACATCCAGAAGTGTTGTATCTGCTAATATTAATTCAAGTACAACAACTTCTCCTGATATTTCCGGATTCAAGATCAGTGCTGGAGCTTATGGAGGAGGTATTGTGTTTGTTGGTGCCGGTCAAAACAAAATATTCTACGATGGTTCAAATGTATCACCAACAGGAATATCAAGCAATGGAAACGAAATTCCCGGTACATTCAGCTTATCGCAGAATTATCCTAACCCGTTTAATCCTGAAACAAAGATAGATTTTGCATTACCAAAAAGTGCTTATGTTTCTATTGTTGTGTATAATGCAATAGGACAGCAAGTAACAAATATTATTTCGCAAAATTTTGAAGCAGGATATTATACTTATAGTTTTAATGCTGCAAGCTTAACAAGCGGAATATATTTTTATAAGATAACGGCAGGTGAGTTTACAGATACAAAGAAAATGGTTCTTATAAAATAAAGAAGCAGTTATTTTTTGCAGGTTATTTTTAAGCAGGTAAGTATTATTTTTAAAACAATAGCTTAATGCTTAAATATAAATTAAACCCTCTTTGAAATTTCAAAGGGGGTTTTTTTAAAATTTTAAATTAAGCTTCAAGCGGTACTCTTTGCCTTTAATGCCAGATTTAGTAAACTTATCATCACTCACATCAAAATCAAATAAGTGTGCATCAACGTATGCATCAACCAGATTTACAACATAAACAATAAGAAAATACCATACAAAATCATCACGCTGGTCACGGTAAAATTCACGCAGAGTTTTTAATGAAAGATCTCCTTCCGGTACAGAATCATTTTGAGATGAAGAATATCTATTACGGTAATCTTTATATAAATTATTATTTCTGAAGTATTCATATCCAAAATATCCAACCAAACCGCCTATTACAGGTATTTTCCAGTATGATTCATTATAAAACTGTCCTGCACCGGGCAGTAAAGCACTTAACAATACTGCAACAGAGGGAGATTTACGCATCCTGAATTTATTCAGTTTAATTTCTTTTTTTTCTTTAGCAGTAAAATTTGAATCTGTCTTAATAGTATCAGACGTGTTATTCAATGTAAATGAATTTACAGAACGGGAATAATTGTTCTGTTTATTTTCTTTAAGTTTTAGATAAGCATGGTTTTGTGAAAATAAAAAAGGCACAGTCATTATAAAAATAACTGTACCTGTAAAAAAATAAATAACACTTTTATTCATTAATCTAATTTAAGATTAAGAAAATATTACCGCAATATTATTTAGGCGGTTGATTATTGTTTGGCTGCTGCTGGTTATTTGGCTGCTGGTTATTTGGCTGTTGTTGATTAGGATCAGTCTGTTGTTGCTGCGGCTGCTGCATTTCGCCGGGAACATTGGGCTGAGGAAAGTTCTGCTGCCCTGAGTTTTGCTGAATAATACTTTCATTAGTACCGCCGCCTTTGTTAATAAGTACGTTTGTAACCAAAGAAAATAATAATAAAATTGCAGCAAGTATGCTTGTTAACTTAATTAAAAAGTCTGCAGTTCTTCTTACACCAAAGACCATAGAAGCATCTCCGCCTCCGCCTCCGCCAAAAGTACCGGCTAAACCGCCGCCTTTTGATGACTGTATTAGAACTACACCCATTAAAAGTATTGCTACTATTACAAGCAATATTATCAGAATACTTATCATTTTAATTCCTTAATATGTTAAATTAATTAAGAGGCGACGATCGGATTCGAACCGATGAATAAAAGTTTTGCAGACTTTCCCCTTAAGCCACTTGGGTACGTCGCCGTATTTACTGCAAAAAACAATATTTTAATAGCTAAAAAAGCCCTAAAATATTATTCAAGGCTTTAAACCTGAGCGGGAAACGAGACTCGAACTCGCGACTTCAACCTTGGCAAGGTTGCGCTCTACCAACTGAGCTATTCCCGCTTATAATAACTGCAATAATAGCATTTTTTGAAATATATTTCAAGGAATGGTATTATCCTATTAATTTTATTGCATAAAATAGTGTTAACTATTATATTCTAAAATTACAGGTGTAAATTTTGAATTTTTAGAACTTAAAATAGACTTTATAATAAATATAATTCTGCTTAAAATACTTAAAATTGCAAAATCAAATTCAGGATTTTAATCAATAAAACTAATATAAACAGCTATGAGTTTATTTTTTAAAGCACACGGAAGACCCTCAATTGGATTACTTTTAATCAGATTAACAGCAGGTACATACACTCTTTCATTGGGAATTATGCAGGCAAGTAATATTCAGGATTATATTAATAAAGTTAAAGCATTTAATTTTTTTAGTGAAAACACCGCATTTATATTTGGGTTTATTACACCATTTTTGCTGATAATATTTGGTGCTTTGTATATCATGGGATTTTTTACTCCTGTAACAAGTTTTTCACTTGCCTTTATATCTTTAGTAAAAATAGCATCACGCGGACTTTTTCCGACAGAAGGAATTCCGTTTAACAAAGATCTACTTTTCCTTATTTGTTTTTTAACCACACTATTTGCGGGAGCGGGAATTATCAGTTTTGATGCATTGCTTGACCGTAAAAAGAAAAAAGGACCAATACTTCCCAAAGAAACTAATGTTGTAACAGCTGAAGTTATTACCGAAGAAGCACCACAGGTAAATGAAGCGATTGAAGTAAAAGAAGAGATGGGGGTAAACGATAAAGAAGAGGCAAAAGATGAAAAGGAAGTTAAAGATGAAAAGGAAGTAAAAGATGAAAAGACCGATAATTAATTATCAATTAATGGTTTGAGTGCATACAACCGTTCAAGATTAATTTCTGCTATTAATAAGTTTAATAAACAGGAGTATTTTGAGTGCCATGAGATACTGGAAGATATTTGGTTTGATGTACATGATAACACAAAAGACCTTTACAGGGGATTACTGCACTTTGCAACGGCACTTTATCATTTAAATAAAAAAAATATCAGAGGAACTTTACTGCAACTGGAAAAAGCTATAGAGCGGCTTAAAGATTATAATAATTTTGTTAATGGAATAGATGTGCCAAAAGTCATAAAGCAAATTTTAAGTCTTAAAAAAAGGTTAAACAAAAAAGTTTTTCCTAAAAAATACCCTAAAATAAATATTACTTAATTACATAACCATTCCGCCATCAACACATAGGATTTGACCTGTAATATAAGCAGCATTATCAGAACAAAGAAACATTACAGCTTCAGCAATATCTTTGCCTTCTCCAATACGTTTCATTGGAATTGTATTCAGGATGCCCTGTTTAACTGTATCATTAAGTTTGTTAGTCATATCTGTATCAATGTAACCGGGTGCAATACAGTTAACGTTTATGTTTCTAGAAGCAAGCTCTTTAGCAATTGATTTGGTAAAACCAATAACGGCAGCTTTAGAAGCAGCATAATTTGCCTGTCCTGCATTACCTGTAATTCCAACAACAGAGCTAATATTAACAATCTTCCCTTCTTTTTGAGAGATCATTTGACGGGAAACAGCTTTAGTAAAATTAAATACACCTTTGGTGTTTGTATTCATAACATTATCCCAATCTGCTTCGCTCATTCTCATAAGCAATCCGTCTTTTGTCATACCGGCATTATTTACAAGAATATCAACTCTACCATGCTCTTTAATAACGCTATCTGTAAAAACCTGCACTGCAGCGGTATCAGCAGCATCACACTGTGCATATTTTATTCCAATTGCATCAAAAGAATCGCTAATAATTGAATTTTTATAAGTAACTGTTACTTTTGCACCATTAGAGGCAAAACTTTCAGCAATTGATTTACCGATCCCTCTGGATCCGCCTGTTACAATTACAACTTTTCCTTTAAACATGTTAATACTTTTTAATTATTAATTAATGCAATATCATTTGCTTTATCAACGCCTTTAATGCTAACAGAGGGATCAATTCTTTTGATGAGTCCCTGCAGAACTTTACCCGGACCAAGCTCAATAAATTCCTTAGCTCCGTCCGATATCATATTCATAATGCTTTGCTGCCAAAGAACAGATGATGTGAGCTGTTTATAAAGTGACTCTCTAATGAATTCCGGATCAGAATCTTTAGTTATAGGCATAGCAGTTACATTTGTATAAACTGGTATTTGAACTTTATTAAACTCAGTTGAACTAAGGGCAGTTTTAAAATCTTCTTTGGCAGATTCCATAAGCGGAGAGTGGAAAGCACCGTGAACCACAAGTTCTTTAGCTATTTTTGCACCGCGTTCTTTTGCAAGCATCATGGCCTGCTTAACCCCTTCAACAGAGCCGGAAATTACAATTTGTCCGGGTGAATTATAGTTAGCAACCTGTACAATACCCATTTCAGATGCGTCTCGGCAAAGGTTGGTTATTTTAGCTGAATCAAGTCCAATAATAGCAGCCATTGTGCCCTTATTTTTTTCACCTGCCTGCTGCATAAGTTTTCCTCGAAGCTGAACGAGTTTTAAACCGTCTGTAAAACTTAAAGCACCTGCCAAAATTAAAGCTGTAAATTCACCCAAAGAATGACCTGCGGTAAATTGCGGTTTAATATTTTTTACAAGCCGGGCAGCTGCAACTGAGTGAACTACAATTGCGGGCTGAGTTATATATGTTTGTTTGAGTTTTTCTTCAGGTCCTGCAAAGCTAAGTGAGGCAATATCAATATCTAAGATTTCGTTAGCCTGATTATATAGTTCTGTAATTTCAGGATATTGTTCATATAAATCCTGCCCCATTCCAACATATTGGGAGCCTTGTCCCGGAAATACAAATGCTGTGTTCATATTTAGCAAAGATATATTTATCATAGAAAAGTTAAAAGTCAGAAAACAAAAAGTAACAGAATTTAACAACAATAAAATGAGAATTCTAAAGTATATATAATTATGGGGAAAATTATTATTTATTGAATGATAAATTATTTAAGCAATTTGAAAATGTTTTTAGAAAATGTAGATTTTTATAATATCTTATCATATAAAAGACTTAAAATTTATCCCGTATTTCAGTTATGGAAATATTATAATTTACTTTGTAAAACGCTAAAAATATCATTATTTTAGCAAAGTGTATTAAATAATAAATTATATTAATTATTAATTTACGTTAACATACAGGTAAAATTTTGATGAAATTAATATCATTATTGAGTGTTATATTAATAATGTCAGGTATCTCATATTCACAAATAGATAGCAGCCTGATTTTGGGTTTAACAAATAAAAACTCAACTGCATCTGTGTTTGATCTTAGTGATCCAAATGGCGTAAATATGGAAGTTAATTTATGGGGTTATATAAGATACCCCGGAAGATATATTGTTCCGGTAAATACCACATTTATTGATTTAATAAGCTTTTCAGGCGGTCCAACTGATGAATCTAATCTTGAAGAGATACGAATAATCAGAAAAACAGGCAGCGGGGAAAAACCAAGTTTAATAAAATTAAACTATGATGATATACTTTGGTCAGATAAATTATCCACTTCGCAAAAGATGAATCCAGTACTTCTTCCCGGCGATGTAATAGTTGTAATGAAAGAAAAAAGATATACATTCAGAGACGATCTTAGCATTTATTTACCAATATTAACTACACTTGTATCTATTACTACTTTTATAATTACACTTGCAAGAAATTAGCAAAAAATTAATTTAAGTTGAAATAAATTAATATCACAATATGGAATCACAACAAAATAATAAACAATTCAACACAATTGATTCTAATATTAAGTCATCACATAATATTAGATTCTATTTCAATTTAATTTTAAGCAATAAAGTACCAATTTTGTTAAGTATTTCAGTTGGGTTAATAGTTTCTTATTTTTATGCATATTCACAGGTAGATATTTATTCATCAGCATCTTCGTTACGACTTTCAAAACCAAAAGAAAATGTATTAGAAAACAAAATATTCAGTGATTTTGAGGGAGAACTGCCTGAGCGTTATATAAACAATGAAGTAGAAATTTTAAAATCATATGCAATCAGAGAAAAAACAGCAAGCAGTCTGTTAGATTCATTCCAGGTACTTAAAGGCAAAATGCAGTTTTCTTTGCTTTCGGTTTCACCAGAAAACCAAATGGAGCCAAAAAACAAAAGCCAAATTGCATCAACTCTGCAAAAAGTAACAGAAATTTCACAAAAAAGAGGGTTAGATATTGTAAGTATAAAATCAGAAAGCCCCTCACCGCAGGAATCAGCACTCATTAGTAATTGCTATGCTGAGGCATACGCTGACTATTCTCTTAAATACAACAGAGGTCATTTAACCCTTAACCGGGAATTTTTAGAAAAACAGGTACAGGAAAAGTATAATGCTCTTCTTCAAACAGAAGACAAACTTACAAATTTTTTAAGAACAGAAAATGTTGTAGAGCTAAATGCACAGGCTCAATCAATAATAAGTTCACTCTCAGGGATTGAGGCAGATTTTAACAGAGCAAATATTGATGTTCAGTCAACAAACCGTGCATTAACTGATATTAAAACCGAGCTTGATAAACAGGATCCTAAAGCAACCGATTACTTTGAAAGCAAAATAACAGATCCTTATATTAATCAACTTCAAGAAGAAATTGCAAAATTAGAAATTCAGCGCGATTTAGCTAAAACAGGTAATGAAGAACTTTTAAAAAATTCAAAATCATTAAAAGATATTGATAACAGAATATCAATGTTAAAGAACAACCTTAATGAAAAACTAAATATTTTAAAAGATGGTGCAAACTCAAACACACCAGAAGAAACCAGAGTACTTTCAAGCAAATATTTTGAAACAAAAATATTAAATAATCAAAATAAAATCAGGCAAACGCTGTTAAAAAGCTATTTAAACAAGTATCAGGATAAATTTAATAAACTGCCGGCTCAATCAATTGAGTATGCAAATCTTGAACGTGAAAGAATGGCAAATGAAAAAGTATATTTAATGCTTTTAGAAAAATATCAGGAAGCATTAATTAACGAAGAATCTCAGCCAAATAACGTTAAGATAATTGATTTTGGTAAAGTTCCTAAAGCACCAACAAAACCAAACAGATTTTTAATTATAACTATTGGTTTATTAATTGGTCTTGGGTTAGGTTATGGTTTTGCTTTATTAAGAAATGTTCTTGATGTTTCAGTAAAATCACCTGAAGATCTTGAAAATATTGGTATTTCGCTTATCGGATGGGTTCCAACATTTATGCGGGAACCAAAATCCGGAAGACATGTTCACACAGAGCAAGAACTTGTACTTGCGTATCATTCAGACAGTGTTCCTGCAGAAGCATTCAGAACATTAAGAACAAGACTGCAATTTTCTAAACTTGAGCCGGAACCAATAAAGACAATTCTTATAACCAGTTCAATACCAAGAGAGGGAAAAACAATTATTTCAAGTAATCTGGCAGCAAGTTTTGCACTATCCAATAAAGTATTACTTCTTGACTGTGATTTTCGTAAACCCAGAATGCACAATATTTTCAATATGAAACGTTACCCCGGATTATGCGATTATCTTTTTGGCACAGTTCCGCTTGAAGATGCTGTTAGGGAAACTTCATTTCCTAATTTACACATTATGACATGCGGAACAATACCAACAAATCCGGCAGAGCTGATTGCTTCAAAACACATGCAGACATTTCTGAATATGATGAAGCCTAAATATGATTATATATTAATTGATTCTCCCCCATTGGCTACAGTTACAGATGCAGAACTGCTTTCAAGTTATGTTGACGGAACAGTTGTTGTAAGTTTAGCAAGCAAAACAAGGTTAGACCTGCTTGTAAACACAATAGATACATTGAACAAAATAAACGATACTTTTATTGGTGTTATACTTAATAATTTTGATTACCAGGCAACTTATGGCAGTTACTATAAATACTATTATTACTATTACGGTTCTGAAAAAGGTAAAGATTCAAACGGAGCAGCAAATGGGAGTACAACAAACGGAAATACAGGAAACGGGACAATAAATAACGGAAAACAAAAAGAAAAGATAATTAAACCTAATTAAACAACTTTTAGTTTTTTAAAATTTGTAATAATAAATAAATATTGCAATTAAGGATATTCTTTAAAACTTTTCCGGAAACAGCAAATTGTCCAAGCTGCGGTAAAGTTGGTACAATAAGGCGAAGCAGAACAAGAAACCTGTTAGAAGCTGCCGTAAAACTTACGAAGTTAGCCAATATATATAAATGCCGTGAATGCGGATGGAGAGGCATTCTAAAAAAATATACTGTTGACAGATATTCTTTTATTACCTTATTTTTTTATATAGGTCTTGTTGCACTTGTTGCTTATATAATTCGTATGGTTTTGTTAAAGAATTTTGGGACATAAACACAGCACATCTGTAAGAAATTAACATTAAAATGGATGATTCCGGAATATTATTTCATAAATTTGTAGAAAATAAGCTTTCGGAAAAGGGCTTTACAATCAGATTGATAAACAAAGAATTAATGGAAAATCGTTTAATTGATTTTATGAAATTTGTAAATGAAATCAGGAAAGAATTTGAAATTAAATACGGCTGGAATCAGGAAAACGAAGAATATTTTCTTAACCCTATGAATAATAAATGGAAATTCAGCTATACAATTTTAAACAGTTTTAATGAGATATGTTTTGTGAATTTTTCATCTGTATATAAAGATATAATCCACAATCATGCAACGTACGCAGCAAAAGACTACCGGAAAAATGATTTTGCCAAACTTCATATAATAAAACTTTGTCAAACAGGTATTGATGAAGGTTTTACACATCAGGAAGGATACTGGCCAAAAAACAACAATGGTTCAATTATATTATTTTTAAAAATGGGCTGGAAAATTGAAAGTATAAGAAACGATAGAGATTTATTTATGATTTCTAATCTAAAAGAGGTAAGAGATAAAACGTATAAACTGCTTACAGAAAGTTAGAGGAATTTTTGCTGATAAATTTAAATAAAACGGTATAATGCCGTGTAAAAAAGTATTATTAACCGGAGCTTCGGGGGGAATTGGAAAGCATATAATTTCAGATCTCGCTGCAAAAGGAATGAAAATTGCACTGCAATATAACACAAATCCTGAAAAGCTAACAGAACATCTGAGCAATACAGAAAAGCATCCGGATACAGAAATTAAATCTTTTAAAGCAGATATAACTAGTGAAAATGAAGTTTTAAGTTTAATAGAAAATGTAAAAAAAGAATTTGGTTCAATAGATATTTTAATTAACAATGCTGGACTTTCAATAAATGCAATGACATGGAAAATGAGTTTGAAAGACTGGAACAATGTACTTTCCGTGAATCTTACAGGATCATTTTTATGCACAAAACATGTAATACCGGTTATGAAAGAAAATAATTTTGGCAGAATTATATATATTTCATCCGTTGTACCTCAAATAGGGGTACCGGGTACATCTGCATACGCAGCATCTAAAGCAGGTATAGCCGGATTATGTAAAACTGTATCTAAAGAAGTAATTAAAAATAATATTACAGTAAATATGATTTCGCTTGGATATTTTGAGGCGGGTTTGTTATTTCAGATTCCGGAAGATATCAGAAAACAGATAAAAGAATCAATACCAATTAAAAAATTCGGAGATCCGGCTGAAATTTCAGAATGTATTAATTATATCTGTTCTGAAAAATCAAGTTATCTTACAGGACAATCTATAAATTTAAATGGAGGCTTGTACTAATTAATGTGCGGAATTAACGGAATTATAACCGCTAATTTTGCCCTTAAAAAAAAAATTATTAAAGCAAATGAATTGATACGTCATAGAGGTCCCGATGACGAAGGATATATTGTAATTAATAAAGATGGTTCGGGTTATAAACAATTTTCAGGTATCAATTCTGCGGCAGAAATAAAAAATCTATACCCATACATAGAAATTTCAGAAAATAATAAAGAGCAGGTTATACTTGCACACCGAAGATTATCTATTATTGATCTCAGTTATAAAGGTCATTGTCCTATGAGTACAGAAGACGGAAATTACTGGATTACCTATAACGGTGAAATTTATAATTATATTGAATTACGCGAAGAACTTGTAAATGCCGGTTATAAATTCAAATCAGCAACAGATACAGAAGTAATTTTAAATTCTTTTTTGCATTGGGGTATAAATTGTCTAAACAAATTTAACGGAATGTGGTCTTTTGCTATATGGGATTGCAGAAACAATAAATTATTTGCAGCAAGAGACAGGTTTGGAGTAAAACCATTTTATTATACAAATACAAATGATTATTTTGCATTCAGTTCTGAAGTAAAACCTCTTGTAAATTATTTTACAACCCCTCCAATAATTAATTCAAACAATATTCCTTATTATATTATTAACGGAAACAGATTCAACGGGAATGAAACTTACATAAAAGATATATTTTCCCTTCCCGCATCTCATTATTTAATTTATGAAAGTAATTGTTTAACATTAAAACAATATTACGATATTGAATACAAGAGAACTGAGAGCAATGAAAACACATTGGCAATTGAGATTGCCGATCTTCTGAAAAACTCAATCACTTTAAGATTCAGAAGTGATGTACCTGTTGGAACCTGCTTAAGCGGAGGATTTGACTCATCCTCAATAGTATCATTAGCTTCCCGGAGTATTACCAACAGGAAGATTGAAACTTTTTCTGCAGTTTGGAATGAATCAAGCTGCGATGAATCATATTACATTGATATTGTAAATAATGAATTTGGCTGTACTCCCAATAAAATAATTCCACGGGAAGAAGATTTTGATGAAATATTCAGAAAAATATCGTACTTTCAGGAATTTCCAACCGAAGGACCGGGATTATATCCGCAATGGTATGTAATGAAAAAAGCAAAAGAAAAAGTTAAAGTTCTGCTTGACGGACAGGGAGGTGATGAGGTATTTGGCGGATATTTTCAACTGGGTGCTTATTTAAGAGGGGTAATAAAAGACCGAAACATTATCAGTAATATAAAAGATGCAAAATATTTTATGGAATTTGTTAATAAAAACGGATTTCATTCATTTGCAAGTTGGTTGTTTCCTAAACATTATCATTGGCTTACAAAAAGCAAACTTTCCAAAAAATATAATATCATAAATAAAGAATTACTTAATAAATTAAATAATGATGATCTGGTATTTGATTTAGACCCGCCGGATAAATTTGGAAACTATTTAAGTAATTTAAGCTATCATTTTATCAGAAATATAACAATTCCTGCGTTGCTGCATTACGAAGACCGTTCTTCAATGGCTCATTCAATTGAAAGCAGAGTTCCCTTTATGGATTTCAGAATAGTTGAATTAGGTGTTAATCTTGATGCTGAATATTTATCAGATAAAGGAGTTTCCCGTCCATTATACAGAAAAGCATTAAGAAAATATTTACCTGAAAAAATAGTAAACAGAAAAGATAAGCTTGGTTTTCCGGTACCTTTTGCGGAATGGACAAGAGGATCATTAAAAAACATGATAATTGATACTTTTTCAGATCAAAATAATTTAATTTATGATTTTATAGATAAATCTGAATTAGAGAATAATCTAAATGCACATTTTAAGGAACAAAAAGATTTCAGCTGGCAGATATGGAGACTGCTTAGCTTGAATTATTTTATCAATAAGATATGTAAAAAGGATTTTTAAAATTATGTTTTTATATATTTAGTTATATAAATTTAACTTAATTTAGCTAAAACAGAGTGAACTTTGCTTAAATTTATTATTGAATCATACTCATTTAAAAGAATTGTATTAATAACTATTTTCACAATAGTTTTTGCAATAGTTTTAAGCTATGTGTTTGATAAACTTTGGGAAGGAGGCACCTATGTACCAATTATCACATTGGAAGAAATATACTCACCGCCTAAGCAATATGATAACCGAGAAATGATAAATATAAAACTTATTTCAAATGATTTAATTGTAATAGAAGGCAACAAAAAATTAAAAATAATTGATAAACCCGGTGAATTTGGTTATTATGATACATTAAAAATTTATTATCCTGATACCACTTATGATATTACAAATAGAATATATTTTCAATTTGAAAACTCAAATCGTTTAGATTCTATTTATCTTGCAACTTCAAAATCAAATAATCCTAATATATATTACAAACAGATCTTTTTCAGCTCAGTTAAAGTAAATATGCTGAACAAATTTTCAGAGAAACCTGAATTGTTCAGAATAAATGCTTCAAATTTGGTTAATGAAACTTTACTTCATAATAATGATACGTTAATTAACAGTGTGCTGAATTATTTCAACAGCAATATCAGTAATTTAGGTATTGCAGAATGCGGAAGAAATAGTTTAATTTTATCAGAAATTTGCCAAAAATATGACGTGCCATGCAGAACAATAAATCTGCAGGGAGGCGATAGAGATCAGGTTGGATATGATGATGAAATTGGATACCCTTTACATGTTGTGTGTGAAATTTATTCAAGTAAATACAAAAAATGGTATGTCATTGATCCAACCTTTGGATTGAGATTTTATAATAATAAATCATTTAATTTTTTAAATGCAGTTGAAATTTGCAATCAGCATACATTTAATAGAGATAGTGAAATTGAACAAGATAGTATCCTTTTAACAAAAAATGTTAGACTAGGAAAAGATTATTTTAAATATTACGAGAATGTTGTTTTCACAGAAAAACAATGGAAGAATAAATTTCTGCAAAAAATTATTTCTATATTTTATAGTAAATTTAATTATTATTTATTTTTATATTCAAATAATTTCCCTGTAAACAGAAATTCATTTTATTATGTTGGAGTAAAATCACTAATGTATATTATTTTACTGTTATTATATATTCATACATTGATGTTTGTTTTTTTACGCAGACTTTTTTTGGTAAAAAATCCGAAATATAAATAAATACAAAATGATAGAGAATATATTTTCTAAACAGAAAAAAAAGAAAAACGTAATTGTATTTGGAGCGCACCCGGATGATTTTGAGGTAGGATGTGCCGGGACAATTTTAAAATATCTTGATTCAATAAATTTAAAAATATTTGTGATGTCTGACCGTTATGAAGACGGAAAAATGCGTAATATAAAAGAAAAGGATAAATCGCTGAAAATTTTAGGCCTTGATAAAATTCCGTTTAAGATATATGATATTCCCACAAGGATCTTTCATGATTATAAATCAAAAATAAGAAATATTATATACGAAATTGCAACAAAAACAGATGTTGATGTAGTTTTTACCCCTCCGTTACACGATATTCATCAGGACCATATTGTACTTGCAGAAGAAGTAATAAGATTATTCAGAGAAAAAACCATATTTGGTTATGAGGTTATAAGAAGCGGTTTTGACTTTATTCCAAATATGCATGTAAAGCTGCCATTAGAACTTGTTAATATTAAAATAAAAGCAGCTCAAAGCTATAAATCTCAATGGTCAACCACAAAAAGCGGGGGATATTATTTTGCTAAAGAAGTAATGAAAGGTTTAATGCGGGCAAGAGGTGCACAATTTGGAGAAGAGTATGCAGAAGCATTTGAGGTATATCACCTGAAGTTATGAAGCAAAAAATAATTATTTTATGTTATAACTATGAGCTCAGCCAGTTTCCAACAGAACCGGATTTAGAAAACAGATTTTTTACTTATGGATTCGGCGGAACATTTGGAAAATTGTTTGCTTCACATCTTGATAATTATACATTTGAAGTATGGCGGCTGGACGGGAATATAAAAAAAAAATATTACGAAAAATCAGTTGACAATATTACCTATAAAATATTTAAAGCATTTCATATTAAAAAACTTGGTTTATTTTCATGGAAATTTATAAAGACATTAAAGAATGAAGTTAAATTATTTAAACCGATTTTATTTATTGTACATACACATAATTTTCAAACATATCAAATTGCTTTTTTTCTAAAAAAAGCTATGATTATAACTACTCACCATGGAGATTGGTCACCATATTTTGTATATAAAAATACATCAGGGTTAAGGAAAATTAAAGCATTACTTGGTATTGCCGCAGAAAAACTTGTAATGAAAAATATTGATTATTTTTTGCTTTGTGATTACAAACAGGTACCATACATAAAAAAACCTGCTCCGGATGCAGAATGGATACTTTTTTCGAGCGGATTAGATGTAGATAAATTTAAAGTTATTAACAAAAGCCAAGCCAAAGAGCAGCTTGGTCTGAAAGATTCGGCGAAATATATTCTTTATGTCGGAAAACTATATAAATATAAACAAGTAGAAGAACTGCTTAATATTTGGAAAGATTTAAAGCAAAAACATCCTGAAATAGAACTTTTATTGGTAGGAAATGAACCAAAAGGTTCGTGGGGTGAAGAATATTATGATTTAGCAGAAAGTTATGGAGCTAATATTATTGGAAGAGTATTAAATAATGAATTATATAAATATTATTGCGCTGCTGATGTTTATGTTTTAATTGCTTTAAGAGAAGATAATTTTGGAGGTACAGGAATTGCACCTTTAGAAAGTCTTGCCTGCAACACACCGGTTGTGAGCAACTCAATGAAAAATTATCTTGGTAACAATGCTGAAGAAATATGTGAAATGCCGGAATCGTTACCTGAATATCAAAATGCAATATTTAAGGTTCTGTACAATCACGGGGAATACAAAAATATGAGAGAAAGCGTTGAAAAATATTACTCATACAATGTAACAGCTAATAGAGCTGATGAAATTTTCAAAAAAGTTTTAAATAAATATAAAATATAATGCCTGAAATTAAAGGAAAAAAAATACTTGTAATTGGGGGAGCAGGTTTTATAGGCTCTCATGTAGTAGATAATCTTTTAAAAGAAGATGTAAAACAAGTTTTAATTTATGATAATTTTGTAAGAGGAACTGCTGATAATATTGAAAGTGCTTTAAAAGATCCCAGAGCTAAAGTTTTTGAAGTTGGCGGAGATATCCTTCAAACAGATATATTGAATGCCGCAATGAAGGAAAGTGATATGGTAATACACCTTGCAGCATTATGGCTGCTGCAATGCCATGATTACCCAAAAGCTGCTTTTGATGTAAATATAAGAGGTACATTTAATGTTCTGGAAGCATGCAGAGATAACAATATTGAAAGATTAGTATATTCATCATCAGCAAGTGTTTATGGAGATGCGGTAGAAATTCCAATGACAGAAGAACATCCATTTAATAACAGAACATTTTATGGTGCAACAAAAATTGCAGGAGAAGCTATGGCAAGAGCTTTTTATGAGAGGTATGGATTAAATTATGTTGGTTTACGATATATGAATGTCTATGGACCCAGACAGGATTATAAAGGTACATACATTGCAGTAATTATGAAGATACTAGATAATCTTGATAAGGGAAAAGCACCAATTGTTTACGGCGATGGCTCGCAATCTTATGATTTTATATTTGTTGATGATACTGCTAAAGCAAATATTTGTGCATTAAAAGCAGATTCAACTGACAGATTTTATAATATTGGAATGGGTACAAAAACCTCAATTAAAGAGTTAACAGAAATTTTATTAAATATCTATAATACTGATCTGAAAATAGAGTATCTGCCTGCAGGACAAACATTTGTAACTAACCGTGTTGGTTCAACAGAAAAAGCTGAAAAAGAAATTAATTTCAGAGCTAAAGTTCAATTAGAAGAAGGTTTGAAAAAACTAATTGAATGGAGAAACGAACATAAAAAAAGATTTGGTGATAAGTGGAAATTATTTGAATAATAAATATTTTAATGAACATTCCAATAGCAAAAACAGTATTTACTGATTCAGAATTTGAAAAAATTATTATCCCGTTAAAAACAGGTTGGGTTGTTCAAGGTCCGTTTGTTAGAGAATTTGAACAAAAGTGGTGCAATTATACAGGAATTAAAAATTCAGTAGCAGTTTCCAACTGCACAACAGCTTTGCATTTATCATTATCAGCACTTGGTATAGGTCCGGGTGATGAGGTAATTGTACCATCATTTACATGGGTTGCAACTGCAAACGCTGTTGAATATAACGGTGCAAAAGCTGTTTTATGTGATATAGACTTAGATACTTTTAACATTGATGTTTTAAACCTACAAAAACTAATTACAAAAAAAACCAAAGCAATCATTCCGGTTCATTTATTTGGTTTATCTGCAGAAATGAATGAGATAAATAAAATTGCAAATGAAAACAATATTTTTATCATTGAAGATGCTGCTTGCGGATTTGGTTCCAGATATTTTGATAAACATGTCGGGAGCTTTGGAGCTACAGGATGTTTCAGTTTTCATCCCAGAAAGGCAATTACAACGGGTGAAGGCGGAATGATAACAACAAACAATGATGATTTGGCAGCTAAACTTCGTTCAATGAGAGATCACGGAGCATCCGTATCAGATCACCAGAGACATCTGGGTAACAAACCATACCTGCTGCCTGATTTCCCTTATCTTGGTTACAATTACAGGATGACAGATATTCAGGCTTCAATAGGATCATCTCAGATGGAAAGAGCAAATAAAATTCATGAAGAACGTGTTAAGATTGCAGATATGTATGATAATTTAATTAACGAAATTTCTTGGCTGCAAAAACCTTTCAGAAATAAAAATTATACACATGGATTTCAGTCTTATGTATGTCTTTTCAACCCTGAAAAAATTAAAAATAATACAGAATCAGTTAATGCCCAAAGAAATAAATTTATGGAATTTTTACAGAATAAAGGGATTTCAACCAGACCCGGAACGCATTCTGTTCATATGCTAAGTTATTATAAATCTAAATATGGATATAAAAATACAGACTACATTAATTCATATATTGCTGCTTCATGCAGTATTGCATTCCCATTGTTCCCGGGATTAAAAGAAGATGAATTTAATTATATTGCAGAAACTTTAAAGAATTATAATTTCTAAATTATGTGCGGCATAGCAGGAATATTAAATTTAGATGGAAAACCGGTTTCTGTAAATATATTGCAGAAAATGACCGATGCATTATCTCACAGGGGACCTGATGGTGAGGGTGTTTGGTCTTGCAGATATGCGGGATTAGGGCACAGGAGACTGGCAATTATTGATCTCTCGCCGTTAGGCAGTCAGCCAATGCAAAATGATTCTGGAAATCTTATAATTACATACAATGGTGAGCTTTATAATTATATGAACCTAAAAATTGAATTAGAAGCACTTGGTTATAAATTTCATTCAAAAACAGATACAGAGGTAATATTAAAATCATTTGAAGAATGGGGAAATGATTGTGTATATAAATTCAACGGAATGTTTGCCTTTGCAATTTGGGATAAGAAAAGAACAAGTTTATTTATAGCACGAGACCGTTATGGTGTTAAACCTCTTTACTATTATTTTAAAAACGGAAAATTTATTTTTGCATCAGAAATAAAAGCATTATTATTACATCCTGATATAAGCGTAAAGGTAAATATTAAGGCATTAAATGAATATTTTTCATTTCAGAATATTTTTTCTGACCTTACTTTGTTTAAAGATATAAAGTTACTTCCTCCTGCCAGCACAATTACATTAGGAGTAAAAGAAAATAAATCTCTTAAAATAAAACAATACTGGGATTTTTGTTTTAGAAATGAATATACATTAACAGAAGAAGAATACATTATCGAACTTGAAAGGCTGTTTACTCAGGCAGTAAACAGACAGCTTATTAGCGATGTTGAAATTGGTTCATACTTAAGCGGCGGAATGGATTCAGGTTCAATTACATCAATAGCTGCAAAAAACTTTAAAAACCTAAAAACTTTTACATGCGGGTTTGACCTTTCAAGTGCAAGCGGACTTGAGCTTGGTTTTGATGAACGAATAAAAGCAGAATTTCTTTCAAACATTTACAAAACTGAGCATTATGAAACAGTACTTAAAGCCGGTGATATGGAGCGTGTAATGCACGACCTTATTTGGCACCTTGAAGACTTGAGGATTGGGCAATCATATCCTAATTTTTATGTTGCCAGACTAGCAAGTAAATTTGTAAAAGTAATTCTTTCGGGGTCGGGGGGTGATGAACTTTTTGCCGGTTATCCATGGAGATATTACCGAGCAGTTGTTAATGATGATAGTGAACATTATATAGAAAAATATTACCGATATTGGCAAAGATTGATTCCTGATAGTTATAAACCAAAATTTTATAATGAAGATATATATCCGGAGATATTATCTTACCAGTGTAAAGATGTTTTCAGGAAAGTTCTTGAAAATAAACTTAACGATGAAATTGCCCCGGAAGATTATGTTAACCATTCATTATATTTTGAGGCAAAAACTTTTCTGCACGGAATATTGCTTGTAGAGGATAAGCTTTCAATGGCACATAGTCTTGAAACAAGAGTTCCGTTTCTTGATAATGATTTGGTTGAATTTGCTATGAAGGTACCAATTACACATAAGTTAAAGAATTTAAATGAAGTTATAAGGATAAATGAAAATATTCCCGGACCAAAAACCGAAAGGTTTTTTGAGCAGAATAATGACGGTAAAAATATACTTCGCAAAGCATTAATGAAATACGTTCCTGAGTCTTATGCAACTGGTTTAAAACAGGGATTTTCTGCACCTGATGCAAGCTGGTTTAAAGGAGAAAGCAATACTTACATTAAAGAACTCTTGTTTGATAAGAGGGCTAGAATATATGATTACATTCAGCCCAAAATGGTTCAAAATCTGATGAATGAACATTTTTCGGGCAAAACAAACAGAAGACTATTGATATGGTCTTTACTATGTTTTGAGTGGTGGAACAGAATTTTTGATCCAAATTAAATAAAATATATGAATATTGTTTTTTTAGGTGCATCAACTTTGGGAATGCAATGTTGCAGACAGATAGTTGAAAAAAACTTAGCTAAAGTTTGCGGAATATTTACAATCCCAAAAAATTTTAATATCTCTTATTCAGATACTCCGGTTGAAAATGTAAATTACGCAGATTTTCATGAACTTGGCAGAGAATTCAATATTCCGGTTACAGAAGTTACAGGAAAAATGAATGATTATTATGACAATATAAAAGAATTAAACCCTGACCTTATTGTGGTTATAGGATGGTATTATAAAATACCTAAAAGCATACTTAAAATTGCACCAAAAGGATGTGTTGGAATGCATTCTTCACTTCTTCCAAAATACAGAGGAGGTGCCCCTTTGGTTTGGTCGGTAATAAACGGTGAAAGTAAAACAGGTTTAACATTTTTTTATCTTGATAGCGGAATTGATAACGGTGATATTATTGCACAAAATGAAATTGAAATAAATTCAAATGATAATATCAATGATTTATTGGTAAAAGTAAAAATTTCTGCGATAAATATAATTACTCAATATATTCCATTAATAGCAAAAAACAAGGCACCACGAATTAAACAGGATGAAACTTTAGCCACATATTTTCCGCAAAGGAAGCCGGAAGACGGTCTTATAGACTGGAATTGGGATGCAAAAAAAATTAAGGATTTTATCAGAGCGCAAACAAAGCCATATCCCGGTGCATATACAATAATTAACGGGAAAAAGATAACATTATGGGATGCTGAGGTAAAAGAAATATGATATCATTTACATGTGATATTAATTGGTCACCTGAAGAAGTTATTTTAGATACGATAGGATTATTTGAAGAGCATAATGTACGGTGCACATTTTTTTCAACTCATTCATCAATTGTACTATCTAATTTAGACAAGAAAAAATTTGAGGTTGCAATTCATCCAAATTTTAATCAGCTTTTAAATTTATCAGGTAAAAAAAGAGCTGAGGATATCTTAGATGATATTCTGGAAATATATCCTGAAGCTAAAGGTGTAAGATCTTATTCATTAATGCAAAGTATAAACCTATTACAATTGTTTGCAGATAGGCATCTAGTTTACGAAGCAAACAGTTTTCTCCCTTATCAAACCGGATTAAAGCCGTTTAAATTATGGAATGGATTGGTAAGAATTCCATATAACTGGGAAGATGATGTTCACTGGTCATACGGCTTTGAATTTGAAGATTGCGGTATAAACTTAAATGATGATGGTCTTAACATCTTTGATTTCCATCCAATACATATTTTTTTGAATACTGAAAATAAATTCCGTTACAATGAAGCAAAAAAATTTTATCATGATCCCAAAAAGTTAAAAGAATTTCAAAATAGTGAAGTTAAGGGCGCCAGAGACATGCTGATTTCACTTCTTAAATATGTAAATGAAAATAAAATTGAAACCATCAGACAAATAGATATTGCACAAGACTGTTTAAAGAAGTTTTTATTTTAGTTTTTATATAGTATTTAACAGATAATTTTTAGCTTAATGGTATGTGCTCAACAAATCTATTTAAAAAAAATGATTTATTTGATAAATTAAAAAAACATCAGAATTTAACAAATAATACTAGTTTAACTTAACAATTATAATATTGAAATTTGAAATTAGGAAAAGTTTTTATTTAACCGATTTTACTCAGTCTCATTATTTTAAAATACTAAGACTTGCAAAAGAAAAATACGAATTCTGTTCGTTTACAAATTTCAAAAAGAGTAAAAAATGTATAATATTACGGCACGATATAGATGCATCAGTTCCCGCTGCACTTGAAATAGCAAAAATAGAAAATTCTTTAAAAATTAGTGCCACATATTTTATATTACTGCACAGCCCGTGGTACAATCTTTTAGAGGAAGAACAAGCAGAAAGCGTTAAAGAGATAATTAAAAACCGGCATTCTATAGGCCTTCATTTTGATTCATTATTTTATAATATTAGAACCGAAAAAGAACTTGTTAAATATCTAAATATAGAAAAAGATTTTCTTCAGAAAATATTTAATGTAGAAATAAACGCATTTGCATTTCATAATCCAGACAGCAAATGCCTGAAATTTGATAAATGGAAGTATGCCGGTATGATAAATACATATTCCGGTTATTTAAAGAATAAAATAAAATATATATCAGATTCAAACGGATATTGGCGCAATAACAGATTATACGATTTAATAAATACCGGAAACAATATGGTTGTTCAAGTGTTAACTCATCCTGTATTTTGGCAAAAAAGGGTTAATTACCCTAAACATAAAATATGGGAGGTAATTTCAAGATCTGCTGAAAATAAATTAAAAGGGTATGATGAACTGTTGTTTAGTTTTAAAAGGCATAATATAGGTGAGCTATCAGCATTAATAGATAATATAAAACACATTGATAAGCAAACTTTTTTTAAGATAGAAAAAGCATGGATTTTAAAGGAATACAATGAGGTAATTCTGCTTTCGTGGATGCTGCTTAATAAGTTATTAAACAGAGCAAGCAGCATGAAAACAGTGCAATCAAAACGTTTAGTTAACAGTACTTTTAAAAAACATAAAAGCTACATAAATCTTTCTGATTTAATAGGACAGGTTTTATGCGGTAAAAAAATGCTGCATGCTAAGGAAGCATACAAAACATTAACAGAGATTTTTAAAATTATTGAAGAAATTTCCCTACATAAATAAAATGATTGAATATAATAATATTGATTTTCACAAATTCATTGATGAATCACTTTTAAATTCCGGATTCAGGATAGTTAATGTTACTCCAGAAATGATTGAGAGAAGAATAAATGATTTTATGACATTTGTAAATGGAATTATAACCGAATACGGTGATGTATATCAATGGCAACCGGTTAAAGAAACATTTTTTTTAAACCCGATGAATAATAAATGGAAATTTAGTTTTGTTATATTGGATAATGATAATAATATCCATTTCTTAAATTTTTCGTCAATATACAGCGATCATATACATAATCATTGTACATTTGCAGGAAAAAGTTCTCGGGGTAAAAATTTTGCAAAATACCATATAATAAAGCTGTGTCAAACAGGATTGGATGAAGGTTTCACTTATCAGGAAGGTTATTGGCCAAAAAATAATAATGGTTCAATAATATTATTTTTAAAAATGGGCTGGCAAATTACTCATATCAGAGATAATAAAGAGCTTGGGATGAGAGCCGATCTTGAAGTTGTAAGAAATAAGACATACCATTTACTGCAAAGCGGTAAATGAATAATTAAAATGGATAAGTTAGCAGCTATTCATCAACCAACTTTTTTTCCATGGCTGGGATTATTTGACAAGATCTCAAGATCTGATGTATTTGTTATACTTGATAATGTTCAATATCCTAAAAAAGGCGGAAGCTGGTCAAACCGTGTTAAAATATTTATTGGCGGCAAACCATCTTGGATAACAGTTCCTATTATTCGTTCTTACAGCGGTACAAAAAATATTAACGAAATTGAAATTGATAATTCAAAAAACTGGAATGAGAAACTGTTAAAATCAATTGAATTAAACTATAAAAAAGCTCAGTATTTTTGTGATATATTTCCTTGTATATCCGAATTGTTAAGGAATCCTGACAAAAACCTTTCTGAATTTAATATTAAAGTAATTTATGCAATTTGTAAATTAATAGGTCTAAAAACAGAGCACTTCATTTATGCATCTGAGTTAAACACAAAGGGAAGTTCAACTGACCTTCTTATTTCAATTGTAAATTCAGCAGGATGCAATGCTTATATGTGCGGAGGCGGAGCACATAAATATCAGGAAGATGAGAAATTTGAAACGGCAGGTATAAAACTTATTTATCAGAATTTTAAGCATCCTGAATACAGGCAGATTAATTCAATCGAATTTGTACCGGGGCTTTCGATAATTGACACATTAATGAACTGCGGCACAAAAGGAACGATAGAATTAATTTTAAATATTATGTAAGATATTAAATAAATTTCAATTTTAATTACTTTGAATATTGAAGATAACTAATTTTTGTAATTCTCAGAAAAAATATTGTTATTTTGATAATAAAATATTTCTTTAAACATTGTCAACAATTAAATATTATTGTATATACTTTAAAAACCTGTTTATAAACGGTTTTTTTAATATTTTTTTCAATCGTAAAAAATTTAAGGAATTTTCAGTTATAACAAATGATTTTCATTATAATTATAATTTAATTTCAAAAACAAATATTCTAAAATCTATTGATGCATTAGATTTATTTAAAACAGAAAATAACATTGAAGATGTAAAAATAGAAAAATGGAATTTTAGACAGGGAAATGTAACATTAAATGAACTCTATATTTTGTGTTTAACGGCAAAATTGCTGAAACCAAAAATAATTTTTGAAATTGGAACATTTGACGGCAGAACAACTCTGCACTTAGCAGTAAATACTGTTAATGAGACTAAAATACATACATTGGATCTTCCTCCGGAAAAATTGAATGAAATAAATATGAAACTTGATCCCGGAGACCTTCAGCTTATAACCAAAAGCGGATTTAGAATTGGAGAGTGTTTTTTAAACAGAGTTGAAAAGGAAAAAATTATCCAGCATTTTGGAGATTCTGCAAAATTTGATTTTTCTGAATTTAATAAAAAAGTTGAATTGTTCTTCATAGATGGTGCACATTCA
The DNA here is from genome assembly GCA_020852705.1 of Ignavibacteria bacterium. Taxonomy (GTDB): domain Bacteria; phylum Bacteroidota; class Ignavibacteria; order Tepidaquicellales; family OLB5; genus OLB5. The sequence goes on along the minus strand of JADZAP010000025.1, from coordinate 63,090 downwards.
TATAATTATGTGAAAACAGATACAGAAAATGCATTAAAATCACTTACACCTAATGGAATAATTTTTTGGCACGATTACAGCAATGTGGCAGATGTTGCAGAATATCTAAACAAATTGAATGAATCTTTAAATATTTACAGGATACAAAACACCTCTCTGGCTGTGTATTCACCGGCTTTTAAAATATAGAATTTTAAGATTTTTGAAGAAAAAAATAAAAGTACTTTGCGGATATGCTAATACGGGCGGAATTGCGTATAAAATTGCAGAAGGATTAAGAAAATCCGGAGTAAAAGCAGATGCCGTAGTGATTGATGAACATACTTTTTCTTATGGTTATCACAAAAAACTGAAATTTGCAGATCCAAAATTCAGTTTTGTTAACAGATTAATAAAATATTATTATTTTATCAAGCATACATTGAAATATGATATTTTTATATTCAATACCAGGTCAACAATGCTCTCAAGAAAAGGAGATCTTAAATTTCTTAAATTATTAGGTAAGAAAACTGCAATGATATACGTTGGATGTGATATTAGAGATAAGGAATATTATCTTAACAGTAATGAAAAATATACAGTGTGCAAAAACTGTTCAGATGAATACCAGAAAAAGATAAGATGTATAATGACTGAAAAGATTAATGAAACAAAAATTATCCAGAAAAATGCAAGCCATACATTTTCGCATCCATTTGATGCAAACATTCTGGGCAACAAATACAGTTATTTATACCTTTTACTTGAACTTGATAAATATATTCCAAAATACGATGTTAATAATAAGGTGAAAATAGTACACATTCCAAGCGATGACGGGATAAAAGGAACTAAGTATATTCTGGAGGCAGTAGAAAAACTTAAAGGAGAGAATATATCATTTGATTTCAAACTGATAAGAAATATTCCGCACAACAAAGTTATTGAAGAAATACAAAATGCTGATATATTAATAGATCAAATGGTTGCAGGATGGTACGGTTTAATTAGTGTTGAATCAATGGCTCTTGGCAAAACTACCGTATGTTATTTACGAAAGGATTTATACAATTATATTCCGGATATTCCGATAATAAATTTAAATCCTGATAATCTTGCACAGGGTTTAAAAGAACTGATACATAACAAACAAAAACTTATTGAATATGGAAATGCAGGCAGAAAATTTGTTGAAAAATATCACGATTATGTAAAAAATGCAAATTATATCCTGAATTTAACTCTCGGGAAAGATTAATGAGTCTAAAAAGATTAGCGAAAGAATCACTTATTTATGGGCTTAGCGGGTATATTTCTAAATCTATTTCTCTGCTTTTGCTGCCCTTATATACTGCCGTTTTAACCACTGAAGATTACGGGATACTTGATCTTTTAAGTACAATAGTTGTTGTAAGTACATTTTTAATATTATCAGGCACAGATACCTCTGTTGGTTACTATTATTTCAGGAAGGAACATTTTGATGAACGAGCTGAAATACTAATTTCATCACTTTACATCCGTCTTCTGTTTTCGGCAGCGGCATTTGCCATAATTTATTTATTTTCAGGATTCATATCTGATTTATTATTTGGTAAAGATCTTAGACTTTTTGTTATTATTACAGGTATCACAATAGTATTTCAGGCACTGCATTCATTCTTATTCAATCTCTTACGGCTTGAGTTCAGAATGTGGCTTTATACAATTCTTTCATCAATAAATATTCTGCTCAGCATTTTACTTACTGTATATTTTGTACTCTTAAAAGGAATGGGCGTTTATGGAGCATTACTGGCTCAGTTAATTTCTTACGGATTAATTTTTTTATTCACAATTTATTATGTTTTCAGCAGATATAAATTCAGGTTTTCTTATAACTGGAGTAAGAAAATACTGAGTTATGGTTTCCCGCTGATAGGTACAGGAGTTGCAGTATGGATTTTGAATTCAACTGACAGGTATTTTCTTGCACATTATTTGGATCTTTCATCGGTTGGAATTTATGCCGTAGGTGCAAAACTTTCTAATATTGTGGGAATAATTGGCGGTGCATTACAGTTATCCTGGGGACCTTATGCTATGGATATTCAATACGAAAAAAATGCAAAGGAAATTTACTCAAAGGTATTTCAGCTTTTTTTTATTTTTAATGTTATTCTTATTCTTGGTATTTCAATGTTTGCAACAGATATACTTAAAGTTTTTACACAGCCTGATTTTTATAATGCCAAAGCGGTAGTACCTTTTTTATGTGCGAGTGTATTTTTCAGCAGTGCTTATTTTATAGTTTCTATTGGTATAAATTTAACAAAAAAACTTCAGCACACAATATGGATAACTATGTCAGCTGCCGGAATTAATATTCTGCTGAATTTTATACTTACTCCCCTTTTTGGTTCAGTAGGTGCTGCTTTTAGTATAATGTTAGCTAATTTTGTTATATTTTTACTTACATTTATTTTATCACAAAAATATTATAAAATAGATTATAAATATAAGGTTATAATTTTATTATCATTACCTGCAATATTAATTATATCTATATCTTACTATTTCAATCTAATGATTTTGTACAGAATATTGCTAACAGCAATATTTTGTATAGTTTCTTTGGGATACATTTATAATAATTACAAAAACAGCGAAGAATTTAAAACACTAAAAAATATGCTGTTTAGAAAAAACAATAATGAAAAGGAACTTGATATTAAAAAAGAATAAAAATATCTGTTAACTTTTTTATATTTTCTGAACTCTTACCTGCAAAATACGGTTACCTGATTTTTTAGTGATAACAAAACTCATTCCTTTATAATCAATTCTCTCGTAAACTTCAGGGATATGTCCTGTTACTTTTTGTAAAAATCCATTTAGTGTTTGATAATCCGGATCTTCGGGAATATCAGATTTGAATTTTGAATTAAAATTCTCAATGGAAATTATAGGATTTACCAGATATACCCCTGATTTTTCGCTTACAACTTCCTGTGATTCATCAACATCATATTCATCCTGAATTTCACCAACAATTTCTTCAATAATATCTTCAATAGTAACAAGTCCTTCAACACCTCCGTATTCATCAACAACAATAGCCATGTGTACTTTATTTCGCTGCATATCTTTAAGCAAATTGCCGATTTGCTTGGTAGATGATACAAAATAAGCAGGTCTAATAATATCACGAAGGGTAATAAGCTCGCGGTGCTCTGAGGCAGAAATTAGATCTTTTGTATAAATAATTCCAACAATATTATCAATTGTTTCTTTGTAAACCGGGATTCTGGAAAAACCTTCTTCAGTAACTTTCTGAAATATCTCTTCCCTGGAATCTTCAAGATTTAGTGCAATCATATGATTTCTTGGAACCATAATTTCACTTGCCTGTTTATCATTAAATTCAAAAATTTTTTCTATAAGCTGGTGTTCGGTTTGGTCTATAGCGCCAGACTTTCTGCCCTCTGAAATCAACAGGCGAAGCTCATCTTCAGAGCTGATTCGTTCTGATTCAGATACCTGCTGAATACCAATAGCACGAAGTATCAGGTTTGCAGCATGATTAAGCAGCCAAACAATAGGTTTAAAAGCAATATAGAAAAGATTAAGGGGAATGGAAACTGAAAGTGCAACCGATTTAGGGCTTTTTATAGCTAGCATTTTGGGAGCCTGCTCGCCAAGTGAGATATGAAGAAAAGTAAGAAAAATAAAACCTATAATTATTGAAAGTGTGTGGATAGTCTGCTGATTTGAAAGTCCAATAATTGTAAAAATGGGAGTTAAAAGTTTTGTAGTAACGGGCTCGCCAACCCAGCCCAGCCCAAGCGATGTCATAGTAATTCCAACTTGTGAAGCAGAAAGATAAGCATCAAGATTTCGTAAAATTTTAGCTGTAGTTTTTGCACGCTGATTGTTTTTTTCGGCAAGAGTCTGAATTTGAGTAGAGCGTACTTTTACAATTGCAAATTCTGCAGCTACAAAAAATGCATTTGCAAAAATTATAAGCAAAACAACTATAAGCTCAAAAAGTACACTTTCTAAATGCATTTATTGAAGTTTACTTTACAAAATTTTACATGTATTTCTTCACTTTTGCTCACTTTTTTACTCTAAATTATATTATTTTTCACTATTTCATTTTATAAATATAACAATATTGTAAATAAAACTAATATACTAATTAAAATACATATTTAAGGAGAAATTAACATGGAAACCAAAGCTGCCTCAGTAAAATCAGTTGTAAGTCTTGATAAATACTCTAAAACAGTATTAACAGTAATAGCAATTTGCCTGTTATTAATTACAGTAAATATATATTTCGGTCCAAAAGATGTAAACGCATACGATACAGTACAGGATGTCAATCTGAAAGCTATAAACGGGTATTCAATAAGCGGAGGGTATTTACCGGTGGATCTTTCAAGAATTAACGGATCATCAAGCAAGAATTTAAAGGTAGATCTGCAATCAATTAACGGCAGAACAGTATTTGGAGATAAGTTACCGGTTGATATACAGGGTGTTAACGGACAGTTCTTTATTGGCAGCGAGCTGCCTGTGAAGGTAAGATGAAAATTTATCTCAGGTGTTCTTAATAACCTTAACCTGTTTAATTGTATTGCGCTGTTTGGATGATATAATAAATGTCAGTCCTCCGTAATCTATACGTTCGTATAGTTCCGGTATATGTTCTGTAACATAGTAAAGAAATCCGCCAAGAGTATTATAATTTCCGTCAATTGGAATTGCTGCAGAAAATTTTTGGTTAAAATCTTTTACAGAAATTGCAGGATTTACAATATACTCCTGATTTTTTGCTTTAACAATATCAGGGTTTTCTTCATCGTATTCGTCTAATATTTCACCGGTAATTTCTTCAATAATATCTTCCATTGTAACAAGTCCTTCAACTCCTCCATACTCATTAATAACAATACCCAAATGAACTTTTGCATTTTGAAATTCCCTTAACAGTATTCCAATATTCTTGGTTTCATTCACAAAAAATGCAGGACGTATAATATCCTCAATCATAATAAGCTCTCTATACTCAGATGCAGAGATAAGATCTTTTGTATAAATTATACCGATTATATTATCTATTGTATCTTTATAAACAGGAATTCTGGAATAACCTTCTTCGGTTACTGTTTCAAAAATCTTTTCACGGCTATCGTCAATATTCAGTACTACCATATTGCCGCGGTGTACCATTATTTCTTTAACAAGTTTATCATTGAAATCAAAAATTTTTTCAATAAGCTGGTGTTCGGTTTTATCAATTACACCGGCTTTTCTGCCCTGCAAAATAACCTGTTTAATTTCTTCCTGGCTATGCACACCGCTGTCATATTCAAGCGGTTTTAAGCCGATAAGTTTAATAATAAAATTTGCAGAAAAATTAAGCAGCCAGATAAACGGCTTAAAAATTTTATAAAATAAAATCAGCGGTGCAGAAAACCATAACGCTGCTTTGGTATATTTTCTGATTGCAATTGCTTTAGGGGCAAGCTCACCAATTGTGATAGTAAAATATGTAATAATAATGAGCCCAAGTATAACAGCCATTGTTTGGCTAAATGAATCGTTTAATCCGATATTTATAAATACAGGGTGCAGGAGATGAATAAAAATATCCTCACCTGCCCAGCCAATAAGCAGGTTTAAAAAGGTAATTCCAAGCTGTGTTGCTGAAATATATTTATCCAACTCACTAATAACTTTTTTTGTGTCCTTAGCACGCAGATTACCGCCTGCAATAAGTACATCAATTTCTGATGAACGAATGCGGATTATTGCATATTCAGTAACAACAAATAATGCGTTAACAAAAATTAATAATATTATAAATACAGCTTGGTTTAACAAAATCAGAATAATATTTAAAGTATAATTAAAGTTATCGGAAAATTATAAGAATTTCCGTGCTATAATTTTTCAGATGTATTTAAAAATTACACAAAAACAAGCTGAATAATTTTTTTTAATATAGAATACGGAATTTAATAGTATGGGGAATTTTTTTTAATTTGTTAATTACGTCCGGGTCATATTTTGTGCTGATATCTGTTATCACATAACCTGCAGTTTCGTTAGTTTTAAGATATTGACCAATAATATTAATATTATTTTCTGCAAAAACAGAATTTATCTTTGCAAGAATTCCCGGTATGTTATAGTGAATATGTATAAGTCTGTGTGCATTAACAAAAGGCGGAAGCTGAATATTGGGAAAGTTTACACTATAAAAAGAGTTTCCACTGTTAATAAATTCAATAATCTTACGGGGAACAAAATTAGCAATATCCTTCTGTGCTTCAACTGTACTACCGCCAATATGCGGAGTTAATATAACATTATTTAATCCCTGCAGAACATGAACAAATTTTTCATCATTGCTTAGCGGTTCATATTGAAAAACATCAATGGCAGCTCCTTTAACTTTACCGGAAATAATGTTATTTGCAAGTGCATCAAGATTAACAACATGTCCCCTGCTTAAATTTAAAAATATAACACCATCTTTCATTTGCCGGAATTCTTTATCGCCAATTAACCCTGAATTGCGTTTATCACCATCAACATGCACGGTAATTATATCGCATTTTTTAAGCAGTTCTTTTAATGAACTGCATTTATTTACATTACCCAAACCAAGTTTTTCCAGAATATCAAAATAATATACTTCCATACCAAGATTTTCGGCAAGAACTGAAAGCTGAGAACCAATTTTTCCATATCCAATTATTCCCAGTTTTTTTCCCCGCACTTCGTAACTTCCATTGCTTGATTTATCCCAAATGCCATTATGAAGCAAGCTGCTTTTGCTAAAAATACCTCTCATAAGTATAATAATTTCACCTAGGGCAAGCTCAACCACACTTCGTGTATTACTAAAAGGTGCATTAAAAACTATCACACCTTTTTTAAGTGAAGCATTTAGTTCAATATGATTTGTTCCGACACAAAATGATCCAATTGCAAGTAATCTTTTAGCTTTTGATAAAACTTTTTCAGTAATTATTGTTTTAGATCTGATACCTAATATAGAAACGTCCTTAATTTTTTCGCAAAGGTCATTTTCACTTAAACTTTTATTTACAACTTCAACAGAATAACCTTCTGATTTGAAAATTTTTGATGCATCATTGTGAATATTTTCAAGCAGAAGTACTTTTATCCTGTTCTTTGGATAGGATATACTCATTGGTAATTTTGAAATGTATAAAAATTCATCAAAACTCGGAGCAACATAATCTGCATTGCTAATTACAACAGGACGCTCAACATTTTCTGTGAAAGCGTAGAAGCGGTCAATTAATCCGGAGGATTTAAGTTCATAATCTGTATAACCATCTCCAATTGCAATTAGTTCACCATTTAACTTTAGAGTTTTTAGCTGTGATATTTTTCCGCCGGATTTTGCAAGGAGATTATTTATATCATATCCGGTTATTTTTCCATTTGGATCAAAAATTAAACTGTTGGCATATACATTGGATGGTTTTATTCCGTATTTTTGAACAACAGGAACAATATATTCACGGAAACCTCCTGAAATAATAATTATGTTATCAGAATATTTCCTGAAAAAATCCTTATTTGCAGATATTGAAAATGAAACAAGTTTATTAAGTTTTAATATAAGCTTTTTAATATGAGTTTTATCAGCATTAATTAATTTAAGTCTTTCAGAAAGTGATTCGGGGAACGGCATTTCACCATTCATAGCCAGTTGGGTTAATAAATTAATTCTGCTGCATAGTTTCTCTTTTTGCGGATGATTTTTTAATGAAATCTGTGCAAGCTCGTCTAAAGCTTCAACTTTTATAAAGGTACTGTCAAAATCAATAATAAAATGTCTATTTGTTTTCATAAATAAAAACTGACCAATTCTAAAAAAATTGGTCAGTTAATACATTACTCTAAAAATAATTATAAATTAATCTGTATTTGCATAAATTAAATATGAATAATATCATTATAAACAACAAACAACATAAATGCCATAAGGAGAAGGAATCCTACATTCTGCACTACAATCTGAATCTTGTGACTTACGGGCTTACGGAAAATTCCTTCATAAAGAAGGAACATAAAGTGCCCGCCATCAAGTGCCGGGAATGGCAGAATATTTATAACAGCAAGTGTAATTGAAAGCATCGCCATAAATCCAAGGAATGAAAGCAATCCGCCTTCAGCAGATTGACCTGCATATTGGGCAATTTTAACCGGTCCCCCAACGGCTTTGCTGAAAGCAATATCGCCCTTAATTATCTTCCACATTGATTTAACAAACAAAACAATTCCATAATGCCAAAGATCATTAAATCCCTGCGGAACAGCAGTTATAACATTAAACTTAATATCTTTAACTATTCCGGTATATTTACCAATTCCTATACCAATTGTGCTGTCAGCTTCGGGTTTTACATTGCCGTTCATAATAGCACCGTTACGGTTCCATTTTACAGCTATATCTTTGCCGGCATTACTTTTAATTATATCAACAAACTGCTGAGAGTGTGTTATAGGTGTATTATTTGCTTCAACAATAATATCACCTTTTTGCAAACCAAGATTTCTTGCAGGACCTTTATCGGCAACCTGTTGTATCATTGGCTCCATTTTTTCAGGAAACAATCCGAATGAACGTTCATTTAAATCATGAAGAGCTGACTTAGGCAGGAAAATTTCCTTTTCTGCACCATTAGTTTTAATCTTAATATTTACATCTTCACCCATGCTTTCAATAAATACTATTCCTCTGACATCGTCCCAGTATTCAACAGGTTTCCCATTAATAGAAATTATCTGAGAGCCGGGCAAAATACCATACTTTGAAGCAACAGAACCCGGAGTAACATATCCAATAGTATTGGTTTCCATTTTCTGTTTGCCTTCGGAAAGATTGATAACATAGAATATAACAAATGCCAGAATAGTATTCATTATAACACCAGCGGTAATAACAAACATTCTCTGCCAAACGGGTTTTGAACGAAATTCCCATGGCTGCGGGGGCTGATTGATAAACTCTTTATCCATACTTTCATCAATCATACCGGCAACTTTAACATATCCGCCTAAAGGAAAAACACCAAGTCCGTACTCAGTATCACCTTTTACAAATTTAAAAATGCGCAAATTAAAGAAATCAAAAAACAGGTAGAACTTATCTACCCGCATTTTGCAGAGTTTAGCTGCTGCAAAATGACCAAACTCATGTACAAAAACCAGAATTACAATTGTAATTAGAAAATAAAGAATCGTGCTGACTACACCCATATAATTTTAGTATTTCTCCTTTTTATTAGTTAAATAACTGAATATAAATTTTTCAGCTATGCTGCCGCAAGGGCAGTATCATTTACAAATCTTTTTGACCAGCTGTCAATTTCAATAATACCATCAAGTGAAAGTTCCGAGTGATTTTCATGTTTATCAATTGCAGATTTTATCAGTGATGGAATATCGGTAAACCTTATTTTTCCATTAAGAAACAAATTTACTGCTGCTTCATTTGCACCATTCATTACTATTGGATAAGATCCGCCGGATTTTATTACATCGTATGCAAGTTTAAGGCACTCAAACTTTTCAAGATCAGGCACTCCAAAATCAAGATTTTTCAGCTGTTTAAAATCAATTCTTGGAAAATCTGAACCTATTCTTTGCGGATGAGTTAACGCATACTGAATAGGGAGTTTCATATCAGGAACGCCTAACTGTGCTTTCACAGAACCGTCAGAAAACTCCACCATAGAATGAATAATAGACTGCGGATGAATTAAAACATCAATATTTTCTGCTTCAATATTGAACAACCATTTAGCTTCAATAATTTCAAATCCTTTGTTCATTAAAGTTGCAGAATCTATTGTTATTTTATTACCCATTTTCCAGTTAGGATGCTTTAATGCATCAGCAACCGAGACATTTGCCATTTCATTAACCGGAAGCTCTCTAAAGGGACCGCCTGAGGCAGTGAGGAAAAGCTTTTTTATCTCTTTCATTGGCTCGCCAATTAGGCATTGCAAAATAGCACTGTGTTCACTATCAACAGGCAGCATATTTGAATTACTGCTGCCAAGCATTTGATAAATGAGTTCACCTGCTACAACTAATGATTCTTTATTGGCTAATGCAATATCTTTGCCATTTTTAATGGCTTCAATTGTTGGAATCAGTCCGCTGAAGCCAACAAGAGCATTAACAACAGCTTCAAAATCGTTTCGCTTTGCAATTTCTTTAATGCCTTCGGTACCGCAGAAAATTTCACACTTATGTTTAAAAGAACGGTTTTTTAATGCTTTAAAACTTTCATAGTTAAAAATAACCGCTGCAGAGGGTAAAAATTCTTCAATTTGCTCGGCAAGCAGCTGCCAATTTGAATTTGCTGTAAGGTACTTAATTGTTACAGGAAATCCATTTTTATTAAGATTCCGAACTACTTCAAGTGTATTTCTGCCAATAGAACCTGTAGAGCCAAAAACAGCAATATTTTTCATTAAAGCTTTAAATTTTAAATATATGCATTTTTATGCATATAAAGTGTAATTTACACTTAATTTATTAAAGTTAGTATCTAAAATTTTGTGGATTTATGGCATGAAAATTATGTATTTATCAGAATAAATTAAGTTTATTAATAACAGTATTTTCTATTAAATCTGAAATTTTATACTACAAATTGACGTTTTTAATTAGGAGATTAATTAAAATAATCATTGTTTATCTGATTTTTATTAAATAGATTGTGAACTGTAATTATTTTATTCATCAAGTTACAAAAATTTTTATTACTTTATCAATAATTGGTAAAAATAAACTATCAAAATAAATAAATACTGGAATATTAATGCAATATATGATATTTTAATATACCGCTTCCTTTATTTTTATTCAATTAAATAATAATATTAAAAATTATAAAACCTCTAGAAAAGTGTTGTCATACATCAATATGACAAATTATGAAAATGAAAAGAATATATATTTTATTTTTTAGCTTCATCCTGAGTATAATGATATTTTCTTGCAATGATTCAGGTGTTAGTACTTCACAAAACAGCGGAACATTAAGTTTAACAAATCTAAAAATGCTTGATAAGAATGTTGACGGCACTTATGAACTTTGGGGCAGTGTAGAAACAAGTTTAGATCATGATGAAAATTCGTTCCGCTCAATGGGAAGATTTGCTGTTAATCCTTCCGGTCAAATTACAGATACTTCAGGAGGGACATTTTCAGTCAATTTATCTAAAATTTCCAATATAAATAATATTGGTGATGTATTGATTACAATTCAGCCCCCGGGATATTTTGATACTATTCCAAGCAATATTAAAATTCTAGGCGGAGCAAAACAAATTTCAGGTAATGATCTTATATATAATCTCACAATGACATACAATGAAATACTACCTATATCTTCACAATTTTCTTCATCTGCTGCTAAATATATATTAGCAACACCAACAAAAGGAATTGCATCATCTGAATATAAAAAAGGATTATGGTTCACAACAGATACCACAGGAACCGCTGCAGGTATAACGCTTCCGGTATTACCAGATACAGCTGAATGGATTTATCAGGCATGGGTAAAAGAAAACAATACAGCTAATATTTATAATATAGGCAGGTTTGAATCTCCAAATACAGCAGATGATAATCAGCAATGTCAAATGACAGGCGGTTTAACATGGAATTTACCGGGCAACGACTGGCTTCTAGCCAACTGCCCGGGCGGCGGTTTACCGGATATAGCTGATCTTGAAAATAATTATAATGTATTTATTACATTAGAGCCAAAATTTGAACAGGGAGCAGCAATTTCAAAACCGTTTTATCTGGTAATATTCAGCGGAATTATTAATCATGCATCGTTTGGGACAGTACAAACATTATCAAACGGATTTAATAATGTTGTTCCTTCAGGTCAGCTAAAGCTTAGCGTTAATTAAATATATTTTATAAATTACGGCTGTTAAACCGGAGTAATTTATTAATTGAATAAATTATAAATCCAATTTTGGAAGTTTTGCTTTAATTAACTTATCAGCTTGTTTTAAATCAATATTTTCGGGTGAAAGTTTTTCTTTGCTAAGCTCTTCCAGAATCTCTTCCTGTATTTTACCCCGTTTAAGTGCAGTTGAATAAGGCATCCGAAGAAATGTTACCATTGAATATTTTGGAACAAATGTATCAGGGTAAATGCTGTAAAGTTTTGCTTCTATTTTTTTCTTAAGCAGGTAACTTGGTTCAGCAACAAGGTCACGCATTTCAATGAAATTTTCCTGAGCTAGCTCTGCAATTGCATCGGTATTGGGTTTTCTTAATGTTTGGAACTCACTAAAAATTTTATTCCATTCAGCAGGATGATTATCAATACATTTATTAAGCACAGAGCAGTCTTCAAATGCCGCATTCATACCCTGTCCAAAAAACGGAACAATAGCATGGCTGGCATCCCCTAACATTAACATTTTACCCTCAATACTCCATGGAAAACATTTAATAGTTATCAAAGTGCCGGTTGGATTTGCAAAAAAATCTTCTAATAATGCAGGCATTAAGCTTATAGTATCGGGGAAATTCTTTTCAAAGAATTGTTGAACTTTACTTTTATCATTTAAAAACTCAAAACTGTTTTCACCAGCAAATGATTTATCGTATGCAAGAAACAAAGTGCAGGTAAAACTGCCATCCATATTTGGAAGAGCTATAAGCATAAATGAACCGCGGGGCCATATATGAAGTGCATTAGTATCCATTTTAAAAGTGCCGTCATTGTTTGGGGGAATGTGAAGCTCTTTATAACCGTAATTTTCATATTCCTGTTTAAAATCAAATCGCGGGGTTTTCATCATTTCCATTCTTACTGCAGATGCAGCGCCATCTGCTGAGATTGTGACAGGTGAGCTAATATGATGTTCGGTATTCTGTGCTTCGTTGTAAAAATACAATTCATCTTTTGCAAGATCCATATTAATGCAGCGCATATTAAAATGTATTTTTACAGAAGGGAAGTTTTCGACAAGATCCATCAGTTTTTTATTCAGTTCACTTCGTGAAACTGAATTAATATATTCACTCAAATCTCTGCCATAAGGCTGCAGATTGGTAGAGCCATCAATTGTATGAATTCTTCTGCCATACATAGGGATTGAGATTTTTTTTATTTCATCATACAGCCCAACTTCTTTTAAAGCATTAATACCGCGGGCAGAAAGTGCTAGGTTAATAGATTTACCTGCGCTAATGCCGGTTTTCCGCATATCGGGACGGCGTTCATATACATTTACATTAAACCCTTTTTTAGCAAGATAAACCGAAAGCAGTGATCCTGCTAATCCAGCACCAACAATTGTAATATTCTGCATATTTAATATATTGTACTTTGCATGAAAATAAAAATACAGCAGATCAATTAATTATTTTGAATACAATAATTTCACAAAATTCCAAACATCAGTAAAAGTATTATATAAAGGTACCGGTGCACAGCGAATAACATCAGGTTCACGCCAATCACAAATAACCCCTGAATTATTTAATTTTTTGTGAAGGGCTTTACCATCTTTTTTTGCTCTTAATGAAAGCTGACATCCCCGTTCATATTTGTTTGGGGGTGTGATAATTTCTATATTACCATCATTATTTTCATTAATAAGATATTCCATAAATCCGGTTAACATTTCACTTTTTAAACGCAATTTATCAATTCCGGCAGAATGAAAAATATCCAGCGAAGCTCGAAGTGCCGCAAGCTGCAAAATTGGGGGATTGCTTAATTGCCAGCTTTCAGCAGTTGGTATAGGCCGGAAATCATGATCCATAAGAAATCTTGTAGCTTTATCCTGTCCCCACCATCCCCAAAATTTAGGGATTGTCATATCCAATAAATGCTTTTTGTGAACAAAAGCCCCTGCAATTGCACCGGGACCGCCATTTAAATACTTATAACTGCACCAAACGGCAAAATCGCAGCCCCATTTATTAAGCTTTAATTTTAAATTACCTGCTGCATGAGCTAAGTCAAATCCAACCATACACCCTTTTGTATGACCTGCTTTAGTTATTTTTTCCATATCAAATGCCTGACCGGAGTAATAATTAACCCCTGAAAACATTATTAATGCAATCTTATCACCATCTTCATTAATTTTTTGAAGAATATTTTCTGTTCTTATTACTTGTTCACCATTTAAAGGCTTCATTTCAATAAGACACTCTTTGGGATCATACCCATGGAATTTAATTTGTGACTGAAGTGCATAATGGTCGGAAGGAAATGCATTAGCTTCAATTAGTATCTTATTTTTATTTACAGTTGGGCGGTAGAATGAAATCATCATTAAATGAAGGTTCACAGTAAGCGAATTCATATTTATAACTTCTTCGGGCAGGGCACCTGTAAGTGCAGCAGTTTGCTCTGTTAAAAATTCGTGATAAGGAAGCCATGGGTATTTAGCATGATTGTGCCCTTCAACACCCATTTTTTCCCAGTCCAGCAGTTCCTGCTCAATATATTCCCTAACAGTTTTTGGCTGAAGTCCAAGCGAGTTACCCGCAAAATAAATTACATCTTTGCCAGTGTTTGTTTGCGGAATATAAAAACGGTTTCGGTAGTATTTTAATTCATCCTTGTTATCTAAAGAAAAAGCAAAATCAAAGGTATTATTAAATTTCATCAGATATGTTAATTTCCCTTTTTGGTTAATTCAGATTTAAGATGTGTACTTAAAACCTGATTAGAACTTGTAGCCATTTTCATTTCGTAGAACATATTACTGCCGGTTAGATTATACTCCCTAAGTGTTTTTATCATTTTGGGGTCATTACCAAAAAGCTTGGATTCAAATACAATTCTTGTATTTTGTTCTGATATTTGCAGATTATCAAGATATAAAACTTCTACCCTGCCATTATTTTGTGAATTGGAAAGCTCAATATTTCCGGATTCTGTTTGCTTAATGAAACCGGATTCATGATGAAGTGTATCATTTTCTTTACCGGGAATTTTAAACTTTGTTTGCTGTATATAAAATATAAAACCTTTAGTTTTATCATATTCAAAATTCAGAATTTCGCTGTAAGATACTTCGGAAATTAAAGGGTATTGTGCAGTTCCGCTTCCTTCCCATCTGCCTTCTAAAAATAATAGCTCTTCTATCTTCATAATTTAATTATGTGCTTTTAATATTAATTATGTTAACTTATTTATTATTCAGGGTTTCAAGCATTTTCTTGGCATTTTCATTTTCGGGGTTAAGTTTTAATGAAAGTTTATAATTTTTTATTGCATTTTTTGTATCACCGGCATTCATATAACCTTCACCCAAGCTATCATAAGTGTTAAATGAATCGGGATATTGTTCAACGTTCAGCTTAAAAATTTCTACTGCCTGCTTGTATAATCCAACCTGCAAAAGCCGGTAACCAAGCACATTAAGCTGACTTTCTTTAAAATTATAATCATCGGGTTTATCTTCGTACAAATTCCAATAAAGCTGAACAGCTTTTTCAACATTCTTATCCAGAATAACAGCCATCAAAGTATCCACAATAGATTTTTTAGGTTTGTGTACTCCTAATAATTCAACATCAAATATCAAAGTTGAATTA
Source organism: Ignavibacteria bacterium (assembly GCA_020852705.1). Lineage (GTDB taxonomy): Bacteria > Bacteroidota > Ignavibacteria > Tepidaquicellales > OLB5 > OLB5. The sequence continues at coordinate 47,472 of JADZAP010000025.1, read as the reverse complement.
GGGGGAATAATTTCCCCTGCCCCGTTTTCACCATAGGCAAGCTCTGGAGGAAGTATAAGTCTGAACTTATCACCAACGTGCATTAATGCCACACCCTCATCCCAGCCTGCAATAACCTGTTTTGCACCTAAAATAAATTCCAGCGGTTCATTTCTATCAAAGGATGAATCAAATTTTTTTCCGTTAAGAAGCCAGCCTGTATAGTGAACTTCAGCAACTTTTCCTGCAACAGAAGCTTTTCCATTGCCTTTTTTAAGCACTATATATTTTAATCCGCTAGCAGTGGAAATTGTATCACCATTTTGTGAATATACAGTAAGTACAGATACTAATAATAAAATTATTATACTTTTCATTTTTATTTCTTAATTGATTTGAATTTACAAATTAACAAATATACATATAATCTAACAGTCCAAAAATTAAGATTTTATGTATTTAACTTTTCAGGATATTATCTTAATGCAAAAATTAATACCAGTAATTAATTAATTTTGAAGATAAAAAAATCCCCTCAGGTTGAGGGGATATATAAACTTTACAGTTTAGTATCAATAAAATACGGCAGCATTTTACGCCATGAAGGCCAGTCATGGGGAATATCATAACCCCATAGGTCAAGTTCATGATTAATTCCTTTAGCGTTAAGTACATTACTTAAATTCCTAGATGCCTCTGGATTTTCATAACTGCCCTGTCCGGTGGTAATGTAAATGTGTTTTCTGTTTTTTATCTGATTAATAATATTTTCATCATTAAGGTTACTTAGATAATCTACTGGTGAATTAAAATAAACATTATCATCATAGTAACCTTTGCTGTAATCCTTAAGGTCATACGAGCCGCTCATTGCAATAGTACCCGCAAAAAGATCAGGTCTGCGGAAGAACAGATTTGCTGCATGCAATGCACCAAAAGATGCACCGGTTGTTATTATCTGAACTTCATCACCGCATTGTGATTTAATAAACGGTACAACTTCATTTACAACATAATCATTAAACTGCCTGTGACGCTCTGATTTATATTCAGGGTGATTTCCATCATTCAGCCAGCTTTCATTATTAATACTGTTTATTGAATACGCTCTGATTTTTCCTTTATTAATATAGGGCATAATAGATTCAATCAAATGGAATCGTTCATATTCAAGGAAATCAGCTGCCGCAGTAGGAAACATTAACAGTGCATATTGACTGCCTGTTCCGTAAATAACAATTTCCATATCTTTATTCAGGTTTGGACTGAACCATTTTTGAATTTCTCTTTGCATACTTGTAATATTTTGTTTTAGGAGTGAACTGCAAAAATACAAATATTTATAAATACTAAAAAGTAAAATATATAACTACAAATCAAAAGATAACCGGCAATAAGTTACGAATGGTATAGTTTATAAAAGAACTTATTTTTATTATTAGAGTAAATCCACCAAAAGCTTTATTTTTAAAAGAATTTTGCCATTTTTGAGCAAAAATTAAAATATTATGGGAAAAAAAGATAAAAAATCAGCGGGCAGCAAAAACAAAATCAATAAAAAGGAAAAATCGGAAAAAAAGCTAAATAAGCTTCATGAAGAAATAATTGAACTTAGAAAAAAATATATTAAGCTCACTTCTAAAATTTCCCGAATGGATGTTGAAGATTACATTTTTAAAGATAGAGAAGGAAATGATAAAAAGCTTTCTGAAATGTTTGGAGATAAAGAGCATTTGATAATTATTCATAATATGGGTAAATCATGCTCATACTGCACATTATGGGCAGATGGGTTTAGCGGCGTAAGCTATTTTATTGAAAAGAAAACTTCTTTTGCGCTTATTTCGCCCGATGCACCAGAGGTGCAAAAGGATTTTTCTGCTTCAAGAGGGTGGAAATTCAATATGTACTCAGCAACAGCAAATACATTTATTAAAGATATGGGTTATTATAATGAAAAAGACGGTTATTTGCCGGGGGCATCTGTATTCCGTAAAAATAGCGATGGAAAAATTACAAGGGTTTCCAAAGATTACTTTGGTCCTGGTGATTTTTATGCAAGCCCATTTCATTTTTTTGATCTTGTACCGGGATTATAATGATATTACCGTATTATAAATGATGAACAATTTGCCAAATGAACTGCAAAAGTTAAGCGATGAATTCAGAAATATGAAATCAGATGCTGCATTATTTTTTGAAAAGGTTAAAGATAAGGAGTTTAACAAAACACCTCCAAATAACGGCTGGTCAATTGGAGGATGTATTGATCATTTAATAGTAACCGGTTCAGATTACTGCGATATTTTAGATATTGGATTAAAGAAACTTGAAGAAAAGAATCAGCTATATTCAGGAGAGATGAAATTCAGCTTCTTAGGAAGAAAGTTCATAAAAATTTTAGAACCTCCAGTAAAAAGAAAGTTTAAAGCACCAGGCAAATGGAAACCTGATACAAAGATTAACAAATCAAAAGCTGTTGCAGCATATTTACAGCTTCAGGATAGATGGGTGAATATAATTGAAAGATCTGCGCAATGGGATTTTACTAAGCTTAAGCTGCCATCACCTGCTATAAGCTGGATAAAATTTTCGGCATTTGATATTCTTGCAGTTAATTCAGCACATCAGCGAAGGCATCTTGAACAGGCAAAAAATATTAAAAAAAATTTAAAATAATAAGGAGATAAATAAATGTCACTAGAAGCATTTAATTTTAAAAAATGGATAGACGACAACCGCCATTTGCTTAAACCTCCTGTTGGTAATAAATGTATGGTAGATGGAGATTTGATAATAATGGTAGTTGGCGGTCCTAATTCAAGAAAAGATTATCATTTTGAAGATGGTGCTGAATTTTTTTATCAGATTGAAGGGGATATTATTGTTAAAGTAATAGAAAACGGAAAGCCAAAGGATGTGCATATCAAAGAAGGAGAAATGTTTTATCTGCCTCCAAATACACCTCACTCACCGCAAAGACCGGCAAACACAATAGGGTTAGTTATAGAGCGTAAGCGTGATGAAAAAGAACTTGATGCCTTTCAGTGGTATTGCGAAAAATGCGGTGATAAGCTGTATGAGGAATTTGTAAAACTTGATAATATTGTAACACAACTTCCTCCAATATTTGAAAGATTCTGGAATGATACCGAAAAACGCACCTGTAAAAGATGCGGAACAATACTTGAACCCCCTGAAAAGAAATGAAGATAGACGTACACACACATATACTGCCTGAAAAATGGCCTGACCTAAATAAAAAATATAACAAGCAAGGTTTCCTGACAATTGAGCACCATAAACCGTGCTGTGCTAAAATGATGATTGGGGACAGGGTTTTTAGGGAAATTACTGATAACTCCTGGAGTCATACAAAACGCATTGAAGAATGTGATGAACATCAAGTTTCAATGCAGGTACTTTCAACAGTTCCGGTAATGTTTAGCTATTGGGCAAAGCCCAATGAAACGCTTGATTTGGCAAAACATTTGAATGATCATATTGCACAAACAGTAAACGATAATCCATCAAGATTTATTGGACTTGGGACACTTCCGATGCAGGATGCAAAACTAGCAGTAAAAGAACTTGAAAGGATAATGAAGGATCTTGGACTTGCAGGAATTGAAATTGGAACCCATATTCAGGGTAAAAATCTAGATGACCCGGAAATTTGTGAGGTATTAGGTGCCTGTGAAGAAATGAATGCAGCTGTGTTTGTGCACCCTTGGGATATGATGGGTAAAGAAAGGATGCCTGAGTACTGGCTGCCCTGGCTTGTTGGTATGCCCGCTGAAACAGCACTTGCAATATGCTCTATGATATTTGGCGGAGTATTTGAAAAATTTAAAAAACTGCGTGTGTGTTTTGCTCATGGAGGCGGATCATTTCCGTTTACAATTGGCAGAATAGAACATGGATTTAAAGTAAGACCTGACCTTGTTCAGACAAAAAATATGGTTAACCCCAGAAATTACCTTGGTAAGTTTTACCTTGATTCACTTGTACATGATGAATCTGCATTAAAATTTTTGATAGATCTGATTGGTGAAGATAACATAGTATTAGGGTCAGATTATCCGTTTCCATTGGGTGAACATATCCCGGGAAAACTAATTGAGGGAATGGCAGAACTGAATAATGTAGTTAAGGAAAAACTTCTTTGGAAAAACGCTGCAGAATTTCTAGGGATAACTGAGCTAATTAAGAAAATGTACAGCGAAGCTGGAAATTAATTTTATATTGACTGCCAAAATAAAACAGAAAATAATTATATCAGTTTTCAAATTCAATTAGTTTCTAATATTTTAATTAACTCCATTTCCCTTTCAGGTAACAACCCTGCTTTTGGAATATGCCAGCCAATTGATTCGTAATAATTAATACTGTGCTTTATGCTATCTTTAAATGATAAAAAACTAACAGGAAATTCTTTTAAAGCAAGTGAATTATCAACAAGCATATTAAACTCGCCGACCCAATTTGGAAAGTCAACCCAGGGAACAAGATGATTATCATTGATAAAATTCATATCAGCATTTACAAATTGAGATTTAGTGCCTAATATATTTGCTGCTATATTTACAAGTTCAAAAAGATTAGCAGGCGTATGTGTAACGGCATTAAATACTCTGCTTGTAGTATCAGTTTCAATTGCAATTTTTATCAGATTAGCAAAATCTTCACTATGCGTTGCAGTAAACTTTTCAGTACCCCCGGCAGGTAATAATATTTTATCATTAGCATAGGCACGGTATAACCAATAATAAAACCTATCAGTGTAATCATACCTGCCATAAATTAACCCGGGTCTAAAAATAACGGGATTTATCCAATTCTTTTCAAGCAGAATGCGCTCACACTCAGCTTTTTTTTCACCGTAAGTTAAATTCACATCAGGATCTGTTTTTTGTTCGGGGGTACAAGGGAGAGTTTTTGCATCTTCCGTTACCGGTTTATCCCAATATGCAGCGTCATTCATTGGATAAACACTAACGGTACTTACAAAAATGTATTTTCCTGTTTTACCTTTCATCATATCAGTAATTTCATCAAGATTCACAGGATACATACAGCTAAAATCTATGATAACATCCCAGCTTTCTTTTGAAATCTTTTCAATATCATGCATATCAAGTCTATCGCCTGAGATATGTCTTAAACCCGGAAAAATACCAGGGGAGCGTTTACCTCGGTTAAAGAGTACCGGATAAATTTCATCTTTTATAAGTTCTTCAGTTAGTATGCGGCCAACAAAACCTGTGCCGCCAAGAATCAGAATTTTTTTCATAATTAAATAACGCTTAAACTGTTTATATGTAAAACTAGTTTAGCCGGTTTGATTAATATGTTAAAAAAAATTTACAGAGGGAATAAAAAAAACGGAGCATCAGCTCCGCAGTAAATATAAAAACTTATTTAATAAATTTATATCTTAAATTTAAAATTTCAAACAAAAATTATTTATTATCATGAAAATCCAGTTCTTCCAGGTCAATAAGAATCTTTCTTGCTTTATGGATATTTTCATCGCCAGAAACCTGTATCTCGGTTGCACCATTTTTGTATATTGAATAAACAATACCTGCATCTTTTAAAAGAGATTCAGCCACAGAAATTATTGAGTTATTCCTAGACGCCAGTACGGTTTTTTGCTGATTATTTTTAGCCATATTAAACTCCACAAAATTTGCTAATTGCAATATTTCAAATAATTTATTTTATGCAAAATAACTCAAATATCGCAATGTAGGAATACCTTAAAAACGTTAGGTTTCTATGTTATGTAGTTCAATAATTATCAGGTATTTATGAAATAGTTTAGCATAAATATACTTGCAGAATGTAACAAAGGATAAAAATAACCTATTTATGCAATTATTTTAAATTTAAGAAATAATTAAACAAACAGATCAACAAATCCAAACTTTTTGCTGTCAAAGAGACCTTTATCACTTAATTTTAATAAGGGAATTACAAGTAATGCCATAAAAGAAAGTGTCATATAGGGTGCATGAAGGTTTGAACCAAGGTCTTTTGAAATTTTATCAATTGCAGTATATTTTTCAGCAATAGTGTAACAATCATCGTTACTCATAATACCGCCAACCGGAAGCGGAAGCACTTCAACAATATCATCAAATGCAGCAGAAATACCTCCTTTATAATCAATAATACTGTTTACAGCATGACAAATATCTTCATCGGTAACACCAACAGCAATAATGTTGTGGGAATCATGAGCTACACAGGAAGCTATAGCACCCTTTTTAAAACCAAACCCCCTGATAAATCCAATAGCGGGTTTAGAATTATTATATCTGCAAACAACCGCCATTTTTAATACATCATTATCGGTATTAGAAATCAATTTAGCATCAAACAGTTTGGCTGGTTCACGAAGCTCTTCGGTTAAAAGCTGTCCATCTAATGCTTTTATTACTCTTATTTTTGGGGCTCCGTCAGATAAAGCATCAAGTTCAAAATCTTTAATTGATTTTCTTGAGGTATTAAAATTATTAATAATTTCAGTTTTAACTTTTTTTACTAAAGAAACACCATTATTTGCAACAAGTTCACCATTAATATAAGTTTGCTGTACTTTAAAATCTGTGAGATTATTAACGATTATCAAATCTGCATTATCGCCGGGTTTAAGCAAACCTACATCAAGTCCATAATGTTTTACGGGATTTACACAAGCCGCAAAAAGCACATTAAAGAGGTCATACCCGTATTTTACTGCCCGCCTGACATGTTCATTAATTTGGCTGATAAGCAGATCGTTTGGATGTTTATCATCACTGCAGAACATGACCAAATCAGAATGATCTTTTAAAAGCGGATGCAAGGCTTCAAAATTCTTTGCAGCGGAGCCTTCGCGAATGATAATTTTCATTCCAAGGGCAATTTTACCCAAAGCTTCATCTAAAGTAAAACATTCATGGTCAGTTGAAATTCCGGCAGCAATGTATTTTTTAGCATCATCACCCCTTAATCCTGGTGCATGCCCATCAACCGGTCTACCAAGTGAATGTGCAATTTGAATTTTTTCCATTACTAAAGGATCGTTAAATAGCACACCGGGATAGTTCATCATTTCACTCAGATATTTAAGCCCGTCTTTTTCAATCAGCTCACGTATATCTGCAGAAGTTATTTCTGCTCCTGCAGTTTCAAAAGCAGTAGCGGGTACACAAGAAGGTGCACCGAAATAAAATTTAAACGGTCCTTTTTTTCCGTTATCAATCATATAACGTACACCATTTACTCCAAGTACATTGCCAATTTCGTGGGGGTCACTAACAGTTGCAACAGTACCATGAAGCACTGCTAAACGGGCAAACTCCGAAGGTACAAGCATTGAACTTTCTATATGCACATGAGCATCAATAAATCCGGGTAAAATGTAGTTATTATATGTGTCCTCAGTTTGGGTAACTGAAACAATTTTACCATTTTCAAAAATTACTTTACCCGGAAAAATTTTCCGGTTTAAAACATCTACAATATTTCCTAAAAGTTCCATAATAAAAATTGATTTGAATGACCCATTTGAATACAAATTTAGGAAAATTGTGCTAAGGTTAAAAGAGAAAAAAACTCATACTTTTAAAATTAATCTGTATTTTCCTTGAATTCACAACTTATATCTGATAATTTGTGTAATTTAAAGTAATAAAAATTTTATTTAACATATTTAATGCAGGTGAAACCAGAAAAACTTATATTAGGCATTCGTATAGATAAATATCTGTGGTGCATCCGTGTATTTAAGTCAAGGTCACTTGCAAGAGAAGCCTGCATAGGCGGAAAAGTTAAAATTGAGGGTAAGATTATAAAACCATGCAGATTAATAAAACCCGGGGAAATTATTTCTGTTCAGCAGGGATATATTAAAAGAATTTTCAGGGTAAATGAGATTTTGGAAAAGCGGGTATCTGCACCATTAGTTAAAAACTTTGCTGTTGAAATTACACCTAAGGAAGAACTTGAAAAAAAGGATACAGAAAGATTTGTATCATATATCAGCAAGTACAAAGGCAAGGGCAGACCTACTAAAAAAGACAGAAGGTTAATTGATAATATCGGAAAATAATAGATAAATTTCTGTTAAATTGAGAAAGTATTACAAAATTATGATTTTTATAAGATTAAAAATAAATTTGAAACATTTTTACATTAAAAGTAATTATTAATATTAGTATTTTTGTTTTAGGATTTAAAATTTTAAATAAGATTAGAAACAGTTAAGGAGCGGTAAAAATGTTATCAAACAAGCTTCAAAGTGAGCTAAATAAACAAATGAACAACGAATTTGTTTCAGAATATGAATATCTTTCAATGGCGGCATATTTTCACTGTATGAATTTAGACGGAATTGCAAACTACTTTCACGTACAAACACAGGAAGAACATTTCCATGCAATGAAGATATTTCATTTCATAATAGATAAAGGCGGAAAAGTAGAGCTGCAGCAGATTGCAAAACCTGATTATGATTTTGCTTCGCCAATAGTTGTGTTTGAAAAAGCATTAGAACATGAAAAAAAAGTAACAAGATCAATAAATGACCTGATGGATGAAGCAATCAAAGAAAATGACCATGCTGTTAATAACTTTTTAAGGTGGTATGTAGATGAACAGGTTGAAGAAGAAGCAATGGCATCAAAATCATTAGGCAGAATGCAGTTAATAGACGGCAAAGGTGAGGGATTACTTTTACTTGATCAGGAATTTGCTTCGAGATCATTCATTGCTCCAAAAGAATAATTTTAATGTAAACAATTTCCATAAAGGGAAGTCATAAAGTGTCTTCCCTTTTTTTGTATTTGTAAAACAAAAATTTACTGAAGTCATTAATAATAAAATGATATCAACTGAAACACCCGAAATGGAATTCAACAGAAAAAAATATACAGATGAAACCTTGTTAGAGCTTTATAAAGCAGTTCTGCTTCCCCGAATGATAGAAGAAAAAATGCTTTTAAACTTAAGACTTGGTAAAATAAGCAAATGGTTTTCAGGAATTGGACAAGAAGCAATATCGGTTGGCGTTACCAAAGCCATGGCTTTAGATGAATATATACTGCCAATGCACCGTAACCTTGGTGTATTTACTTCGCGAAAACTGCCTTTAGATAAACTATTTAAGCAGCTGCAGGGTTCTTACAATGGATTTTCTAAAGGACGTGAGCGTTCATTTCATTTTGGCACAAAAGAGCATCATATTGTTGGAATGATAAGTCATCTAGGACCGCAATTAGGAATTGCAGATGGAATTGCACTTGCAGAATACCTTAGAAAAATTAAAAATTCTAATTACGATCTGAAGATTACTGCAGTATTTACTGGAGATGGCGGTACAAGCGAAGGCGACTTCCACGAATCGCTTAATGTTGCTGCTGTGTGGAATCTTCCCGTAATTTTTATAATAGAAAATAATGCATACGGACTTTCAACTCCGGTCAGCGAGCAGTATAAATGCAAAGCACTTGTGGATAAAGCAATTGGCTACGGAATGGAAGCATATAAAATAGACGGGAATAACCTGCTTGAAGTATATGACAGGATATTAACACTAAGAAACAGTATGAAAAAAAAGCCGCGCCCAGTAATGATAGAATGTATGACATTCCGTATGCGGGGACATGAAGAAGCCTCCGGGGTAAAGTATGTGCCAAAAGAACTGTTTGAAAAATGGCAGGCAAAAGATCCTGTTAAAAATTATGAAACTTATTTACAGAACGAAGGGCTGCTTAAGTCCTCAACTATTCAGATAATAAGAGATAAATTTAAGATTGAAATTGAAAAAGCTTTAGAAACAGCATTTGCAGAACCCAAAATTAAACCAAACACAGCTTACGAATTGGCGGATGTTTATGCACCATTTGAACAAACAATTAGTGAACCCGGTAAAGTTGTTAAAGAAAAAAGATTAGTTGATGCTATAAGTGATGGTTTATATGAGGCTATGAAAAAACATGATAATCTGATACTTATGGGGCAGGATATTGCTGAATATGGCGGAGTATTTAAAGTTACTGAAAATTTTTATAAAGAATTCGGTAAAGAAAGAGTTCGTAACACACCTTTATGTGAATCTGCAATTGTGGGTACAGGTCTTGGGTTAGCAATAAACGGTTACAAAGCTATGGTAGAAATGCAGTTTGCTGATTTTGTTACCTGCGGATTTAATCAGATAGTGAATAATTTGGCAAAGATTAATTACCGCTGGGGACAGAATGCAGATGTAGTTATAAGAATGCCTGCAGGAGGCGGTGTTGGCGCGGGACCTTTTCATTCACAAAGCAATGAGGCGTGGTTTACGCATGTTCCCGGGCTTAAAGTAGTTTATCCTGCAACACCTTTTGATGCAAAAGGGATGCTGTTAAGTTCATTTGAAGATCCGAATCCCGTGTTGTTTTTTGAACATAAAGCACTTTACCGCAGTAAAAGTGAAAATGTACCTGAGGGATATTATACCCTTCCATTGGGGAAAGCCCGATATGCACGAAAAGGTGATGATGTAACAATTATTACTTACGGAATGGGAGTTCACTGGGCACAAGATGTATTGGACAAAATGAAAGAAATTACAGCAGATATAATTGACCTGCGAACACTTGTTCCCTTGGATTACAATACTATAGCCGAAAGCGTGAAGAAAACCGGTAAGGTTATCATTTTGCATGAAGATACTTTATTTGGAGGAATTGGGGGTGAAATTGCAGCATGGATATGCGAAAACCTGTTTGAATATTTAGATGCTCCTGTAATTCGCTCAGCTTCGCTTGATACTCCTGTACCGTTTGCAGCTGAATTAGAGAAAAATTTCTTTCCCAAAGAAAGATTTACAGAGAAGTTGAGTGAATTGATAAATTATTGAAATATTGTATAACCCTCATTAAATAAAACTATTGATTTATTTAATGAGTTGGAAAAATTTAGTTTACGGCAATTTCTCTTTCAAAAAGCTATAAGTTTTTTCTTTTGCATCCTTAGTTGCTTCAGCATCGTGTTTAGGATTGCTTGGATTTGCAAATGCATGAACTGCATCATAAATATAAATGGTTACTGGAATGTTAAGACTCTTTAAATTTTCTTCAAATTTTTCTGCTACTTCCGGAGTTATCCTCGCATCCTGTTTTGCAAAGATACCAAGTACCGGTGCTTTAAGTTTTTCAAGTCTGTTGATATTCTGCTCAGGCATTCCATAATATATAACACATGCTTTACATCTGCTGCCAAGCTCAATAGCTGCCTGATTGCTCCATGAGCCGCCAAAACACCAGCCAAGTGTAGCAAAAACAGCATCCGCTCCGGCATAATCACGTGCACCGTAAATAATATTTAAAGCCCGTTCATTATTTACTGATTGAACATACTTTGCAGCATCATCATTGTTGGATGCAACTTTACCATCATAAAGATCAATAGCCAGCACATTTACATTTCCAAGTGTTGAGGCAACTTCTTCTGCTTCCTGTTTAATATAATCATTAAGTCCATACCACTCATGAAAAATGAATATCCAGTAATCTGAGAGTTTATCGGCTTTTACCTGGTAACCGTAGGCATCTGTACCGTCAGGTGTTTTAAAGGTTATCATTGAGCCTTTTCCATCTGTTAATTTAAAAGGCAATGGCTGCGGATGAACATTTTTAAATGACTGTTCGTTACCAAATGCTGCCATAATGTTAGGAGCAGAAATGTCACTTCCTGTGGTGCCTTTATCTTCGCAGCAGGAATGATTTTGTGTATATGTATTTCCCATAAAAATACAAATTAAAATAACTAATTGCAGAAATGTTTTCATTTTATTATATATTAATTGTAAATAAATGATTATTTATTCAGTTTATTTTCAATTTCAGCTTTCAATTTTTCAAATCCGGGTTTATTTAAAAGTGCAAACATATTTTTTTTATACGCTTCAACGCCGGGCTGATTAAAGGGATTTACCCCAAGCAAATACCCGCTTATACCGCATGCTTTTTCAAAGAAATAAATAAGTTCACCCAGATTAAATTCATCAATTTTTTCAATAGTTACGGAAATATTAGGAACTCCGCCTTCTACATGCGCAAGCATAGTGCCAAGCTCAGCCATTTTGTTAATTTCACCCAATCTTTTGTTTGAAAGATAATTAAGCTCATCAAGATTATCTTTATCATTTGGCACTTTTAAAGTAAATTTATTACTATTAACTTTAATGACAGTTTCAAAAATATTTCTAGTACCTTCCTGCATCCACTGTCCCATTGAATGAAGATCAGTTGTGAAATTAACCCCTGCCGGAAAAATTCCTTTTTCATCTTTACCTTCTGATTCACCAAAGAGCTGTTTCCACCACTCAATAAAGTAGCTGAGATTTGGAGTAAAACTTGCAAGGATTTCAATTGCTTTACCATTTTTATACAGTGCATTTCTGGCAGCAGCATATAAGTTAGCAGGATTATCATGTATGTTTGTTTTATCAAAACATATCTGCATCATATTTTTTGCACCCGCAAGAAGATTTTCAATATTAAAACCGGCTGCTGCAATAGGCAGTAAACCAACAGGCGTTAAAACCGAATATCTGCCGCCTATGTCATCAGGTATTACAAAAGTTTTGTATCCTTCGGAATCTGCAAGGTTTTTTAAAGCTCCTTTTTGCTTATCGGTAACGGCTGCAATGCGTTTTTTTGCATCTTTTTTGCCGTATTTGGCTTCAATGTGTAATTTAAGCAAACGGAAACCTAAAGCAGGTTCTGTAGTTGTGCCTGATTTTGAGATGACAATAACAGAGTAATCAAATTTATCCAGCAGATTTACAAGCTCTGCATGATAATCTTCGCTAATATTATTTCCTGCAAATAATATTAGCGGAGCACCTCGCTCTGATCGGTTTTTCAATGAGTTAAAATTATCAGAAAGTGCATCAATAACTGCTCTGGCACCAAGATAGGAACCTCCTATTCCGATAACAATTATAATATCACTGCAGCCTGAAAGATCATCTGCGCATTGTTTAATTTCAGCAATTTCATTTGCTGAAATATCTTTAGGAAGATTAAGCCATCCCCGGAAATCACTGCCTTTTCCTGTGCCATTTTCAAGAGTTTTGTTTGCTTCTACAGCTGCTGAGTTATACGAGTTTAATTCACTTTCCGGAAGAAATTTTATAACATGAGAAAGATCTAGTTTTAACATAACTTTATAATTTATTTATTGTTTTTTAATAAGCAGCTTATCCAAATAAAAATCTGATAAGCTAAAAAGAGATTTCATTTTTTCAATTTCAACAACTTTACTTATATAATTATCTTGTGTTTCATCTTTTTTAACTGCGGTTATCATGATATTTTTATTTGTATGTTCACCTGAGATAAATTCAAATATTTTTGTTTCATAACCCAATGCTTCTAATGTAAGTGAACGCAGTCCGTCAGTTAAAAATGAAGATAAATGTTCTTCAAGGATACCATACTTAAATACAGGTTTCAGGTTATCCGGTATTTCAAAATGTTTTCTCACATACTTTTGACAGCATGGAGCAAGAACAATTATTTTTGCCTTAAGCTCAATAGCTTTTTGAATGGCATCATCAGTAGCTGTATCGCAGGCATGAAGCGCAATAACTATATCAGCATTTTTAAGCGATACTTCATTTATAGATCCCTTTATAAATTTAAGATCATTGTAATTGCACTCGGCAGCAAATTGATTAGATAAATTCACAAGGTCTTCTCTTTGCTCAACACCGGTAGTATGTGTCTTTTTGCCATGTGAGTTAATGTAAGAATAAACAGCAAAAGTTAAATAACTTTTTCCGCTTCCTAGATCAAGTATATTAAGTTCAGGGCTTTCAGCAAGCGGGCTTGAAACAATAAGAGATTGCAGTATTTCTACAAATTTATCAACCTGCCTGAATTTATCATATTTTTCCCCTCTGACTTCTCCTTTGGCATTAGTAATACCAAGCAAGTTGAGATACTTATCACGGGAATCAATATAACGGGTCTTAATTCTGTTATGCTCTTTTATTTCAACCTTAGAAAATGATGCTTTTCTGGTAAAAGTCCTAGGAACACGTTTTTTATTGTACTCCAAAACAAAATCATTTTTTGTAGAAAACAATGTTCCTGAAAGGAAACGGTTACCAAGCTCATCTGCAATTAAGTCAGCAGATTCAGTAATATCGTAGTTTTTATAAACATCACGGGTTTTATATTTATACCTGAACGAATATTTTACATCATCTTTTAGCTTAACAGGAGCAATAAATATATTTTCTATACCGTCTTCTTTTCCCCTGTATTTACCAAGTGTAAATTTTACAAAAGTATTATCCTGCATTGAGTTTATTATAAGCTCAATAAATTCATTTTTAAGTTCTGTAAGTTCAGATTTATCTTTTACCATTAAATTTTAAATATCGTAATAATAGCTTTTATATAATGCCTCTTTTATAAAACCTTCCTTAAAATAAAGTTCTGCTGCTTTTTCATTTTTTGTGTTTACGCTCAGCTTAACTTTTGTATAACCTTTCTTCACTGCAAATTCAATACCTGAACGCAGAAGGTTTTTGCCCAATCCTTTCCCCTGTTGAGAATGTATTACAGCAATTCCATCAATAAAAAGTGTCATTATTCCGTCATCCATATCGGAAGTTAAAGAAATTGAGCCTACAGGTTTTTTATCCTTCCACAGCAGTAAAATCCCACCATCTATATATGATGATTCATTTTGAAGCATTTTAATCCTCTCTGAATTCATTTTTACATGACCGAAAGAATTACCAAAAGCATCATTTATAACATAGCATAATGCTTCTTCGTCAATTCCCGTGCGAAATGGTTTAAGTTCATAACCGTTTAAAAAAACAGGATTTTCATTCAAAATAGCATTACGGTTCAGTATCCATGCATATCGTTTTGCATAAAAACCAATTTCTTCCCATACATTGCACATTGCACATTGATTTTCTTCAGTAAAACAATAAATACTTTTTAATCCTTTTGTAAACTTTAAAATTTCATTAAGAAGTATTTTGTAATTTACAGCTAATTGTTCAACGCAGTGGAACATCCGGAATCGTGCCGAACCTGTCTCTTTGTAAACATGAGACATCATAAGTGCTGCAACACCGGCAATATTACCCGTATGATCAAGTAAAATAAAAACAGGCTCATTTTTACTAATTGAATAATCTGCCTGAGGCGGATATGATTCATCCTGTGCTTTAGAATATTTATTGAAATATTCTTTAAAAGCCGGAATACGTTTGTTATTTAATTTTACAACTTTCAAATTATAGTTAAAACAAATTTCAGGAAAGCCGTGTATAATATATAATTAAATTTCACTCCTTGGCGTTCCATAAAAAATCAGACTAACTGTATTCAAATAACAGTGTATTGAAAGGATATAAAATCAAATTAAAACCTAATACCCTTATATTTTTCAATCAATTTTCTAACCGGCTGATTATCTGCATAAACACGCCATTTGGAAATCTTCCCCTTTTCAACGGCAGCAGTCCACGATGCAGGAATTTCAAATTTATTTTCGGACTGAAGTTTGCCGTTTGCTGCAAGAGTACCTTTAGCTGTACCAAATACGGCTACCATTCCGTTTTTTGCTATCATATCTTTTACAACAACTGTGTAATCCGGAAAAAATTCAAGCAAAACCTGCCATGCTTTTTTCATTTCATATCTTCCTTTTGTATTTATTCCCATGGAATCAATAAATGATGCATTATCCGAAGTCATTTCGAGCAAACCATCAATATTATGATCATTTATACGTTTAATGTATTCCTTCACAAATTCAGTTGAATCTGTTTTGTCAAATTCAATTGAAGAATTAGTTGAATCGGGTTTATGCGAAACATGCAAAATGCCAAGATAAGATGGCTCAATAGGTTTTTCTCTTACTCTAAATCCGCTTTTTTTCACTAAAAAAGCTTTAGCATCTGAACGGTTTGAAACAATATACTTCAATTCAGTGCCGATAAAATGAAGTGCAACACCATCCTGAACTCCGTAACCATTGGATATTTCTCCGGTAGAAATCATTTTCCTGAATGCTTTACGAAGCTCTCCCCTTTTATCATAGTGGGGACAGAAACTTCCTTCAAGAAAACCCAGACAGCTTATTCTTCTCCAAATATCATCCTTTGGATTGGTAAAACCATCTTCAAACCAGCAAATACCGCCAGCGGACATACCGCTGAGTACAATGCCATTTTGCCATGCTTTTTTAATTATCCGGTTAAGACCGGCTTTACGCCAAACCTGCATTAAAAACCTTGGACTGCCTCCTCCTACAAATATCAGGTTTTGGGATAAAACCATTTGCTCAAGTTTTCTATATGGATAAGTTTTTTTTGAAAGTGAAAGATGTGAAGGAATACAGTTAAATTTCTTATAAGCGCGGTAAAACTTTTTGATATAGTCTTCATGATCACCGCCTGCTGTAGGTAAAAAAAGAACTTTTGGTTTGGCTTTATTAGTTTGAAGCAAAAGATATTCATCAAGCAAAGGATTATCGGGCTGATCGCTGAATCCACCGCCTCCCAGAGCTATTATATGACCATCTGTTTCTTTTGTTACTTTTTTATTTAAATTTGAAGATATTATCCTTGTAATTTTAGAAAGTGAACTCAGCATATAGTATTTTTATGACAAATATTTTTTAATATTCAAAAATCGTTAAAATTAGGGAATAATTAAAGGTAATACAGCTGTTTGCTTTGTATAATTCTAAATTGTATTATAAAAAATAGA
Source organism: Ignavibacteria bacterium (assembly GCA_020852705.1). Lineage (GTDB taxonomy): Bacteria > Bacteroidota > Ignavibacteria > Tepidaquicellales > OLB5 > OLB5. Next base: position 30,712 of record JADZAP010000025.1, on the reverse strand, counting down.
TGAGTAAATTTGTTTTATTATGTTTAGTTTATATATTTATTAACCCTCAGCATAATTATGAAATATTTATTAATTGCAATAGTTATTTGTTTCAGGTTTATTTATAATTGTTCAGCAGAATCAGAAACAATAATACCATCTTGTAACTTAAACACTTCTGCAGATTCTTCACTTCCTGATCTTTCAAAAAGAATATTAGAATTAATTAAAAATGAAGAATATTTTAAACTTGGTAAATTATTTCATCCAATTGAAGGAGTACGGTTTTCACCATATGGTTATATTGATACCGTTAATGACCGGGTTTTTTCTAAGCAATATTTTATGGATTGCTTTAGCAGGTTGAAACCTAAATATTATTTCTGGGGATATATGGATGGAACCGGAGATTCAATTTACCTTCCGATAAAAGAGTATTTTAAAAGGTTTGTATATGATGTAGATTTTTTGAATGCTGAAAAACTTTCACTTAATAATTGCCTGGGACATAGTAACACCGCTAACAATATTGAAACAGTCTATCCGGGACTTGAATATACAGAAAGCTATTTTTCAGGATTTGAAGTAAAATTTAACGGAATGGACTGGCGGGCATTGCGATTTGTTTTTAAAGAGTATAACGGAAAAAACTATCTAATAGCAATAATACATGATGAATGGACAATATAGGCAAGATGATAAATTTCACCGATATGTCAAATCCTGAAGGCTGGGTTTTATATGACGGCAAGTGCGGATTCTGCTCATGGTGGATACCGTTTTGGGAAAAAACTATAAAGAAAACCGGATTTAATATTGCAATGCTGCAGGAAGAATGGGTTAAGGTAAAACTTGGGTTAGATGAAGAAAATTTAAACAGGGATATTATACTTTTATTTAATAACGGAAAAAAACTGATTGGAGCAGATGCTTATATTTTCGGAATGAAAACCGTATGGTGGTCAAAACCATTTGGTTATTTACTTTGGGTGCAGCCATTGAGAAAATTAACCTGGGTATTTTATAAGCTTTTTAACAGAAACAGATTTTTAGTTTCAAAAATTTGCAGATTGAAACCTGTAATACAAAATAATAGAAAATAATTATTATATGAGCCAAAAAAAATATTTATTAGATCAGTTAAAAACTACTTTTAACGAAAAAGGATGGCTGGTTTCATTTACTGATTCCTTAACGGGACTTGATGCAAAAGATGCAGCAAGTCCCCTTTCAGCAGGCGGTCACAGTATTTGGGGAATAGTAGATCACTTAATATTTTGGAACAGCCGCTGGCTATTAAGATTTAAAGGTGCTGAGCCAGATAAAATAACAATTGATAACAGCAGAACATTTGATGTTGCATCTGTAACAGAAGAAAACTGGAAAAGCACTGTAAAGAAGCTTTCAGATATAATGGAAGAGGTTATTAAGCTAGTTGAGGCATCATCAGATGAATTTCTTTCAAAGGAAGCTTTTAAGGGATATGGAGCAAGCTGGTATGAAATGTTTTCGCAATATACATTACATAATGCTTATCATACAGGACAAATTGTTCAGCTCCGTAAAATTCAGGGTTCATGGAACGCAGAATACGGAATTAAAGCATAAAAATTATACAATTAACATATTGATTTTAAAAAAAGTGAACAAGTACAATGCAAAACAAGGATAAACGAATTGATTCATATATAGCAAAATCAAACGATTTTGCCAAACCAATTTTAACACATCTTAGAGAATTAATTCATAAAACATGTCCTGAAGTAAATGAAACAATTAAATGGGGGATGCCCAGCTTTGAATATAAGGGTCCGTTTATTGGATTTGCAGCATTTAAAAAGCATGCTGTACTTGGTTTCTGGAAAAGCTCTTTGATGAAAGATCATAAAATACTGATGGGAGAAGATAAAAAAGGATCTATGGGAAATTTAGGCAGATTAGAGACTATTGAAGACCTGCCTAAGGATACACAACTTATAAAATGGATAAAGGAAGCAATGAAACTTAATGAAAATGGTGTTAAATTTAACCGTTCAGAAAAACCCAAGCATACACGTAAAGTATATAAGTTACATCCCGATTTCCGGAATGCTTTAAATAAAAATAAATCTGCTCTCAAAAAGTATAAGGCATTTCCGCCTTCACATAAACGGGAATATCTTGAGTGGATTGGCGAAGCAAAAACTGAGGAAACCAGAACAAGAAGAATTAAAACTGCAATTGAATGGATTAAAGAAGGCAAATCAAGAAATTGGAAATACAAAAAATAAAACTATAATTTAGAAATAATTAATTTGGTTTAATTTTTAATTCCATTAATTTCTTTTTTTATGTTTAAAAAGATATAGAATTACAAAAGAAAGCAGAAGAAATCCGCCTGCTATTATAGTAGGTAAAGTTACCTGTTCCATTTTTCAAGCCAGCTTATTATTGCAAAACGAATATCATTCCTGAGGTCAGATTTATCAATGGGGTCAGGTTCATAAATTTTTATAATTCCGGGATTATTTTCTGTTAAAAAATTAAAATTTTGTTCTAAGCCGGTAAGCAGGTAATCTGCAACAGCAGCATTGTAAATTTTATTATCATCTATAAGTTCCCCTTTAACTTTGTAACCATCTTGAGTAAGTTCCATACCAAAAAACTGCAGATAACCTCCTGACCCCGGCTGATTAAATCCGGTTTCAATAATCTTTTTAAGCAATGAACCTTTTAAATCAACCTGCAGAATTTTACCGCCAAAAGGAAGTATTCTGATAATATCATATTGTGTAACTTCACCGGTTAATTTGTCATCAATTCTGATTGCCCCGCTATTGAAAAATGCCAGATCAGAATTCTTTGATGCATTGAACATTGCATTGCCAATTAAATAACCCAATGCACACTGGCTATAGCGAACAGTTTCTTCCCTGCCATCAAGTGTATCATTTTTCAAATCAATAACCATTTTTAAAGGATCAAATCCTTTATCAAAAAAGCCTTTATACGCCCTTGTTACCCATGTATCAACCATATCTTTAACAGCAGGATCTTCCGGAATTGATTCATCAACTTTTACAAGCTCGCTTGTAATTTTTATAAATTCATTTTTTTCATTAAATAAAAGTCTATGAATATAAACTGTTTTAGCATTTGCATCAGCTTTTGCAATTACAGTTCCGACTGTTTCATAATGCATATTAATATGTTCATGACCGCCCATTATAAGTTTTAACTGAGGGAGTTCATTTGCAAGCTTTTTATCATCATCAATATTCAAATGTGTTATAGCAACGGCACAATCAATGCTATCCATAATATTATGATATGTATCCTTTGCAGTCTGAAAATAATCGCTGTATTCAACATAAGGCTGTTTGTTTGAATTAATGCAGATTCCGATAATACCTATTTTAAGCGGTTGGATATTATTATTAAACTCCAGTTTAATAATTTTATACTTTGGAAGATCACTTCCTCTTTGACTAAACGGAGTAATTTTACCGTTATTGATAAATTTAACATTTGACGAAATCCACTCAAAATGTGATTCATTTATCCTGTTTTGCAAAACATCCTGTTTATAATCAAATTCGTGATTTCCAAAAGTAACAAAATTTAAACCAATTGCATTAAGTACATCAACCATTTGCCTGCCATTTATCCGCGATCCATCAAAAGTACTTGTACTTAAAGCGCTTGGTGAAATAAAATCACCTGAAAGCACAACAAATGTATTGGGATTAGATTGTTTTATCCTCTCAATAATAGTTTTAACACGAGCAAGTCCGCCGTATTTTCCTCCTTCAAGCGGAGCAATTTCGTAAACATCATTCATTTGAACAAAAACAACTTCATTGTTTTGAGCATAAGAAGAGAAAACAAAAATTAAAAGTATTAAATACCTTTTAATCATAAATTATAATCATTCCGTTTATAAAGTTAATTTATCACCTATGCCTGCGGTTCGTTTGATGCATTGCTTTCAGCGGAATCACCTTCTGAAGAATCATCTTCTGAAGAATCATCTTCGGGTGAATTCTCATCATACCAATCTGATTCCTGATCAACTTCACTTAATAATTCTTTCGCGTAAGTTTCATCTTCAGGCATTACCTGAAACTCAACAGGAAAAGCATTAATAGGTACAACACTTTGTACACTATCGCCTTTGGCAAGGTATTTTATTCCTGCTTCATCAAGAATAGATTTTACAACAGCAATTAATGCCATATTATCTGTTTTAAATACAGATACCAGATATTCTTCGTTTAATTCATTGCTTGGCTTATCTGTGTTATTTTCATTGGTGTTATCAGAATTGTTTGTATTTATATTTTCTTCCATAGTTAACTCTGTTTTTAATTTGTTTATATAATATTTTAATTATTTAGTTTAAATGTTTTTATTTTGAAGGCAAGGATTATTGAAAATAATCCGCTTAGTATTGCAAATACTCCAAAAACAATAAGCATTACACCAGCACCCTGAATAAGATTACCAGCCAGAATAATTCCGAAAATAATGGAAATTGCTCCATTAAATATCATAAACCATTCATTGGTAATAATGCGGCGTAAGCGGATTGCACCGAGTATTTGTAAAATACCTGAAAGTATTGCCCATGCAGCAATGAATATCATTACTCCGCCAACAATAGTTACAGGATTTAAAAATACAACAATCCCGGAGGCAATAAAAATTAAACCTTCTAAAAGTCTAATCCATCGGCTTTCAGTTACCCCAAGCATTGCTAAAGTTATAATAAAAAATCCGGAAAGTATTGCAAAAAAAGCAAAAAAAGTGATTAAAGAAAACATCACAATATACGGAGAGGCAATTACAAGGATACCGAATAATACAGCAAGTACTCCCCTAATAGCAATTAGCCACCAGTTTTTATGAAATGTTTCTACTGAATAATTATTGTTCATATTGAATAAGTTAAAATGTCCAAAATTAAATTTACTTAAATAAAACAGAACTATCTCCGTAACTTAAGAAACGGAAATCACAATTTAAAGCATAATCATAGACCCTTTGCCAATTATTTCCAATAAAAGCTGCTATAAGCAGCAATAGAGTACTTTGGGGCTGGTGAAAATTGGTGATAAGTCCGCTGAAAATCCTGAAATCATACCCTGGAACAATAATGATATTGGTTTTGCCGCTTAGGTAATTTATATGATTATCGTTCATATATTCTACCACGGCATTCAGAGCTTTTATTGTATCTTCATTTTCAAATTCATACGGCTCCCATTGTGATATAAAAATATCTCCGCCATTATACCTTCCCTGCAATAACTGAACACCAAACCAATAAACTGATTCAATTGTTCTCATAGTAGTTGTGCCAACAGAAATAATTTTATTATTATTCAGATTGGCTAATATATTGCTAATCACATTTTTTTCAATATAAAAGTTTTCTGAATGCATTAAATGCTCATTGATTGTCTCAGTTTTAACAAGTTTAAATGTTCCGGCTCCAACATGCAGAGTTATAAAATCTGTTTGAATATTATTTTTAGCAAGAGATTTAAATACCTGTGGTGTAAAATGCAGACCCGCAGTTGGCGCTGCTACTGAGCCTTCATTTTCGGCATATATAGTCTGATATGTCTGCGTATCAGCAGTTTGGGCTTCTCTTTTCATATAAGGAGGCAGAGGAACGCATCCGAATTTTTCCAGAATCTCAGCAAAAGTTAATTCCGCCGGCAGCCAGCTAAAAGAAATTACAAAAGAATCTCCCCTTTTTTCAAGCAGCTCTGCTGCTAAAGAATAATTAATCTGCCCGATTTTAAATTCATTTGCAATCTGAGTGCTTTTCCATGCTTTTAGATTTCCTACAAGGCAAAGCCATTTTACCCTTCCTTTTGAGCCGAGTGCTGTAACAAGTTCTGATTTACCGGTTGGCTCTAAAGTAAATATTTCAATTTGCTTGCCTGTTTTGGAAGTGAATTTTAATCTTGCGTTAATAACTTTGGTTTTATTGAATATTACAAGAGAGTCATTTGGAATTACATCTGAAATATTACGGAATATTGAATGAGAAATTTTACCCTGCTTATAAATAAGTAATTTTGAGCTGTCACGTTCTTTTAAAGGATACTGTGCAATTTTTTCTAAGGGGAGTTTATAATTATAATCTTTTATTAATATTTCGGCGGGGTTAATTTTCACAAAAATATATGTTAAATATATAACAAATTAAACATGGAATGAAATAACAAATTAAAAAATTCTTTTGATAAAAAACTAACATTATTGTAAAGCACTTTTAATATCTTTATATATTAAATCAATCCACATTTTATACATTTTACCCGAAGGGTGCAGCCCATCGGATGCAATTAATGCCTCATCATTTAACCTTGAAATATATGTAATATCATAAAACTTAATTTCTGCATTAATACACTCTTCTTTTTTGATCCGGTTATACTCATCTATTTCAGATGCAATTTTCTTTTTATCTTTACCTTCTGCAAAAGGAGTTACACCCCAGTCAGGGATTGAAAGTACAAATACATTCTCATTTTTTCCGCCGGCAAAATTTACAGCAATTTTCAAAAGCTGTTTAAATTCTATTCTGAAATCCTCAGGTCTTCTGTCTCTGTACTGGTTATTTACACCAATTAGCAATGTAACAATATCAAATGTATCAGTAACATTACATATATTAATTGCATTTATAAGTTCATCAGTTGTCCATCCAGTTTTAGCAATAATTAGCGGATCAGAAATTTGTAAACTATCACCCTTGAATTTGTTTACTAACTGAGCAGGAAAACGTTCATTTTCTTCAACGCTTTCGCCAATAGTATATGAATCACCCAGAGCAAGATATTTATATTTGTTTTCTGATTTTTGTGATAACATAAAAAAAGCGGGGAGTAAAATTATTATACATACAGCAGCAAAAAATGTTATTATTTCTGCTCTTTGTTTTCTGCAAGTGCAATGCATTTCAGTTCAATAGCAATTGGAGTTGGCAGGCAGTTAATTTCAATAGTTGTTCTGCACGGCTGGAAGTTTTTAAAATACTCTGCCCAAAGTTTATTGAAAACAGGAAAATCATCCTTCATATTGGTTAAAAATACTGTTACATCAATAAGATTCTGCCAACTTGAGCCGGCATCTTCAAGTATCCATTTTACATTCTGAAAAACTGAGCGGCATTGTGTTTCAATATCATAAGAAATAATATTTCCATTTTCATCAAGTGTAACACCAGGAATTTTTTTGGTGCCGCGTTCACGGGGACCAACACCGGAGAGAAAAAGCAGGTTACCTGCACATTTTGCATGAGGGTAAAGACCAACGGGCTCGGGTGCTTTATTTGAGTTTATATTGCTATTATTTTTCATTATAAGGTTATGGTTTTAGCAGCTCAATACCCAATGGTTTTAAATAATTTTTTAAATCATCAAACGGAACAAAAATTGTAATTTCGCCATCTGCAAATGAAGATATTTCGTAAGGAACATAGTTAAACATAAGAAACCCGGGAGTAATTGAGAAATTATCATTCACAGGAATAGTATCAACTAATAAACCGGCTTCCCAAAGTGATTTTTGAAGAGGAACATCATTAGAAAGCTTATAATTTTTTTCAAGTAACTTAGGTAAATCTTTAATACCATCTGTTGTAATTATATCATTTAAAGAAATTATTTTTCTATTTTCAAGGTCAAGGCAAGTATATGTGGTTCCGTAGTTGCCATGTGCTCCGCCGGTAAATGTATATATATACATTGCCAATATAAGCAGCCTATCATCTTCATATACAGGTGAAATAATTTTATTTAATTCAAGTGAATAGACCCCGCCATAATCAATTACATCTTCATGTTTTAAATAAGCATTTTCATCCCGATAGTCATTCATAAACTTTTTTTTATTTTCAAGCATCACCAAGCCGGGGTCGGTTGTTCCGGTTTTTATATCTAGCAGCTTTAATATTGAATTTCGTATAAATAATGAATTTTCAATATCGCTTTTAGGCCAAATTGCTCCTTCAAGATAAACTGCTGATGGAGTTTCTAAATCTTTAAACAATCTTTCATTACCTTCAACATAAACCATTTCATACCCGATTGATGCAGATGATTGCAGCGAAAAATTCAGGATTTTATTTTCATCTTTTGTATCTACCCATGAACCTGTGTAATTAATTCCATTCAGAACGCCATTGAATGTTTCAATATTATTATAAGAGTAATATGAAGTAAGAATAATTGAATCACTTTTCATACTGCCAAAAACTTCAATGGGTTTTTTATATTTATTAGAATAATAGTAACCCTTTACATATTCACCATATTTAACAAGGTGCATAGTTACCGGGTAGTTAGCAATAGTACCCGAAAAAACATTGTACCAGCTAATACTTCCAGAAGCGGAGCTTTGGGACAACAATAAAAAAGTAAGAAGTACAACAACTAAGAAAAACTTCAAAATTTTCATATTTTAACTATATTTTATGGGTTTTTTAAGCCCGAATAATAAACAAAATTATGAATAATGATGTGTAAAAACAATTGTAAAGTTTTAGTTGATTTATAAAACAAAATATAATAACTTAAATAGTTACGCGTTATTTCATTGAGATTAAAACTATTGAAAGCTAATTTGCATAAATTAAAAAACTTATAACAGAAAAATTTATGGCAATTAAAGATGCTTTTTTAGCTGAGCTTAAGCAGGAAGCTGAATCAACCCGCAAACTACTTGAACGCGTACCAATGGATAAACCTGACTGGGCACCTCATGCAAAATCAATGAAACTTGGAAATCTGGCAAATCATGTTGCAGAACTTCCCGGGTGGACTATGGTAACACTTGACCATGATGAACTTGATTTTGCAAAATGGGAATACAAACCGGTAATTCCAAAAACAACGGAAGAATTAGTAAAGAATTTTGATGAACAGGTTTCAAAAGCGGTTGAGTGTCTTAACCGCACAACAGATGATATTTTTATGCAGAACTGGACAATGAGAATGGGTGATAAGATATTTTTTACTCTGCCAAAAGCTGCAGTGCTTAGAACATTTACATTTAACCACAGCTATCATCACCGTGCACAGCTTGGAGTGTATTTAAGATTGCTGGATATTCCCCTACCCGGAATTTACGGTCCTACTGCTGATGAAGCAAATATGTAAATAAACTAAACAGTTGGATATACGTAAGGAAGTATTAAAAGAACACTCAAAATCACAAACATTAAAAATTGCTGCCTGGATTGGAAATGATGAATTACGATTCAGGCAGTTTCTGCAAATATTTTTGCATGATGAATACCGAGTGGTTCAGCGGATTTCATGGGTGTTAAGTTCAGTTGCTGAAGCACACCCAAAACTTGTTAATAAATCAATTGGAAAAATTATCAAGAGACTTGATGATAATGATATTCATAATGCAGTAAAACGCAATATAATGAGAGTGCTTCAGTTTATTAACATTTCCCCGAAATATTATGCAAAGGTATATGATAAATGTATAAATTATATTACAAATCCAAATGAAACTATTGCGGTAAGGTGTTTTGCTATGAAAGTTGCATCAAATATTGCAGATAAATTTCCTGAGCTCAAAAATGAGCTTGCTGAAACTATAAATTTTTCTTTGAAAACTGCAACTGCCGGAATAAAGGCAAGAGCTAAGAAAGTATTGAAAAAATTATATTCTTAAATTAATTTAAATTTTATATCCTTATAGTTAACTTTTATTATATACCTTAATCCTCATCCTTTTCATGTTTTTCTTTATTTTCTTTAATAAAATCTTCATCTTCTTCTTTGCTTTGTCCTGAACGAAAGATCATTTCATGGGCAGGAGAAAATACTTTCAGGCAATTATAAGTTTTTAAAGCAAGAATTGTACCATCGGGCAGAACTGTTAGTGTATCTTCTTCTTCAAGGTAACTTCCTTCACTAAGATCCTTTATAATTTCAACAAATTTTTCTGTTGTAGAATTATAACTGATTATTCTTGTATCACCGTTTTGATTTGTTCCTATAATATAGATGTTTCCTCTCTCATCCTGAGAAGGGCGGCAATTTTTATAATTTAGAGGAATATATTTAGACCATACTTTTGTACCAGATTGCTCATATTTAGCAAGTTCTCCATCAGACGAACTTTTATCAAGCATGTAAATATAACCATCTAATCCGATATTCATAAAAGTAAAGTCACCATTAAGTTTTTTGGGAACACTGCCAACATCTTTAATATAAGGTGCCCATTCGCTATCATTTTGCGGAATATCATTTCCAACACCTGCCGAAAATAATCCGAATTTTTTTGATTCCCATAAATTTAAACGGCTGCCTTCTTCATTAAACCTAACAAATACATTATTAATATTTGCCAGCAAAGTCCCATCGGGACACGAAATAAGTCTTTTAATTCCTTTAAAGCTTTTTATACCGGCAGAAGCATTGCCATCTATTTTTTTTAATTCATCTCCGCTTTTTGATGACAACTTAAGAATAGAGTTTCTGTTTTCATTGAAAAGATACAGCTCACCATCATTAGCGGGGCATAAACCTGTTTTTTCATGGCTGAACTTTAATCCTTTTTTTATCCAACGTACTTCTAACTCCTTATTGATTGACCAAACAATAAAATCTCCTTCAGAATCATTTGCTGAAGCAAAATATGTATTTCCATCTCTATCAGATACAACATCTGAAAGATAGTACCAATCAGGCATAGTTCCTTTAGCAGGAAGAGCATTTTCATCAATAACCAAATACCATCTTGTAACTTCTTTTACGGGGTGCAATCTCAGCCAAAGATCATCAGGCAGGTATATCTGTGAATCACAGAATTTGCACGATACCATACGGTCTGTTCCGTCAATTTCCAGATTGCCCGCACAAGAAGGGCATGTGAACAACACAGGTTTTAAAGATGCCGGCAGTTTACTTTTAGCAGGATTTACTTTCAGCATATCATCATCTTCGCCAACTAAATATTTTACACTTGAATATACTGCAGCAAGTATAACATCTGTTTTCCTGACAAAAGTTTTACTTGAACATTTTTGGCACAGGTAATTACCGGATTCTGAGTATTCTGCGAGTTTATTTAAATCAATGTTGGTTTTGCATTTACCGCACCTGGGGAGCTGCTTGCCGTACATAAGCTGATATGTATATGCACCTCGCATAATAGTTGAGGGCTGTCCTTCGCCCTCTTTTAGTACTGGACCTTCTTTTAATGCATCATCAAGCAGATTTTGCCAATCTTCATCAGAAAAATAATTATTTTTATTACATGCAGGGCATAGTATATCATTTGTAACTGCATTCATCATTAAAGGTGAACTGCAGTGACTGCAGGTAGTTTTTAATTCAATGCATACACCTAACATAATATATAAATAGTTTTATGAAAAATTAGTTTTATAATTTTTCATAATTTTAAAAATCCTAAAGTTTCACACACACATTTTTAGGTTCGGTGAAAAATCTTAAAGCTTCCAAGCCGCCCTCTCTGCCAACTCCCGAGGATTTCATTCCTCCGAAAGGAGTACGCAAGTCTCGAACCATCCAGCAGTTTATCCAAACAATACCGGTTTCAAGTGCAGATGCTATTCGGTGTGCTTTGCTCAGGTTTTCTGTCCATACAGTTGAAGCCAGACCATACTCTGTACTGTTAGCCATAAGCAGTACTTCATCTTCAGTTTCAAATGGAATAAGGGTAACAACCGGACCAAAAATTTCTTCCTGATTAGTTCTGCAATTGTAAGGCAAACCTTCAATTACTGTTGGTTCAATAAACCAGCCGTTTTCACATCTGCCTTCCGGGACAAAGCGGTTACCTCCGCAAAGTATTGTACCGCCTTCCTCTTTTGCTAGCTGTATATAGGAAAGTACCTTTTCCAGGTGTTGTTTTGAAACAATTGCACCCTGATCAGTATCAAGTTCAAGCGGGTCTCCGATGTGAAGCTCCTGAACTTTTACAATAAAATCATTTTTAAATTTTTCATAAAGCGGTTTTTCTATAAATATTCTGGAACCGCAAAGACATATTTCACCCTGATTGCGGAATGATGACCGCAGGGTTGTTTCTAACATTTTATCATAATTACAGTCAGCAAAAATAATGTTTGGATTTTTTCCGCCTAATTCAAGTGAAATTTTTTTAAACATCGGTGCAGCTATTGAAGCAATTTCAGCACCGGTTTTGGTTCCTCCGGTAAATGTAATGGCTTTTATCTTTGGATGAGATGAAATAGCCTTACCGGCTTTATTTCCGAAACCATGAACAATGTTAAGTACTCCCGCAGGCAGACCTGCTTCTATGCAGGCTTCAGAAAGCATAAAAGCAGTTACAGGTGTAACTTCAGATGGTTTTGCAATAACACAGTTGCCTGTAATTAACGCTGGTGCAATTTTCCATGTAAATAAATAAAGCGGAAGGTTCCACGGTGAAATTGCTCCAACAATACCAATTGGCGAGCGAAGAGTATAATTTATAGCATCATCTTCTGTTTGGTGTGCCTCGCTTGCAAAACCATGAACAGCGGATGCAAAGAATTCAAAATTCTGAACAGCTCTGGGAATATCAACCGCTCTGGCAAGTGATAACGGCTTGCCGTTATCAACACATTCAGCTCTTGCAAATTCTTTTAGGTCACGCTGAATTAAGGATGCAATTTTTAATAAATATTTGCTTCTAGCCATTACGGGCAGATTAGCCCATTCATTAAATGCAGCTTCTGCTGCGGAAACAGCCAGCTCAATATCACGTTCGTCGCTATCCGGAATAATTCCGTAAACAGTTCCCGTTGCCGGATCAAAGTTATCAAAATATTTTTCAGAAACAGGCTCTATTAGCCTGCCATTTATATAATTTTTTATCAATTTAAAGTGTTAAATAATAATAATTTATATTGAATTTAATAAATTTCGGTTTTTTAAATATCTCCGCAACAGCTAATAACTATATTTTTACATTTGGGGCATTGGTAATGTCCGTGTATCCAAAGAAACTCAACAGCACTCCGGCAATACGGGCAAAACCGGTAATTTGAAAATTTTAGTTTCTTAAAAAGCTCTTCAAACTTTTTTTTAACTTCAGCGTCTTCGTATTTATCATTTTTTTCTTCAGCCATGATAAATTCGTTTAAATTGTAATTTATAGAATCACAAGATGTTCATAACACATAACTCATTATTCATTATTCATTATTCATTATTCATTACATATTACACATTATTCATCCAAAAAATTGTTCACTGATTCAGACTTCTTCCATAAGTGATCTTATAGCAGTTAATTTGCCATCAAATTTTTCTTTATGTTCATTCTGTAGTATAGCAGCATGCTTTAACTGGTAGCGTTCATAATCTTCAATATTTTTGCAAAAGTACTGAATAACATAAGAAGTACCTTCTTCAGGCGAAGGAGAAAGTAAGCGGTACATAATATATTTGGTAAAGCATTTAGTTGAAATTACATCAGGTATATGTTTTGATGTTATCCATTTAAGCCATTTATTATGAATTGAATCATCTACATTTATTGTTACGTTATATGTAAGCATAATTTAAAATTTAAAATTTAAAATTTTTATAAAAATTAATTTACCGTTAATTTCACTAATTTACAAACAATTCAGTCTGCCGCCATCAACAGGCAGGTTAATGCCGTTTATATATGCTGCAAAAGGTGATGCCAAAAATGCTGCAGCATAGGCGGGTTCTTGAGGTTCTGCAAACCTGCCGGCTGGAATTTCTGCAAGACTTTCCTTTTCAATTTCTTCAATTGATCTGCCGGATGTTTCTGAGCGGGACCTGAATATACCTTTAAGTCTTTCGGTTTTGGTAGCACCGGGCAAAATGTTATTTACAGTTATACCAAATGAGGCAAGCTCAACTGATAAAGTTTTTGCCCAATTTGCAACAGCAGCACGAATAGTATTTGAAACTCCCAGATTTTTGATTGGCTGTTTTACAGATGTTGAAATAATATTTATAATTCTTCCGTATTGATTTCTTTTCATACCTTCAAGCAGTGCCTGAACCATAATCTGATTACAGATCAAATGATTTCTGAAAGCCAGCTCAAACTCAATTGTTTCAGCTTTATATATCTCTCCTCCCTTTGGACCGCCTGTATTATTAACAAGTATATGCACTGGCTTTGCCTCACTTGCAAAGTTCTTCATTTTATTGCGAAGTTCTTCCGGCTGAGAAAAATCAGCAATAATAATGTTATGATTCTGCGTTTTAGATGCAGGGAGCTCTCTTAAAACTTTCCTTAACGACTCTTCATTTCGTGCAAGCAATACAACATTAGCTCCGCATTGAGCAAATTCAATTGCAATAGCTCTGCCTATTCCCTGCGAAGCGCCGCAAACTACAGCATTTTTTCCTGAAAGATCGATTTTCATATAATATTTTTAATAACCACTAATTTCACAAATTAGAATTCAACTCTTTATGAATAATTAGTTTAATTCACTTTTAAGCTTTTGAATGCTTTTATTTCATTTCGAGTAATTGGTACAATTCGTGGTTAAATTATTCTTTATTTCAACCAATAACCACTAATTTCACAAATTTTTACGAATTAGAATACAACTCTTTTGAATAATTAGTTTAATTCATTTTAAGCTTTTGAATGCTTTTATTTCATTTCGAGTAATTGGTACAATTCGTGGTTAAATTATTCTTCATTTAAATCAATAACCACTAATTTCACAAATTTTCACGAATTAGAATACAACTTATTTTGAGTTGTTTGTTTAAATCACTGTTAAGATTTGAATGATTTTACTTCATTTCGAGTATTTAGTGCAATTTGTGGTTAAATTATTCTTCATTTAAACCAATAACCACTAATTTCACAAATTTACACGAATTAAAATACAACTCTTTTTGAATTAAATGAACTTTCACCAAAATTAGCTAATAAACCTAATTTCAATTTTGAAACTTTTAAATAATTTAATGTCTGCATTAAATTTTCATCAGTTAATCTTTTGAATGCTTTTACTTCTAAAAGTATTGTTTCAAAAATTACAAAATCGGCATTATATTTTCTATGTGTTGGTTTACCTTTATATATAACTTCATATTGCTTTTCTCTTGTATATGGAATATTATTCATCTGAAACTCAATTTCGAGAGCATCTTTATAAACAACTTCTAAGAAACCCGGTCCCATTTCATTATAAACTTCCAAACAACACCCAATAATTTTATATGATTCATCTTTATATAGTATTTCTGACATTATTTCTTAATATATATAGATAGATAGACTTCATTTCGAGTAATTGGTGTAATTTGTGGTTAAATTATTCTTCATTTAAACCAATAACCACTAATTTCACGAATTAGAATTCAACTCTTTTTGAATAATTAATTTAATTCACTTTTAAGCTTTTGAATGCTTTTACTTCATTTCGAGTAATTGGTGTAATTTGTGGTTAAATTATTCTTCATTTAAACCAATAACCACTAATTTCACAAATTTTTACGAATTAGAATACAACTTATTTTGAGTTGTTTGTTTAAATCACTGTTATGCTTTTGAATGCTTTTATTTCATTTCGAGTAATTAGTGCAATTTGTGGTTAAATTATTTTTCATTTAAACCAATAACCACTAATTTCACAAATTTTCACGAATTAAAATACAACTTATTTTGAGTTGTTTGTTTAAATCACTGTTAAGCTTTTGAATGCTTTTATTTCATTTCGAGTAATTGGTGCAATTTGTGGTTAAATTATTCTTCATTTAAACCAATAACCACTAATTTCACAAATTTTCACGAATTAGAATACGACTCTTATTGAATAATTAGTTTAATTCACTTTTAAGCTTTTGAATGATTAAAGCCTAATTCCCTCACAAGCTCAACTGGCAGTTTTGGCAGTTCAGAGCGGGGAATCAGGTAAGTTGGAAGGTTAAACAGATCGACAAATACCCTGTGTTTTTCAACAGTCTGCATTAAATACTGGTGACCGGAAGAACCTCCTGTACCTATTTTAGCTCCAATCATACGGTGAACCATTAGAGCATGCCGGTAACGCCACTCGGTGAAAAGTTCATCAATTTCAACCAAATAATTCAGCAAATTATACGGCATGTGAAGTATTGGCTCATCCCTGTATAAATTTATGAATATTGCCGCAAGCATTGCTTTATTGCTTAAATGTCTTTTGCCTTCATTTAAGAGCTGATCATACTTTTTCTCATCAAATAATGCATCAAAATTTTCAAGGGTTATATCTATATTCTTAAGCTGAAATTCTCTTTTTGTTTCTGAGAGTGTTTTATTTTCTAAAATAATATTTCTGTCCTTTTCAAGCATATTTTCAACAGTCTGTTTATAGCTCTGCCAGAAATTAAACTTTTTTGTATTGATAAACGGAGTACGCTCAAGCCACTTATTTAGGAGTTCAAATAGTGAAGGGTCTTTAACAGTATCAAATATCAGTTTTTTGTGAGGTTCTTCCAGAGTATTTAGATAGTCAACATTATTGTATTGAATGCGTTTATTATCAGAAAGACCAAGTTTATTTTCAATAAGTCTGAACTGAAAACTTTGGAAACCGCTTGCGGGAATCAGAAAATCACGGAACTCAAGAAAATCAAGCGGTGTCATGGTTTCAATAACACGAAGCTGTTCAACCATCAGCTTTTGAATTTCGGTAATTCTGTGCAACCTAGAAACTGCAGTACCTATACTTTTTTCATCAACAATATCATCACGAAACATCGTATTAACAGAATCAATTTCATGCAGTATTTGCTTAAACCAAAGCTCATAAACCTGGTGAACAATGATAAAGAGCATTTCATCATGGGCTTTATGCCCGTACTCGTTGCTCTTTAGTTTTTGAGAACTGAGAAGTTTATCAATTTGCAAATAATCAGAATAATAAACAGGAGGATATTTACTCATTTTGTTTTAAATTTAATTTTAATTACGCAAAATAAGGGTATTGGTTGAATATAAAAAGATAGAAAATTTGCTTTAAATCACTTTGAAAACAGCAAATTTAAGATAAGTTGTCTCATCCATTGCAGGAAGTGAGGGATGATCTAAAGAAGCTGAATTAAAATGAACAAGCTGCAATGCTTTGCCTGCTTTTGCTGCCCCGTTTACAACGGATTCAAGGAAATCGGCTTTTGAAATATGGTGAGAGCATGAAGATGTAACTAAATACCCGTTTTTACCAACACAGCTTGCTGCAAGTTTATTAAGTTTAGTATAACCTTTAAGGGCAGCGGGAATACTTTTCTTATTTTTAGCAAAAGCGGGCGGATCAATCATAACAACATCAAATGTTCTTCCGGCATCAATACATTTAGCAAGGTAATCAAATACATCCATAACAATAAAATCATTTTCAGCGGTGCAGTTATTTAATTTAAAATTATTTTCAGCATTTAAAATTTCTTTTTCGGAAGAATCAACAAAAGTTACAAATCCGGCACCAGCATGCGCAGCATGAAGCCCGAATGCCCCCGAATTACAGAATGCATCGAGCACGGTTTTATTATTTGTAAACCTCTCAATGAATTCTCTGTTATCACACTGGTCAAAATAAAAACCTGTTTTTTGTGATTCGGGAAAATTTATTTTAAATTTTATTTTACTATCATCAATCACTTCACTTTCGGTATTGCCAAAATATAAATTATCCTCTTCCGGTAATCCTTCAAGTTTTCTGAAATAAAAATCATTTCTGGTAAAAATATTTTCTGCCTGAAGTTCATCTTTTAAATAGCTGATAACATGTTCAAGATTAGCATACATTCCAACACTATAAACCTGTAATACAAAAGTATTATTATATTTATCTATTATCAGCCCGGGAAGGTAATCACTTTCGCTAAAGCAAAGTCTGTAAGAACTTCTCTTAGGATAAAAAGTTTTACGCAGTTCATTGGCTTGATTTAATGAAGAATGGATATATTCGGTTATATCACCATTATAATTGTTTCCAAGCAGCCGAAGGGAAATCAGAGAATTTTTGTTATAAAATCCGGTACCAAGGTACTCTTTATTAGCAGTATAAAGATCAACAAGATCTCCATTTTGCAAAAAGCCATCACACTTTGCAATTTCATTGCTGAAAACCCAAAGATGTCCTTTTCGCAGTCTTTTATCTTCATTTTTTTTTAAGAAAATTGAAGGCATTGTTTATAATTTATGCAAATGAATTTAAAAGAATAAATAATATATCTGATTTTAATTAAGTTTGTTAATCACATTTGCCAGTTTTTTAGATACAGTACCTGCAATTTCTTCAAGTTGTGAGTTGCCAACAGTTTTCATAGATTCCATTGGATTTATTGCCGAAACCTGAACTTCGCCATTATCTTTTTCCTGAACAATTACATTACATGGCAGCATAACGCCGATATTTTCTTCAGTACTTAAAGCTTTATATGCCAGAGGCGGATTACAAGCACCAAGTATTCTGTATTTCCTGAAATCAACATCAAGCTTTTTCTTTAATGTTTCTTTTACATCAATTTCAGTCAGTACCCCAAAGCCCTCATTTTTAAGCTCATCGGTTACTATTTCTATAGTTTTCTCAAAATTTGTTGAGACTTTTTTTGAATTATAATAAGTCATAGTGTTTTAATTTGGTTTTTTTAATTAATTTATTCAATTGAGTTCAATACTTCTGCAAGAGTTTGGGCATCTTTATAATTGTTATAAATATGAGGAGAAATTCTTAAAAAGCCTTCTCTTAATGCAAGATAAATTTTCTTTTCTTCAGCATACTTCTGTACATCTTTATTGCAGCTGCTGTTAACGTGAGAAAGTATCATTATATTAGACCTGTGTTCAGCAGAAAGATCACTTTCTATTTTATATATATTTTTATTAAGCAAACTTATTATTTTATCCTGAATATCAATAATATGATTGAATATATTTTCAATACCAAGCTCTAAAAAATATTTAAGCACTTCAACAGTGCCAATCATTCCCAGAGTATTCAGTGTTGAGTTTTCGTATGCTTCACCTGAATTTTTAAAATCAAGTTTATAATCAAGAAAATTTTCAAAATTAAAATTTACATTCGTTGTACCTGCATAGGTTGGTTTAATAATCTCTCTGTATTTTTTTGAAATATAAGTAAATCCAAGTCCTGCCGGTGACATCAGCCACTTTTGATTTCCTGTACTCAGAAAATCAATGCCCATTCCCTGTACATCAACAGGGCAAACACCGGTTGCCTGAATTGCATCTACAACCAGAAAGATATTACGCTTGCGGCAGAACTCTGCTATATTACGGATTGAATGCCTGTAACCAAGAAACTGCACAAGTGAGATTGTGAAAACGCGGATATTGAAATCCATAAGTGTACGTTTTATCAATGCTTCGTTTGCGTAGCCCTTATCGCTTGGAATTAGCATAACAGTTACCTTTCCAAGTTTTTCCTGATTAAGCCACGGATAAACAACAGCAGGAAATTCTGAATCAAGCATTGCAACATTATTATCATCAGGCGGCAGCTGAATACCGTTTGCAAAAATATTAATACCGTGTGTTGTGTTGCTTGTTATGATAATATCTTCAGCATTGCAGTTTAAAAGTCTGCCGCAAGTATTTCTTAATTCACGGGACTGATTTAAATTAACAAGGCTCAAATTAAGAAAGTCAGTTGTAAAATTATTGATGAACTCATTAAGTTTTTTTACAGAACGCAGGGGGTATGGCGTAAAATGAGCGGCATCAAAATAAATAATTTTTTCGGTAAAGGGAAACTGCGAGCGTATTTCATCGTGATTAGGCAGCATTTTCTTTATTTGATTTCATCTAATGCATTTTTAATATCTTCAATAAGGTCTTCATAATCTTCAATACCAACAGAGAGTCTTACAAGTCCATCGGTTAAGCCGAATTTCTCGCGTTCTTCTTTGGGTACAGCACCGTGTGTCATGCTAACAGGGTGGCAAATAAGACTTTCAACTCCGCCAAGGGATTCAGCCCTTGAAAAAATTTTTAAGCCATTAAAAAATTTAACGGCATTATTAAGCGAACCCAAATCAACTGATATCATCCCGCCAAAACCCCTCATCTGCTTTTTGGCAAGTTCATGCTGAGGGTGTGACTTTAGACCCGGGTAATATACTTTTTTAATTTTATCTTTATAATTTTCGTGAAGCTCTACTGCAATTTTCATTGCATTTAGGTTATGACGCTCCATTCTTAAAGCAAGGGTTTTGGTTGCGCGAAGCACCAGGTAGCAATCAAACGGTGAGGGTACTGCACCAACTGAGTTTTGTATGAATTTTAACTGCTCGGCAATATCTTCTCTGCCGGTTGCGGCAAATCCGCCGATTGCATCGCTGTGGCCGTTAATATATTTTGTTGTGCTGTGTACAACTACATCAATTCCAAAATCAAGCGGGTTCTGGAAATACGGGCTCATAAAAGTATTATCACAAACAGAAATAAGCTTATTTATTTTGGCAAAGTCTGAAATCATTAAAAGGTCGGTTAAGCTTAGCATAGGATTTGTAGGGGTTTCAACAAATATCATTTTTGTGTGTGGCTTTAGTGCATTTTCAATTTCAATTTTAATTGAAGTATCTACCCATGAAAAATCCAGACCCATTTTCCGGAAAATACGCTCAAAAATTCTGTAAGTGCCGCCGTAAACATTTTGAGATACAATTACATGATCGCCTTTTTGCAGTAATGATGCAACAGCATGGGTTGCACCCATACCGCTTGAAAAAGCAAATCCGTATTTTGCATTTTCAAGTGCAGCTAAGTTAGTTTCTAAGGCAACACGGGTTGGGTTAATTGTTCTACCGTAATCATATCCTTTTGAAACTCCATAAGCCTCATCTGCGTAAGTTGAAGTTGCGTAAATAGGAACATTTACCGCTCCGGTTGATGGGTCGGGGTTGTTGCCGGCATGTATAGCTTTAGTTGAAAATTTCATTTACATTTTACTCTTTCGCAAAGACGCCAAGACGCAAAGTTACATTGATGTAAATTGCGGATTTGCATCCCTGCAAATTTTTATAATTTTTATAAACTGATTGATAAATTGTCTGATACTAAAAATTTTAATCCTTAAACATATCTCTTTGCGGCTTTGCGCGGAATAACCTAAAAAATTTGCCTCACACAAAATCCAGCACATCATATCTGGTTAATATTCCGATTATCCTTCCGTACTGGCTGACAAGAATTGCAGGAGATTCTTTTAAATACTGAATACCGTGCCGTATATCTTCTGATTCATCCGCAACGGGATATGGTTTATTCATAATTTCGTTCACTTTTTTTTCAGCAGTTAACGGGTTATCAAGTATCTTACTCATTATATCAGCTTCATCAAGCGAACCAAGCGAGCTATTTTGCTCAACAACAGGAATTTGCGAGACATTATATTTTTCCATTTTTGCAAGTGCTTCTGTTATTGTTTCATCGGGTGAAGCTGATACCATATTTGGCAATCCGCCAGTTAGCTTAGTCTGTAATACAACCCCCAAAGTGGTTTTATCTTTTTCCAGCAGACGCTTTTCTCTCATCCATTCATCACTGTGATGTTTGCTTAAATATCTTTCACCTGTATCGCAAACAATAAACACAACAAGAGACTTCTCATCAAGATCTTTGGCAACTCTTAATGCAGCCGCCAGATTTGTACCGGTAGAACCGCCTGCAAATATACCTTCTTCCCTGCCAAGTCTTCTCGAGATGTGGAATGATTCCTTATCGGTGATGTTAATTATTTCATCAATATATTTAAAGTGTACATTTTCAGGGAGCATATCCTGCCCAATTCCTTCAACAAGGTATGGAGTGCCTTCGGTAAGAATACCGGATTCTTTATAAGTTTTAAAAACAGAGCCATAGGGATCTGCAGCAATTATTTTTATATTTGGATTTTTTTCTTTTAGATACCTTCCTGTACCGCTCACAGTTCCGCCTGTACCAAGACTTCCGACAAAATGTGTAATTTTACCTTTAGTTTGTTCCCACAGTTCCGGTCCTGTAGTGTGATAATGTGCATCTGGATTTGATGGGTTGTTGTACTGATACATAAACAGGGAGTTTGGGGTTTCTGCGTTAATTCTTTTTGCAACGCTAAGGTAATGCTCAGGGGTATCATGTTTTGCAGTCATGGGGCAAATAACAACATCGGCACCAAGTGCCTGCAGGTAACGGCGTTTTTCCACTGAAACTTTTTCGGTCATTGTAAAAATACATTTATAACCTTTTACAACGGAAGTAATAGCAAGCCCAATTCCTGTGTTTCCGCTGGTTGCTTCTATAATAGTACCGCCGGGTTTTAGCATACCGCGTTTTTCGGCATCTTCAATCATTGCAATTCCAATTCTGTCTTTTACACTGGCACCGGGGTTCATAGATTCCATTTTTGCAAAAACCGGAACTTTTAGTCCCTTTGTCATACGGTTCAGTTTAACAAGCGGTGTCTTTCCAAAAAGCTCGAGAATATTATTAGCTACTTTCATAAAAATATATTAATTGATTTGATCATTACAGAGGTCTCATTAATGGGAAAAACAAAACATCTCTTATTGTTTGTGAATTAGTTAATAGCATCACTAAGCGGTCAATTCCAAGACCAACTCCTGTGGTTGGGGGCATACCTATTTCAATAGCGCGAAGAAAATCTTCATCAAGCGGATGAGTTTCTTCCTCACCTCCTCTGCCCCGCTCTACCTGTTCTTCAAGTAATTTTCGCTGTAAAACAGGATCATTAAGTTCTGTGTAAGAGTTACCAAGCTCCCATTTATTTATATACGGCTCAAATCTTTCTGCAAAAATAACCTGTTCAGGATCTTTTTTCATTTCTTCAATCTGCTGCATACTATATATTCGCAGGGGTTTGCAAAGAGGAGTTGTATCAATAGGGTGATCTATTAAAAATACCGGCTGTATAAGGTTATCTTCGCAGGCAGCTTCAAATAAAGCAGAAATTACAAGACCTTTGCTGTGAGAAATTTTAGGGTCAAACTCAATTTTATTATCATTCATATATTCAATAATTTCTGACTTCTTCATATTAAGCACATCAATACCGCATTTTTCAGAAATTGCATCGGTCATTTTAAGACGCCTCCAGGGTTTTTTAAAATCTATCTCAGTGCCCTGATATTCAACCTTAGTGGCTGGATTAACTGCAAGGCATGCTGTTTCAACAACCTCTTCAAACAAACGCATACTGTCTTCATAATCGCCGTAAGCCTGATACCACTCAACCTGAGTAAACTCAGGGTTATGAGTGCGGTCAATCCCTTCATTCCTGAAATCTTTAACAAACTCATATACCCTGTTAAAACCGCCTACTATAAGGCGTTTTAAAAAAAGTTCATTTGATATTCTTAAATACAGGGGAATATCAAGAGCATTATGATGAGTTACAAAGGGACGCGCATTTGCACCTCCGTAAATTGACTGCAGTGTAGGGGTTTCAACTTCAAAAAAGTTATAATTTTCTAAAGTTTGTTTTATTGAGTGGATAATTTTGGTACGTTTAATAAAAATATCTTTAACATTATCATTAACAATAAGGTCAATATACCGCTGTCTGTAGCGAAGCTCAACATCGGCAAATGCATCGTGAATAATTTTTTCGCCTGTTTCAGTTATTTCTTCTTTAACAACAGGCAGAGGCAGAATGGTTTTGGTCAGAATAGAAACAGAAACTGCATGAACTGAAATTTCACCCATTTTAGTACGGAAAACAAAACCGTTAACTCCTATAATATCGCCAATATCAAGCAGTTTAAAAAGTTTATATTGTTCTTCTCCAACATCGTTTTGTCTAATGTAAATCTGCAATTTACCTGATTCATCTTTAATGTGGCAAAAGCTTGCTTTACCCATTTTACGGATGGTCATAATTCTGCCTGCCACAGAAACTAAATCTTTTTTCCGTTCTTCAGCTTCTTTTTCATCGGCTGGATCTTTAAAATTGCTGATAATTTTTGCCGAATCGGCTGTAACTTCAAATCTGTGGGGATATGGATTTATCCCCATTTTTTTGATTTCTTCCAGTGCGAGCAAACGGTTTTTTACCAGATCATTTGTTTCCTGCAAAAAAATTTTCTCCTGTAATTTTTTATAGAAAAATAAAAAAGGACACTACTTCATTAAACTAAGCCCGTGCCCTTTTAACTTAATTGATATTTTTGTTATTCTTTGTTATCTGATATTTGTTCAGATATATCTTCAAGTTCTTTAGAAATACTATCCAGGACATTTGAGCTGTTACTTAACTGCTCTTTAGACTGAGCTTCAGAATTTAGCGGCTGCATATTTTCCATTTTTTTCATCATCTTTTCTTTTTTCTTTTTTTTCTTGCCGCCTTTTTTACCTTTTCTGGGCTGTTCTATTACTTTCTCATCATCTTCAACCGGTTCTGGTTTGGGCTTTCTAACAATAACCGGTTTTGGGGTAGCAAGTTTTCTTGCATAGTCAATTTCTTCGGGAGAAAGGTAACGCCATTCACCCGGTTTAAGTCCGTCAAGACCAATTCTTGCATATTCAACTCTTTTTAAACGCTGAACTAAATATCCAAGCGTTTCAAGCATCCTTCTAACCTGGCGGTTACGCCCTTCGTGTATTGAAATCCAAATATTCTGTTCGGCAGTGTTTGGAATAATTCTGACTTTAGCTCTTGAAGTGGGGCGTCCATCAATTACAACACCATCACGAAGTTTTTTTACATCATTATCTTCCATTGGCTTATCAAGTTTAGCAAAATATGTTTTAAATACTTTGTGGCGGGGGTGCATCATCATGTTGCTGAACTCACCATCATTTGTAAGCAGCAAAACACCATCTGTATCGTAGTCAAGTCTGCCTATAGGGTACAGGCGTGTGTTAAGTCCAATGAGATCCATAACAGTAGGTCTGCCCTTTTCATCATGAGTTGTTGTTACATAACCCCTTGGTTTAAACAGCACAACGTAGATAAATTCTGACTGTGGTTTTACTTTTTCTCCGTCAACCTTTACCACATCTTTATCCGGGTTAACTTTTGTTCCCGGTTCTGTAACAGTCTGCATATTTACTGTAACCCTTCCTGTAAAAATTAATTCGTCAGCTTTTCTTCTGGCGCTAATACCCGCATTTGAAATAAATTTATTTAATCTTGTAAGTTTGGAATCTTTTTCTTCAGATGAATTAACATCATTTTTATCTTCGTAAGAATTCTCACTTTTCTTTTGTTTAGGCAACTTATATTTTACTCCGTTTTAATTACAGCCCTAATTTTAATATTCCTAAAAATAATATTTAAACTTTTATTAATTATTTTCATCATTAATTGTTTTCATCATTAATAGTATTATTTTCAACGGAGTTTTGACTATCACCATCATTGATGTTTTCCTGAGTATTTTCATCAGATACAGGTAAATTATGGATAACTGTATTTGCTTCATTTGTGCTGACCTCTGAAATCAGAGAAGATGCCGCATTGCCCTCAGTTATCATAGTTTCCCGGATATGGTTTATTTCTTCATAGAAATCAATATCAGATTGAGAAACACCCTCGGGCGGTCCGGATTTTATTATTTCATCAATTGCTTTTAACTGAGGCAGATCTTCAACAGAATTTATCCCAAGATACTCCAATAAATTATCAGTGGTTCCGTAAAGCATTGGTCTACCTACAACTTCTGCCCTTCCCCTGATAGTAATAAGGTCTTTTTCCAGAAGAGAGCCGATTATATAATCTACATTTACACCGCGGACTGCTTCTATTTCAGCTTTTGTAATCGGCTGGTTGTATGAAATTATTGCAAGTGTTTCTAAGGCTGATTGTGAAAGCCTTCTTTTTAGTTTTTCTTTATTCAGTTTTGCAAGCCAGGGTGCAAAATCATGTTTTGTAGCAAAACGGTATGCACCGGCAATCTGTATCAGACTGAATGAATATTCATCTGACTGATATTTTTCAATAAGCTCGCCAACTGCTTTTTCAATATTCCGAATATCGGCAGTTACGCCTGTTTCAGATTTTTCCTGATTGATAATATCCTTCAGCTGCTTTAAAGTCAAGGGGCGGTCTGAAGAAAATATAAGGACTTCGACAATTTTTTTTATGCCGTCAAAATTCATTTAGAAATATGATATGGTATAAATATATTAAATTTTAAATTACAATAAATTAAAACAGGATACCACACCTGCTAAAAAAGCAGAACCTTTAATTGAATACGAATATAATAAAGCTTTTTTGTGAAAAAAAGAGCAAAAAACATTAATTTAAAGAAAATTTTGAAAGGTAAAACTGATAATTATAGTTAAACAACAGTTAGAAATTTAAAAAGTTAATTTATGCAGCATGGTTAAATTCAATTAAAACTGGAAGTTTCTATTATTCCTTCTTCGGGCATTTCAGCAATTTTAAATAACATAAAATCGGTTAAAGTATCGTTTATTTTAATTCCAATGATTTCATTTTTTACCATTTCAAGTATTGCAATAAAGGTAACAACAATACGGATTTTTTCCATTCCGATAATCATTTTAAGAAATGAAACTTCGGTATTTTGCGAGCAGAGTGTATGAACATATTCAATCTGCTCATCAATTGATACATTAAGCCGCTGAATATTATGAACTACTTCTTTTGGCTGATGCTCCATGGCATATTTGTATGCCTTAATTAAATTATAAAGGGTGAGATTTTGAATTGTAATATCCTCTTCGGCTTCATCATACATTCTGTAGTCGCCTTCAAAATCATTGCGGTAAAAAACTTTACGCTGTTCATCTTCAAGGTTTGCAAACTCCTGAGATGCATCTTTGAAACGTTTATATTCAAGCAGCCGTTTTACAAGTTCATAACGGGGATCTTCTTCTTCCTCTGTAACTTCATCCGGTTTATAGAGCATCATCCTGGCTTTTATCTGAATAAGAGTAGCCGCCATAAGGATAAACTCGCTGGCAACCTCAAGATCAAGCACCTGCATATAATTAACATATTCGCAGAACTCATTTGTGATTTTTGATACAGGGATATTGTGAATATCAAGTTCATCCCGTTGAATAAAGAAAAGCAGCAGGTCTAAAGGACCTTCAAATTCATTGAGCTTTATTCTGTACATAATTCAGCAAATATAAAGGTTACTTTTGTGATTTTAAATGCAGGCAGTAATACTTGTATTATGTAAAAGAATTTTGGTTATTAACGTTTTGTAGTTAAAAAGTTAATCAAAAATATTTAAAATTTTTATTAAATGCTCTAATATAATAACTTAAACTGTTTTTAACGAATTATTATGATACTTTAAAAATACCCTTGTAATTGCAATCCGTTTTTTTTTTTTTCGTAAAGACTTGATGAAAATTCTCTTAAACTTCCTGTAAATGCGACTGCATTGTGTAATTAATAAAAATTTAGAGGTATAAAACATGAAAAAACTTAACGAATTATTTGTATTATTTTTTGCAGTTTTAACTGCGCGGAATTACTTTTGCTGAATAGTTAATAAATTTTTATATTTAATAAATTTCAACATGAAAAAAATAATTTACATATCATTTATACTTATTATTAATTATTCATTATTAATTGATAATTGTTTCCCCCAGTGGGTACAGCAAAACAGTGGCACAATATTCAGTTTAGCTGATATTCAGTTCATAAACCAATATACAGGGTGGGTATGCGGAGCAAATGGCACAATTTTAAAAACTACCAATGCTGGGCTTAACTGGGTAGTGCAAATCACAGGCGTTACCGAAACACTTTATGATATTCATGCAGTTGATTCAGAATATGTTTATTGCGTAGGCATATTTGAAACAATCTTAAAAACAACAAACGGGGGTTCAAACTGGATTGTTATCAGAAGCGGAGTAAACCCCGGCAAGTTTTTTTATGGGTTAAGCTTTATAAACAGGACCACCGGATGGATATGCGGAAGCGGGCAATGGACGCTTAGAACCACTAATGGTTTTGCAACAATTGATTCAAGCATGATTGGGGTATCGTATGCATGGGATATTTATTTTAAAGATAATTTGAATGGGTTAGTTGGGGGAGAAAGTGGCACTTTTTATAAAAGCACAAATGGAGGAATTAATTGGAATCTAATAATTGTATCAAATGAAACCTCGGATTTTTTCGAGATGTCATTTATAGGTGATGTAGGGTGGTTAATAGGATTGCAAAATAGAAAGGTTCATAGAACGATAAATTTTGGACAAACATGGGACAGTATCTCAAGAGTAACTCCTGAACCTGACAATTGGAATGCTGTATCCATTTTTTTTTCAAGTATTAATACAGGTTGGACGTGTGGTGGAGCAGCAAAAGTATTTAAAACAACAAATGGCGGATACAATTGGCTTCAACAAGTTATTCCAGTTTTTACTGCATATAGTTCAGTATTTTTTATTAATGATTCTATAGGCTGGTGTGCTGGAAATACTGGCACAATCTTACAAACAAGTTCAGGAGGGCTTATTGTACCTATTCAACTAACGGGTCATAATTTACCAATAATATATAAAATATATCACAACTATCCTAATCCATTTAATCCCTCTACAATAATAAGGTTCGAAATACCACAAAATAGCTATGTAAAATTAACTGTGTACAATTCTTTAGGTGAACAAATTTCAGATTTAGTTAATCAAAGACTTAATGCAGGAATTTATGAAGTAGAATTTAATGCAGCAAATTTGTCAAGTGGGATATATTTTTACACTTTTTTTACAGAAGAATATAAAGAAACTAAAAAAATGATTTTAATTAAATAAAAACGGGAGGATTAAGTGAAACCGCCATGGATTTATAAATAAACAGATATAATGCAGACTCAAGGGAGAATTCCGCGAACCGCCAAGTTTATGGAATTTACATAAAGTATAATTGCAAGCTTTATACCCCTTTTGATTGCGTTTTATAATTCTATTTGCAGGTTATAAATATTTATGTAAACACTTTTCAGCCAGCAAATTTCTGCAAAGTTAGGCAAATAATAAAATTTTAAAAACATAAATTTTTAACTACTATGAAAAACTTAATTTTAACAGCCTTAACTGTAATTTTGGTTTGTACATTAAACATATATTCACAGCAGCAGTGGGGTTATACTTGCAGCTTCACTAAGACCGGAAACCAAACTTCATTTATTGGTGGTAACCACAAACCTGAAAGAACTGATTTCTATTCAGGAACAAACAACAATAGCGTATTCCCTGTAATTATTGCATTCGTTCAATATTCCTCTGGCGAACCGTATATAAATGATGCAAACTGGCCAGCCGGCTTTCCGCCAGTTGATTTAAATAATTATATAGCAGCAACTCGCAACAATAATTATGGCAGCGAATGGTGGAACGCTTATTCGGAAACAAATGACCGTTAAAGTGATTTCTGGATGGAGGCTTCAAGGGGACGTTTCCACATTATAGGAAATGCTTATTCAATAATTCTACCCCTATCGGCATCTGAATACCAAAGTCTTTATGGAGTTAATGCTACAAGGAAGATAAATGATGATATTTATGCAGGGCTTGAACAATTAATATCAATTGCAGAATGGCCAAATTACGACAAATGGACTAAAAGTAGCGGAACGTTTGTTTATACCCCAGATAATTATATTGATATGATATATATAGTTCACCGCACCTGGTCAAATGTGGGCGGCATGCCTGCTGGCGGTATTGCCTGTCTGGATTTATCGTATTCTCAAGGAACAAATTATACAATAACGAATACAAGCTTAATTATTCATGGAATTGTTAATGATGTAAGCCCTATTGGTTCTGGTCTAAGGATGACACCTGGACATTGGGGAGGAACACCAAAATATCCAATGGATTTAAAGGGTGTTGTGAGTTTTTCAGGACATGAACACGGACATTATTTATATGGAACTGGACATGCACCGTATGGCAAGATGATGGGTTTGGGTGCAGATTTTGGACTGGATGAATACCTAAGCCCGTGGGAATCTATAAAGCTTGGATACATGATACCGGAACTGGTTGATTTCACAAACGGTTTTAACTACAGCATAGATGATTTTACATCACGACACTCATCCAATCAGGGTGAAGTTTTGCAGGTTCCTATCAATGGTACTAATGAGTTCTTTTTAATTGCAAACCGTCAGAAAATTTCAAGTTATGATAAAATTATGTGGGGAGATACATGTCATGACAACCCCTATTTTGATTTAGGGCAGCAGGAATATTATTCGAAAGGTGTGTATATTTATCATACACCCAGTGAGTATAATTGGACTCCTTCTATGGATCAGGAATGTGCTGATGGTTTATGGAACTGGCAATATGTAAACAATCAGGCACCGGATTGGGATCCTACAAATTATTGGCTCCCGTATTTTATAAAAACGGCACCTGTTTTTGATTTTAATGATGCTGGCTCTTGGGGTTTAGCAGCAAGGGATGGTAAAAGTACATTCAGTAATGGGCATTATAAATGGTTCGGTGTTGGTAAAAAACAACTAAATACTGGCGGTACCGGAACTGACAGAATATATACTAATATTGAAGAGCCCTGGACTTCACGTAAATGGATGGGGGATAGGTGGGATGCTTGGAGTGTTAGTTATAATGAAGTATTTTCACCGTATTCTAGTTCTTCAACTGTAAACTGGGATAATCAAAATTCTGGTATTTTTATTTACCTTAATTCAATGTCTGGAAATACAGCAAATCTTGAAATTTATAAAGATGGGGAAGGTGGATGGAATTTAGATGCTATTTT
>JADZAP010000024.1 GCA_020852705.1 Ignavibacteria bacterium | reverse complement strand
AAGCAAACCATAAAACTTTACGGCATAACCTGCAATTAAAGCTGCTTTATCTAATCCGTTTATGATCTTTCTTGCATTCTTCCACTCAGCTTTTGCTAAGCCCAACGGAAAGAAATTCTCCAATTTAAAACCTGTAAACCACCCTTCACGCATTCCGCGGAACGTTATTGCAATATCTGCTGATGGATCTTTTATAATAATATCGGGATCATCAACAAGCCGCATATCATTATACAGTTTCAGCGAAGCAAACCTGTAGTTAAATTCATGTGTCAGCTGAACAATCCGTCCCCTGCCGTAATAAGCTTTGCCGGCATAGCCGTTTGGAAAAATTGACTTTAATGCTCGCGGGTTATTATGCAGATAATAATTATACAGTGCCCTAACACGCTTTGCCTCGGGCTTTATCCAGTAACCCTCTGTTACCGGCTCAAATGTATCATTTGATTCATGCATTCCTGTTGCTAATATATATGCCAGCCATCTTAAGCTCTTCATATTGTCATCCTTTTCAAATGCATCCGTTATCAGAAATATATTTTTCTTTTTATTTTCACTCAGTGCTTTACCAAATTTACTTTTGTAATTATTTACAAAATGCTCTTTATTTATCAGATCCATTTTTCTTTTCTTTTTTAAATCCTTTTATAATGTATTAATTTGTAATACCTGTGTGAGATCTTAACACGGTAGATTAAAAAATCCGGTGCGGACCAATTGAAGTATATATGATGTGAATATGAGGTCATTTGCGGGTATTGGTTTCTTAGAAATAAATTTATTGAAATTTTAATTTATAAGGAAACAGGGGGTATTCCGCATTTTTTTTGCGGAGCTTTTTTTTGATAGCCCGCACCGTAATAATTAATTAAATTAATCTTATCACTTAACCTTTTGCAGTTACTGCAAATTTTATTCCTGCCGCTATAACTATCAGGCCGGAAATTCCCCTTACCCATACTTCAATATTATCAGGCAGAAAGTTTACAACAGTAGGTGCCTGATTAATTGCAAGGGCTAATGTCATAATTCCTCCCCATATAGTTGTGCGCCAGTTTATCCCGAATATTTCTTCAAGTAAATTTTTCATAATGGTTAATTTTATATTTAGTTTATTATTTTTTAAAAATTATCTCTGATGTTTTGGTAATTAATAATTCCGCTTAACCCTTTTTATTTATAATTAATTATTAGATTTATTACTGCTTTTATCGTATTAATTACACCTGCAATCCACTCCATAAAGCCAACCGGATCCTTTATTTTTTCAAAATCATTAATATGACCTTCTATCCTTGCTCTGTATTTTTCATATATTTTTATCCAGTATATCAATCGTTCCTCTGCATAGTCTGCATTTTTGCCAATAGGCAGCTGAAGCTTACCATCAACTACCTTCCTCCAGTAATCTTTTTTCTTTTCTGCCCTTGCAAGTGCAAGTACATCTGTTTCGCGGTGTATATTAAGTGATAACGATGAAGTTGTTATTTCCATTTTTATTTTATGTTAAAGTTTATTTTATTGTTTATTTAATTTTAATGCGCTTAAAGTTTATTCATAATTTATTTATCGCACAAGCAAATATGTAATAGTTGGTTTAGTTGCTGCCGCATTTATCAGTGATGTTCCCAATACAGCATACAACTGAAGATAATATTTCATTCCGGGCAGTGAATTAAACAGTGTGAATGTTTTGGTAACTGTATGTGATGCCGGACTGTACCGTGTGCCGTCATTAAATTCTATCCACTCCTCAGCATACGATAAAGGCAAATCCTGATTAAGTTCATTTGCTATTCTAAGTCTTACAGAATCTCTTGCACTTATACCCGTTACTTCTGTATATGGAAATAACAGATTAACACTGTAACTTATCATATAACTGCCTCTAACCGGAAGGGAAATTGTATCTACATCGCTCCAGCTTGAAACACCAAACACTTCAAACGGCGCTTCATCAAATGTCATATCAGCATTATTCATTACTGTAAAGCTATCCATTGCTGTTGTTGCCCCTGTTTCATTTATACTAATGTAATACCATTTCCAGTCAGGGTAGGGCAGGGGATTTGCCCAGAACGGTTTTTTAAGTGAAAGTACCCTTAGTTTGCTTAAAGGTTCACCAAGCATATACCAGGTGGAATCTTTTATTACAGTAAAATTTTTTGCCGAAATACTATCCCTCACAAAAATACTGCTGTTTAAATTTAGACCTGTTCCTGCTGACCATGTAAATTCATTGCTGTTAAAATCAAACAACTGACCGTTGCTCCGCTTTGCTATACGGAATGTACCCAGCGTACCTGTAGTATTAAAATACAGCTTATTATCTTCTTCAGAGTAATATGCGTTTTCACGCTTCAGATAAAGTGAGTCTCCTGCATTTTTAAATAGTAATCCTGTATTTGGCATCTGCGAGAGATCATTATACCACGGAGATGAATTTATTATATATGGTTTGTAAAATGTATTGCTTGTTGAGCTTCCTGAATAAAGAAAACTTCCTGTTGAAAGTGCATTCCAGCTGCCTGTTGTATTTTTACTGCCGGTAATTGTTTGTGATGTTCCCAAGGTTACATAGTTGTTACTTAGATAGCTGAAAATATTACCTGTAAGTACACTATCAAACCAATACTGCTCAACTCCGCTTAACCAAAGTTTTACATATTGAAAATCTGTAAAACCTTTAGCAACATAGTTGCCGGCTGTGCCAATTTCTGTAACTGTTATTCCCGAAATTTTATCTGCCGGAAAGTTGTGCGGGTATTTTGTAAATTCTATATTTCCTGCCTCTCCCGTTAACGGTGCACCTGTTGCATTTACAAGTCTGATTGGAAGACTTGTAAATTGTGCAATAACAGAAAAATTGAAGATTAAAAAAGTAACTGCTAAAATTATTATTTTTTTCATAGGGTTTATTGATTTTGTTATTAAAATTATTTCTTTAAAAATTATTAAGGCAATAGCTTTATTTATTTATTTTTTACAATTTATTTTTTTAAGGTGAACCTTCTATAGGTAAACCTGTTCCGCCGCAGGGCTCTGCATATTCGGGCGGATACCATTTTAAATCCGGCTCTAAGTTTGCAGATTTGAACTCTAAAACCGCAAGTCTGTGCGTGCTTGCATATCTGCCTCCTTTATTTATTCCAAGCTCAAAGGTATTATTTGATAAAATTACCTCAAATTCCCGCCATGGTGCATCGTTTCTTGGAATTAATATCAGCTTTCTGCCCGCTTTAGCTGCATCTATTATCTGCTTTATACCTGTATATAAATCTTTGCCGTCTAACCATTTATTATAGTGCAGTGTGAAAGTAATTATATACCCCAGTATTTTCTGTGCATTTATTATTTTATTTTCTCCTTGCCCAAATGAAATAAGCTCGTGAGATATTTTTTTTATCTCGTATGATTCTACCAGTCCGGCAGAATTTGTTAAGGGCAATTCCACCTTTATTTCTGCTTCAGGTGAATTTTCTGCCGCAGGAATTATTTTTACCGCAGGGCTGCTGTATCCGTTTATTATTCCCATAATTATTTAATTTATCTGGCTTACTTGTACTTCTGCTGTATTATTTTTTAAGTTTAAATCTGAAATTGAGTTAACAATATATTTTTTTGAATTAATCAAAAAAATACTTTTTGTACTTAATCTTTTTTGAAAATTTAATTTTATCTTTAAGCTGAAACTGTGATTTTGAATTTTATTTATCACAGAATAAATTAACCGGGTATTTTCCTGAACCGGCAAAAAATCATAAGTATCAGCTTCGCCATTGTGAACTCTGGCGCAGTTAAATATTCGGGCATAAGCCATACCGCCTCCTTCAGTTTCATTCAATGGAAAAAGTTTCCCAATAGGTCTGCCTGTTGAAAGATCATAATTGTACTGCTTCAGCGGCATATCCATAAAATCCAAATCCCGCAATATCATTTTTTCGGTTACACCGCTGCTGTTAATATAGCTTAAACTTTTTCCATTCATTGTTAATGCCAGCGAGGGATAAAGTGTTGTGCCGTCACCATGATTTGTATCACTTTCAAATAATTGGCTGTTTGAAAAAAATATTCCGTCACTATACTCGGCATCATTAAAAATGATGCTTCTGTATTTTAAATATAACCATTTGGGCTTTTGCAGTAAAATTGATTCTGATATTTCAATAATTTCAGGTTCAATTGCTGTATTATTAACAAGATCGTTCAGAAAAAAAATATTGAAAATAAATTCAGGTTCATTCAGCACCTCAGTGCCTTCATTTAAATACATTTCAAAATTAAAGCCCATACCTTTTGCAAGCTCTTTAAATGTTTCCCAAACACTTATGTTTTCTTTCCCCGTGATAAAATTTCTGTAATCTCCCAGTGCGCAGCACCATTGAATATTACTGTAAATTTCCCTTACCCTTTCAAGATATGTTTTCTGCGGAAAATTTATCAGCACAATATCACCGGTTAATCCGCTGAAATGCCTTATAATGTATTCTTCAAATGTAAGCTGTACTCCGTTTGCAAAATTTATTAATGAGCTTGAAACAGCATCGCAGAGCTTTGCCCATTCAATTAATATATCTTTACAAGTGAGCTTAACATGCCATCTGTTTTGTGAATATGTATAGCTTCCTGTTATTTGCTCAGAGCGTGCAATTCCGCAAAAGCTCTGCGTTTCACTTAGTTTAAATATAACCAAACAGTAATAATCACGATCTTCACCCAGAAAAAAATCCCTGATATTTAAACCCGTTTGTGAACGCTCGTTTTGCAGCAGTGAAATCATCAGGTCAAAATCACCAGCACGGTATGAGCCCGGCTGCGCAGGGTCATCTGTTTCTAATCTAAATACTGGCAGCCCGTTGCTCGGAATAAATTCAAGATCAAGTTTATCCGCAAACTCACGCTCCATAAAATAATTATTACCTCTGTATTTTTTTATTAATACCGGCATTACAGGTCAATCCCTCCCCTCAGCTCTCTGTTGCGGATCTCTGCATCAAATGCTTTTTGAAATGTTACCGGATTTTTAATAACAATCTGATTTATAATTTGCGGCTGATTTGTAACTATATTGTTCAAACCTTCCCGTTGATTTATTAAACCCCCGCTTACCGCTCCGGAAATTGCTGAGCCCGATAAACCTGCTCCTAATGCTCCGGCAGAACCAATGCCAAACGGTAATCCAAATATACTGCCAATCACCCCAAACAATCCGCTTAACAATCCGCCAATGCCTCCGTTACTTCTGCCTGAAATTGTATTTATTATTCCAATTATTATTTCAACTGTCTTTGCAAACCCTATTTGCATTTCATTCATATTGCTCATCATACTTTTTGTAAATCCAAGCATCAATTCAAATTGAGCCGATATTTCACGGCTCGTATTAAATGAATTATCCGCTGAGTTAACTTCATCAGGTTTTGTTTTTGCAAATACACCCGAAATTTCATCAAGAAATTTATTAATCATACCGTTTAAATCTTCACTTTTATTTATCATTATACTTAATTTTATATATTATAAAATTTCTTTCTGCTGTAATTTTAAATAATAGCTCATCTTTGCCTGCTCAAGTGATTCAAATTCACGCATCTGCCAAAAATCAAGTTCACTTAATTCTCCGGCTTCATTTGGATTTATATGGTAGAATTTTGCAATGCTCCATTGCATATATAAATATTCAATTCCTTGCGGAATTTGCAGTGAATCAGGCAGCGGACAAAAGCCCGCATTAAGCAGGTCAAATTTATTTCTGAACTCATTTATACTTTGCTGAATTCTGATATATTCAAAAAAAAATCTGCAATAACCTGCTTAATAAATTTAAATGCATCCATTGTGTTAATTTTCTCAACAGTAAAACACTCATCAGAATTTTGGCAATCTAAAATTATATTTAGCATTTTTGATATAAATTCAGCATCTGTAATTATATTCAGCAGTGCCAATGATTCCATTTTTAAAATGTGTTCTCTTACAGATGTAAATTTTACCGAGTTATATTCCTTTTTAAGCTCTTTAAGCTGTATTTGAAGTTTTTCTTTCAGTCCGGTATCTTCTGATTTTTTATTTGTTTCACCATCTATTGCATTTTCCAGTTCACTTATACCACTCTCAAGTTCTGTCAATTCTCTCATGTCTATATCTTTTGTAAGTCTGTAATGCTCTTGTTTAAATCTTACTAAAAGCGGTGAAACTTTATGAAGAATATCAAGTGAAAGCGGTTTGATACTGTATAACTTCCCGTTAAAATTATATTTGTTCTCCCTCATTTTTTACACATCACTTTCTGCAATTACATGTTCCTGCCCAGCTGGAATAGTTACCGGACCCAAAGCTCTGATATTTAAACCAAGTGAAGTTTTTATTAAATTAATGTTCGCTTCACTAATTACAACCGGCTGAATTTGAACTGCTGAAATTGATTCGTATTTCATTGCTTTTGTGCCGCCGGGAGTTTTAAATTGCATCTGTGGTGTTATATCTGCTATTTTAAATACTTCCTGATGTTTTCCCGCTTTTATTCCCTCGTATTTTATTTCAAGATGAAGCTTTCCTCGTGTTCCAAATGAAAGATAATCTGCTATAAGTTTAGAGCTTTCCATTAATACCCCCGATGTTCTGCCTTCATATTCTTCGTCCTGACCGTATGTTCTGCCGTCTTCTGCTTTAAATTTTTCTGTCTTTGTATCAATTGCCACCTGTGACTCAAATATTAGCCCGCAATTTAATGCGTTTACTCCGTTTGTAATTACAGCCGGAATGCTAAGATCATCTTCAAGCTCTATTATCACAAGCTGATTACCGCCTTTATCTCTTAATGCTTTTGCCATAATAAAATTATTTATTTTATTTAATTAATATTTATAAAAATTTGTAAGTTAAATTTCAATTTTGGAAAAATGTATTCTCCGGCTTTATATGATTTATCCGTTTCTGTAATGCTTAGGTTATGCAGATTTGCCAATGTTATACCGTTTGAATTATATTCCAGCCCCGAGCTTTCATTGCCTGCAAGCAGGCACATAAGTGCAAATAATTTATCATCAATGTTTTTCTTATAATTTTCTTTAGCCCGCTTATACAGTCTGAAATGAAATTGTACTGTTACTGATGCAGATATTTCTGCTGATTCATTATCCTGAAAAATTATTGTCTCGGGCTTAACCAAATATGAATTATCCATTAAATTTGCGGGCAGCAGATCTGTTTTAAATGTACCCGTTATCTGATTTATTTTTTCATGCTCAGGCAGGGTTTCATTTAGTTCATTAATCCTTTCAGCAAACCACTCATCAATTGTTTTATATATCATTGTTATTTTAATAATTTTATTGTTTGTGATCTGTTAAATTCATTTTTACTCAATTTGCCGTCTTGGTTAAAATCTTTCCAAATCCGCATCTTTTCCATAAGTCCTTCATACTCCTTCCTGAAATATTCCATCTTCAAATGATATTGGTCTCTTTCTTCAGAAATTCTGTCAAGCAGAATTAATTCTAACCATTTGTATATCAGCAGACGCTCAATACCTGTATCACATAAAAATGCTTCGTAGTCAATTTCTCCTCCTGTAATTACATTGTTTAATCTGTAGTACAGGTACGATGAAGTAATAAGAAAAGTAATAACTCCTGCTGATTCCGCTTTGCGTGAATCAATATCAAACCACGTTTGTTTATCATTACTGCCTTGTAATGTAAATATCTTTTCACCGCCTGCGGTATATTGCTTTACATCAAGTACAAACCTTAGTCTTGCTGCTAAATCTGTATTTGTTGGCTGTGTTATATGATTGGTTGTTTCTGTTGTTCCTGAATATCTTATATATAGTCTTGGCATAATTTCTGCGGGTAAGTAACCCATTGAGCGAAGCTCAGTTTTAATTATTTCCAGCGCCTGTATTTTTTGAGGCGTAAAATCTGTTTCTTCGCTCCAAAGCATCCTGCTTAGCTCCGGCACAAAGCTTTTAATATCTTCATCTGTTATAAATTCATCTATTGGCATTGTGATTAAAATTTTAAATTTTTAAAAAAACTTTTTTCTGAACTCTGTTTGCTGTTTACTGTTAAGAAGCAATACTCCTGCTGCTGCAAGCTGATATAACTGAACTGCTGTTAATCCTTCAAATTTTCCGCTTGTTGTCCGCTTTCCGTTTATTATTACATAACCCGGTTCTGTTATTACTCTTATCTTTTCATTTCTGCTGTTAAATTGTTCGCCGTATTTATCGGCAACTACCGTTATATTATCACCATCAATTATTGAGCTGTATCCCAATTGCAGGCAAAGTATTGCCGGATTTATCTCAAAAATTTCTTTCTCGGTTTTCAATTCTTTTCCCGGTTTAGTTTCTTTCATAAGGCATAAATTTAAATTATCTGTTGTTCTTATTTATTATCCTTTCCCTGTCTGTTTTGACAGGGAAAGTGATATTATTATATAAGGGAATTTGAAAATAAATTTTAATATTTATTAAGTTGTTTTAAGCTCGGCAACTTTTATCAGCTTATCAGGTGCAACTTTACTCCAGTTATTGCCCGTTGCAAGTTGTGCAAGAGTTGGATTTTCAGGTGCTGCATCTCCCCATGCAACTCCGGGTGTATGCACCATACAAGATACTCTTGTAATTATTTCATCTGTTCCGCCTGCCTGTTTGGCATCTCGTGCAAGCTCAAGATATATTCCTCCTGTCTTTACCGCATTGCGGTTTGTTAACGCACTTCCCGGTCTGCTGCGGAGCTTGTACAACATTGAACCTCTTCCTCCCAAAAATGTTGAATATACTCCCGCCGTTGCTGTAAGGTCATCATCGGCAAACGGCATAAGTCCTAATATCTGTCCCGGATTTCCGCTTACAAATGTATTATTTCCAACCGGTCCCGCGGGAAATGTTATCAGGTTATTGGAAACTGCATCGCCATGAACTTTTGAGTGCATTAAAATTACAGAAAGCATTCTATGCCAATCGCCAAGCTTGTATTTTGCAGCAAGTACTCCTGCATTGCTTATATTAGCTCCTGAATATGTATTTCCAGTTGAGTGACTTACAGAAAGCTCAGCTGCAAATATTCCCTTTAGTACATTAATCGCTCTTTTCTGCATAGCATAAGCCCAGTATTCACCAATGTGTACAGCAATTTCTTCAATCATATCATTACCCCTGCCGGAAACTGTGTTTATCAGCTCCTGTGCTCCCCATCCTTTTTCCAGCTCCATCCATGAAAAGCGGTCTTTATATGCTGTTAGTTTGTTAATTGGTGTTGTTGATGATGTTGTTATCTGATCAGGGTCAGATGTATCAACGTTCCATTGCGGAAGGTTGCCAAATGTACCGGTTTGATTTGGATCTACTATTTCATCCGGGGCTTCTGTCATAAATCCTGAACCAAAAAAACTTAATGCCTTTGTAAATGTTCCCCTAAGGGTTGCTTTAAATGTCTCGCTTTGGAATTTCCCTGCAAGATCATCAAGTGTTAATGATGCCATAGCTTTTCTTTCTAATTTTAGTTTGTAAGAATTTTGTTGTTTTGTTTAAATGTTTTTAAATAAAAATTACTATTCTAATATTACTCATTATTCATTACTAATTACTAATTACTCATTGTTAATTGTTTTTACTAATTGAATCCAAATTTTTCTCTGTATAATTTACGCCACATCTCAGGACGCTTTTTGCGGAGTTCTTCCTTTTCGTTATAAGTAAGTTCATCCCATTTTGCTGATGAATCTATAGTTCCCGCCCCGGGTCTTGCTGAATCGCTTCCTGCAGGCGGCTTTGATATGTTTAACTTTACGTATTGCCGTAATCCTTCTATTCCGGGAATTAACTCCGCTATTTTTCTGTGCTCATCACTTAAATTTTCATAATATTCATTTCTAATATTCTTCTCCAGCTCGCCATATTTCTTTTTTGACTCATCACGCTCAAGGATTAACTCAGCAATTTCTTTCTCAAGCTGTTCTATTTTCTTTGCTTTGCCAACTTCTGCTTCCTGTTGAGTTTTAAGCTCATCTGAATTTTTTACCAGTTTTAAATACTCCGATTTAGCAACTGTAATTTCCTCTTCCTTATTTGATCCTGCTCCGCCTTCCGGCTCTTTACTTAATAATTTTTTCATATTATTTTTATTTTTTATTTTTTTACTTTTATTATATTATTTTTTAATTCTGTTATCTCTTTTCCGCAGTAATTCAATTGCTTCTGCTTCACTGCACTCAAGTTCTTCTGCGGTTATATCAATTCTATCTTTGTATCCAATTGCAAGTGCCATATCATAACGCTTCCTTTTTTCATCAATTGTTTCAAATATTCTGGCTTCGGTAAATGATGTTTCAAACAAACTATTTTTATTTAATTGTACATTTGGATTATTATAATTCCATACAACTCTTATAACTTGCAGCAGATGCTGCATAAAATGATACAGCAGTGTCTTATATTCTTCTCGTTTTTCCAATAGCTCCAGTTCATCAATTATTTTTGCTGCACCTGACTCCGCTTTCAGCTCAGTACTTGCCGTACCCCCCGAAATTCCTTCACTGTTTAGCACAAGTCTGTTATGCCAGTCAATATTTTCTCTAACTGAAATGTAATCAACATCTGCAATCACACTTTCAATTCTGGGTTCCTTATCATCCGCTTTTACATTATTTATCTGTTTAAAATCACCTGCTTTAAACGACTCTCCCTCGCTGAAGTTTGTATTTATTCCCAGATATATCTGATGAAGTGTCTTTAGCTCGGTTTCATTTAGATCAGTCAGCCGGATATCCAGATTTTTTTGATGCAGAAAAATATTCCAGTTTGGCTCGCCAAAGTAATCTTCTCCTTCATCTATCCTAAGCACTGCAAAGGGCAGTGCATAAATCCCTGCACTGCTGTATGGATTTACCATTTCCTTATTATTTTTTGGTGCAATTTTATTATCGCCTTTAACTAAATAATGCTCTGTTTTGCCCCATACAGACCAATATACCTCACCAAATTTATCTGCTTTGCGTATTGCAATTTTTTCCTTTTCAAGAAAGTCGTTCCCTGTTTCTACTGTGTAATTATTGGGAGTTATAATATCTATTCTAAGTTTATTGGCTTCATTATCCCACACTGCGTGTGCTTCAACAGTGTTATAATACACTGCTTTTTGAAATGCCTCCTTAACCTTCTGTATAAATTTAGCTTTTGTTAATATTTCAGAAAAAAGATCCTGCTCTGCAGCATTTGCATCTTTTAGTTTTATTACGGGATCCTTGGTAAATATCCCGCTTGTTATCCTGTTAATTATTTTCCTGATTATATTTACATGCCTAAAACGGATATTGTTAAGTGTGGTTTCTGAAAATGGATTGTTAAATGTTGCCTCGCGCAGGTATGAGCAAATTGATTCATAATCATTATTGTAAAATGCAGCAAATTCATTATGAAGTGAAAGCCGGTAAATTTCACTTTTCTTTATAGCTGAGTTAAATGCTTTATTAAGCTCACTGAATATGTTTCCTGTTAATTGCATAGGGTTTAATGGATATTGTTTTTTTAATTAAATTTAAAGAGTTCTAAACGATGCAGTGAGCGGTTTACCGCGGATTGAATATTCGTAATCATTGTAATAGTCAACTGCACGGCATAAATGTGTGCGTAACGGATCATTGTCATCAAGTTCTCTGCCGTTTGACTTCCAGGAGCAAAATTCCCAGTCCTTAATCAGTTCTGCACAGTTTTTGGGATCTGCATATTGCCTTATTTCTCCTTTGCTGTTTAACAGCTGTGCATTTGTTGCCCCAATTGAGTCCCTTATTGATAAACACGGCTTAATTCTTTTTTCTATTATGGTTTTGTTGCTGAAATAATTTTCAATTATTTCCCAGTCATTAAAGCTGGAATTTGATGTATGCCTGCTTCCTGAGTAATCACCATAAAAAATTACCTTCTTTGGATATCCGCCATTAAGCATTTTAAAGTAATCTTCATCAAGCAAACGGCACATAGTTAATGTGTTTGTATATTGAAATGATAATGCTTTATGCCAGTAAGTTTTTTCTCCGCTTTCATCCTTTAACCTTTGTCCAATTACCCAGCTCATTGGTTTTTCCTGTGCATTAAAATCACATGCTGCAATAAACGGAAGGTGCTGAATAATTTCTGTACGTTTATTATTTTTTTCTGTATAGCTGTAATATGGTTTTTGTGATGCAGTTTCAAATGATGCTCTGTACTCTCTTTCATAATCAGGTTTTGCCAAATTTGCTTTTGCCTCTTCAATCTGCTCATTGCTCAGTATTTCTTCGCTTGTCCAGTGATACGACTGCCAGCCCTTTTTGCCATTTCTGCCGTTTAAAAAATCCTCAAAAAAGTGGTTCTTGCCAAACGGTCTGCCCTCTTTTATGCACCAGCCCCGTGTATCATTTATCATCGGCTCAATTGATTCACTGTAAACCCCCGGGTCACAATCCTGATATTCTGAAATCACTATTCCGTGCATTAACTGTCCCTGTACCCGTTT
This sequence comes from Ignavibacteria bacterium, assembly GCA_020852705.1. Lineage (GTDB taxonomy): Bacteria > Bacteroidota > Ignavibacteria > Tepidaquicellales > OLB5 > OLB5. Next base: position 51,499 of record JADZAP010000024.1, on the reverse strand, counting down.
AAATTCTTTTAGCCCTATTACTTTAATTGAAGTACCGTTGATGTATGTAATCTTTAGTGCGGTTTCCATAATTTTTTTTACATATAATGGATTTGAAAGCTTTTTAAGGTCATCCCAAAAAATTTCTTTTGCCTGCTGTCTTGTTGGCGCTCCTAAAAAATATTTCTTTCCGTAATTTTTATCGTCATAACTTTCTCTTACTATCAGACGCTTTGCAAACCTTTCTGTTTTAAATGATCTTCTGCCTGCAGAAATAATGTAGTTTCTGTATTTCCGTTTTAAAAAATCATCCAAAAGCTGCTTTTGTACCGGATGAGTTAATGCTTTTTGGTTTATTTTAAACCATCTTGCTGTTAATTTATCTGTATTCTTTTCAAACATTATAATTACATATTATCTGTTGCCTGTTTTAAGCCTGTTTTTCTGTCTTCAAGCATATCTTCTATTGATTTACCTGACTCTGGTGCAGGATTTTTACTCCACCTCTTGCTGTTTCTGTTAATTAAATATGATAATATTGCGGAATTATCAGGTGGAACAATTTTATAAACTTTTCTAATCTCTTTAACTTTCATTCCAAGCTCCTCGGGTTTTATCAATCCATCTTCAAAAATCTGTATTTCCTCATCATCCTGATTTTCATTTGTACTGCCCGATGATTTGGTGTATATAATATGAATTTCAGAAGTTTCATACCCTAAAGCACGTTTTATTAATGCCTGCTCAATTTTTGCCTGCACAATCAATTCTGCATTTTCAAATGCCCGCTTATATTCAGGGTATTTTACAGCATAACTTTTAAGTGTACCCGCACTTAGTCCAAGCAAATTTTCAATTTGCTTAAAAGTTATCCCGCACTCTGCATACTTTATACATTGCTCTAAGTTGCTTTGTGAAATCTTATTAACAGTGGTTTTCGTTTTCATTTTACATAAGGATTAATCTTAAAACTTATAAGCTATTATTTAATTAAGGGTATTATTTACTAATGCTGAGTTTATTTTAAATATGCCAGCTGCATATAACTTCCTATGCTAAAATAACTTTCTATGCTAAATTAACTTCAATTTTAATTAGTTTAAATTTTTCTATAAAGGAAAATCAGCTATTTACACAAACAAACTTTTTTTTTTAGGTTAATTCAGGTATTTTATTGTTATATTTGCTACAACAGCAATAACTCTGCAAATATATATGCAAATTGCATATATGTCAAGAGCAATATATGGTATAAGCAGATATATTTTCATAAGTATTTATTATTATTGCGTATGAAGTCATTAAAAAAATATTCTAAAGATAGATCTCTTACTGTTAAAATTAATAACAGACTCTTTCCTATGCTGGCTGCAAAGGGCATTCATTCCATTTATGCACTTGCTAAGAGCATAAATGAAAATGCCGGCTCGCTGAGCAAAATTAAGCGCGGGCTTAGCGGCTGGACTATTGAGCAGCTTGAAAAAATCAGAGCTATCCACGGAATTACTTTAGACTCAATGTTTGGTGAAAAACATAAAAATGAAAATACCGCTGCTTCAAAATTTACCAGAGTGCCCGTTTTAGGTTACGCTGAGTGCGGTTCACCCGCTGCAACCTGGCAGGATTTTGCTGTTAAAAATATTGATTTAAGCGATGCTGCCGGGTTAATTAATCCCTTCATTTTTGTTGCCAAAGGTGACTCTATGAAACCTTATATTAATCCGGGTGATAAACTGCTTTGCAGCGAATTTACCGAAAAAATAAAAGATAACACTGCTGTTGTTGCTGTATTTAAATCAGCCCCCGATACCTTTGAAGCTAACGCAAAACTGATAAACTGGGATAGAAAGAACAGACTTATAACTCTTTACAGCGTTAATACAAAGTATCCGCCAACCAATCATCACGAAAATGAGTTTATTAAAATCTATAAACTCAACAGAATAATTAGAGAAGTAAAATAAATTATTTTTAAAAACCTGTAAATAAAAATTAAAAAAAATACCAAAACCGCTTATTTAAATATTATTTTTGCAATCATTTTTTCAGTTACGTGCTGTGTTGTTTCACAAACTAAAAATGATCTATCATTATTTGGCTTAAACCTTAACAATCCCAATGATACGATAGGTTATATGTTCAACAATTCACTTGATGCTGTGAATACTGAATTTTATTTAAAAAATGATCCCGGTTTGTTTGACCGTATCCTGTTAAATAAAGGGTTTGGATTTATCTGCACTGTTAACTTTCCAACAGCTAACCGCTTTATTGAAATCTATGACGAAATTGTTAAGTTTTACGGTTATGAAAATGATATCAAAGATGTTATCCCTGCAAGCATTTCAGATGATGATATTATTGAAATCTCAGTCAAAATAGGGGAGGGGAAGGCAGAAATTATCAGGTATTGGTATGAAGAAAAATTCAATATAAAATTAGAATACACAAAAAAAAATCTGGAAGTATATATTTCATTTTTTTAAATAATTGTATATTACACACTTGTAAAATCTAAATGTTAGCTGATAATATGATTTTTAATATAGTATTTGGATTTTTTTTATTGTTTTAACCATTTATTATTGAATACAAGTATTGATATTAATTTTTAATTAGCGTTATACCGTTGTAATTTTTAATAATGAAACCCCAATTTCAACAACCTGTTTGCGATGAATGCCGTTCTAGACTTGGTAATATATTCTGTACCCTCACATCTGCACAGGTTTCAGAAATGGATTCAGAAAAAAACTGCAGTATTTACAAAAAAGGACAGATAATTTTTAATGAGGGCAATAAACCTGCCGGTGTTTACTGTGTTAATAAAGGAAAAATTAAAATTTTTCAAACCGGAGAAGAAGGCAAAGAGCAAATCCTCCGGCTTGCCAAAGAAGGTGATATCCTTGGTTACCGTTCGCTTATCAGCGGTGAGGTTTACGCCGGTACTGCTGCCGTTTTAGAAGATGCTACGGTTTGTTTTATCCCAAAACGCACATTCTTTGATTTTCTTAATACCAATGCCCGGCTTTCAACTCAAATGATGCAGCTGCTCTCTCATGACCTTAAAAAAGCTGAAGAACGACTTACCGGTCTTGCGCAAAAGCCTGTGCGTGAAAGAATGGCAGAAGCATTATTAATGCTGCAGGAGTTTTTTGGTACTGATAAAAACGGCATTATCAGCACTGTAATTTCCCGCGAAGATATTGCTAACATTGTTGGAATTGCTACTGAAACTGCAATCAGAATTCTTTCAGAATTTAAAAACGAAAATTTAATAGAACTTATCGGGAAAAGAATAAAAGTTATCAATCAGCAGGGTTTGCTGAAAACTGCTCATATTTTCGATTAATTTTCTGATTTATTATATAATTTTAAGGTCTTTAATCTCTTTTCTGCCCTATAAGTCATCTTATTTTTTAACATTAATCATAAAAAAATATGACTTAAATCATTGTTCAGTGTACTGCAAACAAGCTAATTTTGTTTGAAACTTTATAAATAACAAAATGAAACCTGTTAACTGTATAGAAGATATTATAAAAAATTACAGAGAGCCAACACAGTTTATATTTCATAAAAACGATGTGATTTTTAATGAAAATGACGAACCCTCGGGAATATATTATATTAAATCTGGCAGTGTTAAACTTTTTAAACAAGAGCCGTATCAAAACCAGCGTATTTTGTATCTTGCAAATTCAGGTGAAATACTTGGTTTGCACTCTGTTGTTAACTGCTGCCCCTTTACAAATTCTGCTGCGGCGGTTTCTGAAACTGTTTTAAGCTTTGTTTCTGCTTCTGATTTTATGAATCTCGTTGATTCTAACAATTCATATAAACTTCTTGTGATGAAAAATTTATGCTCAAGAATTGATTCCATGGAAAACCATATAGTAAGAATTAATGATAAATTATCTGATGAAAGGTTTGCTGATACTTTAAAGTTACTTATTGATAAATACGGATTGAATAACTCTAAAATACTTAATGTTAATATTTCTTTAGATGAACTTGCAAGCTACACATGTATTTCAAAAAGCTACATGAAAAAAATTATTGCAGATTTTACTCAGAGGGGAATTTTAACTTATTCGTCGGGCAATATTAAAATTCTAAACCTTTCGGGGTTAATTTCAGCAGGTGTTTAATTTTAATTAATATCATACTGTTTTAAATTCCCCCAAAACTGTATAACATGAAACTAAGAAATAATCTTTTATAATTGTCCGGTAATTTGTTACTGAAAATTTAGTCTATTAATGTTTATTTTGTACAAAAAGGAAACTTATTTATATGAAAAAAATACTTGTACCTACCGATTTTTCTGAGCCTTCTTACTACGGTCTTGATAAGGCAGCCGTAATTGCCCGAAAATCCAAAGCATCTTTGCACATTTTTAATGTATGTGAAATTGCTGATTATTACTATGCTGCCGACCCTATTGGCATGGCTCCGCCTGCATCAATTATGTTTGAAGGTTTCCGTGAAAAAATTTTAAATAATGCAAAAAAGAAACTTGATGCATTAAAAAATAGAAGTACTCTGAAAAATTTAGATGTATCTGTTTCTTGTGAAGCCAGTAATAATATACATTTTGCTATTACTGATTTATCTGATAAACTTAAAGCAGATATGATAGTAATGGGCTCACATGGCGCAGGTAATTTAACTGAAATAATCTTAGGAAGCACTGCTGAAAGAGTTGTCAGGTATGCTACCAAGCCTGTGCTTGTTATTCCCGTAAAACCCGCGAATAAGCTATTTAGCAAAATTGTTTTTGCTAGTGACTTTCTTCCTGAAGCTTATGGTATTTTTCCCTTTGTCCAGAATTTTGCAAAAATTTGCAGTGCAAAAATTAACCTGTTTAAAGTTAATACATTAGACCAGTTCAGCAGAACTAAAGATGACAGAGAAAAAATCCATGATTTCTTCAAAAAATTCGGCGGAAAATTTGACTATGCCATTTACAATGATTATATGAAAGAAGAGGGAATTATTAATTATTCACGTGAAATTAATGCTGATCTTATTGCTATTGGTACTCACGGTAAAAAAGGTTTAAAAAGATTCTTTTCCGAAGATGTCTCAGGAGGCATAGTCAGACTTTCTCATATTCCAATTCTTATTGTCAATCTAAAAAAATATAAACCGTCTTATGACCTGAAATCTAAGAAAGTTTAATTTAAAATAATTTTTTTATTCAGGTTTTTATAAAATCTTCTGTTCTGAACAAGTGTATATATACACAAAGCGGAGTTTCCTCCGCTTTGTTAATATGGCTCAATGCCATTTTCATCCATCCTTACCGAGGAGCAGCCCTCAATAAGTACCATTACAAAGATACAATAAGCACTATTACTAAAATATGACCATTGTCAATTTAAAATATGATTTTTATCCCCGGTAAATTTTTTTTATTGACAGATTATTTCTTCGGTTTTGGTTTTGCTCTCCAGCTTTGGGCTTAGGTAGGGGATACCTAAATTAAGTCCGCGAAGTATAAACACTGCAGCTAAAATTAATGTGAATGCAGGCAGCAGTTTGTTTAGTCTGCGGCGTATGTTCATGTTTATTACACTGCCCGCTATTGATACTCCATACATTACCGGTAATGTGCCTAATCCAAACATTGCCATAAATAACATTCCGTTTAACTGACTTCCAACTGCTATTGCGCCTGTTATGCCAACATAAACCAACCCGCAGGGTAAAAGTCCGTTAAGCAATCCAATTGCAAACATTGATTTATACGAATGCATTTTAAACAAACGTGCAAAATATGTTTTTAGCAGGTTTATTCCGGTATAAAAACCTGATTTTTGTGCAAGTTTTATTCTGTATGATGATGGTGTTATTACAGTAATTATTATTATTATCCCGAGTGAAATTGAAATTGCCCTTTGAAGACCAAACATTTCAAGTCTTTCTCCAAGCAGCCCAAACAATAAGCCCAGCATTGAATATGTTGCAATTCTGCCCAGATTATAAAATAATCTCGCAGCTAAAAGGTTTCTGCTTTTTGGAAGTGATAAAGCTATTGGTCCGCACATACCAATGCAGTGAAAACTTCCTAATATTCCAATCAGAAAACCTGTTAATAACTCCATTTCTTTTATTGTATAATTACTTTTTCATCACTAAAAAATTCCATACCGTCAGATTCCCAGTTTATTTTAACCCTCCATAAACCTTTATTTATTTTTTCTGAACTGATAATCTGTACATTTTCATTGCCGGGTTCAACTTTCATTTTGAAATCACTTTTAGCATCATTTGGTTTGTAAAAATTAATTTCTCCTTTTATTTCTTTGTTTAATTTTGGATAAGTGATTATAACACTGTTTCCTGCGGTCTCTATCTTTAATTTTTCCTTTAAACCATTTGTATTATTTATCCTGTTTATCTGATCCTGATATTTAAGTTCATGTTCGTAGTAATTGTTTGTTACCAGATCAATATTCTTTGTCATGGTTTTATAAACCATTATACAAATTCCGGTAAAAAATAGCATTAATGCTAATAATATTCCCTTGCCCCAGCTCATAAATTAAATCCTTTCTTCTGCATTTTGCAATTACTGCGGTGCAGGTCCCAAAAAATTAATTTTTTTTGATTCAATTTTTTCTCCGTTTTTATATATACCTATTTCCAATGGTACATTCATAGTTTTTAGGTCATTTCTGTTTAGTATAACCAGAAATTTTGTTTCTGTTACATCATTTGATTTCATATTAATATCATTACCGGCTACTTTAAGCTCACCATCCCGGTTTTCAACCTTAAGTGTTATTGGTACCTCATCAAATGTTTTATTGGTAAGTTTCATGGTATATAAATTGCTAATCTTATTATCCGGCTGCTCCTGAAAAAGCATACCCGGTGCCCTTAAAATTGTTATATCAATTGGTTTTCTTGCAGCAAGCAGGTAAGTTAAAATTCCTAACATTATTATTAATATACCAGAATATGCAATAATCTTTGCAGTAATCTTAAATTTTGTTTTATTTACTATATTGTTTTCAGATGCAAATCTTATCAACCCTCTGGGTTTTGATATCTTATCCATTACGTTATCACAGGCATCTATGCAGGCAGTGCAGTTAACGCACTCAAGCTGTGTTCCGTTTCTTATATCAATTCCTGTGGGGCAAACTGCTACGCACTCTTTGCAGTCTATACAATCACCTTCGGTTCTTTCAGTTGATTTTCTTAGTTTACCTCTTGGCTCTCCCCTGATGTAATCATAAGCAATAACGGTTGATGATTTATCTAAAAGCACACCCTGTAGTCTCCCGTAAGGACAAACATAAATGCAGGCATACTCCCTGAAATATGCAAAGATAAAATAAAATACACCTGTAAATGTAAGCATTGCAATAAACTCACCTGTGTGCATTGAAATTGGTTCTGAAATAATCTTAACAACTTCATCAAAACCAATTATCCATGCCAAAAAAGTATTAGAAATAAGCACTGAAATAGCCATAAAAATTGACCATTTTAATAGCTTCTTAAATATCTTAGTTGCTCCCCAGGGTGATTTATTAAAATTTTTCTGCCTAAAATAATCTCCTTCAATCAAAAATTCAATTTTTCTGAATACCATTTCCAAAAATATCGTCTGTGGACATGCCCATCCGCAAAAAACTCTTCCAAATACTGCCGTAAATAAAATTATAGAAACCACAAACGTTAAAAATCCCGTTGCCAGAATAAAAAAATCATACGTTCCAAATACTGCACCAAAAAGAATGAATTTTCTGTCTATTATATTCAGCATCATAAACGGATGACCATTTAGCTTAATAAGCGGCATGCCAAATAAAAATACAAGCAGCACTATGCTGAAAATTGTGCGGGCATTGTAATATCTGCCGTTTGGTTTTTTAGGATATATAAACCTGCGTTTACCGTCATCTCTAACAATTCCCAAACTCTCGTTAAATGGGTTTATATCTGATATATTAACTGAACTTGCTTTATCCATCTTTTAATTATTGCCTATTGGCTGTGCAGTGTTGTGATAAAAATGAAATTCAAACTGAATTTCATTTTAACAAAATTACTTAATTGAATCTTTCTTAATTTTACTGCTGTTGTTTTTTTGTTTTAATGTATCAGTTTTAACTTTGCTGCTATCAGTAATTTTTACGGAGTCTTTACCTGATGTTTTAACTGTATCTGCCCATATTTCACCCTCTGGAGGTTTTCCGTTTGCTGGTTTTGTACCCTGCAGACTTAATACATAACTGCTTACCTGCTGAATCTGTTTTGGTGTAAGTAATGTTTTCCATGCTATCATTCCTTTGGCAGGCACACCATTTGTTACTGTTATAAATACATTTTTTATCCCGCCGCCGTGAATCCAGTTCTGGTCTGTCAGGTTTGGTCCTACAGTTCCGCCTCCATCAGGCCCGTGGCAGGGTGTGCAGTTTGTTGTATATATTTGTTTACCCTTTTCAAGGTCAGCTGCATCTGTTGATAATGTAACATTATCCGGATTTATTAATGCACCTGTTCTTATTAATTCTTCACGTTTATCGTTTGCTGTTTTCATCTCACTCAAATATTCATCTAACATAACACTTCCTGAACCCAGTACATGATAATCTATCATATACACAATTGCAAGTAATATTGTACCGTAGAAAATAAAGTTAAACCATGGCGGTATGGTATTATTAAGTTCTTTTATCCCGTCATATTCATGTCCAATCATTATATCACTTTCCCTCTCAACAGGTACACCTCTGTTTATTACAGCAGATATTTTTGAAAAAAATGATAGTTTACCTTTTACTTTTTCACCGGTATAAATGTATTTTGGTGAGGATAATTTGAAAAAAATAATGAACATTATTGCAATAAGCAAAAATACCAGTATGCCTGCAAACATTGAAAATCCTGCCGTATCACCTGCACCTCCTTTAGTTTCCTCTGAAAATAAATGAATATTCAACATCATCAGCGCAATTACGGGTAATAATAACTTACATAAGTTTTTCATTCTACACCTCCGGTGTATATTTTTTGCATATTCTCATTTTCATTTTCTGTTTCAAGCGGAATATTTTCCATTTTACTTATATATTTTTTATTTCTTGTAAAGCTCCATATTATTACAGCAATAAAGAAAGTAAAAAATATAATTAATGATATTACCGGGAATATTTCTATACCAGAAATATTTTGAAGTATCTGTTTATACATTTTATTTTACCTCCTTTTTATCGGCAGTTTTATCGCCTTTAATATCTATACCAAGTCTTTGCAGATATGCTATCATTGCAACAATTTCTTTTTCCGGTGTAACAGGTATGCCGTTTTTATTCAGGTCAGCAGTTATTTCCTGTGCCTGTTTCATCAGATCATCATTAGCAATTTTTTCATATCCTGCCGGATACGGTACGCCAATTGACCGAAGTGCATTTATTTTTGCTTCAGTTGTTGTAATATCTAAATCATTTTCCAAAAGCCAATCATATACAGGCATAATTGAGCCCGGTGAAATTTGCCCCGGGTCCTGCATGTGTAGGTAATGCCATGAATTTGGATATTTTTTACCTTCCCGGTGAAGGTCAGGTCCCGTTCTCTTTGAACCCCAAAGATACGGATGATCATATACAAACTCTCCCGCCTTTGAGTATTCTCCGTATCTTTCAGTTTCACTTCTAAATGGTCTTATCATTTGTGTGTGGCAGTTGTTGCATCCTTCTCTTATATACAAATCTCTGCCTTGAAGTTCTAACGGACTATATGGTTTTACGCTTGAAATTGTCGGAACATTTGATTTAACCAGAAATGTCGGAACAAACTCAATTATTCCTCCAATCAATATTGCAACTGTTGCTGCTAATGCAAATTGTGCAGGTTTTCTTTCAAGCCATCTGTGTTTAGTTTCTCCTGTAATTGTTCCTACAATAACTTTTCTTGCGGGTGCTTCTGCTGCTTCATCTGCAGCCAGTTTGCCGGATTTAACTGTTTTAACCAGATTATACGCTGCTAAAATTATTCCGCTAAAATACATTGTTCCCCCAATTGAGCGTATTGCATACAGAGGTATTATATTTGTTACCGTCTCTAAAAAGTTTGGATATTGTAATATTCCTTCCGGAGTAAATTGTTTCCACATTAATGATTGAGTTATTCCTGCCCAATACAGCGGAACAGCATAAAATACTATGCCAAGTGTGCCTATCCAAAAGTGAAGATTAGCAAGTTTTTTTGAATAAAGGTTTGTTTTGTATATTCTGGGTATCAGCCAGTATAATATACCAAATGTCAAAAATCCGTTCCAGCCTAATGCACCAATATGAACGTGTGCAATAATCCAGTCAGTGTAATGTGCAATTGCATTAACATTTTTAAATGAAAGCATCGGACCTTCAAATGTTGCCATACCGTATGCTGTAACTGCAACTACCATGAATTTTAAAATTGGGTCTTCCCTAACCTTATCCCATGCTCCACGTAGCGTTAATAATCCGTTTATCATACCGCCCCACGAGGGTGCAAATAACATGATTGAAAAAACTGTGCCAAGTGATTGTGCCCAATCAGGCAATGCAGTGTATAATAAATGGTGCGGACCTGCCCATATATATAAAAATATTAATGACCAAAAATGAACTATTGAAAGTTTATATGAATAAACCGGTCTTCCTGCTGCTTTAGGCAGGTAGTAATACATTAACCCTAAAAAAGGTGTTGTTAATATAAATGCAACTGCATTATGTCCGTACCACCATTGTACCAATGCATCCTGAACGCCTGCATATACCGGATAACTTTTAAATAACGTAACGGGTATTTCAACAGAATTAACTATGTGCAGCACAGCAACTGTAACTACGGTTGATATGTAAAACCATATTGCAACATACATATGCTTTTCACGGCGTTTTACCAATGTTCCAAACATATTGATGGCAAATATTATCCATACTATTGTAATTAAAATATCAATTGGCCACTCAAGCTCTGCATATTCTTTTGTTGTGTTGTAACCTAATGGAAATGTTATTGCTGCACTTAATATTATTAATTGCCATCCCCAAAAATGCAGCTTGCTCAAAATATCGCTGTACATTCGGGCTTTTGTTAATCTTTGAAGTGAATAATATATTCCCATGAACATTGCATTTCCTACAAATGCAAATATCACTGCGTTTGTATGTAACGGACGTATTCTGCCAAATGTTATATACGGCATTCCAAAATTTAATGCCGGGATATAGATCTGAAATGCTAACAATAATCCAACAAGCATTCCAACAATGCCCCAAAACATTGTTGCGTATGCAAAATTGCGGACTATTTTGTTATCATAACTGAACTTTTCCATTTCCATTTTTCGGTATCTCCTGTTATAAAATTAAAATTCCTTAAGTTTGTAAATATTTTTATTTTGATAAATAATTTTTATATAATTAATATACTAATTTGGTGCTTTAATCCTTTTTTTCTGTGTTTTTATTTATACCTTCTGCATCATCATCAAATAATATTCTAACACTTGGAGTGTAACGGTCTTCATACTGACCGCTTTTTACTGCCCAAATAAATGCAGCAAGAAATGCTGCCGCAACCAATACGCTGAAAAATATAAGTATTGCAATTACACTCATATTTTAATTTATAAACCTTTCTTTCTTGAAATAATATTTGTGGATAGAACTGTAAATAATACTACCGTTATACTGCTTGCAGGCATTAATATCGCTGCAAGCAGCGGTGAAATTTCTGTGCTAAAGGCAAGCGAAACCCCAAGCAGATTATATAATATAGAAATACAAAAACTTAAAATTATTACCATTTTAGTACTTTTTGTAAAAGAAATTATTGTATTTAATTTGCTGAAGTTTCCCGCATCAAATATTGCATCACATGCCGGAGAAAAATTTGTTATATCTTCGCTTATTGCTACTCCAACATCACTTTGCTTTAACGCACCTGAATCGTTTAGCCCGTCCCCTATCATCATAACCTTATGACCTTGTACCTGAAGTTCCTCTATAAATTCCAGTTTGTCTTCTGGTTTCTGATTAAATTTTACCCTGCCTTCCAATCCAAAGTATTTTGTCAGATTTTCCCTTTCACCATCATTATCTCCGCTTAGTACAATCATATCAAAATCATTTTTAAGTGATGATGTTATATTTTCTAATCCTGTTCGGTAAATATTATTTATTGAAAAAAATCCTTTGATTGTATTATTAATAGATAGAAAAATTCTTGAATCTGGCTTTGTAAAATTTACATCATTTGCCAAATTTGTTTCCGGAATATCTGAAACAAAACCGGCACTGCCAAGTTTTATACGGTTTCCTTCAATTTCTGCCTCAATTCCCTTACCCGAAAGTTCATTAAAATATGTTATATCAGCAAGTTCATTTCCCTCAATTGCTTCATAAATCCTGCTGCTTAAAGGGTGAGTACTGTTTCTAACAAGTGATTTAACAAGTTTTTGTTCGTTGCTGTTTAAAACCGTTCCGTTAAATTTAATATCAGCATCACCGGTTTGTGTAATTGTCCCGGTTTTATCAAATACAATTGTATCAATTTTAGAAATTCTTTCAACCACCGATGCGTTTTTTGCATAAAATTTATTTCTGCCCAATATCCTGAGGGCATTGCCAAGTGCAAACGGATTAGTTAAGGCAATTCCGCAAGGGCAGGCAACTATTAACACCGCTGTAAATGCATTTATAGCGGTTCTTACACTTTCGGCATACCAATAAACAAATGCCAAAACTGCTATAAATAGAATTATAATTGTAAAGTATTTACCTACAACATTTACAATTGAGTTAAACTTATCTTCATTGCTCTTTGTAAATGTATCTTTGTTCCATAGTTTAGTTAAATAGCTTTGCGATACTGTTCTTATAACTTCAAGTTCAATTGCACTGCCAATTTGTCTGCCTCCGGCATAAATAATTTCGCCCTGTACTTTTGGTACAGGCAATGCCTCGCCTGTTACAAAGCTGTAGTCTATATTGCCGTTTCCGTTGAATAAAATTGCATCTGCAGGAATCAGTTCGTTATTTCTTATAATTATTCTCTCTCCTGTAACTAAATTTGTTACAGGTATGCTGTTTTCTTCACTATCTTTTTTTACTGTTACTGAAACCGGAAAATATGACTTGTAATTTCTTTCAAAGTTAAGTGCATCATACGTCTTCCCTTGGAACAACTTTCCCAATAGCAGAAAAAATATAAGCCCCGTCATTGAATCTAAAAAGCCGGCTCCGCTATTTGTTGTTATTTCATAAAAACTTCTGATGAATAATACTGCAAGGCCAAGCACTATGGGGAAATCAATATTTATACTTTTTTGTTTTAACCCGCTCCATGCCGATTTAAAATAACTGCTTGCTGAATAAAACAAAACCGGTGCCGCAAGAATTAAATTCAGTAATCCAAATAGCTGCTTGTATGAGTGCTCAAGTGTACCTATTGGTGCAAGATACTCAGGAAAGCTTAATAACATAATGTTGCCAAAACAAAATGCTGCAACGCCAATTTTATAATAAAGTGATTTATTTGATTGGTACTTTACTTTATTTTCTATATCATCAAAACTTATTTGAGGTTCATATCCTATTGAAGCTAATAACTCAACTATTTTTCTTAAAGTTATTTTTTGAGGGTTATATTTTATGTTTAAGGTCTTCTGAACAAAATTAATTTCACTTTGAATAATCCCTTCATGCAGCTTATACAGCTTTTCTAAAAGCCAAATACAGCTTGAGCAATGTATTGCCGGTATAGCAAAATTTACTACTGTTATTTTGCCATCATTAAAGCTTATAAGCTGTGAAATTACTTTAGGGTCATCAAGATAGGAGTACCTTGTGCCTGCAGCACTTGCAAGTTTCTTTTGTGAAATTCCCGGGGCTTCTTCAAGGTCATAGTATTTGCATAAATTGTTTTCATGCAATATTTCATAAACCGTTTTGCAGCCGGTACAGCAAAATTTTTTTTCACCAATTTTAATATCTTCACTTGTACATAACTCACCGCAGTGATAGCACAATGTCCTTTCCCTTAGATTTATATCAGAAATCTGCATATTTTGCCACAAAATTAGGATTATAAATCATATTATAATATGATATTTGTCATCTTTGTTTAAAAATTTTCCAAGTATATGAGTTTACAATAATAGAAATAAAAAAAGACCTGCAATTTTGTATGTTCTTTAATTAAAAATATTGATTTTAAAAATACATTAGAAATTGAAAATTACGTTAGTTTTATTGGCTTTTCTGGTGTTTTAATAATTTAAAAATCAAATTTATAATAGTAAACAATAATTTCAATTTCAATAAACTTATTCAGTTTCTTAATACCAAGTTTTGTTTATTAAATACACCTTGCCTTAACCTCTTTAAAATTAATTGAACTTACATCATATTTTGGGTATATTTGCAGATTAAATAAAATTTTAAATGCACTAACTGCTATATATTAATGCAGTTAATTATTCAGAAAGGGCTGTAATGCGAAAATATTTTATCCTGAACTCAATTCTTGCACTCTTATTAGTTTACGTTTACGGATGCGGTGATAAAAAAGATGATAATAAAACAGGGGATAACAAAACTAATTCTGAATTTGTAAAAAAAGACAGCGTTACAGGCAAACAGGTTGTACAGCTTAAATACGTTGTTAAAAAAGGCGATAAATTCTTTTATAAAATGGTTGCTAAAACCAGTAACATGGAAAAATCTCCTGCAACTGAAAATAAAGAAGTAAAACAGGATAATGAAATTAATTATTACTACCAAAAAGAAGTTGATAATGTTGATGCCTCGGGTATCATAACTTATAAAATCACATTTGATTCTATCAATATTACTTCCACAATGGGTGAGCAGTCCGTAAAATATAATTCAAATGTAAATGACAGTGTTAAACAAAACCCTGCTTTCATTCAGTATAATGCAGTTATTGCAAATCCGTTTTTCACACGTGTAAGCGCCTATGGAGAAATTACCGATGTTTATGGTATGGAAAAAATTTATGAACACCTTTTTAAAGCTCTTGGTGATACTTTAAAAGAAAAAGATAAAGAAGAAATTAAACGGTCATTTGGAGAGGAATCTATCAAAGAAATTCTACAGCAGGAATATCAGGTCTGCCCGCAGGGTCCGGTTGCAATTGATTCAAGCTGGGTAAAGGCATTTAATACTTCAGTTCTGTTTTTTGAAGTTGTTAACAATGCTAAATATACAATGAAATCAGTTGAAGATAAAAACTCTCAGCAGATTGCCAATATAGAAGCTGCCTTAGTTGTTGAATTTAAAAACAAGGAAGTAAACGAAAACGGAATGAAAGTGAAAGTTGAAAACGCTGAAACCTCTGGCAGCGGGAAAATTTCTCTTAATCTTACACGCGGTTGTATTCAAAACAAAGAAACTATGACAAACCTTAAGCTTGAGCTTAAGCTCTCGGCACAGGGACAATCAGCTAATTCAACTCAGGCTGTAAGTACTAATCTTTATGTTACGCTGCTGAATTAATTCTTTAGGTAATTCTAAAGAAATGCTTTAATTTTATGCTTAAAAAATATTCCGCATACAAAAATCTGATTCAGCTTGCACACCCGCTTGTTAAAAGCTATATTACCAAAATCAGGGATAAAAATACCTCATATCTTGAATTCCGTCAGTATGTTGATAAACTTTCTATGCTTCTTGCTTATGAAGCAGGCAAAGAAGTTGGTTTAAAAAGCTGCAATATTAAAACCCCTCTGGCTTCTTACCGCGGTTCTGTGATTAAAGATGAAATTGTTCTTATGCCTATACTAAGGGCTGGACTGGGATTGTTAAACGGATTTACTTCTATTTTTCCTGAAGCCAGAATCAGCCACCTTGGAGTTTACAGAAATGAATCAACTCTGCAGCCAATTAGATACTATTTTAAATTTCCTGTACTTAAAAATAAAAAAAATACTATTGTCTATATTCTCGACCCCATGCTTGCAACAGGCGGCAGTATGTGCAGCGCTATTGATGAAACTAAAAAAACCGGTGTTTTAAAAATTGTTGCTGCATGCCTTGTTGCTGCCCCTGAAGGTATTAAAGAAGTGCAAAAGTATCACAGTGATATAAAAATTTTCACCTGCGCTGTAGATAAAAAGCTCAATAACAAAGGATACATTATGCCCGGTTTGGGAGATGCCGGCGATAGACTCTTCGGTACAATTTAATTTATTTCCGTGCATTATTTATGTAATTATCTTTATAACTTCTAATTCTTTCGGACGAATTGTAAACTTATTTAAACATTTGATTGTTATATATATAGGTATAGTCTGTTTTAAAAAAATTTCAAGGAATTAAATTCATTATTCAAAGAAATTGAAATTTCATTATAACATATTCTTATTTTTTAATTACTAATTATTCATTATTAATTACTCATTATTAATTCAAAATTGTTTTGTTAAGCACATTATATAAAAAAAAGCTTGATGACCTGCTGGCTATCTGCCGCAGGAATCTGGGTGAGTTTAACGAAAAGCTGATTGCCGATGCTTTTAAGTTCAGTCTAAATGCTCATAAACAGGATAAACGCGCATCAGGTGAACCCTTTGTTATTCACCCTTATGAAGTTGCTGTTATTGTAGCAAATGAAATTCCGCTGGATGATATTACCGTTGCTTCTGCTTTACTGCACGATGTTGTTGAAGATACAAAATTTACTTACGATGATGTAAAAGCTGAGTTTGGCGATACAATTGCCGATATTGTTGATGGTGCTACTAAAATTGAAGGAATGTTTGAAAATTATGAAGCCAAACAGATTGAAAATTACCGCAAAATGCTTCTTTCTATGTCAGATGATATTCGTGTTATTCTTGTAAAATTTGCCGATAGACTGCATAATATGAAAACACTGGAATATCTTAATCCCGAGCGTCAAGTCAGAATGTCAAGAGAAACTATGGAAATATATGCACCTCTTGCACATAGACTTGGGTTAAGCCGTGTTAAAACAGAGCTTGAAGATATGTCTTTTAAATATCTTGACCGGAAATTTTACAAGGAACTTTCTAAAAAGTTAAATGCAAAAAAACGCGAACGGGATAACTATATTAAAAAATTTATTGAACCTATAAAAAAAGAGCTTAACATAGAAGGATTTAAATATGAAATTATTGGCAGAGCAAAAAACCTTTACAGCATTGCAAAAAAAATGATCTCTCGCGGTAAATCTTTTGACGAAATTTATGACCTTTTTGCGGTTAGAATTATTCTTGATACCAAAGATAGAAATGACTGCTTTACCGCTTACGGTATTGCATCAGAAATTTATATCCCTGTTCCCGAACGCTTTAAAGATTATATTTCTCTGCCTAAACAAAACGGCTATCAGTCAATACATACTACACTTATAGGACCCGAAGGTAAAATGGTTGAAGTGCAGATTCGCACTCGTGATATGCACGAAGTTGCCGAAAAAGGTGTTGCCGCTCACTGGAAATATAAAGAAAACATCAGCTCCAATGATAAACAGATGGAAGACTGGATTAGCTGGATACGTGAGCTTTTTGACAGCTCCTCAAGAGAGTCAACTCCAAAGCAAATTATGGAAGGACTTAAATTAAATCTCTATCAGGATGAGATTTATGTTTTTACGCCTAAAGGACATCTTAAAATTCTTCCTGTTAATTCTACTCCGGTTGATTTTGCATTTGATATTCACAGCGAGGTTGGCTACAAATGTATCGGAGCAAAAGTGAACGGTAAAATAGTTCCCCTTGATTCAAAGCTTAAAAGCGGTGATCAGATTGAGATTATTACTTCTAAGATAAAAAAACCTAATCAGGATTGGGAAAAATTTGTTGTTACTCATAAAGCAAAGTCAGATATTCATAAATATTTTAACAACGAGCGAAGACAAAAAATTGATGAAGGCAGAGAAATATGGAATAAAAAGCTGAAGAAAATGAAATTTACATTAAGCGAAGATGATATGATTAAACTGTTTGTTAGACTGAAATTTGATAGTATTCAGGGTATGTATCTCTCTCTTGCAGATGGATTGATTTCTGCAGATGAGCTTTATGAACTTATTAAAGATAAAAACCGCCTTTTAAACACCGAAATTGACTCACCTTGGGTAAAATTGCTTGAAAAAAATCAGTATGCAAAAGTAAAAGAAACAGAGATGAACCTGTTTGAAAACTATATTAAATCTGCACGTTCATCTAAAACTAAAATTATTGCAGGCGGTGATGTTAAAGATCTGATGTTCAGTTATGCTAACTGCTGCAACCCTATTCCGGGTGAAGATATAATCGGATTTATTTCTAAAACTGAAGGAATTAAAATACATAAAAAGTCATGCAAAAATCTTTCAAACCTTTTCCTTTCTGACCCGCAAAGGTTAATTGATGTGCAGTGGCCCGAACAGCTTGAAGATGAATTCTTTGTCGGTATTAAAATAAGCGGAGAAGATAGGTCCGGTATGCTGAATGAAATTACTAATGTTATTTCAGGGCACAGCAATACAAATATCAAAAGCGTAAGTATTGCTTCTAAAGGCTCTTTGTTTGATGGAACTGTTATACTTATGGTTAAAAATATTACCCACCTTAATGAACTTATCGATAAGCTCCGCAGAATTGAAGGCGTATTTGATGTTAAACGTTTTGAAGAGTAATGCCTCTATAATTCAAATCAGACTAAATTAATCTCATATACCATAAATTTTTCTAAAGTCAAGACTTAAATATAAGTCTTGATTAGACTTCCATTTTAAATTAATATTGGACTAAATTAGTCCTAATTCTAATAATTTAATAGAAGTCATAAAATATTTAGCAAAAACTATATTTTCTAAGTTCTAAGTATAACAGTTTATAATATTTTTCCCTCATTATCCCTGTAAAAGCTGTCACCTATTAATTAGTTAAAATATCAAAGTATATAATAATATCAAACTATTTAATAATATCAAACTATATAATAATATCAAAATAAATAATATTAAAATTAGCAAACCGTTTTGGGGTATCTTTGCATTTTTCATAGTACTGCTAACTATGCCTCTTGGGCATACTGCTATGATTTTAATGGAAAAAATATTAGGACATGATTATGTATTTAAAGCTGCTTTATTTTTAGGAATTGCCGGTTCAGCCGTTATGATTTACGGATACAAATGTAAAAATAATACTATCGCAACTATATCCGGTTTGTTTGCTGGTTTATTTATCTGGACCGGTTGGATTGAGTTTGCTCATGTTTATGTAGCTCATACTTTAAACGTTCCGCCTTTAATGGAAGCAAATGAAATTGTAACTAAACCAGAATATCTTATTATGCCTGCAAGTGCAGGATTTTTATGTTTTTTTTTAATCTATTTCCTTTTTAAAACTGATACCGGTTGTAATTTTTATATTACTTTACAGCGATTTTTTAAAATTAAGGGCTTATCAAATAAAACTCCTGCTGTTAAGAATAACTATGCCATTATTACCTCGGTTGAAATAATAATGATATTGTGGACTTTTTATCTGCTTTTATTATTTACTTACGATATTAAATTTTTTGGTGATAAACATTTTGTTACACATTTGATTGCCTACGGTTCTTTATTATGGTCGGCTTACCTTTTTGTTAAACTTCTGAAAATTGACAATCTTGGCAGAGCTATAAGATACGCAATACCTACTGTCATTATTTTTTGGAATTTTGTTGAGATACTTGGAAGATGGAATCTTTTTAAAGAGATATGGATTCACCCAAATGAACACTGGCTGGAAGTAACTTTTATTTTAATAGTTTTTTTAGTTATCTTATCCTATACAATGATTGGATTTACAAAACGAAATAAGACAGTTTAAAACTTTAAATATTTTAATTATTTTATTAATTTTCCATTTTTCTCTGATTTTGATTTATGACATATATCATATATTCTTATTAACATTTATTTATATATTTGTAAATATAAAAATTATCCAGTTATGTTTAAAAATTGCTTAATCAAATATAAGTATCTGATTCTTATAATTCTTCTTATCCCTTTTTTATACGTATTTTTTATTTTCTCACCTGCAAATGCAGGTATATTTAAATTAACTCAGTCAGATACCCTTATTTACCCGATGGAAAAACATTTTAAAAATATGCAAATGCTTACAAATGGCGGAGAAAATGCTGAAGCATATTTTTCTTTTGATGACTCAAAAATTATATTTCAGTCAACACGCCCGCCTTACAGCTGTGATCAGATATTTATTATGAATACAGATGGCTCAAACCAGCATCTTGTAAGCACCGGAAAAGGCAGAACTACCTGCTCTTATTTCTACCCTGATGGCAAACATATTCTGTATGCTTCAACTCATCTGGGAAATGAAAACTGCCCCCAAAAACCTGATTTTTCCAAGGGATATGTATGGGCTTTATACAAAGATTTTGATATTTTTAAAGCAAACTCTGATGGCTCTGATTTAACAAAGCTTACCAATATTGAGGGGTACGATGCCGAGGCAACAATTTCTCCAAAAGGTGATAAAATTGTTTTTACCTCTACACGCAACGGTGATATTGATCTGTACTCTATGAATCTTGACGGCAGTGATGTAAAACAGCTTACTAATATTGCCGGCTATGATGGAGGTGCGTATTATTCCTATGACGGAAAAATGATTGTCTTCCGTGCTTCGCGGTTTCAAGACCCTGCCGAGTTGAAAGAATATCAGAACCTGCTTTCCGAAGGGCTTATTAAACCAAGCAAACTTGAAATTTATGTTATGAATGCAGACGGTTCTAATATCAGACAGGTTACAAATAACGGTGCTGCTAATTTTGGTCCCTATTTCTTTCCTGATGGTAAGCGTGTTATTTACTGCTCTAATCAGGATGACCCTAAAGGCAGAGATTTTGATCTTTATATGATTAATATTGATGGTACAGGTAATGAAAGGATAACATTTAATGATACATTTGATGGTTTTCCTATGTTCTCGCTTCACGATGGCGGTAAAAAATTTGTATTCTGCTCTAACCGCTTTAATGCTAAAGAAGGTGAAACAAATGTATTTATCTGCGATTGGATTGAATAAAATAAATTACAAATTTTATTTACCCTCTTAAAAGAGGTGTCATGCCGAAAGCATGAAGGGGTGTATAAATGCAAAATTATATTATGAACTACAAAATAAAATTATTAGTTTCTGGACTTTTGCTGGTAATATTTGCAGCATTTTCACCATCAGATAAAACCCCTAAAATAACTTCCGGTGAAATTTCAGAACATATTAAATACCTTGCAAGCGATAAGCTTGCCGGCAGGTTCCCCGGTACTGAAGGTGACTGTCTTACTGAAGAATACATTATAAATGAATTTGAAGAATACGGACTTAAACCTGCCGGTACAAATGGCTATTTACAGCCATTTGATTATATCAGTCAATTAAACTTGGGTAAAAATAACTCGCTTTCTATTGGCAACGGTGAGCTTATCAGCGGAGCTGGTGAAAACTTTATACCTGTATATTTATCAGGTAATGCATCGGCTCAGGGGAACATTGTATTTGTTGGTTACGGAATTAATGCACCTGAACTTAATTACAATGATTATGCAGGTATTGATCTGAAAGGTAAAATAGCTCTAATGATGATGTATTCCCCGGGATACAACAATCCCCATGATAACCCATTTGGAAAATATGAAAGACTTCGCATTAAATGCGGCGCTGCTAAAGAGCAAGGTGCCATTGGTATAATTATTATTAAGGGTCCCGAAAGCGGGGAAGATGATCTTGTGCATTTGCGAATGTACGGACATAGTGAAAATATGGATATTCCCGTTATGAATGTTAAACGTTCGTTTGTTGAATATATTTTTAAGAATAATAAAAATATGACCCTCAATGATATTCAGAAATCAATAGATAGCACTAGAAAACCTGATTCATTTGAATCAAAAGGCGGAATGGCACAATTAAAATGTGATCTGGTTCCTGTTAAATCAGAAACAAATAATATTATTGGATTAATTGAAGGAAACGACCCTGTTTTAAAAAATGAATATATTGTTATTGGTGCACACATGGATCATCTTGGCGATGGTTTAAAGTATGGTTCATTAAACGAAAATCATACTGCCCAAATTCACAATGGTGCAGATGATAACGCCTCCGGCGTTGCCGGCGTTCTTGAGCTTGCTCAGTATTTTGCATCTAAAAAAAATAACTTAAAGCGCAGTCTGTTATTTATGACCTTCAGCGGTGAAGAAGCCGGCTTGCTCGGCTCTGCTTACTTTACAAAAAGCGAACTCATGAAAAAATATAACATTGTCTCTATGATTAATCTTGATATGGTGGGCAGACTAACCGATAATAAACTTACTATTGGCGGTACCGGTACTTCATCTCTTTGGCAGGGTTTGCTTGATTCACTTAATAAATCATTTAATTTCAATGCGGTATATGATAAAGATGGGTACGGACCAAGCGATCATGCAAGCTTTTATGCAAAAGATATTCCCGTGCTGTTTTTTTTCACCGGACTACATAAGGATTACCATAAACCAAGCGATGACTGGCAGTTTATAAATTTTGATGGCGAAGCTAAAGTTCTTAACATGGCTGCATCTGTTATAAATTTTTTGAATGGACTGCAAACTAAACCTGATTTTATTAAAGTTGCCTCTGAAAAAAAAGAAACCAATATGGGCTTTAGAGTTACCTTGGGGGTCATACCCGACTACAGCAGCACTAAAGAAGGATTAGAAATAACAGGTGTTAAATCAGGCGGTGTTGCTGAAATAGCAGGTTTGCAGGCTGGTGATGTAATTACTAAGTTAGGGGAGTATGATATAAAAAATATTTATGACTATACCGATGCTCTTTCTAAATTTAAACCCGGCGAAGAATCAGAAGTTACATTTATCCGCGGCTCAGAAACTACGACTGTGAAAATTACTTTTCATAAATAAATTCTAAAACTCCGAAGGGGTGATATTATTTATCCTTTCTGGTTTGCTTCTTTAATTTTATTTAGGTGGTAAACGCAGTAATGATCCTTGAATTTTCTGCAGTATATTACGATTATAACACTTGAAATTAAGCTTATTAACTGAACAAACTGAAATACTATATCACCTATAATAAATGAATGAACTAAGAACAATAACGAAGAAACGCACCATAACAAATATGCTTTAATACTTAATCCTTCTGAACAATGCTCCTTAATTAAATGATATATTTGAGGGATATAACCCGTTATTACAAGTGCAGTTCCTGCAAAGCCAAAAATATTTTCCATAATACATTTTATTTGTTGTGCAAAATTAATTAGAAACATTAAAACTTTTAAGCTATAAATATATGTTATATATATTGAAAATCAATTTTATAAATGTTTAAATTATAAAGTAAAAGTAATTATGAAAAAATACAAATACATTATCATTGGAGGCGGTATGACAGGCGATGCAGCAGTAAAAGGTATCCGCGAGCTTGATACTGAGGGCTCAATACTTATGATAAGCAATGAATCGCAAAAACCCTATGCACGCCCGCCGCTTTCTAAAGGACTTTGGAAGACTACACCCGAGGAAAAAATATGGAAAAATACCGGTGAGCTGAATGTTGATTTTATGCTTGAAACTGATGCTGAATCACTTAATAACGATAAATCCGTTAAGCTTAATAACGGCGAAAATATCTTTTATGATAAATTATTGCTGGCTACAGGCGGAAAGGTTAATAAGCTGAATTTTGCAAGCGACCGTATAATTTATTACCGTACCTTTAATGATTACAAAAAACTTCGCAAACTTAGTGAAACTTTAAACAATTTTGCTGTTATTGGAGGCGGTTTTATAGGCACTGAAATAGCCGCTGCTCTAGCTATGAACACTAAAAAAGTTACTGTAATTTTTCAGGGGGAATTTCTTGGTGAAAGAGTCTTCCCCGCTGACCTTGCTGAATATGTTACAGATTACTTTAAAAATAAAGGTGTTGAAATATTAAACCGCTCAAATGTTAACGATATAAGTGAAGCTGAAAATAAAATTAAAATTAACACCGATAACGGTAAAACCGTAACCGCTGATGCAGTAATTGCAGGTATTGGTATTAAACCAAACACTGCACTTGCCTTAAATGCCGGAATTGAAATTTCTAACGGAATTAATACAGATGAAAATCTTATGACAAATATTCCTGATATTTATGCTGCCGGTGATGCTGCTAATTTCTACAATCCACTTCTTAACAAACGCTTTAGAGCCGAGCATGAAGATAATGCCAATAAAATGGGTAAACAAGCCGGCAGAAATATGGCTGGCGCAGCTGAAAAATATAACTATCTGCCTTTCTTTTATTCTGATTTATTTGACCTTGGATATGAAGCAGTTGGCGAGCTTGACTCATCTTACGAAATTGTTGAAGATTGGAAGGAAAAATTCAAAGAAGGTGTTATTTATTACTTAAATAATAACCGGGTAAGGGGAGTGCTGCTGTGGAATGTTTGGGGACAGCTTGATGAAGCACGAAAAATAATAGGCGAAAAGGAAATTATAGACCGCAATTCTCTGATTGGCAGACTGCCTGTAAAGAAATAAAATTAACTTGGGGCTTTTAGCCCCCTTTTCTCTTCCATTTCTTATGTTTTGGCAGAGTCTCTTCAATGAAGGACTCTGCCTTTTTAGTTCACTTTAATATTTTTCCCCAGTTGTTGGTGTTGCCTTTTTCCCCAGTTGTTGGTGTTGTCACCAACAATAACAAATGAAGTTCACTAACAACAACGAAGTATTCATTTTCTTTATTTCACTTCAAAATCTTAATCCCTGTTGCAATTATTCTGTACATCTTCTGCGGACCGTTAATCAAATTTGTATCTTTCCCTGACTCTTCAGCAAAATGTTTTGCCTGCTCTTCTGTAATTTCCTTAATACTGAAAATACCTTCAACAACTGCCGCTTTGCCGTTAATATCCATATCCTTTGGCATTATGAATTTATGCTGAGTTAATGCTCTTATGCTGTTTGTACCATCGCTTACTACTATCCAGCAGCCGCCTTCGCGGCATATTTCGCTCATATTGCCTTTTACAACTACATTTTTACCAATATAAGCAGATGTATCAGCATAAATATCCGCAACACTTAATACTTTTTGCTCAGCGTTTATATCCGTACCGTATAGAGTGCCGTCTGAAAGCTCTTTTGCATCAACTTTTTCACCGTCTTTTTTGCCGTCATGCTGTGAAAAAACTGTAAATGAAACTAAAACTAAAAAGATTGGTAATAATTTAATGTATTTCATGTTTTTTTGTATTTAATTAACTGTGGTATGCAAAATTAATATGAAATTATAAAATTTGGTATGCAAATTTAATATCAGTTCCGGAGTCCATTTATTGTATTTTTATATTTTTTGAAAATATTCCGTCTTGAGTGGATCCTAAATGCTCCCTATTGTTAGCTGAAATATCCCAAAAAGTTGTATTTAAGATGTAAAACAATGCCTAATTGCAATTTCATCATCTTATTTGTAAAAGTGAAAAATTTAAAACATTCTTCTGAATTTTATATGCTGGATGTTAAATTAATAAGAACCCGCTCTGGCTGATTAGTTGATACACCCAAGCTATGCGACCCCCGGGCTGTTAATTAAATATTCAAATTATCAAAAATAAATTAAATCAAAACACACACCGGGGTTAAAAGTTACTGAGGAAAAATTACTGATGAGCTTATGTAAAGATTATAATCCGAAACCGATTGAAGCTGATGAGCTAAAGGAATACGAAGTCTCAATCTATAGTTTGATTAAAGAAAAAGAAAGCTTTGAGATGTGGTGGATCTATAAGAAGAAATAAAGCTTTTTAGAATTCAGAAGGATAATCACACGGACGGCGGAACAGAACAACCGGAAGCCAGAAAAATAAGTTAACTACCGGGATTAAAAGCAAAAAAAAAGCCAGTACGTATGCAAATGGATGAGCTTGTGTGAATTTTGGTTTCATATACAAATATAACATAATTTTAGGATAAAAAGTGTCTCAAAGCGCAGGAAATATATCTATAAATTTAACTCTTAATCTTGAGCCATTTAAGCAAGGTTTACAAGAGGCTTTGCATTTGCTGCAAAATCTTCAAACCGCAAAAATTGCTAATCCGGATGCAAGCGGGTATGTTCAGCTTAAAAATGCAATAGAAAAAACCATTCCGCAAGTTGATAAGCTTGAAAAAGAAATCAAAGAGGAAACGCTTGCTCAAAAAGTGGCTGTGGAGTGGAAAGAGCGCTCCGGCTGGCGGGTTGATGAACCCGAGCACACAGACCCCGAACTGATAATAAATTATGCAAAGTTCCGCAGGTATTGCGAGGAGAAAAAGCCCGCTGGATTAAACGGAACAATTGAAGAGTTGATAATAAGTCTTTGTGAAGATTATAATCTTAAACCAAATGAAGCAGAAGAGCTGAAGCAAAGCAGTGTACTTATATACAGTATGATTAAAGAAAAAGAAGGATTTGAAACGTGGTGGGGATTTAACAATAAAGATTAGAACCGGGGCGGGCGGTCAATTTCACGGCGCATTAAGGTAATAGGTATCCACCAGCAGAATATATTTACAATAGGAATAAATAAAATTACCAGCGTCCAAAAATATGCCCATCCGGTTGCTTCTGTATATATTATCTTTTTCTGCATATATAAATATAACAAGAAATAGGGTTAAAAAGTGTCTGAAAATTTAGGAAATATGTCAATTAATCTGTTTTTGAACATAGAGCCGTTCAAAAACCAGATGCAGCAGGTGCTCAACATACTGAAATCACTTCAATCAGCAAAAATTGGTAATCCGGATGCAAGCGGGTATGTTCAGCTTAAAAATGCAATAGAAAAAACCATTCCGCAAGTTAATATGCTTGAAAAAGAAATCAAAGAGGAAACGCTTGCTCAAAAAGAAGCTATAGCTGCGAAACTTCAGCACGCCACCTCAGTTACAAAACTTAGTGACATATACCAAAACATTGGATTAAGAGTTAAGGACTTTCAGTCAATAATGGTTATGCTTCGCTCAACATTCGGCGATATGCTAAGCGAGTATAACAAACAGGAAATTGCTCTTGCCAAGCTTCAGCAGGGATTAAAAAATGTAGGCTTTGAAAGCTGGTGGGTTATCGGTCGGGAAGCCTGAAGGGGTGGCGGAGCATTTCAAAGAAGTCGCTGACGCCTGCTTTACCCATATCAAGCAATGAAATAAAAAAGCAGAATAAAAATAATACCGCTATTGAACCAACTATGAATAAGACATATTCCATAACATAAATCTAATACAATTTTGTCAAATTCAGGCTCTATAAATATTGACCTAACTCTGAATGTAATACCTTTTCAGAATAACATCAAAACCGTAATTGCTTTTTTTACAGTCGTTTAAGACTTCTGCTCAGGATATAATGAATCTTAAGCCCGGTAACACAGACCAGGCAATTGATAAAATCACAAATGCCTACAAAGTATATGAGACTGAAATTAATAAAAACCCGTACAAATGAACGGGTTGATGTTTCCAATTAATATAAATTCCCTTGTGTACTTTTCTGTAATTTGGGCAGGGCAGGTTCTTACTCTACAGTTACGCTCTTTGCAAGATTCCTCGGCTGGTCAACATTGCATCCTCGCAGCACAGCTAAATGATATGCAAGCATCTGCAATGGAATAGTCGTCAGTATAGGCGAAAGCATTTCCAGTGTATGCGGTATTTTTATCACATAATCACTGAATTCTTCTATGTGCCCGTCTGATTCAAGATCAGTTATGGTTATTACAACACCTTTTCTTGCCTTAACCTCGCGGATATTGGAAATAACTTTCTCGTATGTTGAGTCTTTAGGTGCAATTACAATAACCGGCATGTTCTGGTCAATTAGTGCAATCGGACCGTGTTTCATTTCCGCAGCAGGATAACCCTCTGCATGTATATATGAAATTTCTTTCAGCTTCAATGCTCCTTCAAGTGCAACAGGGAAGTTATAGCCCCTGCCAAGATACAGCATGTGCTGGCAAAACTTGAACACTTTTGCAATTTCAAGTATCTGGTCATTAAGCTTTAAAATCTCTCTGATCTTTTCCGGTATTCTTAAAAGTTCATCTGTTATTTCTTTTATTTCATTTGCAGGTAATGAATTTCTGTACTGTGCAATCATTAATGAAATCAGTGCAAGTCCCGTAAGCTGTGATGTAAATGCCTTTGTTGAAGCAACCCCAATTTCAGGTCCGGCATGAGTGTAAACACCTGCATGAGTTTCTCTTGCAATTGTGCTTCCAACAACATTTACAATTCCGTAAACATCAGCACCCCTTGATTTCGCTTCCTTAAGCGCGGCCAAAGTATCAGCGGTTTCACCGCTCTGGCTGATAACAAACATTATATCATTTGGAAATATCACCGGATCCCTGTATCTGAACTCAGATGCATATTCAACCTCTACGGGAATTTTACACATCTGCTCAATCATATACTCACCAACCAAACCCGCATGCCAGGCAGTGCCGCAGGCAGAAATTATTATCCTCGGAGCAAATTTAAGTTTTTCTGTAACATTCATCAGTCCGCCAAGTTTAACAAGCCCGGTATCTTTTATTATTCGCCCGCGCATTGTATTTGTAATTGAATCCGGCTGCTCATTAATTTCCTTGAGCATAAAATGCTCATATCCGCCTTTTTCAATCTCTTCAAGGTCAAATGTTATTTCCTCAAGTTCTCTAACTATCTTTTCATCGTGAATTGTCTTTATTTCAAATTTATCCCTGCTGCATATAACCATTTCGCCATCCATTAAGTACAGCACCTGTCTTGTGTGCGGAATAATAGCCGTAGCATCAGAGGCAATAATATATTCACCATCGCCAACTCCGAGTACTAACGGACTGCCTTTTCTTGCAGCTATAATTTTATCCGGCTCAAATTTTGAAAGTACACACATTCCGTAAGTACCGTCAACTTCTGCTAAGGCAAGCCGTACGGATGTTTCAAAATCCATTACATTTTTATAATGCGAGCGTATCAGGTGAACAAGGCACTCGGTATCGGTATCAGTTGTAAATTGAAAACCCTCACGCTCAAGTCTTGTTTTTAATACTGCGTAATTTTCAATTATCCCGTTATGAATAACAACAATTTCATTGTTCTCATCATATACAGGATGAGCATTTTTGTTGTTTGGTTCACCATGTGTTGCCCAGCGTGTATGACCAAATCCAATGCTTGCATTTTTATCATATCCGTTTGAGCCAAGCAGGTTTTCCAAATCCGAAACCTTTCCTGCTGTTTTGCGAACAGCAATTTCATCATCAAACATTAATGCAACACCGGCTGAGTCATATCCGCGGTATTCAAGTTTCTTTAATCCATTTATAATTATTGGTAATGCCTGTTTGTTACCAAGATATGCAACTATTCCGCACATTTCGTCTCTTTTCTATTGAATTTTGAATTATTTTCTGATTAAACATACTATAAACGGTGTATGGTATCAATACCACTAACACGTTACTATTTATTTAGATTCCGAATATTTTTGAACAATAATTTGCCCAGTTTGTGAACGGGTAAATAACAACTGAAATAAATATGGCTGAAATTAAAAGAATTAACAATACAGTATGATTTAAATCGCTCAGCTTTAATTTATTAACATTTTTTGGAGCTGAAAAAAAATAAATAGTTTGTCTGAAAATAAAATATAAAAATACTGTTTGCGAAACTATTCCAACTATAATAAGCCATATAAATCCCGATAAACCCGACAGGCTGTAGAGCAGTAATTTTGAATTAAATCCTGCTGTCAGCGGAAATCCCGCAGAAGATACAAGAAAATATATAAATGTTACAAATAGAAATTTATTGCTGCTTCCAAATGTTTTAAGCTCTGTAATTGTGTATGTGTTAAAATGAATTTTAATAAGTTTAATTATATATAAAAGTGCTGCGGAGTTAATTGCAAAAACAATCACTCCAAAAACAAACATGCTTAATCCATCTCTTGAGCCGGCAATCAATCCCATAAGCAGATATCCTGCCTGTGATATTGTGATGTATGTGAAAATTTTTTTCAGATCATACTGCCACAATAATACAAAACTTCCAAAAACCATTGAGCAGGCAGAAATTACTGCAAGAAGTAATTTCCAGTTGATATTTTGTATAAAACTAAGCTCACCTGCACTCTGAATAAATATATTGCTGTCATGCAGTACAGTAAAAATAAATCTGGCAATTATAAATAATACCGCAACTGTATTAACAATAGTAAAATGAAATACCGTTCCTTCATTTTGCTCTTCTGCAAGCAGGGGATAAATTAGATTTACAGGTGCAAGATTTGCATAAAATGCCAGAGGCAGTATTATCATTAATACAGCCATAAGTAAAACTAAAGTGTTAAACGGATTTAAAGAAATATATCCCGATATATGTAAATAATCCCCCGAAGCTGATAATCCATAAAGTAAGGTTGCACCGTAGAGTAAAACAGCAGTTAACACACTGCTTACAATATAATACTTTATTGATGTTTTTAAATTTTTCAGGTGAATTAAATATAGCGGAATCATAACTACCATTATTGCCGTAAAGAAAACAAATATATTTGATGCCTGAATTGCAAGCATTACGCCTAAAGCTGAAAGCAGTGAGAAACTGAAATAAAATCTTTCTGAATTTTTACTGCATAGCGCAATGGCATTATATGCCATAAGGCATATAACAATTAATCTCCCGGCATATCCAAAACTATCTGCTGTAAAAGCACCGCTAAATAAAATTTGCTGAGCATAATATGCCTGCATTAATGTAAATATCACTGCAGCAATAATTCCCCCTGCATAAATATAATACGCAAGCGTATTTCTGCTGTTTGCGGAGTTAACTATATTTAAAATTATAATTATTACTGCAAGGGTTATTTCAGGTAGAAAATTGAAAAGAATATTAAATGTTTCTGTGTTCAATTAAATTAGCCTGTTGTGTAGTGAACTGTATTACAATTATTACTGTATATTTATTAATTTCCTTAAATATTTCCTTCCGGATCTCTTAAGTTGTTTTTCTCTGTTCATAGCACATGCTTTATCAGGTTGTTCTTCAAAATATATCATTTTATACGGTCTGTATGGTTTTGTTGATCTTACTTTTCCTTCACAATGCTCGTTAAACCTTCGCTCTAAATTATCCGTGTGTCCAATATATAATCTGTCCTTAGTTTCTGAATACAAACAATATACATAATATTTATTCATTCAGTCATAAATACTTTTGTACCGCCGGGGGGACTCGAACCCCCACTAACTTGCGTTAACTAGATTTTGAGTCTAGCGCGTCTACCAGTTCCGCCACAGCGGCAGCAATTTTATTTTAGAAATTGTTAAATTTATCGTTCATCGCGCCTGACTTGGAATGCGAAGCATTTCCAAGTTCTACCAGTCCGGAATATTTTGCATCATCGCGCCTGACTTGGAATGCGAAGCATTTCCAAGTTCTACCAGTTCCGCCACAGCGGCAGTAATTTTAATACACACATTAAACTACAAAGTTAATAATATTAAAAAATACTTAAAATGATATAAAATACCACAATTAATGCTGTAGTATAAGTAAGTGTTATCTGTATGTTATCATTATAAATTTTTCTTACGATCAGTGAAATAATATTTACGGGTTCGGTTATAATGGGTATTATTTTCTCGGAAATAAATTTATCAGCAGGTCTTATTAATCTAACTGCATTTGACTCCTGTTTAATAATTGAATTAACTGCTCTGATAAACGGTTCTGAAAAATATTTTCTGAAAATTAATATTGATTTACGTAAATATTTATTTTCAGCGAAAATTGTTTTCAATTTTAAATTCACAAATCCCGAAATTTTATATAAAGCATAACTCACTATTATAATATAAATTATTAAAGTGAGTATAAAATAATATCCTGAATTGATAAATTCGTTCATTTAACCGCTTTGCTGTTTTCTATATAATATTTATAAAA
The DNA here is from genome assembly GCA_020852705.1 of Ignavibacteria bacterium. Lineage (GTDB taxonomy): Bacteria > Bacteroidota > Ignavibacteria > Tepidaquicellales > OLB5 > OLB5. The sequence continues at coordinate 19,480 of JADZAP010000024.1, read as the reverse complement.
CATTATTGCTCCCGCTGAAAGGTGAATTAAACAAACCGCACTTATCAAAAATATCAGAATTCTGCTTTCGGGATTAAATCCCCAAAATCCGCCTATTGCTGCCAGATTAATAATACATGAAAAAAACATCAGTAAAATTCCTGTCAAATTTCGTATGCCCCCTTTAGCTGAAACAACCGTAATCAGTCCAATACCAAATAACACAGCTGAAACAAATATAAAATAGTTAATACCCATTTAGCTTACTTTATTAATCTTACTTTATTAATCTTACTTTTTTAACTTTCTTCTGCTGTAACATTCATAAAACTTTTCATAATTAGCAAAATAAATACTGAAGCTAAAATTGCAATCAGCAGAATTACCGGAAGGTATTTTGTAAAAATAAGTGCAAAATTATTGTAATCATAATTTATCTCAAATTTCTGCCATTTAGCAGCGCCGGGAATTGCAGAAATTATTGCTGTAAAAAATCCCAGGCAAATCACCGGTATTAAATTATTTTTTCCCTCAGATTCTGAAAATAATTTATTATCAAAATAATTTCTGCCAAGTGTATATACTGAAATCATCATTAATAATAGAAATACAAGCACAGCTGATGTAAATAGATTACTCACCAATCCTAATAGACCGCTGATTCCTGCTATTGTAAATAAAGTATTAACAAATGCATTTCTGCTGTTTGAACTGAATGCCGCAAAAAATGCAGAGCAAATTACAATTAATGTATATATAAAAAATAATGTTTCCAGTGCCGTAAAAATTTTATTTAACCTTATGTTCCTTTAAAACATAATACACCCGCTTTAGTGTTGGCGGATTTGTCCGGTTTGCACCCCATTTAACTATACCTGTATCTTTTTTAAACCACATTTCATAAGAAAATGTAAAGCCGTCTGTCATTTTAACATATACGCAGTCATAAAACCTGCCATCTGCTGATTTTACTGTATCATTTAGTGATGTTACATATCCTTTAAATATTCCAAATGACCATTCATATCCCTGTTTAAAATTATCTGCCTGGGGAAAAATCATACCGCTTGTTCCCATATAGTTGTTTATTTCGATTTCTCCATTATTCATAACCATAACAGTTCTTTCAGTATTATCACTTGTTAGGTATGGAAACGAAGTTACCTGTATCTGAGTGCCGCTATCAGTTTTTTTAACATCTTTAACTTCAACTGTAAATGTTTCGCTTTCATTACCTGCTGCTTCATCTGTGTAAACCCACTTATTGCCATTGCCTAACGGTAAATATTGATTAAGGTAAGTGTTTTTTTCTGTACTATTTACATCATGTGTTTTTTTACTGCTGCTGCAATTAAATGCAGTAAATGCCATGCAAAATATAACTATCAATATATATTTATTCATTTTCGCTTACGCCCTTTTTTCCTTTTTGGTGATACAGTTTGTTTCTTTATATTTTTTTGTATCACTGTTTTATTTACTATTTTGTTATCAGAATTTTTACCATCTGCATTTTTACTAACTCCTTTATTGCTGATATTTAGTTCTTCTGCTGATATTTCTTCCGGCTCATTAATTACAGTATTTTCTGTAGATTTACTTTCTTCGGGCTTTTCAATTGGATTTTCATCTTCTGTTGTTATCCCGAATTGTGATTTTTCAGGGAAAAAATTTATTTCTTCGGTAAGTTCTTCTGGAGTTATTTTATTTTCCTGTGTTGGCAGCTCATTTATTTCTGATCCCACAGGTAAATTTTCCTCAATACCTGGAGTTTTTTCCCTGGTTTTTATTTTATTTGTTCTCAAAAATTTTATTGCAGGTATTAATACAGGTGAAAATACCGTTAAAGATACTGTGGCTGCCAGTATGAAAAAATTCCAGCCAAATGAAATAAAATTTTTTACTCCTGCAGTATGAATAATTCCATTAAGCAGTGAAAATGAAATCAAAAATAATATTCCAAAAGCAATTAATATTAATCTTTCTGAATTAAACTTTTTTAAGGAGATAAAAATTGATACTGATATTATTAAAATTACAGCAAAAACCAATATAGCGTTAGATATAACTAATTTATCATTCATTTACAGCAAATTAATCAAAAATCTTTATTAATATTAAGAAATTCAGCTTATTTAAAATTAATAAAAATCCGGCTATTAAAGCGGGATTAAATGAAATTCACCCTGTTGTTGGTGTTGCTTCACTTTGCCCCCGTTGTTGGTGACAACACCAACAACGGGATAATGTAAATAAAAACAGGGCAGAATTACTCTGCCCTGTTAATTAAAGATATGTTAAATATCTGAAATAAAGAAATATTAATTTACTTTCTTTAAGCCGGCTGTAAATGTGCTTCAAGTTTCTGTGCCAGTGTTTGTTTAGATACTGCGCCTACTATCTGATCAACTATTTTTCCATCTCTAAAAATTAATATTGTAGGAATACTTCTAATTCCGTAAGTTGTTGATGTGTTTGGATTGTTATCAACATCAAGCTTGCCTACCTTTGCTTTACCTTCATATTCGCCTGCAAGCTCTTCTACAAACGGTGCAATCATTTTACACGGTCCGCACCATACTGCCCAAAAATCAACTAATACAGGTTTATCTGATTTTAATACTTCCGCCTCAAAATTTGCGTCTGTTAATTCAATTGGATGCATTTTATCTCCTTATAATATATAAAATATGTAAATGTTATTAATTAATGTTAAATTTCAGTTAAATCAGCAGTAACTTTAATGGATTTACTGCAATATAATATTATCTTTGCCAAAAATCTCTGTTAAAAGTTTTTCAGTGTATTTGTCATAATGAATTTTTACATTTTCAAGTTCCAGCATGCTTTCTCTGCTTCCGTTTTTTAAGTGAATAATTACCGCTGACTCTCCTTCACTGCTCTGCAATATACCTTTAATTTCAAACAGTTTTGCTGCATCAAATAAAGTGCTCTCAATCTTTATCACAACACGCTCGGGCATTTTATTTTTTACTGCCGATTTTACTAACGGTTTAATTTCATCAACAATCAGTTTTATTGTATTTCCATTCTCTTCTGCTTTGCCTGTTATTGTTACAATATTATCATCTGCCATAATTTCGCGGTACTGCTCGTATGTTTTTGGGAATACAACACACTCACCCTGCCCTGTAAAATCTTCTAATGTAAAAACTGCAAAACGGTTTCCTTTTTTGCTCATCTTTACTTTTACATCTGTAATTATACCGCACATAATAACTCTTTGCAGTTTGCCAAAATCAACTTCATCAATATCTGTATCCTGAACGTCACTGAACCTGAAAGGATTAATTGCATTAATTTCTTCTTCATAATCGCTCAGCGGATGGGCGCTTACATATAATCCCAATACCGATTTTTCCAGCGAAAGCTTCTCTCTATCAGACCAATCCCGGTATCCCTCGCCAAGTTTTGAAAATATTATATCCTTAATTTCCTGTTTCTTTCCCGTATCAAACAGACTTGACTGACCTTTTGTTTCATTTTTCCTAACACCGTAACGGTGAATTGCTGCTTCGTAATTATCAAAAAATTTCTTTCTGTTCTTATCAAAGCAATCAAATGCACCGGCATATATTAGTGCCTCAAGTGTTTTTTTATTAACTATTCGGTTATCAACCCTTGAAATAAATTCCACAAAACTTGTGAACCTGCCGTGTTCATTTCGCTCTTTTATTATATTTTCAACTGCCGTTTTACCAACATTTTTTATTGCCGAAAGCCCAAAGAGTATTCTGTTTGTGTTTTTGGCATCAATTGTAAATGCTGAATAACACTCATTTATATCTGGCAGACTTAATGATATCTTCATCCTTTTGCATTCATTTATCAGCAGAACCATTTCATCCATATCACCAAAACGGCAGTTTAACTGTGCTGTCATAAATTCCAGCGGATAGTGTATTTTTAAATATGCTGTATAATATGCAAGAATTGAATACGCAACACTGTGAGATTTATTGAAACCATAATCAGCAAACTTTAATATTAATTTAAATATATCTTTTGCAACTTTCTTTCCATAACCTCTTTCAGCGGCACCTTTAACAAACTCATCTTCCTGCTCGCGCATAAGCTTTTCATCTTTTTTGCCCATTGCCCGCCTTACAAGGTCAGCTTTTGCCAGTGAATAACCTGCAATTATTCTCACAAGCTGCATCACCTGCTCCTGATAAACAATTATACCGTAAGTTTCTTTTAACACCTGTTTCATATCCTCGTGTAAATATGTTACATCTTTTTTGCCCTGCTTACGCTCTAAAAATTCTGGAATAAGATCCATCGGTCCCGGACGGTACAGTGCATTCATAGCTGCCAAATCATTTATATCTTTCGGCTTTAGCTTCGCTAAATATTCACGCATTTTAGGTTTTGAAAACTGAAATATACCTATTGTATATCCGGATGAAAATACCTCGTATGTTTGTTTATCATTCAGAGGCAGGGTATCGGGATTTATTTTTATATTATGCCTTTGCTCAATTAAATCAATTGCCTGCTGAAGTATTTTTAATTCCTTAAGTCCAAGAAAATCCATTTTAATTAATCCCGCATCTTCAAGCATCTTCATATCATACTGTGTCATGTATTGATTTTCTGACTGCGGTGCTTTGGCTACAGGCACATAATCTGATATATCCGATGGCGCTATAACCACCCCTGAGGCATGCATGCTTACATTCTTATTCAGATTTTCCAGCACTATGGCATAATCTAAGAGCTTCTTTCTTTCTTTTACCTGATCAAAATACTGCTTAAATTCAGGAATTTCTTTGTAACAATCTGTAAGCGATTTAATTTTACCAAACACCGATGGCACATGCTTGGTAATTTCATTAATTGTTTCAAAGGGATAGTTTAAAACCCTGCCAACATCTTTTAATACTGCCTTTGTCTTTAGTCTGTTGAAAGTAACAATCTGGCTGACGGAGTTTGTTCCGTATTTACGGCGTGAGTATTCAATTACTTCATCGCGTCTGTCATCCTGAAAATCTATATCAATATCAGGCATGCTTACACGCTCCGGATTAAGGAATCTTTCAAACAGCAGATTATAATCTAACGGATTTACATTTGTTATGCCAAGTGCATAACACACAAGCGAGCCTGCTGCCGAACCTCTTCCCGGTCCTACATATATTCCGGTTTGTTTTGCATGGTTTACAAAATCTGCCACTATTAAAAAATACCCGGAAAACTTCATTGATGCTATAACATCAAGTTCATGGTCAAGTCTATCAATTTCATCTTTGCCTGCATTTTTTATTTTATCTTTTAAACCCTCATGTGCAAGTTTGCGGATATATTCATCAAGTGTTTCAGCACCTGAGTTTGCGGGAATAGGGAAGTTTGGCATGTGATATTCACCCCTTGGCAGTTCAAGATTGCATTTTTCTGCAACTTCTAATGTTGAATTAATTGCCTCAGGAAAATCTTTGAATATATCACACATCTCCTCGGCTGATTTAAAATAAACCTGATCGGTTTCATACCTTAAATCAGTTTCAAGGTTCTTGCCTTCCTTTTCTTTTGAAAGATCTGTGCTTATATATAGATATAAATTATGCGGAATGTGATGTGCATGCTTTATATAATGTATATCATTTGTTGCAATTGTTTTTAAACCAAGCTCTTTTGCAAGTTTTGGAACATGTTTGCGTATCTTTGCTTCAATCTCCATCCCGTGATTCTGCATCTCAAGATAAAAATCTTCTGCACCAAAAATATTTTTGTATATCTCAGCTGATTCCCGGGCTTCATCAAGCTCACCCCTTGCAATATAGCTCGAAACAACTCCGCCTGCACAGGCGCTAAGGCAAACCAGCCCATCTTTATATTTGCTTAATATTTCTGAATCAATCCTTGGCTTATAATAAAATCCTTCAGTGTGCCCAATTGAGCATAGCTTTACCAGATTTTGGTATCCCTTCAAATCTTTTGCAAGCAGCACCATGTGGTCATAAATACTCTTGCTCCTTGAGTGCTTGCCTGCAGTTTTGCCGGATTTCTCCATTCCAAGCATTGTATCTTTAGTATCTTCAGCTTTCCCCTTGTTAAACCTTGAACCTTTTGTTACTATATATACTTCGCATCCTATAATTGGTTTAATTCCCGCTTGTTTGGCTTTGTTGTAGAACTCCATTGCACCGTACATAACACCGTGATCGGTTAATGCTATTGCATCCATGTTATGCTCTTTTGCTGCATTTACAAGCCCTTGGGGTGTACATATTGCATCAAGCAGTGAATAATGTGTGTGATTATGTAAATGTATAAATTTTGCCAATGTAGTTTTTACCTCACCATCTCCGAAGGAGTCCAATGGACTAACTCCTCTCCTTAAAGGATAGGGAGCGCCGGGAATAAAAATTTATTTCCCCCCTCTCCTAATAGGAGTGGGGAAGGGGGTGAGGTCAATAATAATTTTTTTGATAGGTTACAAATATACAAAAAATAAATTTAGGGTTTTAGATATTTAAGCTTATTATGATTTAAATTAATTTATAATTCACCCCCTCTCCTTTCAGGAGAGGGGGCAGGGGGTGAGGTTATAATATCCCCCTTCTCCTTTTAGGAGAAGGGGTTAGGGGATGAGGTCTCAATCCAATACCTCCTTTTAGGAGAAGGGGTTAGGGGATGAGGTTATAATATTTCTCATCTCGTAATTAACTGTATTTAACCTGAATTCCATTGAAACTATTGTTTCATATTGCTTAATTGCAGAAATATTTGTTTTATTCTGTAACAATTTTTTACTATTTATGACACCTAATACAGCAATTAATACTCCCCAAAACGGCTCGCAAAAAATGCCTAAAGGCATTCCTTATATAATTGGCAACGAGCTTGCCGAGCGGTTCAGTTATTACGGAATGAAAACTATACTTGTTGTCTTTATGACACAGTATATTATTTCACGCTCAACCGGAAAAATTGACCCAATGAGCGAAGCTGATGCAACTACATGGTATCACTATTTTACTATGGCTAATTATTTCTTTCCTATTTTTGGTGCAATTTTATCTGATGTTCTTTGGGGAAAGTATAAAACCATCATTACTCTTTCTGTAGTTTACGTGCTTGGACATGTTGCTCTTGCTATTGATGACTCAAGACTCGGACTATCTATCGGGCTTACGCTGATTGCTATGGGTTCAGGCGGAATTAAACCCTGTGTATCTGCACATGTTGGCGACCAATTCACTAAAGCAAATAAACATTTGCTTGAAAAAATATTCGGATATTTTTATTTCTCAGTTAACCTTGGCGCTGCCGCTTCATCCCTGCTTACACCTGTTCTGCTTGATAAATACGGACCGCATCTTGCCTTTGGCGTACCCGGTTTTTTAATGCTTGTAGCTACAATTGTTTTCTTTATGGGCAGAAAAGTTTTTATTGCCGTTCCGCCTGTCGGATGGAAACAATATAAAAATGATGTATTCAGCAAGCAGGGTAAAAAAGCTATTGGTAATCTGGCATTGATGTATGTTTTTGTTGCAGTCTTTTGGTCACTCTTTGATCAAACCGGCTCAAGTTGGGTACTGCAGGCAGAAAAGATGGATAGATTTGTTAACCTTGGTTTTGTAAAGTTTGAATTACTTGCTTCGCAGATTCAGGCAATCAATCCCTTGCTGATTATGATTTTTATCCCTCTGTTTACTTCATTTCTTTATCCCGCTGTTAACAGATTTTTTAAATTAACTGCTCCGCGAAAAATTATTATCGGTATGTTTATTGCGGGATTTTCATTTGCCCTGCTTGGAATTGCACAAATCTCTATTGTCTCCGGTGCAACTCCCAGTATTTTGTGGCAGTTTTTTGCTTATGTTATTCTAACCGCTTCTGAAGTGATGGTTTCTATTACCGGACTTGAATTTTCATACACACAGGCACCAAACAGTATGAAATCATTTATCATGGGTCTTTGGCTGCTTTCTGTTGCACTTGGTAATTTTATTACAGCACAGGTTACCTCACGTTTGGAAAATATTATTGTTATTGGTACGCCAACTTATTTCTGGTTTTTTGCAGGGTTAATGTTTGTTACTGCATTTATTTTTATGCTTATCGCATCCAGATATAAAGAAGAAAGCTATATCCAGAACCGCGAAGAAAAACCAAAACCGCTTGGTAATGATGAAGTGCTTGATATGGAAACAGTGGATAACAAATAACAATTAATAAATTGCAATTAATAATTAGCAATTAATAAATAATAAACCCGAAAAATATTTCGGGTTTATTTAAATGTTATATTTCTTCCTTTTGTCTTTTTACTTTTGGCTTAACTTATTCCGCTTTGAATCAATTCCTGTTTTACTTCGGGGTTGCTTAATTTAACAAGTATTATTATCCCAAATATTACGCTGGTAATATTTAAAGTAAAAATTGCCAGTATATCCAAAACAGCAGCTATTTGAATAGTTCTTAAAGTCCCGGTTTTGTATAATCTATTTAGCCGGTTGTAACAAATAAAATCAAATATACATGCCGCTGCTGAAATAAGTACTAATATAAATCCGCCGCACCCCAATATTATAGTGGTTATTGTTCCAACAAATGTTAACATCAGCCATGTAATAGCAGTTAAAAGATTAAGTATTCCTGAAACCAGAAATAAGATTTTTATCATTCCAAGATTTTTATATACCTGCACGGCAGTTACAATTAATTTTATTTATTAATTAAAATTTATATTTAATATATGCCTTTATTTTTCATTTCATTCTTCATCTCATCATTATTCAGCATTACCAACCCAACAATTCCAACTACCATACTAAAAATATTGCCGGTAAGAATTGTAACTATATCAAATATTGAAGCAAACTGTACAGTGCTGTATGTTCCGCTTCTGTCTAATCTGCTTAAACGGCTGTATGCTATAAAATCCATAACTCCTGCAATAACATTAACAACCGGAATAGCCCCAAATAAACAGCCAATACCGCAGCTTAAAAGACCTCCTATTACAGTATAACCGGACCATCCTAATGCATAAGCTGTATTAAGTATGCCTGAGATAAGGAAAAAAATCCGTATCATATTAAATTGATCGCTGTTGTTCATTTTTGTACCCTTTAAAAATTTTTATAAGCATTATTTATACAAATTTACCTTAAATATGTTTCATTTATTCACCAAATATTAAATACATTTCTAGCTGATAAACAAAAAAAGGCATACCTTTTAAGATATGCCTTTTAAAATGCTAAATTTATAAATCTATTTTGCTAAATTGAATTTTTCGCCAAATTTTCCAATCAGCGGAAGTGGTTTACACTCTCCCTTAGAAGCATTCATTATTCCCATAATTAAAAATACTAACCAAGGTAGATATAGTATCAGCCCTATACCGCACGTAATGCCGCCTATAACACCTGCAATAACGTTGAAAATTAGCAGCACAATTGCCTGCTCTGTATGATACATTACAAAGTTATTGTTTTTCATGTCATCCATTAGCAGCGGAATAAAGAAAACCAGATAAGCAAGTATTGCCATCGTTTTCCCGTTATTTACATCATCCGGTGTAAAATTAATTTGTCTTGTTGATTCTGCCATATAATAATCTCCTGAAAAAAACGTATATAATTATTTAACTAAATTAAACTTTGCTCCCCATGCTCCAACTACCGGAAGTTCTTTTACCTTGCCGCCAATTGCATTTAAAAGACCCATTATCCAAAGTACAACATAAGCAACCCAGGGCAGAATTCCTATTATAGAAATTACACATCCCAATGCGTCACTTATCTGATTTACTACTATTGTAAGTATAAACATAACAATATAGATTGCAATAAATGCTATCCATAATGCAATTGCCTGCTCTGTGTGATACATTGCAAATTTTTTATCCCTTGCTGCAAATAATGGGATTAAGAACATAATATAGGCAAGTATTGCCATTGTTTTGCCGTCATCAATATCTGCCTGTGTTATTGATGCAACTGCCGGTCTTGTTGATGTATTGTCTGTCATGGTTCTCCTTTAGGTTAATTAAAAAGTATTGTTATTTTTTTTTACGCCTCTTTTTGTATTTGATATGAATATTGAATAACCTAAAAACTTGAGTGGTGAGGGTTTTAAACGGGAAATTTGTACAGCCGCAGAATTTATTTCTGATACCTTTTTGCTATCTGAAAATAGCTTTTATACTGCCCCAGGTATCTCTTACACTGGAAATAACATGTGTTACGGTTATTGTCTGCGAATATACATGATTACCGCTGTTATCTACAAGCTTTAGCCTGTAATAATATACCGGTGATTCCGGTACCATTAATGTAGCATTATCTCTGAAATAATAATATGAATTATTGCCTATTGCAGAAATACTGCCTATTTTTACATAGTTGTTTGGTTCAGATGCACTTCTTTCAATTTCAAAACGGTTCAGATTATCCTCTGTTCCCGTTTTCCATTCTAAAAGAATTGAATCTGATTCATTCTTTCCTGTAAAATACTGCAGTTCTGTTGCTGCATATATAACGCCTGCTAATATTATCAGCAGATAAACCGTGCTTGTTATTTTTAGTAGCTTTTTCAATGGAATTTACTCAAATATATATGCATTTATTAAAAAATGCAAGTATTTAAACACTAAAATATTGATAAAATTAAAGAAAATTTAATAGATTTGTTTTTATTATTGGCAAATTTCAATGTTTAATTGTAAATTTACCTCTTCTTAATTTTTTGATTTGTTTAACTTATGCTGTTTTATTATTTGTAATTTTACTGCTATTCTAATTTTTTGTTAAATCTTAACGAACTTAATGCAATTATTATTATCCCAAAAATAAACAGTGCAAAATATTGTGTGTATAATTGTTCAATACCTGCCCCTTTTAATATTATTGCTCTAACAATCGTAATAAAATATCTTAACGGAATAAAATATGTTATATACTGAACCAATTCAGGCATATTTTCTATGGGGAATGTAAATCCGCTTAGATATATCATTGGCATCATTACCCCAAACGTTGAGGTCATTGTTGCCTGCTGCTGTGTTTTTGAAATTGTTGATACAAATAGTCCCAAACCAAGTGTTGAAAACATAAATAATAACGATGAGAAATAAAGTAAAATTATACTGCCCTTTACTTCTATTCCAAACCAAAAACTCATTACTGTCATAACTATGGTAATGGAAATAAATCCAAGTATTAAAAATGGCACAAGTTTGCCAATAATTATCTGATATGATTTAAGCGGTGTAACAATTAATTGTTCAAATGTTCCGATTTCTTTTTCTTTTACAATTGCTAGTGATGTTAGATTTATTGTTACTACCATTATCAGCAGACTTACAATTCCCGGAAGCATATAATTACGTGTTAATAGTTCAGGGTTATACCATGCTCTTGTTTCGGCTTCAATCACGGGAATTTTCATTACCGGAAGTTCTTTTTTCCCGGAACGTTCTATAAATTCAGCAGCTATACCGGAGCCAAAACTTATTAATACTCCCTGTGAATATCCTGCTGCTATTATTGCTTTATTGCCGTCTGAACCATCAAAAATTGTTTGCACCTTGGCACTCTTTGAATTTAACAGATTCTTTTCAAAGTCAGTTGGAATTATTATAGACATTACCGCATCACCGTTATCAATTAGCCGGGTAATTTCATTGTAACTTGTTACATTGTATTTAATATTGAAATAACCTGACTTTTCGTACTTCTGAATTAATTCTCTGCTTGTTTGGCTTCTATCCTGATCCCATACTGCAGTTTTTACATCTTTAACATCAAGTGTTGCTGCATACCCCAGAAAGATCAACTGAAATACAGGCGCTGCAAGTATAACTGCAAGCATACGCTTATCCCGTTTAAACTGCAGAAATTCTTTTTTCATAAAATTAAATATCAGCGGCATTTAATTTTTCACCTTTCTCATCATTGCTGCTGCTATTCCGGTAAAAATTGCTGAAAAGATAAGCAAATATAATATCTGCTTCCAAAATGCCTCTATACCTGCTCCTTTTATTATTATTGAGCGCAGTATAATGATATAAAACTTTGCTGGTGTTATATTTGTTAATAACTGTATCGGAAACGGCATACTTTCTATAGGGAAAATAAAACCGGATAAAATAAATGTTGGCAGCAATGTTGCTATAGATGCTAACTGAAATGCTACTTGCTGTGAGTTTGAAACTGCGGAAATAAATATTCCAAGACTTAAAGTGGCTGCTAAAAATACAATAGTTGTAACAAACAGCAGAAAGTAACTTCCTTTTATCTCAAGTCCCAATGCAATATTACTTATATACAGCGTAAATGCAGCAATAAATAATGCAATAACTGTATATGGAATGGTTTTTCCTGTTATTAACTCCAGTGGACTTAATGGAGATACATTTAACTGCTCCATTGAACCCATTTCTTTTTCTCTGACAATTGAAAGTGTAGTAAGTAAAACTCCGGTTGTTATAAGTATCATGCAAAATAAACCGGGAATCAGAAATTTTGATGTATTCAGATCCGGGTTATACCAAAATTGCTGCTGCGGCTCTATTGGCGAAAATGTTTTTATACCTGTTCGGTCAAAAAACTCCTTTGTGATTTTATTATTATAATATGCAGTAGCTGCTCTTACGTAACTTATTATAACTGAGGCAGTATTGCCATCAACACCATCCACAAGAAATTGCAATTTCACATTGTTGCCCGAGCGAATATTTTCTGTAAAATTTGCATGAAACACTATCACACATTGAGCCCGTTTTTCTTCCAGCCATTTTTCTATATCACCATCATTATTAATGTATCCCGTGATTTTAAAAAATCCTGAACTTTGCATCATAGCAATAAAATCTCTTGTTTCAGGTGAATTATCATTATTTTTAACCGCTATCTTTACATTTTTTACATCTAAAGAAAGTGCATAGCCAAATAATAACAGCAGAAAAACGGGGAATATAAATATCAAGCTCAGTGTTCTTACATCACGCTTTATTTGCCTGAACTCCTTTTTTACCAATGCGAAAATTCTGTATATCATTTTTAGTTAAAAATTTTCAATCAGCAATTTGAAATCTATTCCGCTTTTTCTAGCAAGTTCACAAAAACATCTTCTAATGATGGTGATATTCTCTCTATTTTGCTCACTGTTATTCCATTGTTTAACAATATATTTTTAATTTCTGATATTAATGATAATTCATTTTCTGCAATTTGAGCTTTAAGTGTGATATGAATATACTCACCAAAATAAGCGGTTCCTTTTATCCATGAAATCTTATCAAGCAGTATAATTGCTTTATCGGGATCAGTGCATTCACATTCAAATATTAAATTCGTTAGGAATTTTGACTTCAGCTCTTGTGGCGAACCGCCCGCAATAATTTTTCCGGCATCTATCATCATTATCCTGTTGCAGAACTCTGCTTCATCAAGATAGTGAGTTGTTACAAAAATAGTAATCCCGCGGGTTGAAAGATCATTTATCAGATCCCAGAAGTTTTTTCTTGAAATAGGATCAACCCCGCCGGTCGGTTCATCAAGAAATACTATTTTTGGCGAGTGTATTACAGCACATCCTAATGCAAGTCTTTGTTTTAATCCTGTTGCAAGGGTTCCGGTTAATGAATCTTTTCTTTCTTCAAGACCTGCAGTTTGCAGTACCCATTTTCTCCGCTCATTAAGTTTAGCTCCTTCAATTCCGTAAATTCTTCCGAAAAAATTTATGTTTTCCACAACTGTTAGGTCGCTGTAGAGCGAAAACTTCTGCGACATATATCCTATATTCTGTTTTACTAAATCAGGTTCTTTTTGTATGCTGTAACCTGCAACAATTGCTTCTCCTGCGGTTGGTTCCAAAATTGCACAAAGCATTTTAATTGTTGTTGATTTACCCGCTCCGTTTGCTCCCAGAAATCCAAATATCTCACCCTGTTTCACTTCGAAAGAAATATTATCAACCGATGTGAATTTCCCGAACTTTTTTGTCAGATTTTTAACTTCTATTGAATTCATAAATCATTAACTTCTATATTCCCCCTCTCCTTTTTAGGAGAACTGCACAGGCAGTCAGGTGGGGTTAAGGGCCTGACTTGTAAAGTTGAGGTCTCATTCACCCCCCTCTCTATTTAGGAGAAGCGGTCAGGGGATGAAGACACATATTCCCCCTCTCCTCTTAGGAGAGGGGGTCAGGGGGAGAGGTAAAATCCCCCATCCCTATCCATGTCCCTTTAACATATATATAAATACATTTTCTAATGAAACAGGTTTAATTCTCTTATTCATTACATTAATTTGCTTTGATGATAATAATTTTTCAATGATTTCAATATCTTTATCATCATTTAATGCAATATCAATACGGTCACCAAAGAGCTGCGGCTCAAATCCGGTATTTTCTGTTAAAATCCTGTAAGTATCTCTCAGATTTTCAGTAACAATTTCAAGAACTTGTTTTTTCATTGATGATTTTATTTCCTTTGGTGAGCCTTGCATAAGAACCCTGCCTTTATCAATCATTGCTATCTTCCCGAAACGTTCAGCTTCATCCATATATGGAGTTGAAATAATTATTGTAACACCTTCACTATGCAGCTCACTTAAAATTTTCCAGAATTCACGCCGTGAAACAGGGTCAACCCCTGTTGTTGGTTCATCTAGAAATATTATCTTTGGTTTATGTATCAAGGTGCATGCAAGGGCTAGCTTTTGCTTCATTCCGCCTGATAATCTGCCTGCAAGAAAATTTCTGAACTTTTCTAATCTCGTGAACTCCAGCAGCTCATTTCTGCGATCTTTAAAATTTTTTACACCATGCAGTTCGGCAAAAAATTCTATATTCTCGTCAATTGAAAGATCCGCATATAAACTGAATTTTTGAGAAAGGTATCCAATTTCATCTTTAATGCGGGTAATATCTTTAATTAAATCATATCCAAGCAGTTTTGCACTGCCGCTATCCGGCTTTAATAAACCGCAAAGCATTCTTATAAGAGTAGTTTTACCGGCACCATCGGGACCCACAATACCAAACACTTCCTTATGGCTTATACTCAAAGAAATATTATCCACTGCTTTAAGCTTTTCAAATGCTTTGCTTAAACCCTTTATTTCAATTGCAATTTCTATATTAAATTATTAATAACTGGTTATTTATAACTTGTTTTTTGTAACTTGTTATTTATTATTGATTATTAATTCTTAAAGTTGCATCTGCTGGTAATCCCGGCTTTAATTCAAACTGCGGATTTGGGATTTCAATTTTTACTGCAAAAACTAATTTAGTTCTTTCATCAGGTGTCTGTATGTTCTTTGGGGTAAACTCAGCTTCGGGAGAAATAAAAATTATTTTACCGGAATAAATTTTGTCTTTAAATGCATCTACTTTTATTTCTGCTGTTTCATCAAGTTTTATTTTTGCAATTTCAGTTTCAGGTATATAAATCACCAAGTTCACAGTTTCAAGGTTACTTATCCTTAATAATGAACCGCCTATTACTGTGTTTTCACCTTCTTCAATAAATTTTTTTGAAACAAAACCATCAACTGGTGCAAAAATCCTGCAGTCTTCAATATTCTGCTTTAACAGGTCAACCATTGAAATTGCTTTTTTCAGGTTTGCCTGTGCTTGTTCTATTTCTTCAGGTCTTACAATTGTTTTAACTTTAGAAAGATTTGCTTTTGCCGAATTATATTGAGCTAGGGTTAAATCATATCTTCCAACAGCATCTTCATATAATTTTTTAGTTGTGGCATCATTCCTGTATAGCTCTTCTGCACGGTTCTTATCTTTTAATGCCAGTTCAAGATTAATTTTTGCCTGAACTAGAAGATCTTCCGATTGTTTTATATCTTCCCTTCGTGCTCCGCTTTTTAACAGCTTTAGCTGAGAATTGGCTAATTCAACTCCCGCTTCAGATTGCCTTAATTGAATATCCAGCAGGTCATGGCTTATTTCTGCAAGAAGATCGCCTTTTTTCACACGGTCGCCTTCTTTAAAATTCAGCTTGTTCACAGTTCCGTTTGTTTTAGAGCTTATTGTTACATTTACTACTTCAATTGTTCCTGAGGCATGAAGTAAATTATTATCATTTTCTTTTGAGCAGCCGTTTAATATTAATATATAGGGTAAAATTGCAAATATTGCAGCAATGGATATTACAGCACTGTATATTGCAGCAATGGATATTGCTGATGTTGTTTTTTTAAATTCTAATAATTTTAATTTTAATTCCATTGTAATTAGATTTATACCGTATATCTACAGTTTAAATTTTTTCAGAATAACTTTGCCTTTATCTGTTAAAATACCGTTTAAAAGTATCTTAAATGAATAATGCACTGCATCATTATAGCTGAACTTTGCTGAAATAAGAAAATTTGGATTTACTACCTGCCTTATTGCCCCGGTAATTAATGTAATAATAAGTTCCGGCGGGTATTCTTTTATTAATTTTTCCTGCTGACCCTGTAAAATTATCAGTGAAATGTTTTTATATAACAGTAATTTTCTTGTTTCATCAACTTTTTGCCATATCTGCGGTGCATGGTGCTGAAGATCACTCATAAATTTATCTGAAAATTTTGTAATTGTTGCTGTTAGGGTTGAAATTACCTCAATAAATTTTTCAACTGCGTTTTCATTGTTGTTTATTAATATTGTAATTTTATTTTTAACTGAGTTTACTAAAAGGGTAATGGTTTCTTCAAGTAGATCAAACTTGGAAGGGAAATATTTATATAGTGTGCTTTTGCTCATGCCAAGCTCTTTTGAAATCTCATCCATTGTTATCTTATGGAATCCCTCACTGAAAAATCTGTCCTGTGAGTATTTTAATACTTTGAGCTTGTCGTTAGGTATATTTTGTGTTATTTCTAAATTTAATGTTTCAGTAAGCATTTTGGACAATGTAAACGATTTTCGTTCTATTAGTTTCCAAAATAATATATCAACTCTTAATTGTCAAGCTAAATATGTGTGGTTACTGCATAAATTTAATAAAGGATATTAAACAAACCCTGTCTGTCTTAGGGAAGTCAAAGACAAAATATTTTCATTTCAGAATAAAAAAATAGGCGTTTATGCAAACAGGGGGGTATTATCAATAAATATCAGGTATCGCTTTATCAGGTCGCCATCCATATAAAATATATTTGTGAAATTCACAGGAACAGCTTTACCGTCTAAGCGTGTATATGTTACTTTGCCTTCCCATATAATATTTTCACCTGTATTCCAGCAGTTCGGAACTTCATGAGTACTTGAGCCAATCATTTTAAAAAATGCAGCAACATAATCCTCAATATTCTTTCTGCCAAAAACTGATTCCGCATTGCCAAACCTAAACTCGCCATCTTCAGTACAAAACTCGCTGAATCCTTTTGCATCTTTTGCATCAATAGTTTTGCCAATTGATTCCAACCACGCTTTTGTATCTTTAACCATATATATTTTTATTAAATTTCAAATTAATTATTTACATTATTATACAAAAATATTTGACATAAATTTAAAAATAAACATAAAAAAACTCCTGACTTGTAAAGACCTGTCTTGTAAAAACCTGCCTTGTAAAGTCCTGTTGTGTAAAGATGAGTTGAAAAAGATATTGATTACCCCACCCACCGTCTTCCTCTCCTGAAAGGAGAGGGAGTGCCATATCTACAAACATTCTCCCCCTCTCCTCTTAGGAGAGGGGGTAGGGGGTGAGGAGTAAAGATAAGGTTAAAATTATAAACAAATACTAACCACCTTTGTCCCCTCTTCAACAGAAGGGGGGATGAATATCCAGCACTAAGTATAAATAAAGATTTTTCGTAATTCAGGAGTATTTAAAATATCTCAGATAGGGTTTTGTTGCATAATCATTCTCCCCCTCTCCTATAAGGAGAGGGGGTTAGGGGACTTGACTTGTAAAGTTGAGGTAAAAATAATTTCATAAAGTTTCGTAAAACAGAGTCTCCTGAAAGGGACTCTGCATAAGGATGTTTTATTCCTCTACTTCAACAAGACCATCTTTTTAGTATCAGTAAACATATCTGCGGTGATTTGGTATATATACATCCCTGAGGCAAGTTTACTTCCGTCAAACTTCAGTTCATAACTTCCGGCAAGTTTGTGATCGCTGTAAGTGAAAACCTCCCTGCCAAGCAGGTCGTATATCTTAATGGTTACCTGCCCATTTTGAGGAATATCATATTTTATGCTTGTTACCGGGTTAAACGGATTGGGAAAATTTTGATATAATTTAAAATGTAAAGGTATATTTATATTTTGATTTATTAATCCAATTGGCGGAGGTGCATTCAATAAACTATCAGTTCTTAATACGTAAATGTCATTTCTTGTATGGATAGGATCAAAATCAACACTGCCGCCAAACAGTATATCTCCTCCGGATAATGGCAAAGTAAAGTACATATTTAACACATCCTCAGATAAATATATTTTATCATTGATTACTGTACCTGTACTATCAAACGTAAAAACATGACCGTTTAAAGTTTCAATTGAATCCTTACTTGACGCCATTACGAATTTATTATCATTTATAATATTGAATCCTGCAAAATATTCACTTGAATTAGTTTGAAATGTTTTTATACTGCTCGTATCTCCCTGTTCATTTATTTTCCCGTAAAATAATCTATTATTTGATCTACCTGCAATAAAATAGAAATCTTTATGTTTTATTATTGCTCTGATACTTGTACTTTGTCCAATCAAATATCTTCTCTCCCAAATTATTCCGCCTGCATAATTAATTTTCACTATATATCCTCTTGAAGTATCATTAATGCTTGCAATATCAAAACCTACTGCAATATAACCGCTTAAATCATTAGTTTCTGTAATGCTCTCGAAATTTTTCCAATATCCAGCTGGATAAGTTTGCTGCCATTGTAAGCTGCCCATAGAATCTATTTTTAAAATATACGCGCAATCGGTTGAACATCCAGCATCTCTACCGCATGCAATATAACCGCCATCAGATGTTCTGATTATACTAAAACATTGCTTAAAACCAGTCCCATACTCATAATTCCATATAATGTTACCGTTTAAATCTAATTTAATTGTAAAAGGGTTGCCCGCATCACCTGTTATTACACAACCTCCATCACCACTGGGTGTTATTGCTCTAGCCATAGAGGTAGGTAAATTAATATTTGGTGTTAACGTTCTTGTCCATATTGTATCACCAAAAGGGTTTAGTTTCATTACGTAAACAAAATCCCGATTTGGTAAAAATGTTGTTATACCGGCAACATATATATTATCACCATCGGCATTACATGCACTAAAACTGCCGTCTGAAAGATGTTCAACACCGTCATAAGTTCTCTGCCAAGTTATACTCTGCCCAAAAATATTTACAGTGCAAAAAAATATTGCTGTAAATATTATTAAATATTTTAATTTTAAAATTTTTGCAGTTTTATTTAAAATATTCAAACTTTTAAATATTCACTTAAATACAGTTTAATGTAAGCTTAATACTTTTGTT
>JADZAP010000053.1 GCA_020852705.1 Ignavibacteria bacterium | reverse complement strand
ATTTTCTGTTACGGAACGCAGCGAACCTGATTAACAGGCGTAAACAGAATGCAAATGCTAAAGCTGCTCAATATGGCATGGATCCTGTGAGCTCCAGTTATCAAATGGAGGATGATATTATGGATTCCGTGGCCGGCCAGGCAGGGGATATATATACTAAAAGTATAGAAAGCAGTCAAAACAAGGCTAAGCTTTTAACAGCTTTAAATTCGCAGGAAGAAGATGACAGCGATATTTTCAGTGATATACTTTCCGGCGCAGGGATTGGGCTGAATGCAGTAAGCAGGTTCTATAAGCCTATGAATACTGGTGGAATACTTCCAAATGATCCTGAAGTACCGAAGAATAAAGACGTATATCCAACAATGCTTGCAAAGAATGAAGGTGTGCTGAACAGCGAAGCGATGAGTTTACCGGGTGTTAAAGAGTTTGTTAAAAGGATGAATAAGGTTGGATTGAGTTTAAGGGAAAAGACCCCCTCGTCCGCAAGCGGACACTCCCCCTTGGTAAAGGGGAGACAGCATCTTAAGGATGGTGGAGTTATAGGTGAAGCAAAGAAAGAGGAAAAAACTAAAAAGAAAACTCGGAAGGGCGCCGGTACCAGTTTAAAGGATAGAATAATGGAAGGTAACTTTAGCGTTGGCGAATTACTAGGAAATGCTGGTTACAGTACTATGAAAAATTTAATGGACGGAAATTTACCGGAAAACCTGGATGAAAGAACATTAGGGCTAATGAATAATATCAATTCTATATCTGACCGTTTGGGAAAATACAAAGTGGATCCTGAAATATATTCATTATTGGATAATAACGGTTTGCTGGCTACTGATGAGCATAGACGTGAAGCAGGTTTTACATATCATCCAATGTTTGGCGGTAAATTATATTTTGGGGAGGAGCATAAACCAGGTGATGATGCAGTAGGCAGTGTTCACGGACCCGAGGAGGATGTAGCAAAATACAGAGCTATGAATATACACTCTCATGACTGGAATCCATACCCAAGCGGTATTTCGGGAGATAGAGGAATGATTACTGATATGGATATGAACAAAAGGAATTACATAACACATTTACAAGGTGTAACTCAGTATGATGAATCGGATAATGCTGATACCTGGACTCCAGCAGGGAAGAAAAGAAAAAAAAGAATTGGCAATATCCTGGAATACGATCTAAAAGGAAATCAACGGTAATATTTAATAATGATCCTCTTCATCATGGTATTGTTGTGTGTAAGTTTTATAACCAAGGAATATTTTGGATTTGATGTCATCAACGGCGCCTTTTGATAAATGACGCTCAGCGTAACGGATAAGAGCCAAATTAGAATCCACAGAAGCTTTATCATCACCGTATTTAATTTTGCTTAAACACAATAAATAAATAGCTGTTGAGTTTTTATTTCCGTCAGTTTTTCTAAACCAATCAGGCTCGTTAAAGAAAGATGGTTTCTGTAAAATTACAACTGCTTTATTACATTTGGAAGTATTAAAAAACAATAATGATACCGGAATTAATATTACAGCAAAGATGATACCCAGTAAAAGCTGATTTTTATAATATTTGTTCATGGCTATAGAGTTTAATTAAAATTTATACTACAAAATTAAAATTAAGTTTCCAAAATATACATAAGTAGAATTACTCAAACAAATTAAGATTATGGGAATAACAGACTGGCTTAGAAGAAACGGGGATATTGTAGAACAGGTATTGGGAAACCTGGATAATATTGTAGTTAAGGGAAACGCTCAGGATGCCTTTAAAGAGCTTGGTAAGCATGAGGAAAGATATAAGAACTGGCTGAATATGAGAAATCTTCATAAAAAGATAAACTCATATCAAATGCAGGAAGATGATGTAAACAGCCTGGTAAAAAATAAATATACCTATAACCCGGGTTTTGAAGAAGATGAAAGTATTAAATCGAATCCTTTGTATCAGGAATACCAGAAGGCTCCTACCGGTGATTACCTTTCTTATCTGCAGTCAACTAATAATACTGACGAAATAAACCGTCTAAAAGGCTTAGGTTATGTTAATGAAGAATTAATAAAGCCCTCCCAGGATGAAGTAAATGATCATATAGCCCGAAAGCTGCTATCCCCGGAAGAGCTGGCAATGTATGATAAACTAAAGGGTGAGAGTTTTGATCCTGATCTGCACAATTTTGGATTAAGAGATCTTATTATGGAGAATAAACAAAAATTAATCTCATCAGGAAGCCTGGGTGACGATCTTGCTGAGGAGCTGGTACAGCGCGCGGGTCTTTTACAGATGCCTGAGGAAAAACCGGAAAACCCATTGATAAGATTTGACGAGAAAAATAATGTTATGATAGGTTACGATGCCCAGGGGAATATAAAGTTTACCCGGAAGTATGCAGAAGATCCTAAAAAAGAGGAAAAAAAATCGTTTGGTAAATATGGTACAATGACCTGGGAAGAAATTCTACAGCTAGAGCCTAACGAAGTATATCAGAATTTCGGAGCTTTCAGTTCCGATATGCAGGAAAAACTTAAAGTACAATATCCTACATTGTTTGCAGATGATCCTGAAACTGGAAATAATAAACGTGGTTATAAGGGACCAGGCAAAATTAAAACCAAAGATCAGGCTTTAAATCCAAATGATAAAGTATTTAATAATTTGCTGAGTGAATTCAATGAGGTAAAAATAAAGCTTGGCAATAAATGGATAGATGAACCGGAAGATGATTCTGAATTATCGGATTCAGATAAGGAGCAGCTGAAGCTTCAGAAGAAGTATTCAGAGTTAAAAAGTTCAATACAAAATATGGGTATAAGCGATCCAGATTACGCTGCAGTTAAATATGGAACATCTTCTGTAGATGATAAAAAGAAAAAAGGTAATGTACTTAATAATATTAAGAATATTTCAAACTACAGAAATCAGATACAGAACTGGCAGGGTAAAATTGAGCAAATGTGGAATAGATTTGATTTAACTCCTGAAGACTGGATAGGTGAAATGGAAAAACACGGAATTTTTGATAATACCGGTGATGATGATTACTTCGAGGCATTAAAGGATTGGTTCAGAGATAAGACAGGTAAAAATCTTGAAGATTATGGAAATTTCGAATAAGGCAAAAGTATTACCGGTTTATCATGAGAATAAACTTACGGATTATATATTTGCCTGCGCCGGTTGCGGCGGTTGTCATACATTCCCTATGGATGGCAGATGGAAGTTTAATAATGATATAGTTAACCCTACGTTCTCTCCGTCTTTAAAAAATACTTATCCGAATGGCCGTGTTTGTCATTTATTTGTACGTAATGGCAAAATAGAATATTGCGGTGACTGCTTTCACGATTTAAAAGGTAAAACTATTGAAATGGAGTTAATGAATGTCAGATAAAAAACCTAAGAAATTTAAACCACGTAAAGAAGTATTACTGAAAAGCGGCGGGTACATTGTTCCCTCAGATAATTCACCGCAGAAAAAAACTGAGCAAAAAAAGGAAATACCTTTAGAGATAAAATCACCATTTGCAATAAATTTAACAGGAAGTAATAAAGAACAAAAAGGGCTGTTGGTTGATGATATTCTCAGCAATGTAGAGGATTTTGGGAGAGCTGATAGTATTAATGGTGAAGATAATGTTATAAATCCAGAAGTACCGGTTTATTACGGAATGCAGAATATGGGTACGAAGGAAATATCTTCATTTCCTGAAGAAGCTACCGGTAATACCAGTGTAAATATTCTAGAAAACATTAAGAATACTGTGGAAAACGTTAAGAAGAATATTGTGAAAGGCTTGGTTAAAGATGAAGCTTATAAACAGTACAAAGAAGGTAAACTTCAGCTTCCTTTAACATTTGATGCTGGAACGATCGTAAATGAGGTTTTATTTCCCAGTGAAGCTGATAATTTAAACAGAGAAGAAGTCGCTAAGTATTTGGGACTAGAAACATCGAGCCCGGGTATGAGTTTTTTTGGCGGTATGGGAAATGTTGCTACTGAACTGGGTAACATCGGAAGAATTGGATACAATAAGCTGTTTGGTGAAGATATTCCTCTAACAGAAGGATCTAATTACAGAGCGGGTGATAAAATATTTGAACAGGCATTGGATATTGGTACAAACGTGGTAGGCGGTTTAATTCCTCTAAGTACCATAATGGAAACTACAAACTTAACCCTGCAGGGTATTAAAAACCCGGCTATCAGAAATACTTTAACAAATGTTATTGGTTTTACAGCCCAGCAACAGCCTGAATTAGTAAGTAACTGGCTTCAGGGAAAGATAACTACTGAAGATTACCTTAGGGAAACCGGTAAAAGCGGTTTAATGGGTACTTTGTTTGCTGCTAATCCTTTTACTGCTCCTGAAGTTCAATCAATAAAAGGAAGTAAGCTGGCAAGTTTGATGTATAATTCAATTGTTCCCTCTTTAGGTCCTCAATATGATGCTCTTACAGACAAGGAATTTGACTCTAAAAGATATATAGAAGATGTTCTATTAAATGCAGGTTTGGATATTCTAATGCACGGTAGAGTTATCAGAAAGGTTTCCCGAGATATTAACAATCTGAAGC
This sequence comes from Ignavibacteria bacterium, assembly GCA_020852705.1. Classification (GTDB taxonomy): domain Bacteria; phylum Bacteroidota; class Ignavibacteria; order Tepidaquicellales; family OLB5; genus OLB5. Next base: position 549 of record JADZAP010000053.1, on the reverse strand, counting down.
CTGAAGAAAGAAATCCCGAACGAATAAAGACTATAGTCGACAATGCAGTAACAAGTGAACCGGTTGAAAATATCAAAGCTAAAACCTTAAAAGAGTTTGAAGAAGGATTCAGGATCAAACGAAAACTGGAAAACAGAACGTGGCGCCGTAAGACTGCGGAGGTACCGGAAACAAATACGAATGAGCCAGGAAAAGGTGATTTTATGAATTGGGATGATGAGGCTATGCGTGTAGAGCTGCGCAGGCTTGGATTCAGAAATAAAGACATTGCAAAAATGCATAAGGATAATAAGCTGTTCCTGATCAGCGGGGGGAGGTTTGGCAAAGAATGGACCGGAAGGGGACCTGAAGAATTTAAAATTCAGAATAAAGATGAGCTGAAGGTAGGTGATATTATCAGAAGTGATAATTATAAAAATCCCAAAGAGCAGCTTGAAATTACCGATATTAGAAATGACAATATGATAAAGGTAAAAGATGAAGCCGGTAATGAAGGACTGATAGGGTTAAACGGCTTAAAAAAGATAGTGGAAAAACCGAGTATTAATT
>JADZAP010000059.1 GCA_020852705.1 Ignavibacteria bacterium | reverse complement strand
ATTTTCTGTTACGGAACGCAGCGAACCTGATTAACAGGCGTAAACAGAATGCAAATGCTAAAGCTGCTCAATATGGCATGGATCCTGTGAGCTCCAGTTATCAAATGGAGGATGATATTATGGATTCGGTAGCCGGTGAAGCCGGTAACATTTATACCAGGAGTATTGAGAGCTCTCAAAATAAGGCTAAATTACTTTCTGCTTTAAATGCATCTGAAGAAGATGACAGTAATATTTTCAGTGATATTCTTTCGGGCGCGGGTCTAGGATTAAACACAGTAAGCAGATTTTTTAAGCCTATGAATACGGGAGGTATTCTTCCTGATGATCCGCATGTACCGAAAAATAAAGATGTTTATCCTACTATGCTTGCAAAGAATGAAGGTGTAATAAATGCTGAAGGTATGAAGTTACCCGGGGTGAAAGCTCTTGTAAAAAGAATCAACAGGATCGGTTTAAGCTTAAGAGAAAATAATAATATCGAAGATGCTGAATTTGAAGTTATCGATAATGCGGATGAAGAAAAAAATGAAGTAAAGCATATGAATTCCGGAGGTGTGATTGGTGAGGCTAAAAAAGAAGATAAGACAAAGAAGAAATCAAGGACTGCAGTAGGTACCAGCTTACAAGACAGAATTGATGAAGTATTTATGGGTAACAGGAATTATGGGGATTTATTAAAAAATGATGTTGGCTTTTCAACAATCAATAATTTAGCAACCGGGAATGAATTACCGGATAATTTAGATCCAAGAACTATGAACCTTATGAATATTATAAACCGAATTTCAACTATATCCGGAAACAACGGATTAACCGGTGAAAATTTTCACAGGATAGAAGCTGGGATGGAATATAACCCGGTTGAAGGAATAAGATTTAAAATAGGGCGTGGTCCAACACCTGAAGAGCTAAGTGAAGGCGCAATTGGTGTAATGCCAAGAACTATTAATGATCCCCGGGTACCGGAAGGGTTAAGAATGAAGTATCCTTTAAAGCTTAATATGCATACTCATGATTTTGATAATATGCCCAGTGATACTGATGTATTAAATGATACTGACAGGATGAGCAGTATTATAAGCAGTGATAACGGCCCTATGCAGTTTGATAATTACTCGGGGTTATTGAAAGATTACGATAATGAAGGTAAACTAAGGAAGCGAAAAAATGTTGGAATAACATTGCAGCATTTATTACAGCAATAATTTAATAATGATCACCTTTGAAATGATATCCATCCAGATTACCTTTTAAGAGGTTGGATTTAAAAACATCATCTTCATCAGAAATAATACGGGCAGCATGAGCTTCAACTTTATAGTGAGGCGGGTAGATATGAGTTTGACCGTTTTTTTTAACATTAACATTATTATGACGGCAGGGAAAATCAAAAACTAAAACTGATAAAATTAAAATTACCATTAGTATTAAACCGATAAATAATGATCTGCTATAATGTTTGTTCATGAGATTAAAATTTAATTACTAGTTATACAGCAAAAATAAAAAATTGTTTCAATGTTAAAAATAAGAAGAAGTACTCAAATTTCAAAAAGGGGGCTTAAATGGGCTTAACTGACTGGCTTCGCAGAAATGGTGATGTTGTAGAAAAGGTTTTAGGCCCGTTGGATGATCTTATAGTAAAAAGCAATGCCCAGGACGCATTTAAAGAGCTCGGTAAATTTGAAAAAAGGTATACTGATTGGCTGAATTTAAGAAGCCTGAATAAAAAGCTTGATTCTTACCAAATTAATGAAGATGATATCAATAGCCTTGTTAAGAGCAAATATACTTATAACCCGGGTTTTGAGGAAGATGAAACAATAAAAGGCGCTCCGGTATACCAGGAGTACCAAAAAGCCCCTACCCAGAATGGGCAGGCAGGCGACTATCTGGCTTATTTACAGGCATCAGGCAATACAGATGAGATAAACCGGTTAAAAGGGCTGGGATACCTTAATGAAGAGCTTATAAAGCCTTCCCAGGATGATATAAGCAATCATATAGCTAATAAACTGCTTAATGCAGATGAATTAAGCATGTATAACAAGCTTAGAGGTGAAGATTTTAATCCGGATATACATAATTACGGTTTACGTGACCTGGTGATGAAGAATAAAAACAGGTTAATTTCATCAGGAAGCGTAGGTAATGATCTTGCTGAAGAATTAATACAGCGTGCGGGGCTTATACAAATGCCGGATGAAAAGCCAGAGAATCCGCTCATAAGATTTGATGAAAAGAATAATTTAATGATAGGCTACGATAACCAGGGTAATATTAAGTTTACGCGGAAGTATGCAGATGATCCGAAAAAAGAAGAAAAGAATTCCTTTGGCAGTTATGGAACCATGCAATGGGAAGATATACTGAAGCTTCAGCCAAATGAAGTATATCAGAATTTCGGAGCATTCAGCTCAGAAATGCAGGATAAACTAAAACAGCAATACCCGACATTATTTGCTGATGATCCTGAAACCGGCAGTACCGGTCATCGTTATAAAGGTCCCGGTAAAATAAAAACTAAGGATGAACCCCTAAATCCTAATGATAAAGTAATGAATAACCTATTAAGTGATTTAAATGAAGTAAAAATAAAGCTAGGTAATAAGTGGATTGATGAACCTGGTGATGATGAAAAATATGAAAAGGGTACTCCTGAATATGAGCAATATGAATTGCAAAAAAAGTATACAACGATTAAGAACTCACTACAGAATATGGGAATAAATGACCCGGATTATGCCGCGGTTAAATACGGTACTTCTTCCATTGATGAAAAGAAAAAGAAAAAAGATGTATTGGGAAATATTAAGAATATTTCCAATTACCGGAATCAAATTCAAAACTGGCAGGGTAAGATCGAGGAAATGTGGAATAGATATGATCTAACTCCTGAAGACTGGATAGGTGAAATGGAAAAGCATCATATGTTCGATAATTCAGGTGACGAAGATTATTACGAGGCTTTAAAGGACTGGTTCCGTGATAAAACCGGAAAGAACCTGGAAGATTACGGAAACTTTGAATAAAATAATATGTCAGACAGAAAAAAAAGGTTTGTTCCTAAAAAGGAAGTACTGCTTAAAAGCGGCGGCTACATAGTACCGAATGATAATGCTCCGCAGAAAAAAGATACTGAAAAAAAAGAGTTACCCTATGAAATAAAATCACCGTTTGCATTAAAAAGCCCGAAACAATTAATCGATGAAGTCCGGAATCCGGTAAAGCCCGGGAATAATCTTCTAGTAGATGATATTTTAAGCAATGTGGAAGATCTAAACAGAGCTGAATCCGTTAATGGTACAGATAAGACAATAAATCCTGAAGTACCGGTATATTATGGTATGCAGAATATGGGCTCAAAGAATATCAGCTCATTTCCTGAAGAAGCTACCGGCAATACCAGCGTTAATATCGTAGAAGATATAAAAAACACTGTTGAAAAGGTAAAACATACAATAGTTAAAGGTTTAATTAAAGATGATCTTTATAAGAAGTATAAAACCGGAGAGATTAAGCTACCATTCTATGAAGATGTAAATAATGCAACATTAGAGGTATTAGCGCCAGAGACATCAAAAGATATTATAAGAGAAAAACTAGCGCAATATTTTGGAGTTGAGCCCAGCTTACCCGGTACTAATTTTTATTCCGGCTTAATGGATATACCAACTGAAATTGGAAATATAGGAAGAATCGGATATAATAAAATATTTGATAAAAATATACCTTTAACAGAAACCAGTAATTATCAAAGTAAACCTGATCTTTTAAGTAAAGGATTAGAGATGGGTACAAATATAGTTGGGAATTTAATTACACTTACCGGAGTAATGAATGCAACAAATACGGCGCTGAACTTTATTAAAAACCCAGCTGTAAAATCTACATTAACAAATATGATAGGCTTTACTGCACAGCAGCAACCGCAGTTATTAAGCAACTGGTTACAGGGAAAAATAACATCAGATGAATACTTACGTGAAAATATAAAGAGCGGGGCTACCGGTCTTATGTTCTCGGCAAATCCTTATATGACACCTGAAATACAATCATTAACTGGCGGAAAACTAGCAGGGCATATTTGGAATGCATTAATGCCATCTATAGCACCACAACTATATTCATTAAAGGATGAAGAATTTAATACTAAACGTTTTGTAGAAGATGTACTGCTTAATGCAGGTTTGGATATCTTAATGCATGGCAGGTTAATAAGAAGAGTTTCCCGGGATATCGATAACTTAAAGCCTGAAGACAGGAAGCCTGAAAATATACAGACTATAGTCGACAATGCTGTTTCATCTGAGCCAGTAGAAAATTCCAAAGTAAATTCATTAGGAGATTTCCAGGAAGGATTCCGTGTAAAAAGAAAGCTTGAAAACAGAACTTGGCGCCGTAAATCGATCGAAGTACCGGAAACTAAAACGAATGAGCCCGGGAAGGGTGATTTCATGAATTGGGATGAAGAAGCAATGCGTTTGGAGCTGAGGAAGCTTGGATTCAGGAATAAAGATATAGCCAAAATGGACAAAGAAAATAAAATATTCCTGATCAGCGGAGGAAGGTTTGGCAAAGAATGGACTGGCCGGGGGCCGGAAGAAGTTAAAATTACCGGCAAGGAAGATCTTCATGTAGGGGATCTTATCCGAAGCGAAAATTATAAAAATCCTAAAGAGCAGCTTGAAATTACCGATATTAGAAATGACAATATGATAAAGGTAAAAGATGAAGCCGGTAATGAAGGACTGATAGGGTTAAACGGCTTAAAAAAGATAGTGGAAAAACCGAGTATTAATT
>JADZAP010000054.1 GCA_020852705.1 Ignavibacteria bacterium | reverse complement strand
TTTAACATTTATTTTTCCCCTTTGATCATTTATTTATGCCGCTAATACTTGGTTTCCTTGACGCTTCGCTCCGAATGGAGCGGGTTTATTTTGGTTCTTTAATTCCTGAACCATTTGGAATTTCTTAACAAACATCATCACTGCCTGGACCAGTTCAGGGCCGCCTTCTACAATTGTTTTACCAACCTGGATAATCTCATTCTTTTCTTCAACTTTCCTTATCATTTCATGAACATTTTCAAATCCCAAAGCTTTTAAATAATCATCATCAGGCATCAATCCTTCTTTTCTGGCTACCTGTGTACGCTGTAAAGTTAATTCTTTATTTCGTTTACTGTCAAAATCATACTTTATCGATACCTTCATATCAGCATCATCACCCAAAGGATTGATAACTAACAGTAAATTATTATTAACAGCCGATTCCTGCGTAAAAGGCTCATAAGTACTTCTCGGCGGCGCTATAACATAATTAACATCATTTTCTTCTTCGAATACCTCCATATTAAGCTTATTTGTTTCCAGGTATTCTATGTACTGATCATATGTATAGGTAGTATTTACTGGGATGAAATTCTTTTTATCACTGTTAGTATCCTGTACTTTTATCCATCTTGCGGTAGTAAAATACAAAGACATTATTTTGTAAATTAATCTTGTTTCCTGAGTCACAGCATAAGTGATATGCCTTTCCTTATATCCCTGAGGCTTTAAAGCCTGCACCTGGAGAAGATCTATTGCGGTACCTGAAAACTCTCTTTTGTCGGGATATCTTCCTTCTATAGGATCATGAGAGAACCCGGCATCCTGTAAAGCTTTATATGTTGTTTGTATCAGCTGAAGAAATGCCGGCGGTATATCCTTAATAAAATTAGCCTGTTCAAGTTTCCCGTCTTTTTTCAATGGGAATGATTCACCGGTAGCAAGCGCCTGGTCTATTACTTCCTGATACTGGCTCCATGTTGCTTCATCAACAGCGATCGGATTTTTCATCATTTTTCTTACATATGCAAGAAATACCGAGTTGATGATATCATAAAGCTTATTCAGGCGTTTCAGGAAGTACGTATCAGCAATAGGCATGAATCCTGTTTTTGAATGCTTATTGTAATATGGTGTACGCGTGAACTGTCCCAGCTCATTCACTTTATGAAATACCGTGCCAAGCGTAGAATTGTAAATTGCACGGAAGAAATATTCTTTATCCTTTTCAATGTTGATTGATTCACCCGATGACTGCCTTTTTATCTTGCCTTCATCATCCACTGAATAGTTACTCATACTTATACCGGAATCAGTATGCTCATAGTTTACTGAATATTTCTTTTTGTATTGAAACATATAAAGAGTTACAAACTGGTCAGTTGTAATGTCATTATCTTTTATCAGCTGGTGATATTCATCATATTCATTGTCACATGCTATTTCTTCAGGCTTAATTCCAAAACGTGACAAATAACGCTGCGCTTCTGATAATTCCATCTTGATCATTCTGCAGTCCCTACGCCTGTCTGCAAAGAATGGTTTACGGCTTTTACAGTCTACTAAAACATCACGAGCGGAAACTTCTTCAAATATTATATCACCCATATCCGATTCATCATTCCTGGGGTCAAAATCCACTTCGCTCCAGTGCAGACCAAGATCAACCATTCCCTGTACACATGCTTCCCTTACAGTCACATAAATATCCTTTTCAGATTCGATATCCTCCAGTACTTTTTTAGTAATACCTGCAATCTTTGTGAACTGCGGCCTGTCAGGATCAACATTAACGGTTTTATTGCCCTGGGTAAATTCAGCAACAGTTCTGCCGTTTATTTCCCGGGTTTTATTTATGTGTAAATAATAATTATCATCTTCATCTTTTAATATTTGTGAGGGATCTTTGGTTAGTAAAGCTTCAGCATCAGTACTCATATTTGCAGGGATTTCTTTTTCTTCCAGGTACTTTTCGTAACTGTCCCAAGTATGCAAATGCTTTTCATGCATCAGCCTGTCATCATCTATAGCCTGTCTTATCTCAGTATCAATGATAACTTTATGTTCCGGTTTGCGGACATCTATGGTGCGGGCGTCTATTTGGTTTAATAGCGGCATTCTCTTATTGCAATAATATACAACAATTTTGTATAATGCAATATATCAGCCAATAAATTTGTGTATTTTAAAAAGTAAGGGAATTTATACCAATAAATCAGTTTTTTTACTTTAAACGATACTTTTTCTTGCTTTAGCTTTCATACGTTCTACTGTTTCAGTCACGTCTTTATCTGTATACCGCTTTTTCCGGCTTATTAGAGCGTACTGGAGGGCTTTTATCCAGTGAGCTATGGTTTTATCCTGCTCCTTCATGTAATCTTCAGGGAAATCAGGATCCTTCTCAAGCAATGGTAGATTTTCCACCAGCTTAGGACACCGCTTCGACATAATATGAATTTTGGGACGTTTAATTAATAAACCATTTTTCTTTTCCCAATCCAGAAGATCTTTTAATTCATCATTAATCCAAACCCTGAACCTTTTTTTCTCAGGGGCCATTTTCGAAACCTGAACAAGTTTAACTCCAAGATTCAAAAATGAATTAGCAGGAGCTCTTTCTTCAGGGAGCTCTACACTTTCAGCGAACATATTTACGTCACCTACAGTAAATATATTTTTTTCACCGATCTTTTCCAGGAAATTATTATATGATACAGCTTTATAAGTTTTACTTTTATTTACTGCAGTCCATTCACGGTATACCCATATATCCCCTTTATGATCTTCTGCTATAAATTCCGCACATGTAACATTACCGTAATCCAAACCGGATATACGAGTCCAGCTCTTTGGCGGATCAAATGCCTTTTCTGTCCATAAGTGTATTTGTTCTGAATATTTATCAAAGAACATTCCGGCTACATAACTCCAGTCGCCATCTAGAAACATCTTTCTTTTTTCTTCTGTAAGATTAAGAAGATTTGCCAAATATTCTGGATTATTCTTCAGCATTTCCTCATTATCAAATAATCGCGCCGGTATATATTGTCTCTTTACCTGAAATTCTTTACCGTCAATTATTTTCTTTATAATTACCGGTTCACTTGCCTTTACGGGCTGCCAGTACATGCCGCCTATTTTGCTGAACTTTGGAGGACCGTCGGGTATTGCCGGACATATGTCTACAAATTCTTTTTTAAATTTATTGTGTGAGGGACCGCCCGGGTTTGTTGTGTATACCCTAAAAGGCTTTATCCTGCATTTCGACCTGTTCCACGCTTCTACAGTATAATTATCAGGATGAAATAAAGTCGCTTCATCAAATACCTGTACCGTATTCCAACCGCCTTGATATCTTTTCCAGTCTTTGGGACGCTGCATATAACAAAGCGATACAGTCGCCCCTGATGGAAATCTCCAGCGTAATTTAGATTCATTAAACCTTCCGCCTATCACCGGGTATAACTTTTCTGTTAGAGGTATGATTTCCTGCTGTAAATCTGGCTTTGTTGACCTGAATATCTGCATCCTGAATTCAGGTTCATCCAAAAAGTCGTGATAAATCGGGAGTATTACATCTGCAAATGTTTTTCCTGGACCCGCTGCGCCCCCGTAAAGCGTTTCTGTATTTAATGGTGCATTCGTAAGGAATTGATATTGCGGATAACTGATTGCTTGTAATCCAAGCTTCTTTACCGGACCGAAACCGTTTTTTATTCCCTTAAATCCAAATGTTTCTGATACGTCATCTTCCAACTGAAGAGCAGCTTCAATCTGTTGTTTTATTCCGATCACGGTAATATTTTTTTATTATTCTGTTTCTTTCAGCTTCGCTTGTTGCATCACGCAGTTTAATTAATATTTCCCTGGGCATTTCCTTTAGGTTTAATGGCGGTACATCACCAATATACTCATCCCTGCGAAGCAAAGGTTTAAAATGCTGGAGAGCCTTTAAATACTCAGCCGTGAATTCCTTACCTTTCAGCTTAATTAATTCCCTGTAAAATTTCTCTAAACCTGGTCCAAGTACTTTTTTACCGAAACCTTCCCATGAAAGAGGAATCTTCTTTTTCTTTTTTGTCGTTCTACTGCTTTTATTAATAATTTTTTTCAAACTTTTTTTATTTTACCGAAAGATTAACGGACTATTTTAAATCTGGGGTTATCCAAACAAGGGGAAGAGAAGCTTCACTCCGCACAGCTCCGTTTCGCTTCTCTTCCCAAGAAGCGGGGGAAGTATCCCCCGCACCCCCTCTAGCAATACAGGCGTTAACTTAAACATCATACTTAACCTGCATATCTTTTAAAGTTAATCTGTTAGGATCCCTGAATTTAACATACTTTTTTAATCCATCTCCATAATTAGCTTCATAAGAATAATACTCACCTTTAGAACTTGTCATTCCTTCCAGCTTTTCTTCTAGTACTGCCTTCCTTAGTCGTGCTACTTCTATTCCGCTTATGATCAGTTCATCATAAAGCGCACCTTCCACCGGATGGCTGAATACTTCATCTCTTACCAGCTTTCTAAACTCATTATCGCCATACAAATGCTTTGCCATTGCTATAGAGTCAATTCTCAAACTCTCTGTTAAAACAGCACGGCGCTCTGTGTTTTCGTATATATACAATAATGTTAAGTTCTTTTGCCGTAATGAACTTATGATTTTGGACGGATTCTTTTTTTTGTTATGTTCGCGGCAAAGTAATTGAAAATTATAGATTTCGTTATTGTAGGGATTATTGTCTATGTGGTCAAGTATCAATAAATTAAATAACTTCTGTTTATTAGTATTTTTTGTAAAATTCTTGTTACAGCCTGGCCATGAGCATTTCGCTCCGTATTTTTCTATAAGCTGCTCTTTCAGTTTACGAACTTCAACTGCCTGTAATTTTTTGCCCATTTATAATTTAACGTTATTAAAATTGTTTAACTATGACCGGCATTATTCATTATAATCTGAATATTTTTCTTTAATAAATTCTGAAGCAAATAAAGGATATTTTTTCTTAATTCTGTTAATAAACTTTGTCCTTCTGAATCTGTATAATCGATCAGGTGAATACTTCTTTCGCTCTTTTAAAACAGCCGGGCTCCATTCATAACTGTAATTGATATTCTTTTCCCAAAATAGTTTCTTAATTCTATCCATTTTACGACCAAATGCTTCATCGTTGAAATGATCACCAACAGCCCTAAATAACAACTGTCTGTTACCTTTTAATGGTGTACCACCGGGGTAATGTACAAGCATATGAACACCCAGAGCCATTTAATTATAAATCACCTCCTCATTACCGCTATATCGCATGATATACTTCCATGTCATATTATTCTTTGGTACCACCAGCTCCATCACTTCAAGTTTCCATTTAAAAGTTTTAAACCATTTCCTGAAGTAAAGGTATGGAGTTAAAATATAAACTGTATCACCAAGTATAGTTTTTCTTTTTACAAGAATAATCAAAATAATGTATTTTTGAAACCTCAGTTTACTTATCATGTTTACATCATCTTCCCGGGAAGTTTCATTACTTCCCGATAAATGAATATGCCATTCACCAATGTAAATTTTCTTCCGTTCTTTGTATATTTCCGTTAAGGAGCTGAGCAGCCTTTTCTTTTCCGGCGCATAATTAATTCGTTCACCTGCAATATTTGGCAAATAAACAAAATCTGAAACATCAATCTTCAGCTCACGCCATCCTTTTACATCTTTTTTATCTATCACTCCGGCCAGAGCTCCACCCTCTTCCTTGTAAAATTCACCGGTAAAACTTTCTTTCAGGACCTTATTCAAATAAAATAATAAATTCTCAATCGATTTATCCCCATACCTCAGATAGAATGAAAGTTTCTTTTTATCCTTACTCAATTTACCCATTTGGGATTTAACTTTAAGAAGTCACCTTCAGAACCCTTTTTAATTGAAAACTTCACCTTAATGCAAAAGTGAACAAAATCAAAGAACCATTCATCAATATTGAATTTATCCTTACTTATATTATAATTCTTCTCGATGAATTTAATGATTAATTCCCTGCAGGAAATATTGTTATCTTCAAACCCCGTCACTTTTTCAATATTCTTCATATCAAAAAAATTATATGGCAATGCCATATTCCAGATCATTAATCCTTCATCATTGGTAAACTTTTTTATAAATGTCTCTTTCATATTATTTAAATAAGCGGAGCCAACTCTCCGCCTGTAATTATTTTAATGCATTTACAATTGATGAAAATAAAGCATCTTTTTTCTTTTGCTCCTCGGGAAGTTCATCATAAGGAACCATACAGGGATGTTCCTTCTTAATAGGATCTTTTACCGGACCATATACCCATCCTTCAGCTTCTTTATCTTTTAACCAGGCTTCATGCTGAGCTGAATTACCAGCTTCAGGATTATCCTGTTTAAATTCAACCCCTTTTATGGCTGATTCTCTTTGCCAATCTTCTGCTTCATCCCAGGATTTTTGAGACAAATCCCCTATTGCTTCACAATAAGATTTATTTGCATCATGACATACTTTTGCAATTTCTTCTGTTTTCATTTACAGTAATTAATATGTTGTTAAAATGTTTTTATACCGGCGCCGCATCTATGATTGACTTACCGATTTGTACGGCGCCGTTCACAATTATTGAGTGCTAATACGTGTAACTTTTCCGCCTGGAATAACTCAAGTAAAGCCTACAGGGAATACGTCCTTCCCTATCCGCTCAAAACACCCTGCCCTTTCTATCAGAAGTACTTCAATACTTTGATACTTAATTTCTGTATTCACCATAAACCCCCTAGCGATCATGTAATACAGAATGGAAATATTTCCCAAAATAATTATCATTATGGTTTTATTTCCCCACGTTGTAAATTTGTATTTACATTTAAAATATATCCTGTTGATGGAATATTATCATCAGTTATTTCACCATCAGCACCCGTCACATAAATTCTATCATCTATCAATGGATCTTCCTGGTTTACCGGCGTAAAACTCACCTTTACTTCAATATCAGGAATAGGTTGATTATCTGAATCTAAAATTTGAAAGAAGATTTTTTTCATTTTGTTTATTTTAGTTGTTAAATTATGTGAATTGAATTTATACGTCTATACCGCCAATTTCAAATCTATCATTACCGCGCTCCTTTATATCCTCACTAAATTTTATTCTTTTAGCCAGATGCAGCATCCACCACATTTTGTTTTTCCATACAACTCTTCCCGGACCCGGCTCAAATATTTCATTTTCCCAAATTACCTTCGGATAGTATTCCGCACTTCTTATTTTCCATTCAGCTCTTCCGTATTCCAGGTACTGAAGATTTTTCCCCTGCAGATATAATTTATCCTTCGGATAATTCAAATTCTTAATTCTTGAACAATCATCCAGAATATAACCACGTGCATAAAATATTACAGTATTTGCATAACAGGTCCAGACTTGCACTAAATTTGGATTAGGTACCTTCGAGCTCAATGGCTCCCAAATAACGATCCACCACGGATGAGAAGCCACACGGTTAACTAGGCAATCCTTCAGATCAGGCTCTTTTATATCCCATACACTAGGCCAGTCTTTATATTTCAGCCCGCTCTCACCCGCTACATACTTTTCTTCTTTAAAGCCCATTATAAGCTTTCCTCCCATATTACGACCTGCGCTCCAGGTATTCCTTTATATTTTGAGCATTTTCTTTTTCAGCCTGAAGTTTATCCCAATATTCCCGGGCAGTACCCAAAAATGCTGTTTTCACTTTATATCCTTTTGTTATAGGATCCTCCTCGATAATTATTTGTTGCATTTGAATAGTGTCTAGATTAAAATTTCCCATTTCTTTTTAATTTTTTAAATACATTAACTAAACTCAAATCTTCCATCTTCTTCAATGATAATAGTATTGAAAGGAAAACCGCTCTTCGGTATCTTCTCAATTACATCAAGCAAATACTTCGACCCGGTAAATATCACACGTTTTTCAGTGTTGTATTCGATCTGAAGATACAGACATTTCCCGCTGAAATTTGAATCTTCTATCTTATAATCGTGTACAATTATTTCACGATTCAATATTTTGCTTATTGCTATCTTATTGCCTGTGAAATTATGTATATCCTGCTTTAAACCAAAGTCACTGAATTTCTTCATGATAATAACTTCCTCATTAAATTCCTGCAGTTCCCGTGAACTGCCCAACCGTTATATGAAGCAATCGATGCTCTGTTTTTATTCCTTCTTACCATTCTTGCAAAATTCTGTTTTATGCTTTTTCTCAGCCTGGTATGAGTTGGGAAAAACCTGTAACCGACAAAATCCAGCCCGCTCGCGGCCACAGGAAACACCTGATAGTTATTCTTCACCTTGAGTTTTAGCTTTTCCTTCAGGTAAACCGTTATCTCACCAAGCAGCTTATGCAGGTCTTCTTTGTTTGAACTCAGTATCACAATATCATCTGCATAACGGAAATAATACTTCACCCGCTTATCTTCTTTTAACCAACGGTCAAAATAGCTCATATAATAATTTGCCAGATATTGGCTCAGGTAATTCCCGATCGGCAATCCCTCCGAGCTGTCAATTATCTCATACAATAATTCCAGTAACTCAATATCCTTTATCTTTCTCTTCAGCAATTCTTTTAGAATATCATGATCAACAGACGGATAGAATTTCCTGATGTCAAGCTTTAAACAGTACTTCGTACCTTCCCTGTCAATTAACGCTTTCCTAACCGCCCTGAAAGCTCCATGTATGCCCCGCTCCTTTATACAACTATAAGTATCGGCAGTGAATAACCTCATAAATATTGGTTCCAAAACATTCATTATTGCATGATGAACTATCCGGTCCGGGTAATATGGTAATCTGAATATTTCACGCTCCTTTGGTTCGTATATCTTAAATGTAGTATATTCAGATGTTCTGTACTTATGCTCAATTAAAAGTTTATGCAATTGCAGTATATTTTCTTCTCTATCCAGCATATGATCCTGAACACCCTTCTGCCAGGATTTTCCTTTACTTGCCTTCTTATCAGCTATTTCAAGATTTTCTATACTGCAAATCCTTTTATATAAATTGCCTGTTCTTCTCATTTTTCTTTGCTGTGCCCGGTCGCTTTCAATTGCTTACTAACGCCCGCGGATTATATATTTATTTTTTGGCCTGCTGCCATGGTCTGTACCGGTGAAACAATTAGCATAGGTGCGAGCTGACATTCGTATTCGTGTTCCAGTTATCGTAGTTCGTGTTCGAGAAGCCGAAGCCTGCACAACGAAACCAAAGAGCTCTCACGGTACACCACCGTAAAACTTTACTTCTTCTTTCCTGCCTTGGGTTTTACTTCAGATTCAGGCATTATCAACATATATTCTTTATACAGATCTGCAAATTGTTTACCTGCATAAACCGCCGTTTCCCGTGTTTTAAAGCAAAGGCGCGAGCCGACAGACGTAATCGTGCTCCAGCCAACGTAGCTCGTGCACGAGAAGCCGAAGCCCGCCGGGCGATCTTCATCAGTTTCTACTTCAAACCAGGGGTAATACTTCCACTCGTTTGAATCATTCCAGTTAGGCTGCCAACCATCATTTATCGCTTCAGCAATTATTATCAGTTTATAATGAGCGACTATTGCCTTCTGATGAATCACCGGCAGCATCGATACTTCCGGCAAAGCTTTAGGATCAATTTTCCTTGCCTTGCATGCATCTTCAAATGATTTGATTTTTTTATAATCCATTGCTATTAATTTTTTAGTTTAAGAATTCATTGTAAATTTCAATAAACTGCTTGCCGGCATATTCCGCCAACGCTTCCGTTTTAAAGCAAAGGCGCGAGCCGACACCCGTACCCGCGTTCCAGCCACCGTAGTACGTGCACGAGAAGCCGAAGCCCGCAGTATCGTATTTGAACCAGGGATAATATTTATACTCATTGCCATCTGACCAGTTGGGAGTCCACCCTTCATTTAACGCCCGGGCAATTACAATAAGCTTGCTGTGCGCAATTATGGCTCTTGTATCACTGCCAAAACCTGATACTTCTACCTGCAATTCCTTTGGGTTTAAACCCAAAACCGCACACGCATCTTCGTAACTTTTAACACGTTC
Organism: Ignavibacteria bacterium; assembly: GCA_020852705.1. Lineage (GTDB taxonomy): Bacteria > Bacteroidota > Ignavibacteria > Tepidaquicellales > OLB5 > OLB5. Next base: position 1,945 of record JADZAP010000054.1, on the reverse strand, counting down.
CTTAATATCTACAGGTACTGTTTCAGCTCCATTATTGAGACTCCCTTTTCTGATATATTCTTCACCATCAACAATTATTGAATCTTTTACAGTTTTCATTTTTTACTCCTTTTTAATTTCATTAAAATTTTGACAACTTCAAATCTTACAACATATTATTGAATCCAACGTTCATCCTTTGTAGTTTTCCACCACCGCCAATAAGCTTCATTTGGTAATTGTTCATTTTTACCGATCTTATATAGTGCAATATTATTATCACACATATATTGAAAGCCTTCTTTTACATAATCTTCTTCAGGTGCATCTTTCATCATTTCTTTATACACGGCTACAATCTTTATCTCAGCTACCTTTTTACCGCCATACCTGGGTGATTTATCCCAAGCCTGCACAATTTCCCCGGGCTTAAAGCTTTCAGCATGGCGTGGATTCCAGTACCTTCTCGTTACTGTTTTGTGACCTGCCAGAAGAGCAGCCGTTGTTTTTGCGAATGATATTATTTTCATTTAATGCAGAGCCGTTTATTGCCAGTTCATTGAATTAATCTTTTACGCGATATAATTAATTACGAATTTCACCATGCGCACCGGCTCTGTAATTTGTTTTACTATTTCTTTTTTGCTTCTGCTTTTTTTACAGTTTTAAAGCCTTTAATACATTTTATGAATTTTTCTTTTGTCATACGGTCAAAGCCTAAAGCGGTACCATCTTTATCAATCCATTCACTGAATTTATATAATCCCGTTTTCGCATCTTTCCTGAAGCATACATTAGGTTGCCCGGCTCCCGGGTTTATCAGGTTCATTGACTTCAATTCCTGAGGTTTTTCCTTATCAATGAATTTCCGCAGTAATTGTGATATCGCCTGTAGTTCAGTCAAATAATCATTTTCCTTAAGATTATACTTCACACCGGCAAAAGTAACTATCAACTGCTTCGATGGATCAGGATATTTTTCATCAGCAACTTTTATACCTGCATCGATACAAGTCTTTAAGTTTATTCCAATACTTACGCATGATTTTTTCATATCATCTGGTTCAAATGCATATGCTACAACTGACATTACAGTTAATTCCTCAACACTTTTCTTTTCTAATACTTCATCTAAAACATTCCTGCGTTTATCCCATGGACATTTATTCCATTCTTCAATTGTTAAACCAGCTACCATACCATTCCACTCATAAGGTACTGCTTCCTGAATTGCCTGGATTAAAGCCTTTTTCAAAATAGACTTATCGATTTTTTTTCCTTGTTTTAAAAGCCCAAGTTCGAAATACTTTTTAGCCAAATACCAATTTTGAGTTTCTTTATGCTTTTCAACCCTCTCTTTTTCTGCTTTTTGTTCCGGCGTCAATTCGGGTTCTGCATACTGACTTCGGCTCTGTCGTTTATCTGCTTTACTAGGTAAAGCATCTTTTTTATTCCGTAACTTCACATAAATTGTTTTACCTTTTTCTTCAATATCCCTGGTACCAACAATCACAGCCGCCCGGGCACCCTTATCACCTTTTTTCACTCGTTCCCAATTTTCATAACCAATTACTAATTTTTCATTCTTACCGACCTTTTTTAAATTATTCTTCCAGGAAGTCTCTGATACCATAAGTACATCTTTCATTTTCTCATCATTTGCTTTTTCTTTTACTAATCTTTCAGCATATGCCCTTACTTTAATATTAAAGCATTCTGGCTTTAAACACACACCTTTAGAAGCTTTAGCGGCATATTCAGGAAAGAGCTGGCCATCTGAAGCTGTATTTTTGATACACCCGATACAAGCCCCCATGTCTTTATTTAAAGTTTTATCATCAAGAGGGAACGAAGCGGAGCCCAATTTCTTTTCAATATTGGATTCTACCCAGTATTCCAGTGATTTTACCGCCAATGAATGTTTACCGCTCGTTAAATAATCCTCACGAACTATATCTTTTATGGC
>JADZAP010000023.1 GCA_020852705.1 Ignavibacteria bacterium | reverse complement strand
ATTCTGATTTAGACTTCACCTTAGTAAAAGGTGCAAGTGTTGGTATTATAACCAATGTAGGCGGAAGCGGAGATAACTTTATTGGTACACTGCTTAATGACTCTGCTGCAACACCGATAGCAAGCGGTACTGCTCCGTTTACCGGAACATTTAAACCTTCTTCACCGCTAAGTGCAATTAACGGTCAGCCGGTAAACGGCACATGGACCCTGCAGATTCACGATGGTGCAGGCGGAGATACAGGTATTCTTAAAGCATGGTGTTTACAGCTTACATATCAAACAGTAGTTGGCGGTATTCAGACAATAGAAATACCTAACTATTATTCACTTTCACAGAATTATCCAAATCCGTTCAATCCATCAACACAGATAAAGTTCTCAGTTCCAAAAGCTGTGAACGTAACACTGAAAGTTTATGATGTATTGGGCAAAGAAGTAGCAACACTTGTTAATAATGAATTAAGACAGCCGGGATTTTATACAGCTGATTTTAATGCATCAAATCTGGCAAGCGGTATTTACTTCTACAGGATTGATGCAGGTGAGTTCTCATCTGTAAAGAAAATGATGTTAGTAAAATAATGTTTTAAATATAGGAGGATACTCCTAAAATTAAAAAAGGGACTTTTGAAAAAAAGTCCCTTTTTATTTTTATAATAATGGCAGAAAAAATAAATTCAGCAAATACGGAATAAATAATATTTATTTCAAAAGCTTCCTGAGCAATTTAAAGTCATCTTGGGTTGTAATTTTAATATTATACCTGCTGCCTTCAATTATATTAACAGTAAACCCGGCATTTTCAACCACAGATGATTCATCGGTAAAATAGTTCTTGCTGCCGGAAATAATATAAGCTTTACTTAAAGTGTTATATCTGAATGCTTGCGGAGTTTGTACTAGCCAAAGGTTATCACGGGGAATAGTTTCTGTAATTACATTTCCTTTACTTTTTTTAACTGTATCACTTACCTTACAGCCAAAAACAACATCACCGTTTTTATAAGCATAACTTATAAGTTTTATAATTTCCCCAGCAGAAATATTCGGTCTGGCTGCATCGTGAATTAGAATAATATCATTTCCGCTGCAATTTATTTGGTTAAATGTATTTCTAACAGAATCAAATCTGGTTTTTCCGCCTTCAACAAGTGCTTTTAGCTTTGAAATTTTATACTTTGCAGCAAGAGAATGCAGGCAGTTAAAGTAAGCAGGTTCTGCTGAAATATAAATACCTTTAATTTCTTTAAGTTTCTGAAATTTGAGAAGAGAATATAAAATTACAGGAATTCCATTAAGGTTTAAAAATTGTTTAGGTTTATTATTTTTATCTTTTTTAAACCTTGAACCTTTTCCTGCAGCTGTTATAATTACGTAAACAGAACTTTTCATTACAAATTTACTTATCAACAAAAACCCCGCATAAGATACAAAGCGGGGTTTTAAAATGGTATAATAAAATTATTGGCATATTGTAAAATGTAAAGATGTTATAAATAGAGCATTGAGTCACCATAGCTGTAGAAACGATATTTATCTTTAACAGCTTTTTTATATGCTTTTAATACCAAATCTTTATCGCTGAATGCACAAACAAGCATTACCATAGTTGACTGCGGATTATGAAAATTTGTTATGAATTTATCAACAACCTTTAATGTTTGAGGAGGGAATATAAATTTATCGGTCCATCCCTTACCGGAACGGATAAACCTTCCGGCAGTAGTATTAGCTTCAAGCACTCTTGCAACTGATGTACCTGTGGCAATTATTTTTTTCTTATTTTCAATTGCGCGGTTTACTTCATCTGCAGTATAATCAGAAATTTCAAAATACTCTGAATCCATTCTGTGCTTAGTTAAATCTTCAACTTCAACATAACGGAATTTTCCGAGTCCGACATGCAGGGTAACCGGAAGTAACTTTACACCTTTTTTCTCAATCTTTCTTAATAATTCCTTAGAAAAATGCAGACCTGCAGAAGAAGCTGCAACTGACCCTATATTTTCAGCAAACACTGATTGATAATTATCTCTGTCGGCATCTGTAGGTTCGCGCTTAATATATTCCGGCAGCGGTGTTTTACCTAATTTATCAATATATTTCTGAAAATCACCGCGGTAGTTAAATCTGACAATTCTTCCGCGGGAAGTGGTATTATCAATTACTTCGCAGTAAAGATTTTTTGTGATAAAAATCCTGTTGCCAATTCTTACCTTTCTTGCAGGATCAACAAGTACATCCCAAATATTTTCATCCTTGCTAAGCTGTCTTAGAAGAAAAACTTCAATTTTTGCGTTGGTTTTTTCTTTTGTGCCAAACAGTTTTGCAGCAAATACCTTTGAATCGTTTAACACAAGGCAGTCGCCTTCATCCATATAATCAATTACATCCTTGAATTTTTTATTTTCAAGTTCTTTTGTTTTTCGGTTTACAACAAGCAATTTAGCTTCATCCCTTGGAAGCTTTGGGTGCTGAGCCACAAGAGTTTTGGGTATGGAAAATTTAAAATCAGTTGATTTCATTTATGCTTTCTAATACTTGAAATTTATTATTAATTAATTCAGACCTTTAAAAATAGATCTTCCCGGAAAAACTGCATCATCACCAAGTTCTTCTTCAATACGCAAAAGCTGGTTATATTTTGCTGTTCTGTCTGTTCTTGAAAGTGAACCTGTTTTTATTTGCCCAGAATTTGTTGCAACTGCAATATCAGAAATTGTAACATCCTCAGTTTCACCGCTCCGATGACTGATAACATTTGTATAAGCATTTGATTTTGCAAGTTCAATTGTTTCAAGTGTTTCGGTAAGTGAGCCAATTTGATTTACTTTTACAAGTATTGAGTTGCAAATTCCGGAATCAATTCCTTTTTTTAATATTTCTTTATTTGTTACAAAGACATCATCACCTACAAGCTGAACCTGAGAGCTTAACTCCTTTGTTAAAAGTTTCCATCCTTCCCAATCTTCTTCGCCCATTGCATCTTCCAGTGAAATTATCGGAAAGTTTTTAACCAGATTTTTGTAAAGCTCAACCATTTCTACGGCAGATTTAGAAGGCACGTGGGATTTATAAAAATCATATTTACCTTTGTTCCACATTTCGCTTGATGCAGCATCAAGACCAAGATAAATATCTTTGCCTGCTTTATAACCTGCACTTTCAATTCCGGCAAGAATTACTTCAAAAGCTTCTTCGTTAGATTTTAAATCAGGGGCAAAGCCGCCTTCATCACCAACGGATGTGCTTAAATTCTTTTTGTGCAGATAATTTTTTAATGAGTGAAAAACTTCAGTTCCCATTCTTAATGCTTCGCGGAATGATTTTGCACCTGCTGGGATGATCATGAATTCCTGAAAATCCAGATTATTATCAGCATGCTTTCCGCCATTAACAATATTCATCATAGGAACAGGCAATGTTTTTGCATTTGTTCCTCCAATATATCTATATAGCGGAAGTTTATAATATGCAGCGGAAGCTTTTGCAGCAGCAAGTGAAACACCAAGCACAGCGTTTGCACCAAGGTTAGATTTATTCTTAGTGCCATCTAGCTCCAGCAATATTGAATCTACTTTAAGCTGATCAGTAGGATCAATATCTATAAGGGAATTCATTATAATATCGTTCACATTGGCAACAGCTTTTTGTACACCTTTGCCCATGTAACGTTTTTTGTCACCATCCCGAAGTTCAACAGCTTCCTTTGTTCCTGTTGAAGCACCGGAAGGAACGGCAGCTCTTCCTAAGGTACCTTCATTTAAAATTACATCAACTTCAACTGTGGGATTTCCGCGTGAGTCTAATATCTCACGGGCTTTAATTTGTGTTATTTTTGGCATTTTTGGGGAAAATTAAACACAAATATAACAAATAAATACAGGTGGAACAACTCATTAAATAATATCTAACGTGTTTATGGTATATGCTATTTTATAAAACTTAACGTTATCCCGTCATCAATCGGAATTAAAATTGATTCAACCCTGCAATCGGTTGATACAAATTTATTGTATGAAATTATTCCCTGTGTACCGGGTCCGGGGTTTGGTGCAATTACTTCTCCCCTGCGTAAAGTATTATCGGTAATAATTAAACCGCCTTTACGAACCATTGGAATTACTTTGTTAAAATAATTAACACAGTTCTCTTTATCTGCATCAATAAATACCAGATCAAAATCTTTTTCAGATAATTTATCTAATGTATCCATTGCTTTGCCTAAAATGAGATTAATTTTATTTTTTAATCCTGCCTTTTCAAAATTTTTTAAAGCTTCTTTTGCATGAGCTTCAGAAAATTCAAGAGTTGTTATCTTGCCGTTATCGGGCAGTGCTCTTGCCATCCAAATAGAACTGTATCCGGTTAATGTTCCTATTTCCAATACATTTTTGGCATTAATCATTTTAATAAATAATCCAAGCAGCTTGCCTGTTTCAGGTGAAACCTGAATTAAAGGCAGTTTCATTTCAGCAGTATCTTTCACCACCTGCTTTAGAATGTCATCTTCATTTATAAATGTATCTATGATATATTTATAAAGATCTACAGTTAGCGGTACACCTTTCATATATTTTATTAATACTTAATAATTTAATTATCGCGTTTCACTTTTGATTTTTCACTTTTGATTTTTTACATTTGATTTTTCACATTAAAATCCTGATGGTCCAAAGATAAGCGGCATATTTTTGCCGTTCATAATTACCATTTTAGAATTACTGCTTTTCCCAAGCTCCAATGTAGCTTCAATACCCTTAAGCTGCAGCACCTGTTCTGTTATACTTTGTGATACAATCCTGTTATAATCAGCAATTCCCTGTGCTTCAACCCGTTTGCGTTCAGCTTCCTGTTTTTCCTTTTGCAGTACATATACCATTTGCTGAGCGCGCTGTTCAGAAGCAATTTTTTCATCAATAGCTTCACGAACTTTATCGGGAAGCTGAACATTTCTAAAGAGTACCTTCTCAAGAATTATACCCCGTCCGCTGAATGCGTCCTCTAAATTTTTAGTTACATCCCGAACAAAATCTTCACGTTTAACGGAATAGATATCAGTTGCAGTATAACCAACAGATACATCACGCAGAGCAGTTCTAACAGCAGGTCTGACAATCTTTTCAACATAATCTGTGCCTATAGTTCTGAAAACCTGAGGTGCATCGGCTTCATTTAATCTGTACCAAACAGTAACATCAAGTTTAATAGAAAGCCCGTCGCTTGAAAGTGTTGAAATGGCATCATCACCATGTCTCTCGCCTTCATCAGTAATAGAGCTAAGAGTATAAGCCTGCGTTTTAATATCCATTGTTTCAACATTTACCAAAGGATTTACAATATTCAGACCGCTTTTTAAAACACCATCCTGCACACTACCAAAGAGCACCTGTACACCTGCCTCACCCGGTCCAACCTGCGCCATACAGGAAAAGATTAAAGCAACTGCAATTCCAATAAATGCAGCATTTCTGATTATAGAAAACAGTTTTTGTGTTGAAGTGTTGTTAACAGATTTTCTAAGCTGATTTACAATAATTGCTACTACAAGTAAAAAGATTATCAAGGCTATCATGTTGATTTCCTCCTTATATTATTAAATGTATTAAAATATCTTTGTTTACTAATTCAATATTAATCCATTTTATAATAAAATACTCTGCTAAAAGGAAATGTAAAACAATACTATAATTAGCAAAAGTAAACAGTCAATTCAATCAATCATTTAAATAAGCTGTACTTAATACATCCATCATTTCCTTATGTAAACTTTTTCCGTTTGAAGCGAGGATCTGCTTTCCGTAAATGGAATACGGCTCACCTTTAAAATTTGTGACCCTTCCGCCTGCTTCGGTTAAAATAAGGCAACCTGCAGCAACATCCCAGGCATTCAGATTAACTTCCCAGAAAGCTTCAAATCTGCCGCAAGCCAGCCAGCAAATATCAAGCGCAGCAGAACCAAGTCTTCTTATAGGCAAACCAAGTTTCAAAAAATTTACAAAATGATCTATACAGTGGTCAGAATTATCTTTTGCACCATAGGGAAAACCCGTAACAAGCAGGCTATCTTTTAAATATTCTATATTGCTTACTTTAATCTGTTTCCCGTTTAAAAAAGCACCCTTGCCCTTTTCGGCATAGAATTTTTCTCCGGTTGCTGCAGATTGAACAATTCCAATTATCAATTCTCCCTTATATTCAAGCCCAATTGATACACAGAATATTGGAATTGAATGAGTATAATTCACCGTTCCGTCAATGGGATCAACAATCCAAAGATAATCAGATTCCTTTTTTCTGTAATCGCCTTCTTCGCCAAGAATATTATGATCAGGGAAAGAAGAGTAAATTAATTCAGCAATTTTTGTTTCAGCTTTTTTATCAACTTCAGTAACAAGGTCACTATAGTTCTGTTTCCTGCTAATTGCAATATCTTTTTCAAAATATTCCATGTGCAGATTTGAAGCTTCATCAGCAGCATCAAACATTACTTTTTTAAGCTTTTCAATATCTTTCATTATTCAATATGTTTAAAACCAAAAAGGCATCCTGAATTTTCAGAATGCCTTTTGTTGTTAATTAACCGTTCAATATTTCTGCAAATATTTATTGGTTTGCAGATTCTTCATTTTTTTCTTCTGTAATTACATCTTTTGGTTCTTCAATTACTTCTGCGTTTACCTCATCATTTATCTCTTTTTTTGTTTCCGGTAATTTCTGAGCAGGTTCAATTACATCATCTATCTTAAAGTCCACCTCTTCTTTGGTGTTTGATGATTTAGTCCTGTCAATTACATCTGTCAAAGTGAATTTTTTTAATTTGAACTTAGCAATGTAATCAGAAACTTCCTTTTCATCTTTATCCTTCAGGTATTCCAATGCAGAAAGCACAATTTTTTTAGATTCCTTATCAAATTCAATTACTTCAGCCATTAGCTCCTCACCGGGTTTAAAAACTTCTGCAAAGTTTTTAACCTGTGATACTGAAAGCTGTGAAGCAGGAATAAACCCGTCAACAACAGCAGGAAGCTCAACAATAATTCCCTTTTCAATAGCTTTAATGATTTTACAATTTACTTCTGTTCCATTTTTAAATTCATCTGTAAGCTTTTCCCAGGGATTTGGCGTAAGCTGTTTGTGTCCAAGTGCGATACGCTGATTTTCAACATCAATACCAAGTATAACTACTTCTATTTCATCGCCAAGTTTTACAAAATCTTCAATATTAAAAATCTTCTTTGTCCAGGAAAGATCTGAAATATGTATTAAACCATCAACGCCATCTTCCAACTCAACAAAAACGCCAAAGTTTGTTATATTACAAACCTTGCCTTTATGTTTAGAATTAACAGGGAAGCGTTCCAGCAGTGACTGCCATGGGTTAGGTGTAAGCTGTTTAATTCCCAGAGAAAGTTTCTTTTCTTCCTTATCTAGACTTAATACTACAGCTTCAACAACTTGACCCATTGCTACAACCTGAGTTGGGTTTGTTATGTGCTGTGTCCAAGACATTTCTGAAATATGAATTAAACCTTCAATGCCTTTTTCAATTTCAATAAATGCACCGTAATCAGTAATTGAAACAACCTTGCCTGAAACCTTATCACCGATTTTAAGTTTTTCTTCAATATTTTCCCAGGGATGCGGCTGTAACTGTTTTAAACCAAGAGTAACACGCTTTTTCTCCTTATCATATTCAAGCACCTTAACTTCAATGGTATCATCAAGCTGTACAACATCTGAAGGATGATTTATCCTTCCCCATGAAAGATCGGTAATATGGATAAGTCCATCAACACCACCAAGGTCAACAAATACACCAAAGTCGGTAATAGCCTTAACAGTTGCGCTCATTACCTGCCCTGATTCCAGTGTTGTTAAAAGCTTTTCTCTTTGTTCTGACATTGATTCTTCAATAAGAACCTTATGTGAAACAATAATATTTTCGTTAGGGTGATTAATCTTCAGAATTTTAAAGTCAAGCATTTTGTTAACATAAACATCATAGTCACGAATAGGTTTTGTATCTATTTGTGAGCCCGGAAGAAATGCATTTATTCCGCCAAGATCAACAACAAATCCGCCTTTGATTCTGCGGACGCATTTACCCTGAATAACTGTATCATTTTCTTTTGCCTGAGTAATCTTTTCCCAGTTGCGAATAATATCAGCACGTTTGCGTGAAAGAATAAGCTGACCCTCACGGTCTTCAATCTTTTCTACAAATATCTCAACTTCATCGCCGATTTTAATATTTTCGGGGTCGGGGAATTCATCAATGGAAACGCGTCCATCTGATTTGAAGCCGATATCAATTAAAATGTCATTGCCTGAAATAGCAACAACTTTTCCTTTTGCAATCTCGTTTTCCTTTATTACGTTAAAGGTTTTTTCATAAAGCTCAATATATTTTTTAAATTCTTCTTCGCTGTAATCTTTAGCTACAAAATCTTTTGTTTTGATAACAGGCGGTTTTACTTCTTCAATCGTGCCATTTGCATTAGGTGTATCTGTTGGTGAAGTCATCGTTTATTAAAAATCTCCGTTAAAATTAAATAAGTTAATAAATTCTCCCAAAGGAAATAATATCCTGCGGGAGCGTTAGTTAAAATCCACTACCGTTTAAATAAAAATATTCGTGGAAAGACTACAAATATCGTGATTTTTTAAGAGATTTTCAAGGAATACTAATAAGACTATGGGATAGCTTAAATATATGTAAATTAGAAGCTTTTAATTACTGTGTCTACCCTTTCTTTAAATCTTTCATCATTGCTGATGTTATATAATTTTTCAAGGTAAGTCTTAGATGCCGGGCTTTTAGCCTTTTCCAGCAGGCGTAATATTGTAAATTGGGTGCTGCGGGTGTTTTCTGTAAGCATTTTATTAAGCAAATTTATAATATTTGGATCACCCAAATAATTTTCCAGAGCATTTATTGCAATATTGCGCACTCTTGCTGTACTTCCGAAAACAGCATATTTAATAAATATATCTTTTGCTCTTGGATCTTTGCAATCTTTCAATGAGTTTAACACATTTCTGCGAATTATATCAACGTGTGAATCAGTATCAATAAATGGAATTACTGCATCATATATTTCAGTTTTATCAAGTATCTGCCCCATTGCATTAATTGCATCAGCAGCTGCATATCTGCTTTTTTCGTATTTTGCAGCATTTGTTAAAAATAACTGCAAAGCATCTAAATTATTTTTCTCTTCGGGGTTATTGTTAAGCATTGTGTTTAAATTTTGCAAAAAAGCTCTTCGAACTCTTGAGTCGGGTTCATCACTATAATATTTAAGGTATTTTTCTGTAACTAACTTGCTGTTTGAAAGTGCAAGTACTTTAACAGCTTCATACCTTACACCCCAAAACTTATCATTTCTGGCAGTATTTAAAATATCCGCTATTACACTATCAACATTTAAAAAATCCTTTAAACCGTTTAAAGCAGTAGTTCGGTCAATAGCATCAGCAGAATTATTTAGCTGCCATAGCCAGTCATTAATTGGTTTGGTAAAATAAAGTTTACAAAGAACTTTATTACCCTTATTGAAATTAACATTCAGCGGTTTAGCATTAAGTTTAATCTTATATGATTTCAATTCATTTGATGTTTCCATCATTAATTTCTGTGTACCGGTTGCGGTAACAATTTCTATTGGAAAAGGGGTTTTAAAAATTGATGATGAATCCATTTTTTGAACCTGCAGAGCATTAATTGTAAGCTCATTTGTAGTTTCATCATACAAATAATCCGCTTTAATTTCCGGCTGTCCCGCTTTAAAGATCCATTCATCAAAAAACCAGTCCATATTGGCAGGCATTTTATCAAGCAGCGGATCGTCTATGGCATTATAAAGAGCATTAACCAGATCTTTTGTAACAACAGGTTTAAACTTATTTTGGTTTATGTATATGTTCATCATCTTTCGGAATTTTTCATCGCCAATCAAATTTCTAAGCATACTAAGCACAACAGCGCCTTTGGAATATGTATTAGTTGTTAAACCGTTTCGTGTATAAATAGGCAATCTTTTAGTTGAGTCAGCTCTAATGGAATTAATTCCGTTATTGAAAATATTATAATCAAACTCATCTTTGCCAAGTTCATGTTCTTTATACAGGCATTGGAAAAATGTTGCAAAGCTTTCGTTAAGCCAGATTTCGTTCCAGTTTTTACATGTAACAACATCACCCCACCATTGGTGAGCAAGTTCATGGGCAACAAGTCCGGTTGCAGAATAATCCGGCTCGGTATTTTTATCATAAACAGAACCATCAAATAACACCACAGCGCCGGTGTTTTCCATTCCTCCATAAATATAATCCTGCACAGCAACCTGCCTGAATTCATGCCACGGATATTTGAATCCAATATACTCTGAAAAGAATTTAACAATATCAGCAGTCTGCCTGTATGAAAATTGCCCCCACAATTTTTTGCCGGGCTGTACGTATGAAATTATCGGAATGCCCTCCCATGAAGTACTGATAGTATCCCAATTGCCAATTGCCAGCATAACAAGATATGATGAATGCGGTTTATCATTAACCCAGTGCCAGATTGTTTGGTTATGATTAACAATTTTTTCTTTTACAACTCCGTTGGATATAGTCTGATATTTATTATCCGTTTCTACATAAATTTCTGTAGTTGCTTTATCGTTGGGGTAGTCGTAACAGGGGAACCAATACCGGTTATCTTCACCTTCACCCTGTGACCAAACCTCATATCTTTTATTTGGAAACTCAGCAGAGGGTGAAATAAAATATAAACCTTTTTCAGGATTAGTGGTATAATAAAAAATACCATATATAATAGTATCGCCAATATTAAAACTTTTATCCAGTTTAATTTTTATTTTCTTTTTATCATAATCAAAAGAAACATTATTGTAAGCAGAATTATTCTTAATACCTGTGCTAATAGCAGAATATCTTACAGCTTTAATATTACTCATTCCAACAGCATCAAGCTCAAATTCCGCAAAATTATCCACAGTAGGAACAATAGCCGCCTGCATTTCACCCTGCAGGATTTTATTTTCAGGGTCAACTTTTATATTCAATAAAATATGCTGAACATCAAAATTGCTTCTGCGTTCAGAGGGCTCCTGCCCAAACATTTGTGAATGAATATTAGAATTAAATAAGGATAGTGTTAAGAACAGAATAACAAAGCAATAAATTCTTTTCATTTCCGGTACAATTGAAATAAGAAATAATTGTTAAAGTTAAAAAGTGAAAACAAAATAAAAAAGGGGAATTTATCCCCTTAAATAAACAGAAATTTATTTTATGTAATTCTTAATTAGCATTTTCCACCCAAACGCCGTCTTGTTTCATAAGCTCTATCAACTTATCTAATGCTTCAGCGTAGGGAATTCCCCGCTCAATTACTTCCTTGCCTCGGTATAGTGAAATCCACCCGGGACCAGAGCCAACATAGCCGTAATCAGCATCTGCCATTTCACCCGGACCGTTTACAATACAGCCCATAACAGCAATTTTTACACCTTTCAGGTGGTCTGTACGTTTTTTTATCATGGCAGTAGTTACCTGCAGGTCAAACTGGGTTCTGCCGCAGCTTGGGCAGCTGATATATTCGGTTTTGGAAATTCTTGTTCGGGTTGCCTGCAGAATTCCAAAACTTAAACGGTTAATAATATCAATACTGTTATCAGCATTAATCCAAATACCATCACCCAAACCATCAATTAATAATGCACCGCAATCAACTGAACTGCTTAAAGTAAGGTCTTCATTATCAAGTCCGCTGTAATTGCGGGAAATAATTACAGGGGTTTCTATCTCTTTGTTCATAAGCTCAATAAATATTCTACGCTCCTCAGCCATACCGTGGCTGTTAGATGTGTTTACAACTAGTACGCAGAATTTATCTGCTTTTAAAGCATTGAGAAGGTTATCAGAAATATCGTTTATATTTAATGAAACAAAATTTATACGGAATGATTTTCTGCTTGCTCTTAAAAATTCATCTGCACTAAATAATGGAAATGAATCTGATTTATCAGTAAGAGTGTTCCAGTAACTATAATCAAAAATTTTCTTTAATGTGCCGGGGAGTGCATAGGGCAAATCTTTGCTGCCGAGATAAATAAAATCCGGTGACATATCGCCAATATTCCATTTATCAAGCTCAGCAGAATAAGTATATGAAAATTTTTCAAGTGAAGCAGGGTCAGTTAATTTTTCAGCATCGGTACTTAAAATAACAACAGGAACATGATGATTGCCAATTTTATCAGTTTCGTAAGTTTTTCTTCTGAGGTATGAAAATGGATCATACGGCAGTTCTGTATAAATTTCAGGAATTGATTTATGTTTACACCTGTTAATATATCTTGAGGCAATTCTTTTGCATACCGGAATTTCAAATTCAGGATCTTCGGTAAGAGATACCCTGATAGTATCACCAAGTCCATCTTCAAGCAGTGTACCTATTCCAACCGATGATTTTATCCTGCCATCCTCACCATCACCTGCTTCAGTAACCCCAAGATGAAGAGGATAATCCATTCCTTCATCTATCATTTTATTCACTAGCAGGCGGTATGCTTCAACCATGATCTGAGTATTTGATGCTTTCATTGAAAGGATAATTTCATGATAGTTGTGTTCACGGCAAATTCTTACAAACTCAAGGGCTGACTCTACCATTCCCATAGGGGTATCTCCGTAGCGGTTCATAATTCTATCACTTAGTGAACCGTGATTGGTACCGATTCTCATAGCTGTACCATACTCTTTACAGATTTTTACAAGTGGAGAAAATTCATCATAAATTCGTTGAAGTTCTTCATTGTAGAGCTCATCAGTAAAACTGAAAACTTTGAATTTTTTTTTATCAGCATAGTTACCCGGATTTACGCGTACCTTTTCAACTATTCGGGCTGCAATTTCAGCAGCATCGGGCTTAAAATGTATATCTGCAACTAATGGAGTATTATATCCCCTTTTCCGAAGTTCATTTTTAATATTTTCAAGATTCTTAGCTTCCTTAACAGCAGGTGCAGTTATCCTAACTAGCTCGCTGCCGGCATCAATCATTCTAATTGATTGCTCAACAGTACCAATAGTATCCATAGTATCGGTAGTCGTCATTGATTGAACTCTGATTGGATTATTACCTCCAATACCAATATTACCGACCATGACCTCACGAGTATTAAACCGTGAATATTTTGTAAGTGATTTACAATAGGATTTATTTAGAGTTGTTGTTTCCAATAATGAATTTAATTTCAAGGGATATAAAAATATATTTTAATGCATCTTTTTACTTGCTTCAAATAAAATACGCTTTTCTTCTTCAGTCAGATTTTGGTACCCATCTTTGCCAATTTTATCAAGTATTTCATCTATCTTTTCCTGAGAAATTTTATCACTGTTATTTTCATCTTTTGAATAATACTCTGCATCGCTTATATCACCGCCCTGCGGGGTATTATATTTTTCGTAATAGCTGTTGCGGTAAATATTTGCAGGTCTTTTTGTTGTAACCTTTGGTTTTTTATCAAACCTGAAAAGGTTATTAATATTGTTTTTGGTAATAAGTAAATAAACAAATCCAACCAAACCGCCGCCAAGATGAGCAAGATGAGCAACTCCGGTATTACTTCCAACAGAAAGCAATTCAATTGCCATGTAAATAATTACAAAATACTTTGCCTTAATAGGCAAGAAGAAATAGAAATATATTTCACGGTTTGGAAAAAGCATTCCGAATGCAACTAAAATTCCGTAAACAGAACCGGATGCGCCAACAGTTGGCAGGTTAAGTGATGTGAAAATTGGCGTAAGCAAAATAGTTGATAGTCCGGCACCAACACCGCACATTAAATAGTATAACAAGAATTTTTTAGAGCCCCAGATATTTTCAAGCTCCATACCAAACATCCAAAGAGCAAACATATTCATAAGCAAATGCCAGATGCCGCCATGCATAAACAAATATGTGAACAACTGCCATGGATAAAACGGAAATATATTGCTTGCAATAGGATTAAGAGCAAAGTATTTAAGAAAGTAAACTGAAAGCGGCACGCCGCTTACACTGAAGCCGGCAAAAATGAAATGCTGAAAAATAAATATGGCAATATTTGAAATTAAAAGATACTTTATAACAGGCGGGAAAAATGAAAAGCCGCCTCCGAACATAGAAGGTCTGTTATACCTTACGTTATAATTTCTGTATCTATCGTTTTGTGAGTTAAATAAGCCCAAATTTTAATAAATTATTTAAAAATTATTAATTTTCTAAGAATTTCACTTCACCCTGTGCTTTTTCAAGATCATGGGGAAAATCAATTTCCATGCATTTATATTCTGAAACATCAACAGCATACATACTGTTCCCCTGGTCGTAAAGCTCCTGAAAAGAAGCTTCGTAGAATTCATTTACATTGTTTTCTTTTACAATTTTTCTTTCAAGTATATCGCCAAGTTTTCTGAAAAAGTCATAAGAAAAGCGCTCTATGCCAATTGATTCGCCGTAACTTGACATGGGATCAAGATGTTTACCAATATGGTTAATTTTATTGGTACTATCAATTATAACTTTAATCTCCTCATCGCCAAGTTTATGTGTACTTTTAACTGCAAGGCAGTTGGCTTTTCCGGACAAAAAAAGTTTTGAAATTATACGGTAATCAAACAAAATATCGCTATCTAAAAGAATTGAATCGCCGGAAATATAGTTTTTTGTCATCCACAGCGAGTAGCTGTTATTGTTATTTTCATAATTGCTGTTTGTAATATACCGTACATTAAGCTCTGGGAATTTTTCTGCAATATGATCTTTTATCATATCTTCCCTGTACCCGGTTACCATAATAAAATCTTTAATATTATTTTTAAGAATATTATTAATAGTCATTTCAAGAAGAGTTTTATCACCAGCTTTTAGTAAACATTTCGGCTGCTTATCAGTAAGAGGTCTAAGCCTTTTTGACATACCAGCTGCTAATATTATTGCCTGCATAATAACATTTAAATATTCTGAATTAACTTAAATCACAAAAATACTCAAAATGAACTTTATAATCAGTGGAGAAAAAGAATATATACTACAAGACCTAAAAAGTTTCTATATTTGGAAAATTTATGAGTTTAATGGAATAAAATTAATTAAATTATAAAGAATTGGAATTAATTAAAATACTTTCTATAATAGTACAGTTTGGTATGCCTCCTTTATTTCCGGATGGTGATGCATTGCTTCAGCAGCCGCTGCCTGATAAAATTGAAGTTATCTGCAAGGATAATGTTTCAGGCAGTACAAGTAAAATGCACACGCTGCAAAACAGTCCCCGACTAGAAAAAACATCTCAGTCACTTTTTACAAATGAAAATGTAAAGAATCTTTACATATTTTTAACTCAGATAGATTCAACACATCTTTTTGCAGAGGACTGCGACTACAGCATGCTGAAATTCCTTCGCTATCAGGCAAATCAATATAAACTGCAATACAGGATAGCTGACTCATCTTCAAACTTTGTGAACATTGAGCGGCTTCGGCAGATTCAGTGGGCAAAGCCGGTACCGATAAAGCTTTTTGAAAACGGTACAGTGTTTGAAACAACATTTAATTCATACACTGAATACTGGGAGTGCAGCAATAAGATGGATTACTCCCCAAAATATCCATTCATAAAACCTAAAGATACACCTTTAAGAATGAATTATACCACCGAGCAGGAAGAAGAACTTTACTATATTTTAACGCATCCGATTATGGTTTTTTCTATAATTCCTCTTGATGAAATGCGCTATGAACTGCCATATAATCTGGATGGGAAATCATACGAAACAAAGATTGGTTCAAATGAGGGTAAAATAGAAGGTATGGCAATTGATCTTAATGGAGATAAAATTGATGATGCATTTTGGTACAACGAAATACCGGGCGGCAAAATTGCCGAAGTATATACAAGACTTTACATAAATGTTGATGGTAAATGGAAACTTTGGTGGTACACATACTTCAGGGAAATGTAGCAGGTAATTTAAAATAATTTAAGCAAATTCTGAATGATAAAAGCAGTTATATTTGATATGGACGGCATTATAATTGACTCAGAGCCGTTTTGGAAGGAAATTGAAATAAACATATTCAATTCAATTGGAGTACCTTTAACAAACGAACTATGTGAAACTACCGCAGGAATGCGCTTAGATGAAGTAATTAAACACTGGCATATAAAATACCCGTGGGATAAAGATAAATCACCGTTTGAAAAAATTAATAACGATATCGTTAAAGGACTTATAGAAATAATACGTTCACGCGGTGAATTGAATAAAGGTATAAAAGAATTGCTGGAAATGTTCAGGAAAAAAGATCTGCCAATGGCTATTGCTTCTTCCAGCAATAAAAATATAATTGATGCCGTACTTGATAAATTTAAGATAAGAGAATATTTTAAAGTGATCCATTCAGCACAATTTGAAGAATACGGCAAACCAAATCCTGCAATATATTTAACAACAGCAAAATTGCTTGGAATAATGCCGGGTGAGTCTCTTGCAATTGAAGATTCGTTTAAAGGTGTGGTTGCAGCAGTTGCAGCTGGAATGAAAACAGCAGTAATACCTGACCTTTATAACTTTTACAATCCTAAGTATTATATTGCAGATGCCCGTTTCAGAAAAATAACGGAATTTACAGAAGACGAATTTAAACGATTAAACGAACTTTAAATTGCTTCTTTGATAGAAAAAGCAGGTTTTAAATATTAAGGACTTTCAGGAAAATATCTCCATATAAATGGTACGTGTGAAGACCCTCTGCATTATTTTTTGCTTATTGATAAAGTTTGAAACGAGCTAAGTTCAAATTAAACTTTCAGTTTTAAAGGGTTCAAGTGCTTCTTCAACTGATTTTGCCTCAGGGAAAAATGAAACAATCTTTTGCAAAACTTCATCAAGAATTGCATCGGGGCAGGAAGCCCCGCTGGTAAGAACTATTTCAAGGGGCTCAGATGAATTAAAATCCAGCCAGTGTTTTGAGCTAACTTCAGAACTTGTATGTATATTATAATGCTTAATTTCTTCCGGAGAAATTATTTTATCGGCACCTGAAATAAAATAAACAGGCAGTTTTTCTTCACAAAGCTCAACAATATGGCTTGTATTTGAGCTGTTATACCCGCCAACAACAATTGCAAAATCACCGCTTGTATTTAAAAGTCCCGTTGTTGCCTGCTGATTATCATAAGTTGCGTAACACAGGGTATCGCTGGTATCTGCATAATGCTCTTTAAGATTTTCTTCGCAGTATTTATTTGCAAGTGTTGATTTGATTAAATCGGCAATTGCCTGAGTTTCGGTTGCAAGCATTGTGGTTTGATTAACAACTCCTAAGCTATTAAGGTCGGTATTTACATCAAAGCCGTTAGAAAATTTACCTTCAAAATATTTATAGAATTCCTCAGCAGGTATCTTTCCTGAAATTATACCGCATAAATATTCAGTTTCTTCAATATTCCTGATAATTAATGTTGGGGAGTTTTGTTTTGAGTGTGAAAAAGTTGCAATAGTTTCTTCATGGTTATATTTGCCGTGAACAATAATTGTATAACATTTTTTACCAAGAGAGTCAGCTCTGTTCCATACTTTTTGAACAAAGGGACATGTTGTATCATATTTATAGGGGTTAATTCCCCTGCCGGCAAGCAGTTTCTGAATCTCAAGTGTAGTTCCAAAAGCGGGCACAATTACAATATCATCTAAATTAAGGTCTTCCCATCTGATTAGCTGCTTGCCGTTATGCTCGCGGATAAATCTTACACCTCTGGCAAAAAGATCAGCGTTAACACTTGGATTATGTATCATTTCACTCAGCAGAAAAATCCGTTTGCCCGGATTTTGTTCTAAAGACCTGTATGCAATTTCAATTGCGTTTTCGACGCCATAGCAGAACCCAAAATGCCTTGCAATGAGGAATTTTACAGGTCCGAAATCAAGAACAGAGGGAGTATAATCCTTCTTTCTTGGGTCAGTTACTTTCCGTGCATTCTTTACAACAGAAATTACAGGACTGCGGTAATATATGGGTATATCAAATTTCTTCATTAAAGATTTTTAGACATAGAATTGTTATGAATTTTATGATTTTCGCTGAATACTTTTCTTTTAATCTCCAGGTTTTTTCCAAAATTTAAAAGCAGTCCGACTTCTATTCCGGTAGCTTTTAAATAATTAACTAACTGTACTTCATGAATTGAATTCAAAGTATCAACAGCTTTAAGTTCAACCAATATTTTATCATCAACATACAAATCAGCACAATATTCACCCATAATTTCATCTTCAAAATAAACTTTTATAGGATATTGTTTTAATGCTTTAATACCTGCATCACAAATTTTTTTATATAGTGCATTTTCGTAAACTTTTTCCAGAAAGCCTGTTCCCAAAATGTTGAATACTTTTTAAGCTTCTCCAATAATTTTATCAGTAATTTCTGAATATTTATAATTATCATTCATATTGTTTCATAATTTTCCTAATAAATCTGCGTCAAATGATGCCTTTTATCATAGGCATTTTAATGCCGAATTTTTTTTGATTTTCAATTGCCTGCTCATATCCCGCATCAGCATGCCTAACAATACCCATACCCGGGTCATAAGTCAACACTCTTTCTAATCTTTCTTCGGCATCCTTGGTTCCATCTGCAACAACAACCATACCGCTGTGAATAGAAAGTCCAATACCCACGCCGCCGCCGTGGTGCAAAGAAACCCAGCTTGCTCCGCCAACAGCATTTAATGCAAAATTTAGAACGGGCCAATCGGCAATTGCATCACTGCCATCTTTCATTTTTTCCGTTTCGCGGTTAGGTGAGGCAACACTGCCGCAATCAAGGTGATCTCTTCCTATAACAATCGGGGCTTTAACTATGCCATCGCGAACCAAATCATTGAATATCTTTCCCATTTTAGCTCTTTCACCGTAACCAAGCCAGCAAATTCTTGATGGCAGGCCCTGAAAATGAACTTTCTTCTGCGCATTTTCAATCCACCTTGCAAGTGCTTTATTTTGCGGGAATGTTTTTAAAACATATTCATCAGTTGTGTAAATATCATCAGGATCACCGCTTAGAGCAGCCCAGCGAAAGGGACCTTTTCCGTCACAGAAAAGCGGGCGGATATATTCAGGTACAAACCCGGGAATTTCAAATGCTTCTTTAAATCCGTTATTCTGAGCTTCGCCGCGGATATTATTTCCGTAATCAAAAACTATTGAGCCGCGTTTCAGGAATCCATGCATTGCCCTGCAATGCTCAACAACGGTATTTCGGGAAAGCGTAATATATTTTTCCGGGTTACTTTTCCGCAATGCAAATGCTTCTTCAAGTTTCATTCCCATAGGAACATATCCATTGAGCATATCATGTGCTGAAGTTTGATCTGTAACAATATCCGGTATAATATTACGTTTTAAAAGCTCAGGCAAAACTTCGCCTGCGTTGCCAACAAGACCAATTGAAATAGCTTCTTTATTTTCTTTTGCCCTTATAGAAAGTTCAATAGCTTCATCAATATTTTCGGTTAATACATCGCAGTAGCCCGTATCAATTCTTTTCTGAATTCTGGAGCGATCAGCATCAATACCAAGAAATGCAGCACCGTTCATAGTTGCAGCAAGGGGTTGAGCACCCCCCATACCTCCAAGACCGGCAGTTAGCACAAACCTGCCGGAAAGCGATCCATTGAAATGTTTATCTGCACACGAAGAAAAAGTTTCATAGGTACCCTGCAATATTCCCTGAGAGCCGATATATATCCATGAACCTGCTGTCATTTGACCATACATAGTTAAACCAAGTGAATCAAGTCTCCGGAATTCATCCCAGTTAGCCCATGCAGGTACAAGCTGTGCATTTGAAATTATAACACGCGGTGCATTTTTATGAGTTTTAAAAATTGCAACCGGTTTGCCAGACTGAACAAGCAGTGTTTCGTTTTCTTCAAGTGATTTTAATGATTCAATTATTTTTTCATAGCATTCCCAGTTCCTGGCAGCTTTACCCGAGCCGCCGTAAACAATTAAGTCTTCCGGACGCTCAGCAACATCGGGGTCTAAATTATTCATTAACATACGCATAGCCGCTTCTGTGATCCAGTTCTTACAAGAGAGTTTTTGACCATGCGGTGCTTTTATTGTGTGTTTTGACATGATATTTATTAATTTATTAACAAAAATAAGGAAAAATATACGAGATTTTAATGTAGAATTAAATCAGTACAATTTGCTTTATAAAAATTATCAGCTGAAAAAAATCAACTCAATAAACTTTAACAAGTTGCTGCAAGCAGATATAAAATTACTTTACCTCAGGAAGTTCAAGTGAAGTATCATTTTTTTCCTGTTCACGCCAAAGTACCTGACAGGGAAATTTATTTTCATAAAGTGAACGGCTCAGCATTACAGAATCAACACCAAATTGCTCAAGCTCCTGAATTTTTTTTAGATCCAGATAACTTGAAATTCCCCCTGCTGATGTAACCTTTAGCCCGGTATGTATTGCAATTTGTTTTAACCCTTCAATATTGGGACCTGTAAGTGAACCAACTCTTGAAACATCCTGATAAATGATTCGTTCAACTCCAAGTTTTTTCATACCTGAGGCAAATTCCAATGCATGGATATTTGTAATATTGCTCCATCCATCTTTAACAAGAAACTCATCACGAACATCTACGCTGATAACAATTTTGTTGCTGCCAAATTCAGCAATTGATTTTTTAACAAGATCAATATTATCAATTGCGGAAGTGCCGATGACAATTCTGTACACACCAAGCTCATTAATAAGCTGATCAGCAATATCAAATGAACGGATTCCGCCTCCAAGCTGAATTGGAACACCAACTTTTTCAGTGATCTCTTTAATTAGCTCATAGTTTTTACGTTTGCCAGAGGAAGCACCATCAAGGTCGGTAATATGAATAACTTTAGCGTTTTCCTTGCGGAAAAGTCTAGCCATGTTCAGGGGACTTTCGGAATAGTACACGGTTTTATCCTCGTGTCCTTCCACCATTCTAACAGTTTTTCCGTTACGTATATCAATTACAGGAATTACAAGCATTTTCTTTCAGCTTTACAGCAAAATTAATTAATTTTATTTACTTTATAAACTTTAAAATACCTGGGTGTATTATCACTAATTCCAAGACTCGGGAATTTTTTCATAAATTCGGGTTTAAGCAAATATTTATCAAATATTACTTCACTAAAATTTTCAGATGCATCCCTATCTATAACATAATCTGCCTGAATAAAATTCAGAAGCCTGTGAGTAGTAAGCCTGTCTTCAAGCGGAGTTGACATGATCTTCCTGTTCAGCTCAAGATCCCTGTTTACAAGTGCAGCAGCATCAATAATATACCTTTGAGAAAAATATCCTATAGCTCCAACATCATTAACAAGTATTCTTGAACCCGGCTGAGTATTGTTGTTAAGCCACTTGCCTATTGGAATAAGACATTCATTCATTCCGTACGTAAAGTCATCCGTGCTTGGCTTAACATATTTATAGAATACAGCCTGCGAAAAAAGAATAGAAATTATTAAAAAAATAATTACTGCAGCATTTTTGTAATTGCCAAAATAATTTAATGAACTTAAGCCAATAATTATAATAAACGGAGAAATGATAAGCAAATATCGTGATATTACATCAGCATCAGTAACTATATATAACGTCAATAAACCAATGATCCAAACTATAAAAATTAATAAATTCATTAAAGATCGTTTTTGGACCATAAAAATTATAGTAATAACTGATAGTAAAATTTCAGGCAGGCTTGAACCTGCAAGGGTTTTGGATATATCGATTAACTGGGTTTTCAGTACTGATAAATTCAGTGTTAAGGTTGATTTGCCTAATGCCGTATTTGGCATAAAAGTGCCAAATGTGAGTTTGGCATAAATCAAAAACGGAAGAACCGAAATTAATATTAGGAAAATATAGGTAATTGGATCCTTTATATTAAAACGTTTTTCCCTCACTAAAAGAACAATAGTATAAATAAAAAGGATAGCCGTCAAAAGAAATCCTTCGGGGCGGGTTAAATAAAACAGGCCGCAAAGGGAGAACATCAAATGATATTTTTTATTGTACCAAAGATAAAAAATAAGGGTTACAAGTAACACTGCAAAGCTGGTTTCCATTCCGGTAAATGACCAGCGGATAAACCATGGGTTCAGCATAAAAACAGCAGCTGAAATCGAAGCCAAAATGCTATCATTGAAAATTGTTTTTGCCAGTTTGAAAAAAACTAACAGAGCCATAAAAGCCGCGATCAGGTCAATTATTTTGGCAAACCAAAACCCGTCTGATCCGAAAAAATACGGCAAAGTCAAAAATAATACCCAAAGCGGACTTGTAACACCATAGCTGGTTTCACCCGGATTAAATGAAAATCCATTGCCTGATGCGATATTTTTTGCGTACTGAAGATATATATAAGTATCTTCAGGAGAATAAGATAATTTAAAATAACTGCATATAAAAAAGAGAATAGTTACAATGGAAGCAATTATATAAAAAATACTTCTTTTCAATTAAATAAATTTTTTTTTATTTGGAATAAACCTCTACAGATTTATAAGAAAATTTTCTTTTGTAGTTTCTGTTAATAATATTCAACATACTATCCAAATGAGCACTGTTGTTATGATCATAAATTATAATATCCGGAACTCTTTCATTAATCAAGCTAATATAATCATTATCCCGGGAAATTTTGTATTTTTTGATATCCCGTTCATCAACATATTTATATATGAAAGCTGATCCATACTGATCTTTGAGCAATGGTTGTTTTTCTGAAAATATTGAATAACCTTCCCATGAAGAAAGAACAGTATTACCATTAAGTCCATTAATTTGTTTTTCAAAAGAATATAGCTGTAACGGGTTCATCATTAATTCGTGACCTTCAATAATATTTTTAATATGAATAATACCGAACGGAACACTAAAAATATATAGTATTATTGTAAGAGTAAAAACCCTATTGACTGATACATGACTGAATTTTGTATTAATGTTTACGGCAAATTTGGAAAATCTAATACAAGCTAAAAGTATTATAATAGGAGAAATTGAAACCATATATTCAGGCAGAATTCTGGTAAAAATGCTTATTAACAAATAACTAATAATATTTAAAAGAAGGAATTTTTCAAATTTACTGTAAACAATACCTGAGAAGACTATTATCATTAATAAAATCAGATTTTGAGGAAGCAGAAAATATGTAAGGAACTTTATTAAGCCAGGAATAAATGCAATATCGATATTTTCCTTCGTTATAAAATTAATGGTAAACACATTAAAATAAAATTCTTCTAAATACCTCCCGAACAAAAGTAAAAAAATGAGCAGCGGTAGAACTGAATATAAGATCGACAATAATAATGTTTTAAATAACACTTTTTTACCATTATTTTTTAATGTTAAAATAAATATGATGAATATAACGTAAAGTGCTATAAAGGTAACTTTGGTATAAACTAACAGAACAAAGGATAATAATGAAAATATTAAATTAGAGAACTGGTTATTATTATTTAAATACTTATCATAGAAATAAATTCCGGCAGACAATAAAATTACTGAAAGTGAATAGATCCTAATTAATATAGCCCAATCAATAAAAAAAGAGTTAATAAAAAATAAAATCATAAATAAAGTTACTACATTTGAGCCGGCTTTTTTCTTAGCTACATTTATCAATAAAAACCCAGAATAAAATATTAATATTACAGAAAATAACCTTCCGGAAATAAGACTCCAAAAGTCAAAATCAGAAATTATTGAAAATAAATATACAGAAAGAGGCATCTGATGAAACATAAAGTCAGTATAAAGTACCCTACCTTCCAATATATTTTGTGCTGTTGAGATATAATAGGATTCATCAATATTTACAGGTCTAATTAATGAATATCCTAAGATTAAGCATAACATTACAACAAAGATAAAATTCTTATTTTTAAATAGCTTCATCCTGTTAAAATTGCAATTTTAAATAAAAAACTAAAGGGTAATCGTAATGATTACCCTTTAAGAAATGCACAAAATTTATATTAATTTATTTACTTAACAAGCAACATTTTTTTTGTTTCTATAAAACTACCTGCTTTAAATTTATATATATACATTCCACTTGCATATTTTAATCCATCAAATGGAATATGATATACACCAGCAGTTTTAACTTCATTCATTAAAATCGAAATTTTTTGACCGATACTATTAAATATTTCTATTGTTACAAATTCATCCGTTGGTAAACCAAATGTGATTTCTGTTATCGGGTTGAATGGATTAGGATAATTTTGT
>JADZAP010000022.1 GCA_020852705.1 Ignavibacteria bacterium | reverse complement strand
AGCGGACCGCCTGAAATTGTTTGCGAGGGGCTTACCGATGGTCCGTTTGTAACCACTTCAGTAGTTTTTACCGGTGTAACAGGAGTTACTTTATTAACCGGCTCTTCTATATATCGCTCACTGAAAATTTCCTCATCCTCAAAATCAGTCTCCGCATCAATTTTACTTATGCTGTCTATTGGACTAGTTCTCATTTCCGTTTCTTGTGATATGTGAGAAAGGTCATTTCTGCCCAGATATGTTACAGCAAGCTCGCGGAAAATATAATCAATAAGCGATGTTGTCATTTTAATATTGGGATTGCCAATAACAATGCCGTTTGGCTCAAAGCGTGTATATACAAAAGCATCAACAAACTCCTCAAGCGGCACACCGTGCTGCAAGCCAAGAGAAACTGCAATGGCAAAACAGTTCATTAGACTGCGGAAAGCAGCACCTTCGCGGTGCATATCAATAAATATTTCACCAAGCTGCCCGTTTTCATACTCACCTGTTCTTAAATATACACTGTGTGTTCCAATTTTAGCTTTTTGGGTATATCCTCTTCTTCTAAACGGCAATTTGCGGCGTTTAGCTATATATCGGTGTATAATCCGCTCAGCAATCCTAATAATATCATTAGGTTTGCTTAATGTTTCAGCAAGTTCCTCTGATTCATGCTCAAAATCTTTGCTGTCACTTATCGAATTTAATGGCTGTGAAAGTTTACTTCCATCTCTGTATAATGCATTTGCTTTTATGCCAAGCTTCCATGAAAGCATGTAGGCATGCTTCATATCTTCTATGGTAGCTTCATTGGGCAGATTAATGGTTTTGCTTATAGCTCCGCTGATAAACGGCTGAGCTGCTGCCATTATTTTTATATGTGCATCAGCAGAAATAAACCGTGTGCCTTTTTTACCGCATTTGTTAGCACAGTCAAAAACTGCATAATGTGCTTCCTGAAGGTGCGGTGCTCCTTCAACTGTCATACTGCCGCATACATAGTCATTAGCTGTTTCAATATCTTCCTTGCTGAACCCAAGTGCTTTTAATATGTTGAAATTATAATCATCAAGCTGTTCGTCTGTAAATCCTAAAGTATCCTTGCAAAAATCAGCTCCCAAAGTATATTTGTTGAACACAAAACTTATATCAAAAGCAGATGGCAGTGATTTTTCTACCTGTGCCAGCACATCGGCTGTAAATCCTTTTTCTGCCAATGACTGCGGATTTATTACCGGACATCCAATAATAGAGCCGTGTCCGGTGCAGTATTTAACAATATCATGTATCTCGCTTTCTGTATAACCAAGTTTTTTTAAAGCATGCGGAACTGAATCGTTTATGATTTTAAAATATCCGCCTCCTGCAAGCTTTTTGAACTTAACCAGTGCAAAATCGGGTTCAACTCCGGTTGTATCACAATCCATAACTAAGCCAATTGTGCCTGTTGGTGCAATTACTGTAACCTGTGCATTGCGGTACCCGTACCTCTCACCAAGGTCCAATGCCATATCGCTGTCTTCCCTTGCTGCCATAAGCAGTACTTCGGGGCAGTATCGTTTGTTAATTCCAACTGGGAAGATTGTAAGTCCTTCATATTCTTCATTTGACACATTATAAGCTGCTCTGCGGTGATTACGTATTACCCGCAGCATATTCTGCTCGTTTTCTTTGAATCGCGGAAATGTACCCAGCTCTTTAGCTATTTCTGCAGATGTTGCATAAGACCGCATGTGCAGTATTGATGTAAGTGCACCGGTAATAGCCAATGCTTCCTGTGAATCATACGGAATACCCTGAAGCATTAATAATGCTCCAAGATTTGCGTATCCTAAACCAAGTGTACGGTAATCATAAGAAAGTTTTGCAATTTCTTTACTTGGAAATTGTGCCATTAGCACACTGATCTCAAGTACAATAGTCCACAATCTTACTGCATGGCGGTAAGCAGCAATATCAAACTCCATTTTATCAAAATCGTAGAATTTTACCAGATTAAGAGATGCCAGATTGCATGCAGTATCATCAAGAAACATATATTCGCTGCAGGGATTTGATGCTTTTATCTCTCCCCCTGCAGGGCATGTATGCCATTCGTTAATAGTTGTGTGATATTGAATCCCCGGGTCAGCGCATGCCCATGCTGAATATGCTATCTGCTCCCACAGATCATTTGCTTTTAACTTTTTACATGCAACGGGCTCTCTGCCTTCTTTTTTTGCGTTATTTAACTCAACTCTCCAGTAAAGATTCCAAATGCCGTCATTTTCTACCGCTTTCATAAACTCATTTGTTGCACGGATACTGTTATTACTGTTTTGTCCCGATACAGTCAAGTAAGCTTCGCTGTTCCAGTCAGTATCATAAGTTGGAATATGAACTTCCTTTACCCCTAGTTTTGCTAAATGAATTACTCTATCAATATAATTTTCAGGTATAAGTGATTTTCTTGCATCACTTACAGCTTTAGCAAGGTGTTTGTTTTGCCTTTTATCAAATGGATCATTTTCAGGGTGAACTTCAAAACATGCATTTATAATTTTATTCAGGTGAATATTCATCAACTTGCTTCCTGTAACCAGATCAGCAACTTTTTGTTCTTCAACAACTTTCCAGTTGATATACTCTTCAATATCAGGATGGTCAAGATCTAACGTAACCATCTTTGCAGCACGGCGTGTAGTTCCGCCTGATTTAATTGCACCTGCAGAGCGATCTCCGATACGCAAGAATGACATTAATCCGGATGACTTTCCGCCACCGCTTAACGGCTCATTAGCACCCCGTAAACTGGAAAAGTTTGAACCTGTTCCGGAACCATATTTAAAAAGTCTTGCCTCTCGTACCCAAAGATCCATAATGCCGCCTTCATTCACCAGGTCATCACAGACAGACTGTATAAAGCAGGCATGTGGCTGCGGGTGAGTATATGCATCTTCAGATTTTTTAAGTTCACCGCTTTTGCCATCTATATAAAAGTGTCCCTGTGCAGGTCCGGAAATCCCATAAGCCCAATTCAAACCGGTATTGAACCACTGTGGTGAGTTTGGTGCTGCCATTTGCTGTGCCAGCATGTAACAATGCTCATTATAGAAAGCAAGAGCATCTTCTTCTGTGTTAAAATACCCGTATTTCCAGCCCCAATAGGTCCAGCAGCCTGCAAGTCGGTTAAATACCTGACGGCAGTCTGTTTCGCTGGTATAGCGGTCAGGATCTGGAATATCCTTCATAGCTTCATAATCAGGTTCAGATGCCTGTAGCCATACCGGTATCTCTTCTTCGTGTACTCTTTTTAGTACGCGGGGAATCCCTGCTTTACGAAAATATTTCTGTGAAAGAATATCAGTTGCAACCTGCGACCAATGTTTTGGCACAACAATATCAATCATTTCAAAAACGATTGAACCGTCGGGGTTTCTTATTACTGATGTGCGTTTATCAAATTCTATTTTATCGTAGGGATTGTTTGATTCACCTGCAAATAGTCTGTCTATCTTCATGAGGCAAGAAAAAAAAATTTAGCAAATATCTTAATTAAAATTTAATACATCATTAACAGCGGAGTAACATCTTCTTCTATCATTTCCTTTGGGAGGGTTCTGCTTCTGTTTTAGTTCCAAAAAGCTTTCTGAAGTTCTGCATTAATTAGCTTCTGTTAACGATTGGATTCAAAATTAACAGAACAAAACCATAAATGCAAATAACATCGTAAGAAAAATTTTTATGAAAAAACTTGACAAGCCATAAAGCCTTGCAGAGAGCGAACTTTTTACTTTAATGCAGAAAAAAAAATTTTAGATATTTTTTATCAGATTGTATGAAAAGGGAGGTACAGAGATTTTGCTCACAATTTTTTTAATTTAAGATTGTTTTGATTTTAAATATTTTTTTTGTAATGAATTTATTTGATACAGGTTTAGTAAATATTATAAACCATAATCTTTAAGTTTATTTGTTTCATCTGCATGAATTCCAACTGCTCTTTTTTCCAACTGATCAAGGATAACTTTTTTTTCATCTTTAAGTATCCTTGCTTCAGTCAATTTTTTAGAAAGTTCTGTTTTCAGAATTTCTATTTCTTTACCTTTTTCAAAAATATTATTGATATGTTTTTCAATTGCCTCTGAGGTAATATTAAAACTTTTCCATTTATCTTCATTCAGTTTTATTCCGCTGCCAAGTAAAGTAAATTTTTCTGCTAAGTTTGATAGATATTTTATTTTAATCGGATTGTGGTTTTTCATAATATTATAATACCTTTAATATTGTATAAATTTTAGTTAATAATGTTAAATTTTCTGTTGTTTTATGCATATTTTACTAGAAACGTATGCACATTTTACAAGAAACGGGGGTTGCACCTCCGAAATTTCAATCAACTATTTTTTTCTGTATGTAACGTTGTTTTCTGATGGTATCTTTTGACCATTATATTCATAAGTACCCTTTGTGTTCATTTCAACTTCATTATCGCTCTTAAATTCAGCCCATTCTGTTCCGGTATATCCTTTTGCAGTTACACTCCCTTCCATCTTATTTCTAGAAATTTTTCCGTTTGATTGCGTTATACTGCCAAAACCAAATACATCAAACCAATATCCAATGTATTTCCCGTTATTATCAATAGTGTAATATCCGGTACCTTTATATTTAAAATCAGGATTGTTATCAATTGTGCCGGTTACATTTATTACAAGAAATTGATGATTAAGGTCCCATGCTGCTGTTAAGCTCTGCTTGCCTTTCAGACCATCATAAACATTTTCACCAACCCAGGTACCAACCCATTTATCAAAATAAGATGATTCAACCGGTTTTGGGGGAGTCATATCCTGAGCTTTTGATATTGCAGAAATTGAAATTACTAATAATAAAACTGATAAAACTGGTTTGAAACTCAATTTGTTTTTCATTTTTGTTTGTTTAATTTATTGATTTAAAATTAATTAAGTATAAAATTTATTTTCCTGTTTTTTAATTCAATCTTTAAAAGAAAAATTTTAAATTTCTAAAATAAAATATCAATTTTTTTTTAATAAACTGATTGTTTTAATATATTAATGGTACAAAGATATATATTATTTACCGCTTATTACAAAGAAAAAAAAGACCGTTTGTGAGGAAAAAATAACTAATTGTTAATTGAATACCTGAATTTGGTTAAATTTTTGCAGGTTTTTTTAATAATCCAATGTGAGGGAAAATTCATGAAAAAAAAATCCCGCATTTTGAAGCGGGATTTTAATATAAGCAATTACTAATTTTATTTAATCAATACCATCTTTTTGCTATCCGTAAACTTAAAACCATTCGTTTCTTCTGCTTCAATGCGGTAGAAGTAAACACCCGATGCATAGTTCTGTGCGCTGAAATCAACAATATATGTACCTGCTTTCTTTAGCTCATTGTTTACTAATCTTTTAACTTCCTGACCCAGTATATCATAAATTACTATCGTAACTTTTGCATCCCTCGGCAGGTCATAGTTTATCTTTGTGGTTGGGTTAAACGGATTGGGATAATTCTGCGATAGCCTGTAAACCATTGGCAGATTATTAGGCGTTGTTTTGGCGTTTGATGTTCCTTCACCAAATACCTTCCGGATATCCTCTGAAACAATCTTAACATGCTGAAGTATATTAGCCGGCTTGTGAGTCTTT
>JADZAP010000021.1 GCA_020852705.1 Ignavibacteria bacterium | reverse complement strand
TTGGACTGACAAAAGAAATCTCAATAGGAATTATTCCCTACGGAAGAGTTGCTTTTGAGTATTCGTATATATTTAGAAATTATAATAAAAATCATTTACGATTTTCATACAATTATGATATTATTCTTTCTGCATCTGATTTCGTTGCATTTATTGCTACGCCCGGTGCAGGGAACTTTACAGATACAAAGAATAACGGCTGGTTTTTGCATGGTTCAATAGGCGCTTTAATGGGTCCGGGGGAGCCTTTTGTATTTATACCTTATTTTAGATACCGGCATACCTTCATTTCCCAAAAGATAAGCTCCGATATTAACGATATTTCTCTTGGTGTTGGTATTTCATTTTACTATTAATTGAATCATATTCTGGATATTTTTACAAAATAAATTATTTAAAACAATTACAAAAAAATTTCGCCTGAGTTTAAGTAATTCATCACACAAAAAACGAATAATTATACCTATATTTACAAAAATATTTATACATTTAAATAAATAAGTTATGGAACCACCTGTAAATTATCCTCAGGGCGAAACCTATCAGGGTAAAAAAATTTACGGAAGAAAAAAAGGCTGTGCAAAATTCAGCTGCTTTGGTATTGTGGGAGCTTTAGTTGTTCTTATTGTAATTGGTTTTATTATTTATGAATTTGCTATTCCCGCTTTAAGACCAAACAGTATAAGCGGAAGTTTTCTGAATGCTGTGATTGTACCATCTAAAAGCGGTGGTGAGAAAGTTTGGATTCTAACAGATGGCTCGTTTAATTTCATTCAAACTACCAAATCCCCGGGAAGAACTTCTACCGGAAGAGAATGCTATTTTTGCAAAACATATACATACATTGTTGATCCTAAAACAGAAAAAGTTATATCAAAAATAAAAACACCTTATGAGGATATTATTACAATTATTGATCTGATTTATTATGATGGTAAAGTATGGTCAATTACCCGTGAATATGGTGAAAATGAACCGAGAATAGAAGCATTTGATTCTGAATCCGGTGAAAAAGTCATGGATACAAAGGCATTTATTGCAAAATTTCCCCAGCTTTCAGCAGGGTTAACCGAAGCACATTATGATAAAGATGATTTTACAATACGGCTTAAAACCAGAGATGGCAGAGAAGGTATATACGGAATAGCTGATAATAAATTATATAAGGATAATTCAGAATTTAATAAATCACGTGAGAAAGATTCAACTATAACTACTTTAGCAATACTTGCACCAGAGGACAATTCATCAAGTCCCCGCAAAAAACTTATGATTGCAACCGGACCTAAAAATAATATTGAATACAATATTTCATCCCTTGAGCATTATACCGGAGGTGATGATCAACTTAGAGATTATTATCATATTAATATTTCACAAACTACAGATAAAGTTTACCTTGAGGGAATATTATATTATGCTGATAAAGATTATGCATTTATTGTTTATCTTGACCAACTCGGAAAGAAATCAAACCGTATATTAGCTTGTATAGACTTGAAATCAGGAAAAGAGCTTTGGACAGCCGATAAGGATATTCTTTTTAAGGAAATGCGCATAGATGAAGAAGATGATACTTTTTCAAGTCTTTTCTTTACAAAAGATAACATATCAGTTAGGCGTGAAGGAAACTTAGTTCTGCTTACATTAAAAGGAGTTGGTATTATAGGATTTGATCTATTATCTGGCAAAAAAATTCTTGAAATGGAAATTTGATTAAAATTATGAAAAAGGTACTAAAATTTTCTGTAGTAGTAATTATAATTGCATTTATCGGTATTCAGTTCATTAACAGGCCGGTTAAAATCACTACAACAGAAATAATGCCGGGTCATATAACAAAAGTTATGAGTGTTCCTTCAAATGTTGAAAACATTTTAAAACGTTCTTGTTATGATTGCCATAGCGATCATACTGTATGGCCATGGTATAGCAATGTAGCGCCGGTTTCCTGGCTGGTAGCAGATGATGTTATACGAGGCAGAAAAAAAATGAATTTCAGTCAATGGGATAAGATCTCCGCGTCGAAGCGTGAAGCAAGGCTTAATGAAATTTGTGAACAGGTAAATTCCGGAGAAATGCCGCTTGAAAAATATCTTTATATACATACAGATGCAAAACTTTCGCAGGCAGATAAAGATATTTTATGTCAATGGATAGAAATTGAATTGAAAAAACTTGAAGAAGATGACGAGGATAACTAATTTATAATTAGTTGTTTATATTGACAATATATGCTTTTATTATTGTTTAATTTGTAAAAATATATAGAAACATATTTTCCTGCAGGAAGCAAAAATAAATAATTCTAAACAAAATGTAAAATTTCAATTTATATACAGTTTTTTTTCAAAGAGAGCAATAAATGCTCTCTTTTTTTATCATTTAATCAGTCTATACACTTGGTTATTTTATAAGAATTATTAATGAAAAAAACCATCGAAAAAATTTTAATAGATATTACCGGCTGGGCTGGATCTGTTTTTGTTCTTGCTGCTTATGGCTTACTTAGTACTCATAAACTTAAAGCAAACTCAAAAATTTATCAGATATTAAATATTGCGGGGAGCGTATGCCTGATATTTAATACATTTTTCTATAGCGCATATCCTTCAACATTTGTAAATATAGTGTGGCTTGCAATTGCTATATACGCATTGTATAATATATATAAATCTTCTGAAAATACTGACTAAATAATGATACATGATTTTGCAGGAAAAGAAACACTGAACAAAATTGCAGATAATCTGAAACCCTATATTCACAGAACTCCTGTATTAAGCTCTGAGCAGATTAATAAAATAGCTGATGCCCATATATTTTTTAAATGCGAAATGTTTCAGAAAACTGGTTCGTTTAAAGTACGCGGAGCAATGAATGCTGTTCTTCAGTTAAGTGATGAACAAAAAGAAAAAGGCATAATAACACATTCCTCAGGAAACTTTGCTCAAGCGCTTGCTTATACGGCAAATAAAACAGGAATTAAAGCTACTATAATTATGCCGCATGGTGTTGTTGCATCAAAACGCGATGCAGTTCTGGGTTATGGTGCTGAAATCATATATTCCGGAAACCAGCCGCTTGACCGTGAAAATAAGTGTGAAGAAATCAAAAACAACACAGGTGCTGTATTTATTCATCCCTCCAATGATATTAATGTCATACACGGACATTCATCCTGTGCAATTGAGCTTATTAATGATTCAGAAAAACTTGATGCCGTAATAGCACCTGTTGGAGGCGGTGGATTAATTAGCGGAATTGCACTTGGATTTAAAAATTTTTCCAAAGATACAGCTATTTTTGCAGGCGAACCTGCAAATGCTGATGATGCTTTCCGTAGTTTTAAGTCTGGAAAAATTATTCCTGTTAATAATCCAAATACCATTGCAGACGGGTTGAAAACATCACTCGGTAATGTAACTTTCCCAATAATAAAAGAAATGGTAACTGAAATTTTCACTGTTACCGAAGAAGAAATAATTTTTGCGATGAAAATAATTTGGGAAAGATTAAAAATTATAACCGAACCTTCCGGTGCTGTTGCATTTGCAGCTTTGATTAAAAACAAAGAGTTGTTTAAGGGTAAAAACATTGCAGTAATTTTATCAGGAGGTAATGTTGATCTGAACAAGCTGCCATTTTAATTAGGATGGTTATTTTCCGCATTTTAAATAATTCATAAAATATCCTTCCATGCATCAACATCATTTGAAAACTTAAATTTATAACCAGCTTTTATTAATTTATCGGGAAGTGCTCTTCTTCCATCTAGTATAACTGTGCTCATCTCTCCTATTATTGCCTTTATCATAAAAGGAGGGGTTCCTAAAAACGCCGGTCTTCCCAGCAGCTTTGCTGCATGCCTAATAAATTCATTGTTTGTAACCGGCTCAGGAGCTGCTGCATTATAAATTCCATTCAGTTTTTTATTATCTGCTGCAAATAAATATATATTTATCAGGTCATCAATATGTATCCATGAAACATATTGTTTCCCTGAACCAAGAGATCCGCCAACAAAATATTTCACCGGCTTTAAAAGCTTATATACTGCATCAGAATTCCTTGCCAGCACAAACCCCATTCGCAGAATAACTGTTCTTATACCAAGGTCATTTGCTTTTAAAGCTGCCTGCTCCCAATCATTTACTAATTTCCCTAAAAAAGAATCCGCCGGCGGAGCATCTTCATACATTGCTTTATTACCGGTATTTCCATAGTAGTCAACCCCTGAAGCACTTATAAAAACATTGGGTTTATTAACCATATTACTGAAAAGTTCGATAAGACTGATTGTTGTATTTATTCTTGAATCATAAAAGTCTTTTTTGGCTGTTTTTGTCCACCTTTTAGAGCCAAGATTTGACCCTGCTAAATTTATCACTGCATCAATTTTTTCCGAACTCAAATTCTCAATTTCATTGTAAGCAATAATTATTTTATATCCGCGGAGCTTTTTTTTTGCTTTTATCGGGTCTGAAGTGAGTGCAATATATTCATCTCCTCTGTAAATTATTGCATTAATTAAATAATCTCCAACCATACCGGTAGCACCAGTAATAAGAAAAGTTTTAGGCATCCGATTTTCAGCACCTGTTTTTATTTTATCACTCCAAAATCTCTGAAAATATTTTCGGTAATTGCCTTTCTAGATTCAGCAAACCGGGGATTATCTTTTTCTGTTTCAATATTTAACGCAAAATAATATATATTATCACTTTTCTCTATCCATCCAACCAGCCAGCCAATATTTTTCTTATCAACAACTCCCCAGCCTGTTTTACCGCGCATTATATATTCACCTGTGGAATCAAGCATAATAATACTTTTTAATATATCAATTGATCTTTTAGATACCGGCAGTTTATAACTATTTAACTTTTTAAGAAATTCTATTTGTTCTGCCTGTGATATTTTCATGCTTCCTTCCAGCCAGAAATTATCAACACCGCTTGAAATATCCTTATTTCCATAATTAAAATTATTAACCATTTCCTGCATTTTTTCTGCACCAACCCGCCTTGCAAGCTCGCGGTAATACCATACACATGAATATTTTATTGCTTCCTTTAAATTCAAATCCTTTTCACATACCTCTCTGCTTTTAACGCTATCCCATTTAATCACAAAATTTTCATCCGTTATTACCCCGGTTTCCAGCCCAATAATACTGTTAGGAATTTTAAAGGTTGATGCAGGTGTAAATCTGATAAAACAACGGGCTGAATCATAATAATAATATTTATTGCCATACATATCATATACCATAAAAGAACCATTTACATCATATTCATCAAAATATTTCTTTATATCTTGTGCATTTAATGTTGATGTAATAAATAAAATCAATATAATAAATATTTTCATGATAAAAATTTATGTATTTAAAAGTTAATTGGTTTTCGCAATTATTACATTGATGATTTCACATGAAGAATACAAAAATAAGCTGTTAACTTTTGATTTACAATCTTTTCTAGAAAAATATAAAGGTTCTGCTGTGTTGAATCTTAAAAATAAATTCCCTTCAATGTATAAAATACTATCAGAGCAGATTAAAAATTACCCCAAAGCATTTAAAAAAATGCCAATTTTTACTGCAAATTACTGTTATTTAACTTCTAAAAGTTATGAACAATCCAGTGGTGAAGCTCTTGCAAAATATAAATCAATGTTAATAAACGGGAATATATTAATAGATTTGACTGCTGGTTTAGGTATTGATGATATTGCCTTTTCAAAAAACTTTAAAAAAGTAATTTCAGTTGATCCTGATCAGGAACTTAATTTACTTTCAGAAATAAATTTTTCTAAACTTGGTATTTCCAATATTCAACGGTTTACAAGTAAGGCTGATGAATATATTAAAAATGACTTTAAAGCTGATATTATTTATATTGACCCCGACAGAAGAATTTCAAATAATGAAAATAGAGCAGTTACGTTGCATAATTCATCACCGGACATTTTATTATTACTTAACCGCCTATTTGAAATATCTTCGGTTATACTGCTCAAACTCTCACCGCTGATTGATATTAAATACATTAAAAACAAACTAAAAAATATTCAATGGATTCGTGTTGTTTCTCTGGCAGGTGAAGTAAAGGAAATTCTCGTTTTGCTTAATTCGCTATACTCAGGAAAAACAAATATTATTGCAGTCGATGTAAAACCCACAGGCAGATATACAGAATACCTGCATACAGGTAAGTATAAATCCTCTTCAATTAATAATATTTATTTTATTGCAGCCGGTGCTGCAATAATAAAAGCCGGGGTATTGAATGAATATGGAAAAGAGAATGGTTTTTGCAGATTGAATAAAACCTCGCCTTATTTTACTGCTGATAAATTACCTGCAAAACTTATCGGCAGAGCTTTCAGGATTTTACACTTTGATGAATTTTCAAAATCAGTATTTAGAAAATATATTTCTGAGCGGGAATTGTTTAAAGCAAATATATCTTGCAAAGGTTTTTATACTAAACCGGATGATATAAAGAAAATTTTCGGTTTAAAAGATGGCGGGAGTGAATATTTTTTCTTTATATTAACAGATCGAAAAGAAAAAATGTTTTATCATTGCCATACTATAAACAATGAGGAATAATTTTAATGAAAAAATAAAGGGATGCAGCCCAAATCTACTGCATCCCACAGGATATTAGAGGAGAATCTTGCTTAAACAGCAAGTTCTTTGAAACAATCTTTAAAAATAGTTTTATACAGTAAATACCAGTAAAATTATTAATAGTATTTCATATAGAATAATTTGCGTTATTGCTTTACTAGTTTTCAAAAATCTTCGTTTATCCTCGTTTTTTTAAATATAATTGAATTTTCCGGACTTTTTCTATCGGATAATTTTACCTGCATCTTTGCACATGCAGTTTCGTTTATAACATACATTTTCCCGGCAACAAAAACCCATAAACAATTTTTTGCTGAATTAAAATGAAGACTTTCCCATTTAGCTTTTAAAGTCATTTTATTTTATTCTCCAATCCCCAGTATGTTTAAAAAACTGTACAGGTAGTTTGTAAACCCCGGCATTGAAAGCATTATCGGT
This sequence comes from Ignavibacteria bacterium, assembly GCA_020852705.1. Lineage (GTDB taxonomy): Bacteria > Bacteroidota > Ignavibacteria > Tepidaquicellales > OLB5 > OLB5. Next base: position 144,042 of record JADZAP010000021.1, on the reverse strand, counting down.
AATAGTGTAACAACTACAGCAAGTGCAAACAAAATGTTTTTAAACGATTTAATAATTAATGAACCTATATCCATAATAGTATCCCCCCTTTTGAACTATTATTAATTTCAGATGAACCTTTTTAATTCTATTTACATATATAAATTAAATACTAATAATCTTTAAATATTATTTTTTTTATTAATTTTTAAAACACTATTTTATCAAAACCATTTTTTTTGTTTTGATAAAGTTGCCGGCTTTAAGCCTGTAAAAATATACTCCGCTAGGTAAAACTGATGCATTATAAGAAACTTCATACTCACCCGGCAATAAATTTTCATTAACAAGAATATTTACCTCTTTCCCAAGTATATCAAACACAGCAAGTTCTGTAAATGCTGTTCTTTTTAAGGCAAATCTTATCTTAGTTGAAGGATTAAATGGATTTGGAAAATTTTGATACAGTTTGAAATCTTTTGGAATGTTTGAATTTATATTTACTATTCCGGTTATATTAAATGTATCAAGATAAAAATTTACAGTGTCCTGATTTAATGTGCCAATATCCAGCTGTCGGGTTTCTGATACATATCCAAGTCTTTGAACGGTAAGAGTGTACGTCCCCGGAATTAATGTACCCAAATTGTATTGTTGTGCATTGTTGCTTTGAACCGCTTTTACAAATGATGTATCTTTTTTAAGATACAATATTGAACCCTTAAGAAAAGGATATGAACCTTGAGGAGGTGAGATATTTAGATAAACATGACCTGAAACATTTGACGCTATACTGCCATCTGATATTACAGAGTTTCTGCGTATAACATATATGTTAATATTGGTTAAATTATTATCAGCATATAATACACCTGCATTTATCCATTGTATAGTTGAAGGATAGTAAGTGGGTACATAACCTGTATCAGCCGGATTATCATTAAGTTCATCATCCGGAAATATCATAACTCTTAAAGTACTATCTCTTTGAGGTACTTTTAATAAAGAAAAATTTCCATTTGTACCAACATTGGCAGAATCAACTACAATTATTTCTCTGGTAACAACATCCATTCTTACAAGTCTTACCCTGCCCGATGTAACCGGTGTATTGTTCTCATACCTTACAGTTCCAGAAATTGTTATTGCCGGTTGATTTTTCCACATAGCAGTATTATAAATCCATTTGCCGCCTGCACTTGAATATTCGCCGCCTGAAACAAGTATTGTATCTGTTCCGAAATAAGTAAAAACTGCATTTGTATTATCGTTATGTCCTGTTAGCAATCTGCTCCATTGACTTCCGTTCCAGCTTGCAATTCGATCAACAAATAATCCTGTTCCTGTTTTTCTAAAATCACCTGCAACTATTAACTGATTTTTATACACCGTCAAAGCTGTAACTTCTCCATCCTGAAGACCGCTGCCAACACTTGACCACGAAGAACCGTTCCATTTTGCCAAATAATCCTTGTTATTTGAACCTATTTGTGTAAAATCACCTCCGACGTATAAATTACCGTTAAATACAGTTAATGCATTTATCTCACCATTAAAATCATCCTCTGTAAAAGAACTCCAGTTGCTGCCGTTCCATTTTGCTATATCGTTAATATCTGTTGAACCGGAGTGCGAAAACCATCCGCCTGCAACCAGTCCGCCTGTATATACAGTCAATGCATTTACTTTATCTGAACTGCCGGTTAAACCGCTGCCTAATGCACTCCAATTGTTACCATTCCATTTTGCTATATTGTTTGCAGTAATTCCGCCAGCACTGGAAAAATTACCACCTGCAATTAGATTTCCCGAATAAACCGTTAATGCAAGTACTTCATCTTTAATACCGCTTCCAAGTCCTTGCCATGAAGTTCCGTTCCACCTTGCAATGTTTTCAACATTGTTTAAGCCAGCTTCATTAAAAAATCCCCCTGCTATTAGTTCATTATTAAAGACTGTGAGGGCATATACATCACCATTTATACCGCTTCCTAAAACTGACCATGTATAGGAAACAGGGTCGTAAGCGGCTATATTCTGTGCGCTAATTCCCCCAGCCATTAAAAATTCTCCGGCAACTATAATTTTGCCATTGTAAGATGTTACAGCATGAACTTCTCCGTTGGTACCGTTATTTAGTCCGCTCCCCATAGGTACCCAAGTTGCTTGTGAATATAATGATGCCGAGCATGTTATGATGACTAATAGTATCCTGTATATTGTCTTCAAATTCATTTTCCCTATTACTCTTTGTTTACATCTTTAAATATTTATCCCTAAATACACCGGGAAGTTCTGCTTCAAGCCATGATTGTTCAAAAAATAATGCCATTGCTTCCGCGAAGTTCTGGTTTTTAACTATAATATCACTTCTGTTATATCTCGAAATTGTAGGATCAACAAGACTTATATAAACTATCTTTCTGTCAAATATAGCCATATTCTGATAAACTTTTTTGGTAAGTTTAACCTCACCTCCCTCACCTTCTGTTCCTTTAAATATTTCTATAAACTTATCAATTCCTACAACAATCCATTTTCCGCCTTCATTAATCCTGAAATTCTCACTTACCTCATATATTGTTTTCACAATACCGCCTTTCTTAACAAAATTTGCTGTAAACTTATCTATTGTTGTATCAGCCATTGCTTCCAGCTTGTTCATTAGCAGCAATTCTTTTGATGATGCTTCCCAAAGCTGCATAAATTTTGCTGAGCGGTGTTTGTTAAACCCTTTGATAAGCTCCACATCAACCTTCTCCCCCTCAAGCTCTTTAGCTTTAAAGATCGGTGTAAGCTTATCAAATGAGTCCTTTAACTTTGTTGTTTTATTTAAATAAGTATCGTGTATTTCTTTTTCTATCTTATCCTGTACAACTTTCGGATCAATAATTTCATACTTAATTACACTGCTTGTTTGAATCTCGTTGCATATTCCTTTTTCAGTAAATGATTTAAGTATATCGTATGCTGATGAACGTGCAATTCCGCTTTTCTTGGCAATCTCACTTGCTGTATGTAAATTTCCTTCAAACAGAACACAGAATACACGACTCTCATAATTTGTAAACCCTAATGCCTCAAGATTTTGAATAATTTCTTTCACTAATTTTTGCCGTACTTTATACTACGGCAATTATACGCTTAATTTCTTATCTTGTCAAGTCTAATAACTAACTAAAAATTTGATTTTTATTTTATTTAATAACAGTAATTTAAAGTTTTAACTTATTTTTAATCTAAGTTTTAAAACATATAACTCATAACTTGTATTATATTCATCTTTTTGCTAAATTTTTATTCTTCTTTGATTTAATAGTTGTTTTTATAAGTTAAATTCACTAGAAGTACAAAAAATTCATCATTTGTGGCAATCAATTTTATATTTTTATTCTTATGCTTATCAGTTATTTTTTGAGATAAATATGAAAAGTTACGGCTCTGCAAATATAAAAATTGCTCTGCTTATCACAGGTGTGGTGATAATTATTGCAACTCTAATTTATACACAGGTTCTTGTTTCTGATATTCTAGAGCGAGAGCGTGATATAGCTAATCTTTATGCAAAAGCAATTGAATTTATTGCCACTGACCAAAGTCAGTCCGGTGAATATAATTTTATTTTAAGCAATGTTGTAACTTCAAACTCCATTAATTTTCCTATTGTTGTAACTGATGCTAAATCAAAAGAGCCAACATTTACAAGAAATTTAGATATTGATACTACATTGCCTCAAAAAGAACAGAATGAAAAGATAAAAGAAATAGTTATTGAAATGGACCGTATCAACCAGCCAATAAAAGTTTCGTTTCAGGATACCGTTCCGTTAAGTTATGTGCACTATGGACAATCTGTTCTGGCAACAAGGTTAAAACAGTTGCCAATAATCCAGTTTATTGTAGCAGGGATCTTTATTTTTCTTGGATACTTTGGTTTTAATTATATTAAGCGCACGGAGCAAAGTAATATCTGGGTAGGGCTTTCTAAAGAAACAGCTCACCAGCTTGGCACACCGCTATCATCACTTATGGGCTGGAATGAGCTGATAAAATCAAGCGCAAATGACCCCCTAAAGGTAACTCAGCTTTCGGGAGAAATGAGTAATGATATTGATCGATTAAGTAAAATAGCCAATCGTTTCAGTAAAATTGGTTCTAAACCAGATCTTAAACCGGAAAATGTTAATGATATAATTGAAAAAGTTGTTAAATATTTTAAAGTAAGAATACCACGCTTAAACACAGGAACATTTGAAGCTACCAGCCGTAAAAAAATTGATCTTGAAATCAATGGTTTAAAATCGGCTATTGCACTTATAAATAGCGACTTGTTTGAGTGGGTTATTGAAAATTTAACTAAAAATGCCCTAGATGCCATTGAAAATTCTGCCGGTGCAATTAAATTTGATATTGAAGAAAAAGGCAGCCATGTGTTTATAGATGTTACAGATACCGGAAAAGGAATTGATTTGCGTTTTAAAAAAGATATTTTCCGTCCCGGTTACAGTACAAAACTGCGTGGATGGGGTCTGGGTCTAAGTCTTTCAAAACGAATTATTGAAACATATCACAAAGGCAAACTCTTTATAAAAGAATCTGCACCGGGTAAAGGTACCACATTCAGTATCAGACTTGATAAAGGCATAAAGAGTTCGTAGGGTGTTAAGAATTATTTTAAATCTATAATTTTAAATATATCCTGTTATAATAGGGATATCCGGCTTTTGCCGGACAGGAAAGTTTAAACTATGTTTGGTAAAAAAAATTTTGATGGGGAGCTTCTTGCTAAAAGACTAAAAGAATGTCCTCTTTTTAACGGTTTTTCAGGCAGTGAACTTAAATCACTTCTTGAAATTTCACACATCAGAGATTATTCAGAAAATGAAACCATTTTTTCACAATCTTCTATAGGATTATGTTTTTATATTATTGTAAAAGGTTCTGTGAAAATTATTTCAGAAAATAACGGTTCATTTTTAGTGTTAAGAGAACTAACCGAAGGTGCATATTTTTCTGAAGTACACCTATTCAGCGAAACTACCCATACCGTTAGTGCTCTTGCAGGAGAAATAACAAGGTTAATAGTTTTTGCAAAACCAGATTTTGAAGCTCTTGTTAAAAAAGAGCCGCGTCTAGGTAATAAAACTCTTCTTAAGTTTCTGGAATTTTTTGGAGGGAAGCTTGAAGAGCTGTACAAAGAAAATAAATTACTTATGCAGAAACTTACTAAATCCGGGATGTAAAATGAAATTCAAATTATTAGATCTTTTGTTATATACTGATTGAATAAGTACACCGAACAAATAAAGAAAATTTTAAATAATAAGACTGCAGTTATTTTTTCTCTTATTCTGTTTAAACTTATATTCCAGCTTATCGTAATAAAAAGCGGGCTAAAGTGGCTTACTGCTGATGATTACAGCAGAACAGTCATATCATGGGATTGGCTTCAGCACCCGCATATTTATTCCGGTGTTTGGCTAAGCCCGCATTTTTGGTTAAACGGAATTATGATATGGATATTTAAAGACCTTACTTTAGCTCCTGTTATAACAAGTACAGTTTTTTCAGTTTTAACTCTTATCTATTTATACCTAATATTCCAAAAGATATTTACCCATCAAATTGCTGTAATTTCGTGTTTAATTTATACTGTATTTCCTTTTCAGGTATGGTTAAGCACTTCGGCTATGCCTGAGTTTCCTTTTTTCTTCTTTATTACTGCATCAATTTATTATTTCCTCCTGTGGTATGATGGTTTGAACAGAAGAAGTAAAAGTCACAAATATCTTATTGTTTCAGCGGTATTGTTAAACTTTGCTAATGTTCTGCGTTATGAAGGATGGTTTTTTACAATTGCTTTTGTTATAATGGTAGTACTTTTATCATACCGTAAATTCAGGTTTCAAAAAGAGCTTTACATAAATTTCGCATGGTCTTGTATTTCGTTTATAGGTATTTTTTGGTGGATTTGGCAGAACTATCATGATTATAATGATATGTTCTATTTTATTAAAGAAACCACCAAAATATATACTGGTTTAAGCAGTGCAGGGCTTATTCAAAGAAGCATACAATATCCCTTCTTCATATTTTATATTGCCCCTCTTACAACTATATTGGGATTATGGAAAGCAGTTCAAACCATAAGAAAAAAACATAATGGTTTTAAAGGAAGTTTTTATCTGCTGAGGATTTTTTTATTACTTAATATCTTAGAGCTTTTACTTTTGATGTTCAGCGGTATTGTCGGCTCTGGAGGCACTAATATGATTTCACGCTATATTGTGCTTAATGCAATTTTGTTTTTCCCTTTTGCAGTATGGCAGCTATGCGATTTAAAATGGTATATTTTTTACATCGGAGCTGCTGTACTTGTTATTGTTAATATAATCTGGAGTTTTTATTACCAGCAGGCATACCGGGATGACACTTATGAAGTTGCAGAACTAACCCGTCAGTTAATCGATATTAAATATCTTGAGCCGGGTGATAAAATTTATTTTGAAATGGTACAGGGATATTATGATATTTACCCTTTACAGGTAATTTCAAATGACCCATCAAGATTTAATACAGATACAATACCAACTTACTTTGCTGTTGAACCCCCTGTTTCAAAAAAAACATCAAAGAAAAAAAACGAAGAAGAACAGCTTAAGCTTAATATATTAGAAGTGAGAAAATTTATTGAACAGAAAAAGATAAAACTGTTCATTGTGCGAAGCGATCTTCTTATAGATAAACTTACTAAATTAAGCTATAAATCAGAAACAATTGGTGACTACAGGATCTTTTATATTTCTGACCGTAAAATATACTATAAACGATCAGGTGAAAACGATTCCACTGGTGACTTAAAAAAAATATCAAACGGCAGCAAACAGCTTGGGGAAGATGAAATATCGTTTGACAGAAAACTTGTATTAAGCGAGTTTAGAATAGATAACTCTAATTTCGGAGTGAATCCGCAAACCGTTACTTTAAAATGGCAGATAGCCGATGCCTCTATACTTGATAGCTTGAATACTGATATCGAAGAGTTCGGCAGGTATAAGGCGCATCTGGAATTAACTCCTATAGATAATGATTCTGCTGCATTTGATACTTATGCTAATATTTTTTCCGAACGTAATGTTGAAGAATTTTTTGATACCGAAGAGATAAAAAACATTCTAATCATTAAACCCTTTGCAATGCTTAATTATTCAATAAAGTTCAAAACTTCACCTTTTGAAAGCGGACTATATGATGTAAGACTTTCAGTGTATGATGAAGTTAAAAAAGATGAACTTCCTGTTTATATTGGAGATAGTCTATATATACATAAATATGAATTCGTAAAACAAAACGACAGCATAAAAGTTGATTCAACAGTAATTACTAAAAAGGCAAAAGAACACAGAAACAATTTTTTAAAAAGACCATACTATCCTATCGGCAGAATCATAGCTATGTTTCCTAATGTAAATTACAGTGCAGTGATGAAAAAATCTTCTGATCTCTCAAAAGTAATTATCAGAAATGGTTTTATGCTGCCCTTTCTTAACCGTTATCAAGGAGACCACATGCTGGATATTGTATTTACATATTTCTAAATTGTCTATAATTACTGTAACTTTTGGGAACAAATTTAATTAGTTTTCAGTAAAACTCTTAAAACATACATATTAATCATATCAACAGCTAATCCAAATAATTTTAAAAATGGGAAAATTTCATATAAAATCCGGCATATTTGTTGTGTTAATTTTAATGATTGCTATAATAAACCAAGATATTTATACAGGGGGAAACGGTTTAAACTCCGGCGACACCTGCCCCAACTCTGAATTTTTATTTGAGAGTATTTATAATCAATCATTAAGCCAAAGAAATACAGTAAATATTTATGATTATAAAGAAAATAAAACAATGCTGATAGCATTTTTACCGGAAATCGGAAATAAAAATAAATATTCTGAAATAATTACATCTGCTTTTGAAACATATTTTTCAGAAGGCATGGCATTTGGGCGTCCGTACGAATGGAATAAATATAAAGATAATATCAAAGTGCTGTTAGTTACAAAAAATGATCAGGCAGAAGTTAAAGATTTTTTGAATCAGAAAAATTTTTCTTTTGATATTGTTCCGGATATAAATTTAGAGCTTGCTAACTCATTTGGTATAAATTCCTGGGATTCGCAAACCGAAGCATCGTATGTATATGTTGTAGATAAAAATAATAAAATAACATTTGCAAACCACGATTATAAAGGCGAAGGAGAAAAACTCCGTACAATTCAAAAAGAACTTTTTGCACAGCTGAATATTACTGACCCAGCGTATATTTTAAAAGAAAATAATCAAATATTATTTACCGGTGATAATGCGCCTGATTTTAAATTTACCTACACAGATTTTTCTTCGGGTACACAAAGCACTGCAAGCCTTTCTGATTATTTTGGAATTAAAAATGTTATTATAGCATTTTATCCTGCACCATACAGCATGAGCTGCGCTGCAGAAGTAAAAACATTTGATGCTTATGCAGAAAACCAGACTCTAAATAAATTATCAAGCAGCAACGTAGGAGCTAAAAATGATGTTGAAATACTTATGGTAAGCAATTCTGGAATAGAAATTTTAAACAAATGGAAAAAAGATATGCAGCTTAAAAATGTTAAACTTGTAAGTGATAACTCCGGTTTAATTTCATCTGAATATGCCAGCAACAGCAGCTTTGGCTATTTTAAAAGAACCCTCTTTATAATTGATAAAACAGGAAAGATATCATATATAAACTGGAATTATCAAGTGGATGATAAGGATTTCGGGATAGTACAGGATCAACTAGCTATGATTGCAGAAAATTAAAATACATCACCATTAATAAACAAAACCCCCAAGGAAATAAAACCCCTCATATATTGAGGGGTTTTTATCGTTTAATTAAAAATTATTGTTTTTTTTCAAGTATCCTTTGGGGTTAAAACTCATTAAAAACTTTTCTTTTGTTCTATCTGCTTCAAACTCCGGATGATTTGGAAGAAATTTTTCCATAGCTTCCATCGGTCCGGGACCCTGCCCGAAACCTGAATATACAGGATGCCCGTTAATATTTGAATCTTCAACAACTAAATATTGTCCCGGAGTTACAAAGCTATGATAAAGTTCCAGTTCTTTATAAACATGGTCACAGCTATGGTCGGAATCTAAAATAACCATAACTCTCCTTTTCTCTTTAATAAGCTCTTTTACCTGTGAAATTATTTCAGCAGAAATACTTGAACCTAGCAGATATTTTATTCTTTTATGTTCAGGCATATCCGGCATTGGGTCAACATCTATAGATATTATTTCTCCTTCAATTTCCAAAATATCAAATAATTTTGCATAATAAAGTGTACTTCCTCCATGAAATGTACCGCATTCAATAATTACATCCGGTCGGTTTTTCCATAAAATTTCCTGATATATCCACAGATCGTTTGGGCATTTAAAAACCTTTTTGCCCATAAAGTATGTATCTGCCCAAACTTTGCTGTAATAATACTTGGAATGGAATTCATCTTCAATATTTTCAGGAGGGTGAATAATCCTGTTTATTCTTGCTAAAATTCGCTTTAGAAATATCATTGTAAATTTTTAATTTCTCCTTCACCAAATTTTTTTGCACTGCCCATTAAACTTAACTCGGAAATTTTCCTCCCGTTTATACTTGCGGTAACTTCCAACACCTCACCGCTTTGGACTTTAATATTTACAGGTGAACTGAACCCTTTTTCGAGCATGGCAACTATTCCAGTTGAAATTATCCCTGTACCGCAGGCAAGTGTTTCACGCTCAACCCCCCGCTCGTATGTCCTTAAGTTTATCAAATTTCCGGATTCAATTTCAGCAAAATTAACATTTGCACCTCTTGGGCTGAAATTTTTATGAAAACGAAGAACTTTGCCAATTCCGTTTACATCAATGTGCTCAATACTTTTGTTATCCAAAAAAAGTTTGTTAATTTCTTCGTCAATAAAAATTACAATATGGTTACTTCCAACATCAGCATAACTTACATTTGCGGTTTTAATTATTGCGTTTAATTCAGCATTAATTGCAATATTTGTTATAATTTCTTTTGGCTCAGGAAAACCAATATTAACAATTTCCTCATTTATTATTTTTACAGTATATATATCATCAACTGCTTCCAGCAGAAAATCCTTTTTATTTATTATTCCATGTTTATAGGCAAACATTGCTGTGCATCTTGCCCCGTTGCCGCACATAGCACCAAAACTGCCGTCACGGTTATAATAGGTCATTCTAACATCATTGCTTTGGAAAACTGGTTTTTCGGCAAATATTATACCATCAATTTCAGGAAAACTTTCACTGCAAAGCTTTATTGTCAACTCTTTCTGCTCACTTTTGGAAATACCCTTAGGAAAGTTATTTATTATAACAAAATCATTTCCTGCTCCGCTGTATAGTTCGTATTTCAATTTAAAACACTCCCCTGTAATTAGTCTGTTTGGTAACTTTAACATCCTGAAGCTGAGGAGCTTTAATGCGAAGCTCAAACTTATATCCGCGGTATATCCCTGTTGGCACCCAGTTAAAACTCATTTCCCAGCAATGAAGGTCTCGGTATATTGTAATATATGGCGCTGCAAATTGTTTTGCAAATATATCATAAGATGCCGAAAACGAAACTTTCCAGTTACGGGTTAAATTAAAATTCAGGTTTCCTGATAAATTGGAATACTTTGTTATAACACTTGGATCAGGCTTGCTTAAACTGTAATTATAATTCAGCGTAACTGACCATGGTATAGAAAAATTTACAGGTTTATCTCCATATACCCCAACATATTCGCTTTCATGTGTACTGCCTTCACTCAGGTCTTCCTGTTCCTTGGTGGAGTCAGTGGTTTCGTTAACTATCTCACCACCCGCAATAGATGATGAAAGTGAAATATTAAATCTTGTAAGCTGTGCAATCTTTTTTTCATCCTTCCAAAGGAACTTATTAATTCTTCCAACGCCGCTGATATATTTGTATAAATTAAAAGATGCTCCACCTGATACACTTAAAAAACTGCCGATTTCTGTCCTGTAACTCAAACCAATTTCACTGAATTTAAGACTATCAGCAGCAAAGTTGTATCCCAAGCCTGCTGTTATATTAAGTAATTGAAACTTTTTATCAGTACTGTCTGTATCCTTTACTTTCATTTCAAATATATTGCCAATTGATAAATTAAGTGATTGCTGTTCACCAATTGGCGCTCCTCCAAATACCTCGCGTTCAAATATTGAATACTTTACTTCCTCTCCAAACTGATTAATGTAAGACTTATAGGCATTCCATTCAGGCTTGGAAAAATCCGGGGTATAAGTGTAATTTAATGAAGGGGTAATGGTATGTCTTAACCCTTTAACTCCAAGAATATTTGTATTAAATAATCCTATCAACCTAGTATTTAGTGATATACCTGTATTAAAATACCTGAATGCTTTAAATCCTTTAATATCACTGGTAATTACGGTGCTATCAGCAGAATTTAATACCTTTTCAATTGATTTATTATACCAAACTTCATTGTAGTTAAAATAAGGTGCAAAACTGAATTCACCAATTTTAACAGGCGCATTTAAATTTACCCGCTGAAGAATACCGCCTCTTGTATTGCGGTTAAAACTTCCGTTAATAAAAGCGGGGTTAACAAGTCTTTTTTCATCAATATATTTAAGCTGTGAGCTGTATGAATAAGAAAATTGTTCATACCATTTTAGTTCAAAAAGTGATGTGTTTTTGCCTCTAAAAGGATACGTCTGAGTCCGGTTAAAAGTAACATTAGGAACTGTCTGGCTTATTTCGCCGGTTGAAAGGTTTTGATCACGGGAATAATTTATACTTACTGAATTAGGTGTACCTTCCCAGTATTTGTTTAATGTAATATTTGATAATGCATTTTGCCTTAACAGGTCATCCAGATTATTGGTTGAAGTATTGTAGTAATTCTTGCTGCTTAAAAAATTTACATTTGCTGTAAGTGATGTAGTTGGGTTAATTGTCTGATTATGATAAACACCAATTCTCCATTCATCACTGAAAATCTTATCATTATCATTTTCTTCACCAAGTCTAATACGGCTGCCGCCAAGCTCTGCGCTACCGGAAAGTTTATACCTTAAAACATATCTGAAGCGTGAGTTCAAATCAATTCTGCCTTTAGTATAGTAATTACCCTTCAAAGCCAAATCAAAAAAATCATTAATAGCCCAAAAGTAACCAAGGTGTGAAAGATACCTGCCATAAGTCGGGTCTTCACCGTATGCAGGTGGAATAATTCCGCTTGAGCGCCCCGAGTGATTTGGGAATAACCCGAACGGCAGCGCAAATATCGGAACATCATCAATAAAAAGATAAACCGGCTCAGCAATAACTCTATCTCCCTGAATAACTTTAAGTTTTGGACTGCCAAAATAATAATCAGGGTCAGCTTTATCGCAGGTGGTATATCTGCCGTTTTTTATAAAATATATGTCCTCGTCAACTTTTTTAATTTTCTCGCCAACATAAAATCCGCCTTCAAGTTCAGTAGAGCCCATATCAATTACACCCTGCCGGGTTTCAAAGTTATACCGCAGTTTAGATGCATCATATCTTTTAGAACCCTCCATAAAAATCGGTGTGCCTATCATCTTTCCGCTTCCTGCGGTATCAGGTATTCCGTTTGCCTCCATTATTGAGCTTTCCCTGAAAAGAATTATTCTTGCTGCTTTAAGGTCATACTCCTTATATTTTAGCTGTGCATCGTTATAAAGCATCAGTTTATCATTTTTAATATCAAATATTGCTGAATCACTTGCGGAGTATTCAATAATTGCATTAATATCACTGCTTTGGGTTGAATCAACTGATTTTTTTAGTGAATCATTGATAGGGATATAAAGCAATGAATCACCTGTTTGCTGTGAGTAAATATTTGAAACTGCAAATATAATTAATATTATTATTGAATATTTCAAATTCTTTTAATAACTGCCCCCTCACTTTCGGGGAGGGACAAAAAACGGGCATCCATTTTTTGGTGTGTGGTCAATAATTTGTGATTATGGTTTTATCCATGAACACAACTCTTCCAGGTATTTTTTATCTGTTTCATCAAACATATTAATATTGTCGGAATCAACATCAAGCACGCCCCAAACATTTCCGTTGTTTATTATTGGCACAACAATCTCGCTCTTTGATAAATTACTGCAGGCAATATGCCCGGAGAAATTATTAACATCAGGCACAATTATTGTTTCGCCTTGGGATGCCGCTTTACCGCAGACTCCTTTACCCATGCTGATTCGGGTACATGCTAATGGACCCTGGTACGGACCCAGAACAAGTTCACCATTTTTTATTAAATAAAACCCAACCCAGAAAAAATCCCGAATATTATATTTTAAAACAGCACAGATATTTGCAAGGTTTGCAATCAAATCACTTTCCCCTGTAATTAAAATCTTAATCTGCGTTAATAACTGCCCGTACCTTTCAGCCTTGGATAGGTTTTGCGATATGTTTATTGTTGTGTGCAAAGATTATTTCTTAGGTTTTTGTTTCATGCTCCATTTAAATTTTGATAAAACTTCACCATTTTTAGGTTTACGAAATATAAATAAATGTTCATGCATTATTAGATAAAAACCATATTTTTGAGCACTATCAGCCCATTTTCTTGAAAATGTACAATTATGCTGCGCCTTTATTACTTCTTCTTTTAATATAAAATCTGATTCAAGAAATTTATTAAAAACATAATATGATAAAGGAATATAGTGTTGAGCTTTTCTAGTGTCACCTATTAATACAGCGCAATACTTACCGGGTTTTAAAACTCTATATAATTCTTTAGCTATTGTTTCAATTTCGACACAAAATTTTTCAATGTTACTAATATTTGATAAATCTCCTTCGATTGAACCTTTTGAATATTCAACAATATTTAAATATGGTGGATGAAAAATAATTAAATCTACAGATTCATTTTTGCAAAATTCAAGATTCCTTGCATCGCCAAGTAATGCTTTTTGCTTTGATTTGCTTTTAAATTCAAATTCTAATGCTTTTGTTGTTAATTCAATAGCATTTGGATTAATATCTATTCCAAGTGCATTTCTGTTTAATAGTTTTGCTTCTATTAATGTTGTACCAGAACCTACCATGGGGTCTAAAACATTTTCCTCTTCTTTAGTATATTTCTCAATTAAATTACGAGCTACTTGAGGTGCGAAATTACCCCTGTATTTAGAATTATGTGTTGCCCAATCACCTCGTTCTGGAAATGACCAAACTGAAGTAAGTTCTGATTGAAAATCTTCTGGATTTAGTTTCATTTAATTATATATTTCTTCGAATCTGATAATATTATACTATTATAATCGTTAATATCAGCAAAATCAAATTTCCAAAATAAATATTCGTTATTCCTTTTCTCAAAAAATAATGTAATAACTTTTTTATTAGTACGCTCTGTCCATAGCCTTAGGGGATAATATAGTTGTCTAATAATTGTGTTTTTAGTTAGTCGGTTTTTTGCTTCGATTAAGACAATTTTATCTCTACCTTCGTAACCAGCATCTACTTCGGTCTGTACACCTGAAACATTTATTTTTTGCTTTCCCACATTAAAAGAAAACTCTGGTGTATATTTACGACCCCTAATTGTTAACACTAAACTTTGATCACCAATAAAAGTGCGTATTAAACTAACAGCATAGGCAAAATCTAAATGTTGCATCTCTGAATCACCTACTTTAGAACTAACTAACTCAAATTCTAATTTTGAACTATATATTTCTTGAATAGTTGTAATATCGGGAATATCAATATAACCCTCACCTTTTACAATTGCAAAAGTACCATTTTTTATTGGCAATAGAAATAATTCATTTTCAATAAAAACTTGTGGTCTTTTTTCACGACTATCTTGTTTGCATAATATTCTTACCTCTTTTTCTGTTGTTTTCTTAAAATGAGAAGTAGCATTTTTAATTTGTTCTGCAGTTATTATGAACGGTGATTTAGTAAAATCATAGCTACTAATTTTATATAAATCAAAAATAGCTTTCCAAGATTCACTTTTCATATTATTTATTCTTCCATCATATCAGCAATAAACCGTACTTTGTTTGGTTCATTCCTGTATTTTCGTAGTAAATTGACAATTTCATTTATACTAAGTTTACCATTTTCGCTGATTATATCGTTTTTTGGAATAATAATTTTGTAATTCATTATACTTCTCCTTTAAATTTAATAATTAGTTATTAATAATTCTTTTATTTTACCTCTTTTTTCTGCATTTGAATTTATTACTCTCACTGCATCAATCCTATTAATGTTAAAACCTGAATATAATTCATCAAAAAAATTATCTTGTTTGTTAATGTTTTTGGGATCTGAGTTGCTTAACATTAATTTCGCACCTTTTTCATCTAATTTTTTGTAAAATTCAGCTAATCTGATTTGTTCATCATTGTTAAATCCTTCTTTACTATATGAATTAAAACTTGAAGTATTGCTAATTGGTCTATAAGGTGGATCGAAGTATACAAAGGATTTACTGTTAATTTTATTTTTAAAAAATTCAAAATCTCCATGTTCAATTTCGGTATTTTGTAAAACTTCTGATACGGCTAATAAATTTTCTTCACTGTAAATTCCAGGTTTAATATATTTACCAAACGGTACATTAAAATCACCGGAACGATTTAATCTATATAAACCGTTAAAACAGGTTTTGTTTAAAAAAATCATTTGACTGGCACGGTACACATAAATATCGTTTAATCCATTTAAGTAACTGATTTTATAATTGTTATATTTATCTCTTATGTTATAAAAGAAATTTTCCTTTTTTGTTTCAGATTTTTTACAATAATCTTTCTTAAGTTCATTTAATGCTGATCTTAAATCTTCTACCCTTTCCTTAATAACTTTATAAACCAACACTATTTCTATATTGCTATCGGAAAGGTATGATTTTTTAATTTCATACTTTTGTGCTATATCAAAAAAAACTGATGCCCCACCTAAAAAAGGTTCAAAATAATAATCAATTAAACCAGATTTTAACTCGTTTGGATAATATTGTTTGAAAAGCGGAAGTAATTTTGATTTACCTCCAGCCCATTTAATGAAAGGTTTAGCTTTTACTTTTTCGATTGTGTCTGTATTGTTAAATAGATCCATTATATAATTTTTTTAGATTCCTGCTTTAGCCTAAGCATCATGGTAAACAGGGATGACAAAAACTTGCAACCTGTAATCCAAATTCCGTAATCAACAATCCAAAATCCGAAATCATCTACAACCCCATCTTACCTGCAATTCCTGTAATTGCATTTTTAGTAAATTCAATATGTTCTTCAAGCGGTATGCCAAGCGCCGCAGCGCCGCTTATTATATCTTCACGGTTAACATTGCGCGCAAATTCCTTCTTCTTCATTTTTTTAATAACAGATTCCGTTTTAACATCAGCCAGCTTTTTTGTTGGCTGTACTAATGCACAGGCAACTATGAATCCCGAAAGTTCATCTACTGCAAACAGTGATTTTTCCATCATGCTTTCGCGGGTTACACCGGTATAATCAGCATGTGAAAGTACTGCTCTTATGATTTCATCGCTCCATCCGCGCTCCTTAAGTATTTCACTGCCTTTTACGGGATGCTCTTCTGCTGTAGGATGAATTTCCCAGTCAAAATCATGCAGTAATCCAACTGCTGACCATTTATCTTCATCCTCGCCAAATTTTTGAGCATACTGTTTCATAGCTTCACTTACCGCATACATGTGCTTACGAAGATTTTCATTCTTCACAAATTCGTGAACAGTTTCCAATGCTTTGTTGTATAATATCATTTCTTTAATCCTTGCTGACTTAGCGGTTTTTAGCTTTTTAACCGCCAAGCACGCAAAAAACTTACAATTCCTTTTTTGAAACTATATTCAAATTGCTGTCAAGTTCATATAAAATTGGCACCCCTGTTGGTATCTCAACTTTTACAATCTGCTCACCTGAAAGTTTTTCCAGATGCATTATCAAAGCCCTTAAGCTGTTGCCGTGTGCAACTACAAGAATATTTTTACCTTCGCGGAGCATCGGCTCAATTTTTTTGTAAAAATACGGCAGAACTCTTTCAGCGGTATTCTTAAGGCTTTCCCCTCCCGGAGGTGGAACGTCAAAACTTCTTCGCCAGATATGAACCTGCTCCGCACCAAATTTTTCACGGCATTCATCCTTGTTCAATCCCTGCAGGTCGCCGTACATTCTTTCGTTTAACGCTTCATCGCGTTCGCAGACTAAGTGTTTAAATCCCGCTTTTTGTGCTGCTATTTCATAAGTTTTGGTTGCCCTCTGCAGCACAGATGAAAATGCTTTATCAAAGGTCATACCTTTAATTTTTTCACCTGCTGAAGAAGCTTCTTCTTCTCCTTTAGGAGAAAGGGGAATATCTATCCATCCTGTAAAACGGTTCTCAAGATTCCATTGTGACTGCCCGTGTCTGATAAGTACTAAATTCGGCATATTTTCCTTACTAAATATAATTTGATTTATTGATAAAATTTTTAAAAATAACAAATAAATATACGTTTTTGAATATTTTCATTAAATACCAAAAAATTCTTCTAAATTAAGGGTAGAAAAATAAAAAGCCCGGCTTAACAATAAACCGGGTTTTATAAACAGAAATAAAATTAAGTAATATGTTAAAATAATTATAATTTAAACATTAAATCAATCTTATTTTATCAAAATCATCTTGTTAACCTGTTTAAATTTTCCAGAAATTAATTCATAGTAATATACACCGCTGGAATATCCCGAAGCATCAAAGTTAAACTCATAAGCACCGGGGCTTAAATGCTTATTTAAAATCTGTTTTATCAGCTTGCCTGTATTATCAATAATTTTTAGAGTGGTAATTCCACCGGTTGGAATTGTAAATTTAATTTTAGTTACAGGATTAAATGGATTGGGATAATTTTGATACAGCTTATATTCTGAAGGAATCTCGCTGCCTTCGGGTTCAATTGCTACAGGTATTGACCATCTTGTAACTCTGTTCACGGTAGTTCCGCCTGCTGTAGTAAAATCCCCTCCTGCATAAATAACATTCTGGTAAACAGAAATAGCCAGAACATCGTTATTCATACCGCTTCCAAATTGAGACCAGTTTGAACCGTTCCAAGATGCAAAGCGGTTTGCACCAATTCCGCCAGCACTTGTAAAATTTCCCCCTGCCAAAATAATGTTTCCGTAGCTATATAATGCCTCAACGGAATTATTTACACCTGTACCAAGATTGCTCCAGCTCCCCGTCCATTTAGCTATTCTGTTAACCCCTACTCCGCCAACTTGTGTAAAAATACCACCTGCATAAAGAGAATTATTCATAACAGCAAGTGCATATACTTCATTATTCATACCAAGTCCTAAATTACTCCATGCAGTTCCATTCCATTTTGCAATACGGTTTGCACTTACGCCGCCTGCGGTAGTAAATCCGCCCCCTGTAACAAGTTCACCGTTATATACTGCAAGTGAGTGAGTGTGGTCATTTAAACCAAGACCTAACTGCTCCCATGAATTTCCATTCCATTTTGCAATTCTGTTAAGGCTTGTTGAGCCGGAAGATGTAAATCTGCCTGCTGCATAAAGATTATTGTTATATACAGCAAGCGCAAGTACCTCATTATTAAATCCGTTGTTTGAACCAAACAAGAGCCAGTTATTTCCATTCCATTTTGCAATGCGAGTTGCAGTAACTCCTCCAACCTGAGTAAAGCTGCCCGCAACAATAAGCTCACCATTAAAAACTGCCATTGCAAAAATACTGCCGTTGGTACCAAGTCCCAATGGTGACCAAATTGATCCATTCCATTTTGCTATTCGGTTAGCACTTATTCCGCCAATTGATGAAAAATCACCCGCAGCAATAAGCTCACCGTTATATACAATCATAGAATTAACTGAATTATTTGCACCCGTACCAAGTGCTGTCCAGTTCTGCGAAATAAGATCAGTGGTAGTAAATGTTAGAAAGAAAAGTAAAATTAATACTGCTAATAGCTTTAGTAAATTGTTTTTCATAATATCCCCCTTTGATATGAAAAATTTTTTAATGTAAAACCAAACTAATATAGTTAGTGATATAAGTTAAATAAATAGGAAAATAATAGCTAATATAATTAGCATAAACACAGTATTAAATTGTATATTTAATTGAATTTTATAAGTTTAAAAAAATAAAAAAGCCTCCCCTGGGGAATTGGGAAGGCTTATTTTTATTATTTGCAGAACTAAGCTGCATATATTTAACAGAGCATTTTATTTTGATGTTACGGTAAAACTCTGTATGGTGTTCCAACTGCATCGCTTGCAAATTCTACCGGTGAGTCATCGTATAATGATTTTCTTGTGGATGCACTAATGAAACCGTTAAATCTTCCGCGAAGATGATGCGTGCCAATATTAAATGTTTTTTCAAATGTCCTCATCCAACCTGCACCGCTGGGTGTTTGGTTAGTCATTGCAAACGGTTCTCTGTGGAAACCAAAGTTACGTTTGCCCCAGTGCCATGCCACTATATCCTGCTCTGACTGTGCTGAATAAGTAGTTACCACAATTTTTATTTGATCACCAATATTTACTTCTGGAATTCCTGCGCCGTCAAATTTTCTTGTGGTAAAAATATTCTGAGTAAAATCCGGTCCGTTAAAAGTATTCCACAGTGTTCCGTTCTTATAAACCTGAATCTGCTGCATCTGAATGTAGTCATCACTATTCTGCGGAGAAGTTGTGCGTCCATCAACCATTGATACCTTGTAAAGTCTCCAGTTCATCCGTGGGTGCGGGGTATTGTTAATTCTTTTAAATACCGCTGTACGGTGAAATACCTGAGTGTATGGTTTAAATATTGTATCAACAATTCCGCTTACAACACCAACAATAACATAGTTACCTGTAATTGTTCTGGTAATATCAGCATTTTTAATTGAGTCTCCTTCATTTGTTATAGTAACAGTAACGCTGCTCCCTGTTACAAGTCTGCCCCATTTAAGCAGAGAGTCAACCGGAGTATCTCCATCAAAATCACCAACAGGTCCATCATCCTGGAAATCACTGACCATGGAATACATAAGGTCATCATCTTCGCCGTTTAATCCTGAATATCCGCCATTGATAACATTGGTAATGAATTGATCATCTGTTTCGTTATCTTCAACTGAATTTTCATTACATGCAGATAAATACAGCATGAATAAAGCAGATACGGAAAGTATCAATAAATTTTTTGATCGTTTTAAAAAATATCCCTTGTGGGATTTTATTTCGTTAAACATTATTTTCTCCTTTTAATTATTATTTGTTAAAATTTTTATTTAGTTTTCAGGTGGTTATAACCTTCAGTGTTAATAAGACAACACTGCGGTAAAAAAGTTTAATGAGATTTTACGAAAATTTACAAACAATACCTATATAAAATCTTATAATTACAGATATTTAGAGATTTTTTTAATAATTTGGATTTTAGATATTTTTAAATTATAGAATATTAAAAGCTTAATGAAATAAATAAAAAAGGCAGGATATATTACTTCCTGCCCTGAAAATAATTTGAATTTGTAGATTAAATAATGATCAATTAATCTGAATGTTTTTCTGAAATTCCGGGTTTTGGGGAAGGAACAAATAAATTAATAACATTAGCAGTCACAATTGAAATTATAACCCCAATAATAGTGTACCATGTCCATGCAATCTTTGTATAATAAATAATTAATATCATCCCCAATATTCCAAATGCAAAACCAATAATTGCAGATACCTGTTTTATATTTCTGAATAAAATACCCAGTAAAAATGTACCAAGCAGCCCGCCATAAGTAAACGAAGCAATAGAAAGACCAAGCACAACAACTGATTGCGATGAATTCATAAATAAAAATGCAGATAATATAAGTATTCCGCACCATATTAAAGCTATAAGTTTTGATACTTTCAGAAGCTGCTGCGGAGTTTTTTCTTTCCCAAAATACGGTTTGTAAATATCTTCAACAAGTGTGGAGGATAGTGCCGATATTGAACCTGATAATGTTGACATTGCCGCGGCAAGCAGCCCCGCAATTATGAATCCCGATACCCCTGTTGGCATATACTTTATAATGAACGTAGGGAAAACTTCATCAGCTTTCATGGTTTGAGCATTAAAGAAAATGTAAAGTAATGATCCGATAAAAAGGAATAATGCAAATTGAAAAAATACTATTACACCACTGGTAATTAATGCTTTTTTTGATGATTTCAATGAACCGGTTGTTAATAGTCTCTGAACAATAAGCTGATCGGTACCATGTGACGCCATACTTAAAAATCCCCCGCCAATAACACTTGCCAAAAGAGTATATGGTTTAGTAAAATCAATTGAGAAATCAAAAAAATTAAGCTTACCCTTAGCTGAAAGCTGTGAAATTGTTTCACTTAAAGGAACTGTTAAATTACTGCTTAGTATATATACTGCTAAAATCCCTCCGCCAATATAAATGAACATCTGAATTACATCTGTCCATATTACTGCACGCACTCCGCCAAGATATGTATATGCAAGTGTTATTACTGCTATAATAATTATTGAATATGAATATATCTTCCAATCTGCAGCATTTGGAAACAGATCCCATCCTTTTAACAGCAGTGCTAAAGGAATTGCCGTAGCATACAATCGTACTCCATCTGCAAATACTCTTGTTATCATAAATACGGCAGATGCAAAATTTTTGGTCGTTGCTCCAAATCTTTTCCCAAGATATGCATAAGCTGTAAGAAGCTCACCTTCATGATATTTTGGAAGCAGAAGATAACTAACGGCTATTCTGCCTAATATATACCCAATTGCTATTTGCAGAAAATTTAGATTACCGGCATAAGCTACACCGGGAACGCTTATGAATGTAAGAGCACTGGTTTCAGTGGCAACAATTGCAAAACATACTGCCCACCACGGAATAGCTTTATCGCTGATAAAATAATCACGTGCAGAGCTTTGCCTGCCTCCTTTTATTATACCGTATGCAGTTACTCCCGCAAGGTAAATAATAACTATAGCTATATCCAGATAAGAAAAATTCATTACTAATATAAATTTATCTGCAAATATATAATTTAATTGCTTAAATAAACCTGCTAAATGAAACCATATTTCGTATATATATTTTTATATAGTTCCTATTGGTTAATTGATATATTTTTGATTATTCTATTTAAAAAATGAATACATATAGCATTAATAAGAACTTTTGGATAACTGCGTTTTGCTTTATAATAATTGGTTTTATCATTTATTCGCCTGGCATTGATGCCCCGCGTTACGGTGATGATTATACAATTGTACCCGAAAACAGCAATGCTGTATTTGAAAAGATTTGGACAAGCACTTACCAAAGGCTGATGTTCTACAGGCCAATAGAAGATACAATAACAACTCTCTTTATCTTTAATTTCGGGTGGAATACTCTGCCGACACACATATTATTTATTCTGCTTCATTCATCATTTTCTGTATTTTTATTTTATGTAATGCTGAAACTTAAATTTTCTAAGTTATCAGCACTTATTGCAGCTTTATACATGCTCCTTTCTCAAGTAAGCGTAACTGCGGTAGGTGGAAATGATACGCTGGGACAGTTAATCACATCCTTTTTAACATTTCTGAATTTATGGATAATTTACCGCTCGATTGAAACTGCAGGTGATGCAAAATTTATTAATTACAAATATTATGCATTTAGTGTTTTTATTTTTGCAGTATGTTTGCTTACAAAAGAAACCAGCGCAACATTTATCCCTCTATTATTTATGCTGCTGCTTGTTAAAATTCCTATTTTCAAAAACCGTACATTTAATGATGTAAAAAAGATCATTCTTATGTTAATTCCATATTTAATAATTTTTGCAATATTCTTCCTAATACGCTCTAAGATTGTAACATATAAGCCCGGCATTGGTACAGGAGTTTATGACTTTAACATCGGTATTAACATTCCTAAAAATATCGGCATGCTGATATTCTCATTATTGCTGCCATTTTCAAGTGTACGTGTGTTTGAAGCAGTGCACTTCAGGGATCTGAAAATACTACTGCCTGTGCTTGCAGTTACGGCAGTATTTGCATTAGTATTGTTATGGGGGATTTGGAGGGGCAGAAAGATAAAAGAAGTTTTAGTGCTTGGATGTTTTATGATAGCCGGATTTTTTCCGCCGGCAATACTCAATCACGTGAACGAGCAATATACTTATTACTCCCTGCCGTTTTTTATCCTGATAATAGCTTTGGCTTCTGAATACTATATTAATAACAACCGGAGATCAATTAAAACCGTATTTTTTGTATTTGCTGCAATCCTGCTCGTTATGAATGCTTTTTCTGTGATGGATAAGACGCGTATGATCGGCGAGCTTGGCTGGCGGGCAAAGGGTATGACAGATCAGATAGAAAAATTTCTGCCGCAAGTTAGCCATAACGGGTCGCTGGTGCTTGTGAACCCCAAAACGGATGAGCTGCGATATTCCGCATTTAAGCAGCCGGGATTTGAGCCAATGCGTTATACTGAATTTATGCTGTATCATTTAGCAGAAAGGAATGATTTTAAGCTGCAGGTTATTGAAGAAAATGAAATTCAGAAATTTATCAAACCGGGTGTTTTAATTCTGAAGTATGAAGGTGAAAAAGTAGTGAAGTATTAAAATTAATTAGTTAACCTGAATATATTTTCTTAAAATAGTTCCATCGGGCTGAAGAACAGAAACGGTATAAACACCATTCCTTAGCGGCCAAATTTTATACTCCCTGCCGTTTAGCTGAATATCTCCATCCGCACATATCTGCCGGTAAACAGTATGTATAAGTCCCCACGCAGCAATTATTAATCCGGCAGAATCTTGTGAAGCCTGATAATGCGAGAACGAATAGCATGAATCCTCTCCAATTTTGCCCCAAAATTTTACCGGAAGAGAATCACTGTTATTATTTATATAAGCAGGTACTGAAATACTGTCCACCTGGATCCTGAAAAGAGTATCAGTTGAATCCAGGTACCAGCATGACGAAAAATAATATAGTGCTGTAAGTGCAATTAATGGAAATAACCTGTAAATTAATTTTTTACTTTTCATTTAAGGCTACTCCTATCCTTACCAACCATGTATTTTTTTTTACTTTTCCAATTGTGTTATTCAAAGTAAATGTCAGGTCAGGCTCAAACTGTACCTCAGTTATAAAACGGTATTTCCTGTCAACAAACTCTATTCCAAAACCAGCAGATAAACCGAATATCATTGTTTCAAATTTTTTATAAGTTTCGTAAAAATCCAAACCCCTGTTTTCATTTATCTGCATATCCAGCCTTGGTCCGGCATAGATAAATAGGTTCATTTTCTTCCAGTTTACCCTTGCCTTTTCACATAGGGATACTGAAAGGTATCCGGTCCGGTTATCAACAGATTCCGTTCCGATAATATTGCCATTACCATTAAGCGCATTATAAGTGAATGAAACACCCTTTGGATTATAGGCAATTTCGCCTACAGTGCTGAAATATTTTGTGCTTAATCCTTCAGCATACAATGCAATATTTACCAGTATCCTGCTTTCAGGCCGGTTGACATATAATTTATTTATTATGGTATCTGAAGAATTCCATTGAGTATAATCCGTAATTGTGATACCTCCTTTTAATCCAACGCTTACAATAATTTGTCCGTAATTTGGCAGTGAAAAGATAAAGGCAGAAATGAGTATAATTAATTTAATCATATTAGTAATGATAAATTAGTGTTAAACCCAAGTTAGTGAATTTTAAAGAAACAAACAATGTTTAATATGGTAATAAAAAAGCCTGCTCAAATTTTTGAGCAGGCTCTAATTAATTTATAATTCACCGGATGAGCCCTTAAGTCATCCGATGAACATGTTATTTATTCTCAGCGTCTGGTGCGTTCTTAGCTTTTTCTTCGTCTTCCATCACTGCCTTATGGCTTAGCGATATCTTTCCAGTCTGCTTATCAATTTCAAGCACTTTTACAGTAACTTTATCACCGCGCTTAAGTACATCTTCTACCTTTGCAACACGTTTTTTATCTATCTGTGAAATATGCAGCAAACCCTCTTTGCCGGGGAGTATCTCAACAAATGCACCAAAGTCAGTTGTCTTTACGACCTTGCCGTCATAGGTCTTACCCTTTTCAGGCACTTCAGTTATTTTTGCAATCATTGACTGAGCTATTCTGGCTGATTCACCAGATACAGCAGCAATTACAACTGTCCCATCATCATCAATATTAATTTCTGCACCAGACATTTCTATTATATGCCTTATGTTCTTCCCTCCGGGTCCAATAACTGCACCAATCATATCAACAGGTACTGTCATAGTATATAGATGCGGAGCGAACTGCGAAATATTAGGTCTTGGTTCAGCAATAGTTTCCTTCATAATACCAAGTATATGCATTCTTCCCTCTTTAGCCTGCGCTAAAGCTCTTTGCATTATTTCAAATGATACACCTTTTATTTTAATATCCATCTGCAGCCCTGTTATACCTTCGGAGGTTCCGCAAACCTTAAAATCCATATCCCCAAGAAAATCTTCATTACCAAGTATATCGCTTAGAACTGCAACTCTATCGCCTTCTTTAATTAAACCCATTGCAATTCCTGCAACAGGGCGTTTTATCTGTACCCCGCCATCCATCAGCGCTAGCGTACCTGCACATACTGTTGCCATTGATGAAGATCCGTTGGATTCAAGTATATCACTTACCAAACGGATAGTGTAAGGAAAATCTGCTTCCACAGGAAGCATTCCTTTAAGTGATCTTTCTGCTAAATGACCATGACCAATTTCACGCCTGCCTGTTGAGCCATAACGCCCGACTTCACCGGTTGAAAATGGAGGGAAATTATAATGAAGCATAAAACGCTTTTTTTCCTCCGGCATTAACCCGTCTATTATCTGCTGGTCGCTTGCTGTACCCAATGTCATGCTGGTTAAGCTCTGTGTTTCTCCGCGTGTAAATAATGCAGAGCCGTGGTTTCTTGGCAGGTAACCAACTTCGCATGTGATAGGTCTTATTTGTGTTGTAGTACGGCCGTCAAGTCTGCGGTTTTCGCTAAGTATCATTTCTCGCATGTCATAATACTGGATATCATCAAAATGCTTTGCAATAACTTTTTCCTCTTCGGGATATTTATCTTTTAATGCTTCAGAAATTGATTCGTATAGCTCTTTGTATTTCTGGCTTCTTTCATCTTTTGTAACATCGCTTCTGTGAATTTCGCTGATTACTTTTGAAGCTTTTTCGTACACTTCATCTTTAAGTTCCTTATTTACTTCAGCAGGTACAACTTTTTGTTTAACAGCATTTCGCTCAGCTGCAAATTCAGTTTGCATCATACAAAGTTGTTTAATATTTTCATGTGCAAACTTTATAGCTCCAAGCACAATATCCTCGCTTAACTCTTTTGCATCACCTTCAACCATCACAATAGAATCAGTTGTGCCGCCTATTACCATATCCATATCACTTTCTAAAAGCTGTGAATGAGTAGGGTTAACAACATATTCACCATTTATCCTTCCTACTCTTACCTCACCCACCGGTCCTTCAAAGGGAATTTTAGAGATCATAAGTGCTGCTGAAGCGCCAACGGCAGCTACAACATCAGCATCGTTTTCTCTATCGCTTGAATACACAGTGCATACAACCTGCACTTCGTTCATATATTCTTCAGGAAAAAGCGGACGAATTGGTCTATCAATAAGTCTTGCTGTTAAAATTTCTTTTTCACTTGGTCTTGCTTCGCGTTTAAAAAAACCACCGGGAATTTTTCCAACTGATGCGGTTTTCTCACGAAACTCAACCTGCAGCGGAAAATAATTCATGCCCTCTTTAGGTTCATCTGCTCCTACTACTGTACAAAGCACTACAGTATCACCGTATGTTGCCAGTACTGCACCGCTTGCCTGTTTGGCAAGTTTACCTGCCTCAAGCCTCAGCGTTCTTCCGCCTAGTGAAAGCTCTTTTACTGTTACCATCTTTTTTAATATTTCTCCTTAAATTAATTAAAGGCTGCTGAAATTTTAAGAAGTTACTCTGTTGGATGGCATTTACAACATGCCGTAAGCAGGATGGCGAAAAAGCTGCCTCAAATCATATTAAAATACAAACTGAGAAAGTATTTTCGTCGCCCTGACTTAACAGAATAACAGCTTTTCAATAAAACAGCCCTGTTGAAAATTATTTTCTTATGTTAAGCTCTTTAATTATTGTGCGGTACCTGCTGATATCCTTGTTTTCAAGATATTTAAGCAGTCTTCTTCTTTTTCCAACCATTTTTAACAATCCAAGCCTGGAGTGATTATCTTTTTTATTTGTGTTAAAATGGCTTTCAGTTAGAGTGTTAATTCTTTCAGTCAGAATTGCTATCTGCACTTCTGCTTTACCTGAATCCTTAGTACTCGTTCCGTACTTTGATACAATTTCCTGTTTTGCTTCTTTTGTTAACATCTTTTTTATTTTATCTCCTTAAAGTGATAATTATATTTTATATTAATTCTGATTTATTTGCTTTCTGCTTTCAAATTCTTTTATATAACTAAGTGAATCTTTCTTATCTTTATCTATCTGTTTAATAAGCTCTTCTTTGCTGCTGAATTTCATATCATCACGCAGCCGTTTTAAAAAACCTATTGTAATTTTTTCGCCGTAAACATTTTTATTAAAATCAAAAATATGAACTTCAAGTGCCCGCTGGATCCCTTCACTTAATGTTGGGCGGTAACCGTGATACATCATTCCATAATAATTATTTTCGTTATATTCCACTTTCACACAATAAATACCTTCGCGGGGCATTACTTTGTTTTCTTTAACGGGCTTTAAGTTAACTGTCGGGTAACCAATTGTTCTTCCAACTTTATCGCCTTCTACCACAATTCCGTCAAATCCGTATTCATATCCAAGCAGTCTGTTGGCTTCTTCTATATTACCTTCGGCAAGGGCAAGTCTAATACGGGTTGAGCTAACCGGTTTGCCTTCAATATCAATTTCTTCCACTCTGTGTACGGTAAATCCGTATTTTTTTCCAAGCTCCATTAATGTTTCAAAGCTGCCTTCACGGTTTCTTCCAAAAAGGTGGTCATAACCAATTACCAAATCGCTTAAACCTATTGCACCTGCTACATAACTCTCATAGAATTCATTTGCGTCGGTTTTTGAAAACTCAATGGTAAATTTTAAAACCAGCACATTTTCAATCCCTGCTTTTTCAAACAGTCTTAGTTTTTCATCTATTGATGTAAGCAGTTTGATATCAGGAGTTTTATTCTTTAAAACTTCCTGCGGATGCGGCTCGAACGTAACTATAAAAGAACGCAGCTCGTTTTGCCGGGCTAATGATGTTACTTTATCTATAATCTGTTTATGTGCTTTATGAAGCCCGTCAAAAGTGCCTATTGTAACAACAGTTTTTTTATCCTTTGTAACATCTTTAATATCCCTGTAAATATTCATTAATTATAGTTGCGGTCTTTTATAATTTTCTCTTACCCCAAAAATTTCTGTTATTTATACCTGTCTGTTCATACCTGTCTGTTCATACCTGTCTGTTCATATTCATATTAATAAAATCATCTGTTTTTAGTGCATTAATAATATCTAATGAACCTATCTTAGTTCTGCGAAGCTCTTTTAAATATGCCCCAACTTCAAGTTTATCTCCAAGGTCGCTCACAAGAGACCTTATATATGTACCTTTTGAACATACAACCCTGAAATTTAATTCATTTTTAGTTAATGGACTTACATCAAACTCTTTAATGTGAACTTCTTTAGGTTTACGCTCGAGTGTATGACCTTTACGTGCTAGTTTATAAAGAGGCTTGCCTTTATACTTAACTGCCGAGTACATTGGCGGTACTTGGCTAATTTGACCTGTTAGCTCTTTTACAGCTTTTAAAATATCTTTGCTAGTGATATATGAAATATCTTTTTTTTCATACACTTCAGTTTCTGAATCATAGCTTCGGGTTCGTTCACCAAGAACAAGGATCCCTTCATATTCCTTATCGCAGTTCAGCAGATTATTAAGCAGTTTGGTTTTTTTTCCGGTGCAAATAACCATTAAACCAGTTGCTTTAGGGTCAAGTGTTCCGCTGTGTCCTGCTTTACTTACATCAAGAAATTTTTTTACAATATTTACAACTCTTGCACTTGTGTATTCCTTTGGTTTATCAAAGAGCAGTGTTATACCCGGTTTGTTTGCAGCTTCGCTTCGTTCCTGCCAGTTTAATTTCCAAAAATCACTTCCGACAATTTTAAATTCATTTAAGTCCGCTTCATTTATGCCTGTATTATATTGGTCAGTTTTTAAATCTGTATCATTAATTTCTGCTGACATAAAAGGCGGAAAAAAATTATTCTGATTCTTCGGTATTTGGTACACCGGTATTTTCATCATCTTTATGAATATCCTTAATTATCTCATCAATCCTGCTGGCATATTCAATTGTATCATCAAAATAAAATTCAATTTCAGGTACAAACCTTAAATGTATATTTTGAGCAAGGTGCATTCTTATTTGTTTTTTCCTGTTATTCACTTTTTCAATGCATACTTCGGCGGGTTCTTTATTTCCTATAAAGCTCAAATAAATTTTAGCATTCTTAAGATCCTTGCTTATACGCACTCGTGTTACTGTTACAAGCCCTAAATGCAGTTCCGCCAGATCTCTGGTTAATATATTTGCTAACTGATGCTTTAATTCTTCTGCAACTTTTTCTGTTCTTATAGACATAGTTTTTCAATACACTGTATATTGTTACTGTATATTACTTCTGTTCAAGTTTTCTTTTAGTTTCTATTATTGTATATGATTCAATAATATCACCAACTTTAATATCATTGTAATTTTCAAGACTTATACCGCATTCAAATCCCTGTTCTACTTCGCGAACGTCATCTTTGAATCTTTTTAGTGCATTGATGCTTCCATCAAAAACAACAAAACCATCTCTTAACAGCCTAATTTTATTGTTTCTCCCAACTTTTCCGTCAAGTACATAACATCCCGCAACTGTTCCGATCTTAGGTACTTTAAACGTTGCTCTAACTTCAACAGTAGCAAGTATTTCCTCTGATTTTTCCGGCTCTAAAAGACCTTCTAGCGCAAGTTTTATTTCGTTTATCACATCATATATGATGTTATGCAGCCTTATATCAACTTTTTCAGCCTCAGCAAGCTTTCTTGCTTTTAGATTGGGTCTGACATTAAAACCAACAATTATTGCACTTGATGCTGCAGCAAGCAGCACATCATATTCGGTAATTTCGCCAATTGCTTTATGAATAATGCTTACTTTTACTTCGCTTGTTCCAAGCTTTAATAAAGAATCTGAAAGGGCTTCAACGGAACCATCAACATCACCTTTAATAATAACATTCAGATCAACTTGTTTTCCTTCTTTTATCTGCTTTGAAATATCATCAAGTGTAATAAATCTAACCTGCCGGAATTCCTGTTCTCGTTTAAGCTGCTGGCGTTTTAAGGCAATATCCCTTGCTTCACGTTCATTATCCATAACAACCATTACATCACCTGCCTGAGGCATGCCGTCAAAACCCAGCACCTGTACCGGTACCGCAGGTTTTGCAAGTTCAACTTTTTTTCCGCGTTCATCAAACATTGCTTTAACTCTTCCGTTAAAGTTACCTGCAACAAACGGGTCACCTGTTTTTAGAGTACCTTTTTGTACAAGTACTGTAGCTGTAATACCTTTACCTTTATCAAGTTTAGCTTCAACAATAGCTCCTCTTGCATTCCTGTTAGGGTTAGCTTTAAGATCAAGTACTTCTGCTTCAACCAGAATTTTCTCCAGCAGCTGATCAATATTGGTGCCTGCTTTTGCAGAAATTTCTACTGATTGATATTTGCCTCCCCATTCTTCAACAAGCACACCTTTTTCCGAAAGCTGTGTTTTAATTTTATTAGGATCTGCATTTGGTTTATCAATCTTATTAATGGCCACCACTATTGGCACATTAGCTGCAAGTGCATGATTTATAGCTTCTATTGTTTGCGGCATCACGCTGTCATCTGCGGCAACAACAAGCACTACTATATCTGTAATTTGTGCTCCGCGGGCACGCATAGCCGTAAATGCTTCGTGACCAGGTGTATCAAGAAATGTTATTAATCTCCCATCCTCAAGTTTCACCTGATAAGCTCCAATGTGCTGTGTAATTCCGCCTGCTTCGCCTGCAACTACACTTTCTTTTCTTATGTAATCAAGCAGTGATGTTTTTCCGTGATCTACATGACCCATAATTGTTACCACAGGGGGTCTGTGCAGAAGTTTATCGGTATCGTCAATCGTATCTGCAAGGGCATCAACTTCATATTCTTTCTGAAATTCTATTTTATATCCAAATTCATCTGCTAGTAAAGTTATCAGGTCCTTATCTAACCTTTGGTTTATAGTTATCATCATTCCCAGTTCAAAACATTTCTGGATAAGCTCGCTTACTTCAATACCCATTAAAGCAGCAAGCTCGCTGGTAGA
Organism: Ignavibacteria bacterium; assembly: GCA_020852705.1. Classification (GTDB taxonomy): domain Bacteria; phylum Bacteroidota; class Ignavibacteria; order Tepidaquicellales; family OLB5; genus OLB5. The sequence continues at coordinate 112,398 of JADZAP010000021.1, read as the reverse complement.
AACAAATTCTGTAACCTGAATAATGTTGGCTCTTGCTAGGTTTTCTTCGGCTTCTTTTTGTTCCTGTTCTAAACGTTCTTTCTTTTTCTTTTTTCTAAGCTGCTGTCTTGCGGTTGCTGAGCCGGTTTCATCCATCTTAGCCATAGTTTCACGTATAGCTTCTTCTATTTCCTGTGTTATCTCTTCGTCAGCCTGTTTTTTCTTTTTCTTTGCTTCCGCGCCGTCTTGATATTTCTGTTTCTTTGATTTTAAACTCTTGTCAATATCGCGTTTCTTGGCAATTGAGCCGGCGCTTTCAGTTACTTGTTTTGTATCTTTTGATTTCTCATCTTTTTTCTTTTCATCTTCACGTGAAGTAAATGGTTTTTTAAACGGTGCTTTTTGTCCATGTACAGGTTTTTTATTTTTTCTGAAATCGTCTTTTATTGTAACCCGTTCAAAAGTTCCGCCTGTTTTTCTCTGAAATCCGCTTTTTTTTGCATCGTCTTGCTGCTTGCCATCCGGTTTAACACCGCCTTTTCCTCTTACTCTCTCGCCTTTGGCTTTATTACTATCCTTTTTGCCGCGTGATTCTCCATACTGTCTGCCCTTCATTAAATGAGGTGTCTGGAAAATTCCGGTTTTTGTAGTTATCGGTTTGGAAATATCTACCCTTTCTGGTATCTTCTTTTCATGTGTTACTTTTGCAGCAGATTTTTCTGGAGTCTTTTCATCGGTTTTAACCTCTTCAGATACCTGTTTTTTTTCTTTTGGCTTTTGATCTTCAGGTTTCTTTTCCTCCCGATTAGTTCTTTTCTTTGCTTCTGGAACTATCTGTCCTTTATTTTCTTGTTCTTCTTTTTCTTTTAACTGTCTTCGCTTTTCTTCAAGTTCTTTCTGCTGCTGAAACTCCCTCTCTTGTCTGATCTTTTCTTCTTCATCTCGTTTTTTCTGCTTTTCTTCTTCTTCTCTAAGCTTCTTTTCCTTTTCTTTCTTTACTTCATCTTCTATTTCACTTATTTCAATTCCTTTATGCTTTTTCTTCAGGTCAATGAGTTTCTTCTTATGTTTTTCGGCTTCTTCAAGGTCGCTTTTAAAATGCCCTAAAACTTTTTGATATGCGGTTTCATCAACTTTAGACATAACACTGCCTACTTCAACACCTATACGCTTCAGGTATTCAAGTATTTCTGTTGATTGCCTGTTCACTTCCTTTGCAATCTTAGAAACCTGTATTCCCTTTAATCCTTTATTTGTACTTTCGGGCATTAAAAATTATTTTACCTTCTATTATTAATTACCTAGTTTTACATTATTTCTTTTCTTTTTTTGATTCTTTTTCATCTTGTCCCTCTTCTTCTTCCTCTCCATCTTCTTCTTCTTCATCTCCATCATCTTCTTCTTCGTTTTCTTCGTCTTCATCACTGCTTTCATCGTTATCATTTATTTCCTTTGGTTCCTCTTGAGTATTTTCATCATCGTCATTCGAGGTTTCAGGTGTTTCATCAATATCTTCATCTTCTTCCTGCTCTGCCTGTGCCTCAAGTTCTCTTTCAAGTGCTTCTTCAATATCTTTTGGTCTGCCGCTGTTACGCTCAACATCTATTTCGTAATCAGTAAGCTTGCTGGCAAGCTTAATATTTTGACCGTTCTTTCCAATAATTAATGAAATTTGATCTTCATCTGCAATTATTTTAGCAACCTTATTTGCCTTATCAAGATAAATATCTTTAAGTTTAGCCGGAGCTAAAGCACGTGCTATATACAATCCTATATCATCACTATGGTTAATAACATCAATATTTTCATTAGCAAGCTCACGGACAATTGAGTGAATTCTTATACCCTTCATTCCAACGCATGCACCAACGGCATCAATCCTGTCGTCATAAGAATATACCGCGACTTTTGCCCGCTCTCCCGGCTCGCGTGCAACGCCTTTAATTTCAATTACTCCGTCATAAATTTCTGGTATTTCAAGCTCAAACAGTTTTTTTAAGAAATCATCAGCAGCTCTGGAAACGATTATAGCAGGCGGACCTGATTGTTTCTTGGATACTTCTTTAACATATACTCTTATTGATTCACCTTTTTTATACCTTTCCCTTGCAATCTGCTCACCTTTGGGAAACTGTATTTCGTGACCGTTATGTATCAGAAGTATGCTGTGTGGTTTTATCTGATATATTTCACCAACAATAATTTCACCTACAAGGTCTTTGTAGTCATTATAAATAATTTCCTTTTCTACTTCACGAATTTTCTGGTTCAGGTTTTGTTTCAGATTCACAATGTGCCTTCTTCCAAAAGTTACATAATCAAGAACCTCGGTGTAATCATCGCCAACTTCAAGCTCTTCTCCGGAATGTTCATTTGCTTCTTCAACGCTAATTTCTGTTTCGGGGTCCGCAACAGTTTCAACAACAGCTTTCGAAAGATACATTTCAATATCACCTTTATCCATATTCACAATTACATCAAAGTTTGCATTCTGTCCGTATTTTTTCTTAATCATCATTCCAAAAACTTCCTTGATAATACTTTCAAGAAGGTCTCTGTCAATCTTCTTATCTTTCACCATTTGTGAAAAGGATTCAACTATATCAGATTTCATTTGTTAAGCCTCATAGTATGTATTATTTTCTAAATAAAAATGCTTATTTCTACTCTCCCTGTTAATTTTTTATTTACCACAGGGCTTATATAGAACAAAAAAGACGCTTTTAGGAGCGTCAATTTCAATTCATAATCATTAAATATCTTACAATTATAGCAATTTTTAAAATTGGATGCAAGGTAAAGAAAACGAAACAACAAATATGCCTTAAGTATTTGCAAATTTATATAAAAATGTTATTTATAAATAATTTAATAACAAATGAATTAACAAATTTGTGAATTGAATTTTATTATTAAAATTAAAAATTTGCTTAAAACAAATAAATTCTGCAATAATTATGTTTTTAAAGTGAATAATAAATGAATAATTTCGCGTTCATTAAAATTATCCGAACTTTTTCAAAGCAAGAGATAAAAGAATTCGGAAAAATGACAAAATCTCCCTACTTTGGAGGAGGCAAATATGTTTATAACTTTTGGCGTGAGCTTAAAAAATATTCCCCTGAGCTAGGAGAAAAACAAATTGAAAAAAGAAAAATATTTTCAGCAGTTTATCCCGGCAGGGAATATGACGATACCATAATAAGAAAAGTATCTTCAGTATTTTTAAAGATGACTGAAAAATTCCTTGCTATGAAAAAACTTGATTCGGGGTATAAACTTAATTTTGATATTTTCTTGGCAGCTGAGCTGCGTGAGCGAGGACTTAACCGCATGTTTGAAAATAAAGCAAAAGCCCTAGAGAAAATATTTGATGAGATTTCAGTTTATGATTTCCAGAGCTTAAATGAACGCCACCTTCTGCAGGTTCAGTGGATGAATTATGCTACAGATACCGGCAACAGCCATAAGAATTTTGAAGCAAGAATGCGTTACTATGAGTACGGCATATTTTATTTTCTGTGCATTATTATTCAGGAAACTGCAAGGATTTGGGTTGAAACAAATATCTATAACAATTCATCAAAATTCAATATCGTAAACGAATTATTAAACTGCATTGATCTTGAAAAATTTACGGCAATTCTAAATAAAAAAGATTATCGCTATAACCCTACTCTTAAAGTAAATATTTTCATGATGAATATGTACAGATCAACTCGCGGATATGAAGATTATTTTATTTACCGTGATTTTCTCTTTCTAAACGGCTCACAAATGCCGCGGCGCGTTGCATATTTTTTCTTTATATTTCTTATAAATTACTGCCTTAAATTTGAAGGCAGCACTGAATACAATTTTGTTAAGGAATTAAGCGTTATATTTGATAAGGCTGATGAGTTTGATATAATAAGACACCCGGTTACAAATATAATAGTACCTGCAAATTTTCTTGTTGCCGCAGAAGCACATACAAATGCGGGTGAGTTTGATAAAGTTGAGAAGTTTATAACCAAATATTCTGTTTGGATAAAGGGTGAGAATTCCGATTATACAATTAACTATACTTATGCAAACCTTTGGTTTGCAAAAAAAGAGTTTGAAAAAGCGCTGGAAATTATAAACAGACATGAACCTTTCCTTGCCTATGACAAAGTGAACTTCCGTATAACCAAACTTATGCTGCTTTTTGAACTTAACAGGTGGGAAGAATTTTCAGTTTTTATAGATTCAACCCGGCAGTTTATTAGAACAACCGAACTTATAAGCAGTTATTTAAGGCAACGAGCACAAGAATTTTTGAATATTGTTAATAAATTGTTTGATATGAGAGAGAATATATCTATTGATGACGGGTCTATACATCAATTGATAACAGAAAACGAAGAATTAATAAGCAAAAACTGGCTTAAAAGTAAATACTTTGAAATTGTAAAGCAAAAGCCCGTTAAAAGTTAACGGTCTTGGTTATCATTAAAAAATAGATGAAATAAATGAATAAGCAACCAGAATTATTATTAGGAAAAAGACAATTCCAATTATGATAAATGTTGATAAAAAAGAGTTTTTTACCTGATTTTCAAATCTTTTTCCGTCTTTATCAAATTGTTCTGATTTATAATATTCAGAAAGTTTATCAAAATACCCCATTTTATTTTAAATTTATTTAATTAAAACCATTTTTTTAGTTTCAGAGAAAGAACCGGCAGTCATGCGGTAAAAGTAAGTGCCTGAGGTTAAGTTTGAAGCGTTGAAATCTACATTGTAGGTTCCGGGCTTTATTTCTTCGTTAACCAAGGTAGCAACTTCTTTACCTCTTATATCATAGACCACGAGTTTTACGTTTGCCGACTTTTGGATATCAATGGTGATATTAGTTGTCGGGTTAAACGGGTTAGGGTAATTCTGCTCGAGTTTGTATTCTGCAGGTACTTCAGTTGAAATATTTGTAATACCAATTGTCAAACCGTCATAAATAAATGTACCGTTACCTGTTGTGCCAATCCAAAGCTGATTAATATTATGCGGATTTATAACAAGACTTGTTGTGTTAGGCAGTTTATATACTCCTGTTGTAATAAGTTCCCATGTGCTTCCATTATTAGTTGATTTGTATATCTTATCATAAGTATCGCCTGTTCTTTGTCCAAAAGCTACAATCACATTTCCGCGGGAATCAACCTGCCACGCACTTATCCAGCCATCCATATTGTTCCATGTATTTCCTCCATCAACAGATTTATAGAGACCTGTATATGATAGAGCAAGATAAAAAAGATTTGGAGTTGAGGGGTGAACGCTAAGCGTTCCTGATGGCTTGTATCCCGAAATTATATTGCTTTTTAAAGTCCAGTTTTTGCCTTCATCTCCGCTTTCATAAAATCCTCCTCCGTCACCTTCAAAGTATCCATACCGTTTTGAAGTATTTGCCGGATCTTTTGCCAGCCCATAATTTGAATAAAATACTCCGGGTGCTATAATGTTTTGCGGTATGCCGTTTGATTTTGTAAAGTTTTGTCCGCCATTAGAGCTCCAGTATATTCCGCCCTCTGTACCGGCGTTTGAATAATCCCCGCCTACAAATACTATTAGCTGGTTTTCATTTGCATCACTTGCAACACCATTTATTATTGCTCTATTATTACCTGCAGGCAAACCATTTGTTATTACTTTTGTATAATTTGCACCGTTGTTATTTGTTACAAATACCCCAGATATTTCTCCGCTGTAAATATTTCCCCCAACAATATAATTCTTATTGGGGTTTGCTGTTGTTGTTAATACAGCTGTTGCATTAGAAAAATCCTGAAGTACAGCAAATGAATAAAATGCATAATCTGTAATTTCTCCGCTTGCTCCCCCATCAGTTAATCTGCCCATTGTAAGGTCACCCATAGGTAAATAAACATAGTTAGGATTTGTTACATGAAAATGTGTCCGGTACATAACAGGAATATTAATACCATCTGTCTTATATCTCCAGTTTTGTCCAGCATCGGTAGATTTAAGGCATCCAAATCCCCCTGACATATACCACTCATTTGAATTTACCGGATTTTGCATAAAATGATTCCTTGCCCAGTCAACAACTACCCAGTTGTAAGAATGTTTTGGCAGAGGTCCCTGCATGGTCATTGGCAGAACCTGCGGAAAAGTTTGACCTCCGTCAATAGAAAGCTTTGTATAATTCATACGGCTTGCTATGATTTTATTTTCAGTACCCATAAAAAATACTGCTGCCAGACTTCCTGCACCGCTGAATCCGGGAATATTTGTCCATGTACCGTTATATCTTGCAAGACTTTCATTATATGCAACAAAAGCTGTTCCATCTGTTTTTACAGCAATCCTGAAAACAATTCCCTCTACATCCCCAGAGTTTCTAAGTTGTGTCCAGGTTGAACCTCCGTTTACAGATCTCCACACACCTGCATTACCCTGTGAACCTGTCCAAATTTCAGCTGAGTTACCTGAGGTACCGGGTCTGATAGTTATGGTAGAAATATTTCCTGTAACAACGTTTGACGCTGCAACAATACTCCATGTTGCTCCGCCATTAGTTGATTTGTATATCCCGCTCTCTCTGCCGCCTGCATAAACTATTTCAGGATTTCCCTCGTCTATTGCAATACACTCTCCTCCCCACCGTATATCATCATTGCCGCTAAAGTTTACATTCTGCAAAACATGTAACCAAGTTGAACCCCCATCAGTTGTTTTCCACACTCCTCGTCCTTCATCTGCAGGTCTGTATGAAGTACCGCAGGCAATATAAATAATATTGTTATTTGAAGGATGAAGTGCAAGACCTTGTATATACAAACCCGAAAATGTTGCTGCATAGCTTGAAATAAACTGCCAGCTGTTGCCTCCATTATCACTTCGGAATACACCGCCTACATCTGTTCTTGCATAAAGCCTTGCTCCGTTTGATGTATATTTAACTGCAGTTACCCAGCCCGCTCCCTGATAATTAACAGAGCGTAATGACTGGCTTATAGTTGTGGTGGTTAAAATTAATAATAAAAATAATGGAAAAGTACCCCAATGATAAACAGTTCTCATTGTTTTTTATTTATTTTGATAAAAATATGATTTGTTACTGTATGAAAATTTTATCATGGTCGTTAAGCAATATAGCGGTTGGTAAATATATTCAACAACTGTTTCATTTTTTGTTCAAAACGTGTACCGGAAATATTAATATACAAAAAAAATTTTTAATCCTTTACTCTGTAGCTTCCAATTATTGTCCATTCGTGCAGCACATCTTCTTCGGCAACGTAACCGGGATTGGGGAAGTTGTGAATTAAATACGGAATACTATTTACCGATTTATCTGAAACAATCCCTATATGGTCACCCCATCCGTCATCATTCATATCCCATGCAACAATATCACCGGGCTGGTATTCAATTTCATTCAATACATCAAGCTTTTGCCAGTATTTACTGAACCAAACCATAAGTACAGGTACTCTTCGCTGATCAATGTTGGGGTCAGGTTTTTTGGCAGACCAACGGGACATTGGATAGTCGCTCCATTGAGCTTTAAGGTCATTGTAAATTTCTTCCTGCAGATCGCAAACCCCGCCAAGACGCGAGGCGCGAATTATTACATCTGTGCAAACGCCAATGCTTGGATCAATATCTCCCCCGGGGAAAACCTTTGAGCCGGTGTTTTCGCCATCTTTGTACGTACAAACATAATAACCCATTGTCATATCATACTTAAATCCTGTGCTAAGGCATTCTTTTGCACCGGCAAGAACTTTCTTCTGGTTTTCTGATAATAAAACATTTTCGGGTTTAAGTGAATCTGTTATGCTGCTTTTTTCTGAATTATCTGATTTAAGATCCTGTTTGGAGCAGGAAAGAAAATAAAACAAAAATATCAATAAAATATATTTCACTTTCTGATGAAGATTTAATATCTATTTATCTAACAATTTAAAAATTATAACCAACAGCTCCCCTAAAGCTAAGTTTACGTTTTAGTCCGTCAATGTTATAATCTCGCTTTAATAATGGCAGTACCGCCTCTGCAGTAAGCGAAATATTTTCACTTGCCTGATATATTAAATTAGCCAGCAGATTAACCTGCGTTTCGTTGCTGTTTGAAATTTTTGTAAATGTTTCTGGCGTGTATGCTGTTAATACACTTGATGGCTGAACTCTAAGTATCGTCAGTATCTCAGCTCTAATGCTAATTTTATTGAACACTTCATAAAATCCTGCTCTAAAGAACGCATCATCTCCCCGCTTCAGTCTTGTAACATAGTTAGCGCTTCGCCCAAAAGGTTTTTGATATCCTATGCCGAAATAATAATTCACCCCGGTAATCATTGCCCCTGCTATCAGATCATTTGTCCCTAATCCCGGCATATATCTCTGCGGAAGTGAATCTTTTGAGTTTACTTTACCCAAAGCAAGTTTGCCTCCAAGTAAAAATGTAAGCTTAAGTTTTTTGTGAATATTAAATGTTTTTGAAATAACTGCTTCAAAATCTCCAAGCCCGTTGTTTTCTCCCAAAGGTCCGTTTATAAAAGAGTATGGTACTGAAGCATTAAATCTGAATTCTTTGCCAAGAGAAAAATCTGTTTCAACTCTGAATGTAACAATACTTATATCATTAAAACTGCCGTTTATATCAGGGTCTTTACCCGTATATCCGTAATTGGCACCAAAATAAATAAGATTTTTATTTTTTATTGATTCGCTAAGGGTATGTTTGCCAATAATGCAAACACCTGCATCACTGCATTGTGAAAATATGTGAATGCTTAAAAATATATTAAATATAAAAAAAATTGAAGCTGTTGTTTTCATATTAAAAAATTAATATTTGCAAGTTTAAGGATTATTGGGAAGTGTTGCAATCCAAGTTAAAGGGAATAACTGAAATATTATATTTACAACGCTATTATAAAATGAATAAGGGATAAAAAATTTTATCAGATATAATTTGCACACATCACTTTTAGATTTAATTTTCTGAGAAACGTTAATATCCTAAATAAATGTTATATCCTTAGTTTATATCTGATGTTTTTCTGTCTGATTCTATTTTTTGCTTTGATTTAAGTCAATTCATACTGATATAAAAATTTGTAAATTTGTGGTATCGCATTATATATAATTATGAAGAATAAAAATTTACTTATTCTCCCGTTAGTTTTTATTGGTCTGCTAACCGGTATTTTAACCGGCTGGTTCAGAATTGGATGGAATCTTCCTTTTGTAGTACCCTCGGGTGAGCACGGAGCTTTAATGATTGGCTCTTTTCTCGGAACACTGATTGCGCTTGAGCGCTCTGTAAGTTTTCCAAACAAAGCTGCTCTTCTTGTTCCGGTAATAAATTCATTAAGTATAATATTCTTTATTGCAGAAACTCCCAAAATTGCTTATGTATTTCTAATGCTCGGCGGATTGGGAATGTGCACAATATATTATATTATTTACATGAAGCATGGCGGTATTCATATATTAATAATGCTTGCGGGTGCAATGTGTTATCTAATTGGGAATGCAGTTTTATTCAGTACTTCATTTTACCCTAATGCTGTTATGTGGTGGATTGCATTTTTATTTTTTACAATTACCGGTGAAAGGCTGGAGCTTTCCAGATTTGTTATTTTAAAAAATGTAAAGCTGAAGCAAAATGTTTTATTGATATTACTTGCATTACTTATAGCAGGAATTTTCCAGCCGTTCCACACTTGGGGAGGAGCCGCATCCGCAATTTCTCTTATAGGATGTGCAATATGGCTCTTAAAGTTTGATATGGCTAAACACTCCCTTAAAAAACCCGGGCAAAGTTTTTATTCAGGTTTAATGCTTACCACAGGATATATATGGCTTATTATTTCCGGAATTTTATTTGCTGCTGGAATTCTTTTCGGTTTATTTTATGATGCGTCTCTTCATGCTTTCTTTTTGGGATTTGTATTCATGATGATTTTTGCTCATGCTCCCGTAATTCTTCCGGCAGTTCTTAAGTTTAAATTATCTCCATTCGGAAAATCGCTTTATGTGTGGTATGCAATTCTCAACATTTCTTTAATAATGCGTATCCTTGCAGTGTTTCCTGCAGCTACCCCTTATAAAGATTGGGCTGGTATGATAAACGGGATTGCCATTTTAGGGTTTTTTGTGAATATAATTGCAATTGCGGTTTTTACAAAACCAAAAGATAATTTTTCTGTAAATAAATTGCAATCTTCAGCATAAATAAAGTTATAATTAATCTGTTATGTTGTTATACCTTTATAAAATATATTTTATACATTATTTTATAACAAAATGACAATTATCTATATTGGCATAGGCGGGTTTATTGGGGCAATTTCAAGATACCTGCTTTCGCGCTGGCTTAATAATTTTTTACCGTCATTTCCTCTTGGAACACTTACAGTAAATGTAATTGGAAGTTTTATTCTTGGCTTCGTTATGTACTCCGTTACTGCCGGCAGAAACATTTCACCTGAACTTCGTGATTTTATCACTATTGGAATACTTGGGGGATTTACCACAATGTCATCTTTTGCTTATGAATCATTTAGGATTGCAGAACTTAATCAGGTAATATTGTTTACTCTAAACATAGTGCTTAACGTTGTGCTATGTATTATGGCTGTATATGCAGGCAGGGAGCTTGCCTTAATTGTTACGAAGTAATTTAATATCATTTATAATTGTTATTTTATATAAGATTGAATTAAAAAATAATTATGCAAAAAGAATCCACTGGAACTCTGCTGAGGATATTTATTGGTGAAAGCGATAAGTATGAGGGAAAAAATCTATACAAATACTTAACCAATTATTTAAGAGAGCACAAATATGCAGGCATTACTGTGCTTAGAGGTATTACGGGATTTGGAAAAGCCAGTTTGATACATTCCAGCGACCTTTTAGAACTTTCTAGTGATTTACCAATTGTAATTGAAATTGCAGATACCGATGAAAATATCCAAAAACTTAAAGCTGTTTTTGAAGAAACAAATATGATTGGTAGTTCATTAATTACTGAAGAAAAGGTAAAGATAATTAAATACGGAAGTTAATCTAACGCTGAATTAAGTTTTTACTCTCTCAAAAAATAATATCATCCGTCCTAATTGATCGGTTAACAATGACTGATAATACTTACCAAAATAACTCATTTTCCATACTGAAAAAGATTCTGCTTTCCCTAATTTTTTCAAATATATACATTGTAATTTGCAGTATCATTATGACACTTTATACTGCAAAGCTTTTTTCTTTTAAAACCGGTTTTTATCCGTTGATATTTATTGCCTCCGGAACATTGACAAGTTATTCATTCCATTGGTTACTGCCTTCGGGGCACAGAGAGCTTTCTCCCAGAGATATTTGGAGCAAAAAATACAGATTGCTGCTTTTACTCTTGCTTGTTCTGGGTTCTGCCGGAACAATTTACTCAATGTTCATATTAAAGGAACATTTATTAAAACTAATTCCTTTAATATTCTTAACTTTTCTGTATTCTTCCGGAAAGCTTCCTAAAGGACCATTTTTATATCTTCGTAAATATTTTTTTGGCAAAACTATTTATCTTTCAATTATGTGGGCGCTGGTAACCGTTTACCTGCCGCTTGCTTTCAGCAATTTACAATGGGATATTTCTTCATATTTATTTTTTGTAAACAGGTTTACCATGCTTTTTGCTATTTGCATTCTATTTGACCTGCGGGATAAGGAAGCCGATACATTGATTGGCATTAAAAGTCTAATAACAACGCTAAGCTATAGAGGCATTAAGATATTATTTTATACAAGTCTAATTATATCAGCTGCATGTGTTGTAGTTTTATTTACTAAAGGTACCGGGCTGACTGATACAATAATAATGCTTTTGCCTGCTGTACTATCGGCAGCCGGTTATCAATATAGTCTGAAAACCCGGTCAGATTTATGGTTTTATTTATATCTTGACGGATTAATGATGCTTTCAGGAATTATCAGTATTTTAATTTTTGGTTTTCCATAAAAATAAATATTAATTTAGCTAATAAATTTTTTATGAAAATCTGTAATTCCTTCGCTGTTTTATTTCAAAGTAATAATATATGTACGAACTAAAGTTAAGTATTTCTATAATAAATTATACCTTTAAAATGTTGAACTGAATTTTACATTACATTTTTTGACCTGCTGGGATATTTTTTATCTCTGTATTTTAATGCTCTTTGTTCAATTAATTTAGATGCACCAATAGCAATGAATATTGATGATAAAAAATATATCGTAAACACTATATAAATAGGTATTTCAGGTTTAACAGTATTTTTAATAATAATTGTAATTATATATAATACAATTATATGCCAAAGATATATTGAATACGAATAAAAACCTATTTTAGAAATCAGATTTACAATCTTTTGCCCTAATATCTTATTTAGAATTTGTATCGTGTTTTCGCTAACAACCATAACCGATAAAATGATGCCAAAAGCAGTATATAATAATGTTAATCCAGTTGTATTCATAAAGAATGAATCAATTAAAAAAATAAACGGAATAATTAAAATAATTCCTGATAAAACCAATAAAGATACTCTGTATTTTGTAAAAAATATTACAAACTTCTCCCGGTGAAAATGGTAAAAATAAGATAATAAGACACCGAACATTAAAGAGTCTATTCTTAAATGAGTCGCAAATACATGAGTATATGTTGAAAATATATTTGTTGTGTAGTTATGGAAGCGCAGCAATAAACAACCTAAGCTAACAGCAATACATAGGGTAATAAATAATTTTTTATTTTGCAGAGTTTTTGTTTTTGTTAAAATAAATATTAACAAAATTAATGTAAAATAAAAATGTTCTTCAACCGCTAAAGACCATGTATGATCCCAAATATGTCCAAAATAATTTTGTAAAAATAAAAATTCTGCAATTACCCCCCCCCTGAAAATATTATTTTGATCCCATTTAAAATAATTAAAAACAGAAATACTTATTAAACTCAAAATAAGTGCAAAATAAAACAGTGGATATATTTTTAATCCTCTTCTGATTAAAAACAAGATTGGTTTAATGTTACCATATTTAATGTATTCCTTAAACAGTAATCCTGAAACCAAAAATCCGCTCAGTACAAAAAATAGATCTACTCCAATCCACCCAATATTAAATAATACAATTGATAAGGCATAGTGTCTGAAAAGTACCAGAAGAACTGCAATTCCCCTCAAAAAATCAAGATGTTTTAATCGCATTTACAATTATACATATAGAATAGATTTATATCAATTGATAATATTTTTAAATAATAATTCCGTAATTTTTTTCAAATTGTATTTAATTACTAACTTTCGTAATTTTCCTTAAATTTATACTATAAATATGTCCAAATTAAAATTATTCTTCAATTTTTCGTTGCTTTTAATATTTCTATCAGCGTTTTCAGGATGCGGTTATAACTCGCTGGTACAGCAGGATGAAAACGTTAATCAAGCCTGGGCACAGGTTGAAAACCAGTATCAGCGAAGAGCAGATCTTATCCCAAATCTTGTTAAAACTGTTCAGGGTTACGCTGATTTTGAAAAAAGTGTTTTAACGGAAGTAACCGAAATGCGTTCACGCGTGGGACAAATTAAGCTTTCTTCAGATGATTTAAGTGATGAAGAAAAATTTAAACAGTTTCAGGACGCCCAGGATAAATTATCGGGTGCGCTTTCTAGATTACTAGTTGTTGCTGAAAATTATCCGCAGTTAAAGGCAAACGAGAATTTCCTGCAGCTGCAATCACAGCTTGAAGGTACTGAAAACCGTATATCGGTTGAACGGAAAAAATTTAATGAAGCTGTACAAGAGTTCAACACATCTGTCAGAAGCTTTCCAACTATAATAACTGCAAAAATAATGGGCTTTAAGGAAAAGCAGTACTTTAAATCAGCCCCGGGCACAGATAAAGCTCCTGATGTAAATTTTGATTTTGATAAAAAGAAAGAAAATAAGTAAGTATTTTAATGCGAAAGTTAAAATATCTAATAAGAAACTTATCTCATATAAAAGATTAAAAATTTTTATTCATCTTCTATTTAAGAAGAGAAGTTTGAGATGAGGTTAAATAAATAAAAACAATATGCAGGCAGTAGTAATGGCGGGCGGTTTCGGAACAAGGCTTAGACCGCTTACAGCAAATATCCCGAAACCTATGACACCGCTTTTAAATAAACCTATTATAGAACATATAATAGAGCTTTTAAAAAAACATGAAATTTCAGATCTTATCCTTATACTTTATCATCAGGCAGAAATTATCCGTGATTATTTTAAAGACGGAAAGAAATTCGGGGTAAAGATACAATACGTTAAACCTGATGCCGACTATGGCACTGCAGGCGCGGTTTATTGCGGGTATGATTTAATAAAAGACCGTTTTATTATCATAAGCGGCGATGTTGTAACTGATTTTGACCTCTCACAGGCAATCAGGTTTCATGAAAAAAGAAAATCAGTTTCAACCTTGGTTTTAACCCGTGCTAAATATCCGCTGCAATTTGGTATTGTTTTAACCGATAAAGAGGGCAAAATAACCAAGTTTTTAGAAAAACCCTCCTGGAGCGAGGTTTTCAGTGATACAATTAATACAGGCATTTACGTGCTCGAAAAAGAAACCCTTGGGCTTGTTCCAAAAGCAAGAGGAAATAAGTCTGATTGTGATTTTTCCAAAAATCTATTTCCTTATTTGCTTCGCAATAAGATGCCTCTCTACGGTGCAACTCTTTCCGGTTATTGGCGTGATGTTGGCTCGCTGGATGATTATATTAAAACAAACCTTGAGGCCTTAAAAGGCAAAGTTGAACTAAAGGTTGCAAAAAATGTTATTAAAAATGGAAACATAATTGTTCCCTCAGCTAAGGTTTCTAGGTCTGCAAAAATAATTAATTCTATAATTGGGAATAAATGTTACATTGCGTCCGGCACTGTTATAAAAGATTCTGTGATTTGGAATAATACTTCTATTGAAGAAAACGCAAAGGTAAATTATTCCGTTTTGTGCAATAACGTCAAAATAAAATCAGGAAGCAGAATAAATGAAAATGTCTTTATAGGGTCTAATGTTGTTATAGGCAATAATGTACAGGTTCGCAGCGATGTTAAGATATGGCCCCAAAAAAATGTTGACAGCAATTCCATTGTTACCAAAAATCTCATCTGGGAAGAGCGCTGGAAAGATACAATGTTTACTGATTCCAGAATAACCGGCATTTCTAACATTGAAATTACTCCGGAGTTCAGTGCAAAACTTGGTATGGCTTACGGAGTGTTTGCGGGACTTGGTTCAAAAATATTTATCTCCCGCGATATTGATAATGTTTCGCTCATGATAAAAGGGTCTATTACAAGCGGTTTGCTTTCAAGCGGTGTAAATGTGCTTGATTACCAAACAACGCCTATCCCAATATTAAGGCAGGAGCTTTCTGGCGGAAAAGCAGAAGGCGGAATATTTGTACGTAAATCTCCGTTTGATTCATCAAGGTGTGATATTATATTCTTTGATTCAAACGGTAAGGATCTTTCATCTGCAAAGATAAAATCCATTGAACGGCTGGTAATTTCAAATGATGCTCGTCCTATACCGTTTGATAAAATTGGCAGTATAAGCTATGCGGAGCGTACATACGAAAGCTATAGTGAACGGTTTATTTCTATGCTTAACAAGGATGTGATAAATCAAAGAAAATTTAAAATTGCCATAAACTACTCCCACGGAATTACATCAACAATATTAAATAAAATACTCGGTGAGTTTAATATTGAGCTTGTTACCCTTGATTCTCATTTAGATTCGTCCAAACAAACCCGTTCGCCTGAAGAATTCCGTAATGACCTTCAGCAGCTTTCTTATATAGTTACTTCATTAAAATATGATGCAGGATTTTTGATTGATGCAGGAGGAGAAAAAATTTATTTAGTTGATGATACCGGAAAAATATTAAGCTATGACCGCTTTTTAAGCTTAGTTGTATTTATGTATTTAACTCTTTACCCCAAAACAAAAAAAATTGCCGTCCCTATTCAGGCATCAGGCGAAATTGATATTGCAGCAAAAAAATATTTTACTGAAATTGTAAGAGTAAAGGATTCTCATTTTGCAATAATGAACGCTACTGATGATCCCGATGTTGAGCTTGCAGGCGGTACAAAGGGAGGAGTAATTTTTCCGCAATTTTCCTTTGCAACCGATGGTATGTTTTCAATTATGAAAATACTGGAACTCGCTGCGCGGTCACGCAAAAAGTTTAATGAAATAGAAAAGAAAACCCCTGTTCTTCACATGGCAAAAAATAATGTTTTCTGTACCCTTGATATGAAAGGAAAGATAATGAGAAAACTTGTCGAGGATTCAGAAGGCTTGAAACGCCAATTGATAGATGGCATAAAGATATATTTTGATGAATATACATGGGTTTTGTGCATTCCCGATAGTGAAAGAGAAATTTTCCACGTTAATTCAGAAGCCCGTACACGTAAAAAAGCAGAACAGCTTGTTAAGGAGTATTCAGCTAAAATTAAAAAATACCACGGCTGATATAATTATAATAAAACTTTTGATAATTCATTTTTATTACATTCCGTTTGCTTAAAGCCGCTGTAAATAACTGGAAAGGTAAAAGAATGCCGGTTATTGGCAATTCTGCTGTTAAGGCAGATAGGCAAAACATTTTATACAGCGAAAATTACATTAAAGCAGATCTGGTTTTAAGTTTAAAAGCGCGTATTTTAGCTCTCGGCATCTTTCTTTTCTACTTCATTGAAAACGGTACAATGGGAATTATTCCTCAGAAATATTATACCGTTTACCGCAGTATGAGATTATCAGACCTGCTGCTGTATGCATTAATTATATATTCTTTTTTTAAATATAAAGAGTATAAAAATTTATTCAACAGCAAATTATTAATCATAATTAAAATATATCTTTTTTATTTATTGTTTCAGTTTTTTGTAAGCTATTTAAGGTATGATTTTAACCCAATTGAATATTTCTTCCGCTTAAAAGGTATCTGGACATCATTTTTAATTTTCCCTTATTTACTCCTTTTAAAAAGAGGCGGACTGCCTTTCTTAATAAAAATTATTTTTCCGGTTGCACTAATATCCAATCTGCTTTATATTATTACAGCATTAACCGGGGTTCCTTTTTTGCCTGATGTATCTATTATAAAACAAAGATTACCCGGTGACATTGAAGTTTACAGGGTTTTTGGCGGTACTTTCTACGGGGAGCTGTACTTTCTGGGTATTGTTTACTATTGGATAACAAAAAAATTCCGATTCTGGCAAATTGGGTTGGTTGCCCTCTTTATTATTCCGCATATTCTTGCTTTTGGCAGACTTGCATGGATTGGTTTTGCCTTCACTATTATTTTAATGATTCTCCTTAATTCACTTAACAAAAGAAATTATCAAATCCTTTTTAAACAAGCTGTTATACTTATCATAATGGGTATTGGTATTACTATAATTTTTATGAAATTTATCCCGGAATCCGACTTTTATATAGATGCTTTAAGCGCAAGGATTTTCCAAGGTCAAGAGGATGTTAAACATGATGAAGGTACCTATGGTACGCGGGTAATAATGCAAAACAACGCACTTGTAAATCTATGGCGTAATTCTGATATTTTCCTTGGCGTAGGTTTTCATCCAATGTGGGTTATTGGACCGGACTCAAAAGAAGAAGTTATTATATACAGTGCGTTTTGCGATGTAACGTGGCCTTCGGTACTTGCTGCTTACGGAGGAATTGGAATATTTTTAGCTGTTTTTATTCAGTTTTATTTTATTTTCTATAGTTTTAAAATTATTAAGAAATCATCCCAGGTAAATATTTATACTTTTTTAATTATTTTATTGTTTGCAAAACTAATTTTTGATTTAACTGTAGGTTTTTCTATCGTTTTTGTTTCCACTGGTTTATGGGGCTTTTTTTCCGGGTTAAACATATATATACCTGTTTTGGTTTATATATATGATAATTATAAAAAGCAGGGAATTTTAAATTAATTTTAAATAATAATTTTTAATAGATTGGTAGTTAAACTAACTAATAACTTCAGAATATCATCGGGTAAAAATAACTCCCGCAATCATAACTTCAGTGAAATTCTGGAAGAAAAAAATTATTTAACTCTTAATGCAAAACTACTTGCATGGGGAATATTTTTAATTTTCTTTATAGAAAACGGAACTCTTGGTTTGATACCCAAACAGTTTTATTTTGTTTACAGAAATATGAGGATTTCTGATTTTCTGCTCTATGGATTAACTTTATATTCTTTTTACAATGTAAAAGAGTACCGTGAACTTTTTTCAAGCCGGGCTATGATTATTGCAAAGCTGCTGCTGGTATTCTATCTGCTGCAATTTGTTATAAGCACAATAAAATATGAATATAATTTTATTGAGCTTTTCTTCAGATTAAAAGGTATCTGGATGTGTTTTCTGCTTTTTCCATTTCTGCTGCTTATAAAGCGAAGAGCACTGGGATACCTTATAAAAATTATGCTCCCTGTTGCAATTGTTTCTAATATACTTTATATCTTAAGTGCGTTAACAGGAATTGCTTTTCTTCCCGATATTGGCATTGCAGAGCAGAATTTACCCGGAGATTTAAAAGTATTCAGGGTTTATGGTGGCACATTTTATGGTGAATTATTCTTCCTTGGATTCATTTATCAGTGGATGGTAAAGAAATTCCGGGTTTACCAGCTTTTTTTAGCAATTCTGTTTATAACTCCACATATTCTTGCATTTGGAAGAGCCGCATGGTTAAATATTGCTCTTATAATTTTAATTATGTTTATATGGTATTCTGTAAAAAACAAAAAATTCAGACTGGTTTTCAGACAAATTGTTATTCTTACCGTTTTTGCCGGAGCTTTATTTTACGCTTTCATAAAATTTGTTCCGCAATCTGATTATATTTTTGAAGCTATTAAGGCAAGAGTTGAGCAGGGGCAGACTGATTATAAATATAAAGAAGGCACTTACGGAACCCGGGTTGCAAATATTGCTGCTTTAATAGGGCTTTGGAGAGATGGAAATATTATAATGGGAATCGGTATGCATCCGCTTTGGGTTATAAGACCAGAAACAGAAGAGGAAACTATTTATGCCTGGGGCTTTTCTGATGTTGGATGGGCATCTTTACTTGCTGCTTACGGTATTGTAGGCTTTTTACTTGGGGTTACTTACCAATTATACTATTTTATTATTTCGTTTAAAATACTGAAAAAAACAGAGTTCAATGATCTTTTAATATTTTTTATCCTGGTATTTATTTCCAGGTTATTTTTTGATTCGGCAATAAATTATTCTTATGGCGGGTTATCTGTGGGTCTGTGGGGTTTCTGGTCAACTACGTTTTATTTAGCTGCCCTGGTTTACAAGTATGAAAACTTGAATAAAAAATATGAGTTATAGTTTTGCAGAATTAATAAAATTCTATAATATTTAACAATTCAAAATGAAAAATGGGTTTTTGAAAAAAAAACAAATTTTAGTATTTACAGGTACATCTGTATTTTTTTTAATATTGTTGCTGCTTTCAAATATAATACCACCTCATTTAGTTTTATTTAAAGTATTTAGTTTTAGTTTTAATAATCCCCAAAAGATTAACAAAATTATTAACAAGCAGCTCTTAATACTGTCCTGTTTATCTTTGCTTTCTCTTATATTTTATTCAATTTATTTCAGCTCGTTTTATAACTCAGTATTAAATTATCTAAAAAATATTTTTAATGGAGTGCTGCGTTATTTTACAATAAATACACTACTGTTTTTCTTAATTTTATTTTTATTAATTCTGTTCCCAATTTCAATTGTACATTATGATTTGGGATATGATGAAGCGGTATATATTGAATATGCAAAAAATTTTGCTAATACCGGAATTTCTTTTATAACGCTTAATGAAAAAATATTTTTAATAGATACAATTGCAATGTTGCCTCATTATATTTTTGCAGTCCCAAATTTTATATTTAACTTTACAGATGTATGGAGTTTTAAATTAATTTCATCAATTATTTCAATTTTTACACTGATAGTAATATTCTTAGTAACTAATAAAAAATACGGAAAAGAAACTGCAGTTTTATTTCTGTTTTTTCTTTGCATACAGCCGGGATTTGGATTTATTTCATCTTCTTTTTTTGGAGAATTATTGCAATCAGCTTTTTTGATTTATGGACTCTATATTGCATTCCCAATCAGCAATAATAAGATTCCTATAAAAAATACAATTTATGGCTCCTTATTACTAAGTTTAGCTGTTCAAACAAAATTTCAAGTTGCAGTTTTAGTTACCATCACCCTTCTTATTCTCTACATAACAACTCATCAAAAAGAAGTGTTAAAGCTGCTTGGTTTTACTATTCTTATTTCCGCGTTGTTTACAATAATAAGAACTATACCCGTTATTTTATTTGATTATACACTCCTCAGAAAGATGATTATAATTACAGATATATTTGCAGGTCCGCCTACTGCTTCAATAAATTTAATAATTGAAAAAATTCAACTTTTTAACAGATTTTTTCCCATTTCACTCTTCTTATTGATTTGCAGCAGTTTCTTTTTTTATTCAAAAAATCTTTTTGAACGGGCAATACTTTATTTTTCAGTAGTAACTGCAGTATGGTGGATAACTCTTTACCCTTTATCCACATACCGTAATCCATTTATGGGCATAATTTCAGTTTGCTTAATGGCATCTCTTCTGGCAGTTAAAGCATACCAAATCCTTGAAACTAAATATCCTTTATATAAAAACTCAATTAAACTAATTTCTATTTTTTCTATAATAACTCTAATGGGATACGGTTATTCTGCAAATTTAATATATGCATACATTGGTTATAATGATGGGGTACAATTTGATTTAGACGGATACAAAAACAGATTATTTGATAAAATAGAATATAATTCATCTCAAAAAAAATTTTATTCCGGTTTAAAGCAATATGTAACTCCTGCAGATACAATTTATAACGGTACATGGGTATCTCAGTATTATTTAACTAACCCTATATGCACGTTTGATAAACTGAAAGAATCACTTATTGCAAACCCCGCTCCTAAATTCATATTGGTAACAAGAGATTTATACCCCTTAGGTTTTGAAAAAATATATACTCAAATAGATTCCCTTGGCATAAAAAAAGAATTGGTTTTTAAAACAAATCAACATGAACTCTACCGCCTAACTAAATAAGATTTTTGCTGAATGTAAATTCCTGTTTTAAGGGTTTAATTTTAATTATATTGTTGTAAGTTTTTGATTTATTTACATTTTGTGATGATAAACTAAGATAATTTTTTAATGAAAAAACCTCTTTATGTAACTAAATCATTTCTGCCTCCATTAAATGAATATACCGAATTATTAAAAGATATATGGAAAAGCGGCGTATTAACTAATGATGGTAAATATTTAAAGCTTTTTGAAAAAAAACTTCGTAAAAATTCGGGATGTAAGTATGCTCTTTGTGTTTCTAATGGGACTTTGGCTTTACAGCTGGCACTAAGATCACTTAAAATTAATGGTGAGGTTATTACAACACCATTTTCGTTTATTGCAACAGCATCATCAATAATCTGGGAACATTGTAAACCAGTCTTTGCAGATATTGAACCCGATACGTTTAACATAGACCCGTTTAAAATTCAAAGGAAAATTTCAAGTAAAACAAAAGCTATTATGGCTGTTCATGTTTATGGAAATCCGTGTAATATTTCAGAGATACAAAAGATTGCAAATGAATATAATTTAAAAGTAATCTATGATGCTTCTCATGCATTGGGTATAAATTATAAAAATAAGTCATTATTCTATTTTGGTGATATTTCTACCACAAGCTTTCATGCTACAAAGATCATCAATACCGCAGAAGGGGGAGCGCTATTTACCAACAATAATAATATCGCAAATGAGATCCGTCTTAAACGAAATTTTGGATACGAAAACTATGTCATACGTTCATTGGGTGTTAATGCTAAAATGAGCGAGCTTAATGCGGCTCTTGGAATTGCTGAAATGAAATATCTTAGTGTTAACCTTACAAAAAGAAAAAAAGTGTTTTTGCTTTATAAAAAACTCCTTTTAAGTAATGAATTCATTAAATATCAAAAATTTAATGCTGAGCAGAATTATTCATATTTCCCTGTTTTATTTTCAACCAAATCACTAAAAGAAAAAGTCGTAAATAAATTAAACAAAGAACACATTTTCCCAAGGGAGTATTTCAGTCCGAGTTTAGAACTGGTATTTGGAAGCAAAATTACTTGTCCGGTAACTTACGATATTTCTCAAAGAATACTTTGCCTGCCGCTTTCTTTTCATATTACTGTTTCACAGGTTAAACGGGTTTGCAATATTGTTAATAAAGTTTCTGGGGTGTAATGTTTACGAAAAATAAAAACACAGGCAGAATAATATTAATGGGAGCCGGTGCATTTGCCCGTGAAACATTTTGGGCTATAAGTGAAAATAAAGAGGAGTTTGGTAAATATTCAGTTGTTGGTTTTCTGGATGATGATATTAACAAAATTGGCACACCTGTACTTCCTGAAAATAATGGTAAAATTACAAGTGGATTTAAAATTCTTGGTAGTCTTGATCACATTTTGAACTTAAAAAATATAGAATTTGACTATATTTTACCTGCTATTGGTTCTACGGAGAGCAAAAAAAAATTTACTGAAAGATTGTTAGCTTCTAAATGTAAATTACCTGGTCCTGTTATTCACCGTTCTGCAGAAACTGGCTTTGACAATACTTTTGGTGATGGGACTATAATATTTTCATTAAGTACCATAACTGTTAACTGTGTAATTGGCAGACAGGTAAATATTTATCATCACTGCTCAATTGCACATGATGTTATCATTGAAGATTTTTGCAATTTATCTCCCGGCGTACACATAACCGGAGGAGCTCATCTTGAAGAAGGCGTAAATATCGGAACCGGAGCAATAGTGCTTCCGCGTATCCATATTGGAAAATGGTCTGTTATTGGAGCTGGTGCTGTAGTTACAAATGATATTCCGCCTTACTCGGTTGCTGTTGGTATGCCTGCAAAAGTTATTGAAACTAAAAAGAATAATTGACCTCCAAAAATTTAAAATATTATGGAATTACAGTATAGCAAACCGGAAATAAACTGCTCAATTGTCATACCTGTTTACTGTAATGAGCTGAATGTTGAGCCAACTTTTAACAAAATATATGAGGTTGTAATAAAACAAAATCCAGGTATGACCTTTGAAGTAATTTTTGTTGATGATGGGTCGTATGATAATTCAATGGAAAAACTTATTAAACTTAAAGAAAATCATAACGACCTAATAAAAATTATAAAACTTACTCGTAATTTTGGACAGGTAAATGCAATATATGCCGGTTATTCAAAGGCTAAAGGTAAGTGCATTGTTAATATTTCTGCAGATCTTCAGGATAACCCCGAACTTATTAATGATATGTTCAAATATTTTTACGAAGAAAATTATCCTATTGTTATTTGCACAAGGTCTGACCGAGAAGAAACTTTTGCAAGAAGAACAACATCAAAATTGTTTTATGCGGCTATGCGAAAACTAAGTTTCAGTGATATGCCTTCCGGCGGTTTTGATTTTTTGCTCATTGATGCCAAAGTAAAAAACCTGCTTCTGAATAATATGGAAGCTAATGCTTTCTGGCAGGGACAAATTTTATGGACTGGATACAGAGTTAAATATATTCCTTACACCAGGCAAAAAAGAGAACTGGGAGAGTCCAAATGGACTTTTTCCAAAAAGATGAAATATCTTATTGATGGTGTTTTGGGTTACAGTTTTTTGCCTATAAGAATAATTTCAATACTTGGTATAATTATTTCGCTTTCTGGCTTTTTATATGCAATTTTTATTGTAATAGCTAAATTTACAGGTAATGTCCCGTTTCAAGGCTGGGCACCTCTTATGATTATTGTTCTGCTGTTATCCGGTTTTCAAATGCTTATGCTTGGTATTATTGGTGAATATCTGTGGCGAACCCTGGACGAAGTAAGACGAAGGCAGGCTTATGTTATTGAAAATATTTATGAATAAAATTTAGTTGAATTAATTACTCATAATTAGAATTTATCATCAAAAAAGCCGTTTATAAAAAAACGGCTTTTTGTTAAATTACTATCTTGTTATCCTTAATGTTACATCCGGTATATTTTGCCTTTGCGTAAATAAATTATCCACTCTGTTACATCCTAAATCAGTTATTATATTATTTTGATAATATATCTTTAAAACAAACGGAGCTAATGTTTCAGATCTACCTTCGGGCTGCAAGGTAACAAATGCTTCGTGGTTGCCGTCATCAATTTTTGTAATCGAACTGCAGTTTGCTTTTGCCCAATCCTGTCCTGGTTTTGAATATGCAACCCCAAATGTATCTGCACAAGAACCTGCGCCATCCATATCCGACATTTCGGGGTCATAAAATCTTCCGGTTGAATATACTTGACCAGTTGTTTTATTCCTAACAAATCCTTGATAAATCCATCCCCTGTTTAGGGTCAATGCACTTCCTGGATTCCATGAAGAAACCCCGCCTGGTTGGCAAAACCAAATCCCCTTGCTGCAATCACCTGAAAGTCCTGTTGGGGTATTAATATGATATAATACGCTATTGGAACTAAGTAATGAATTTATTGAGCTACCTACTGCTAGAGTATCATTCATTAACATAACTGCAGTTACAGAATCCCTGTAAATTGATACCGGACCTGCTAAAATTCTTGTTGGTCCAGGAAATATTACAGGTGAAGGATCTATGCTGATAATTGAATAAAGCGATCTTCCAAGATCAATTGTGTCATTGGCGGGAACTGAAAGTGTCTTGGGGTTTCCGCTTTCGTCAATAATCTCACCGGCTGTTGTTACATTAAATCTCCCTAAATGAACTGTTCTCGGGGTGCCTATAGAATCTGTTAATACAAGAAATAAATTATAGTAACCATCAAGAACCGGGTCAAGCGGAAGAAGTTTAATCTTTTGATGTAAAATTACCTGTCCGGCAGTAAGTTCTTCGGGTAAAGTTCCCGAATCATCACAGCCGAAATATAACATGCTGCAGAAAAAAATGAATAAAACTGGAATTATATAACTAGTCTTTCTCATTAAAATTTAAATAAGTTTTTATAAATGTATTAACCATAGAATTTATCTGCAAGTCTTTAATAATACCCAAAAAAGTCTATTTTAAGATAATTAATTCCCCTGTTACTTTTTTACTGTAAATTAAAACATTGGTGAGTATATTTGATGAATTTTATAAAATCCACAATTTTATTTTTGTATAAAAATCTGCCAAAAACTGCATTTATTATCTTCCCAAGCGGAGCCTTTGGCGGAGCTGAGAAAAGATTCACCAATCTTTTTCTATATTTTTCAGCAGTTTACCCCAATAAATTTCACTATATAATTAATCCTTTAATGCAAAAGCATCTTTTAAGAGCGTTTCCCGAAATAAATGGTGAAAATATTCATGTAGTTAATACGGGTGCTGATACTATGATTAAAACATCCTCAATTGATTCACCTTCTGAATTCAAAGATAATGTACCAGATATGATTGAGGTGGATAAAAATACATCTCTTGTAAGAAAGCTGTACTGGTATAACAAAAATAAAATACTGCAAAGGCAAATTTTTAAACAGATTGAAAAAATTAGAATTGAAAACGATATTAAAGTACTTATCGGAATTTTTGCCGGCGGACTACCTTTGGTGTTTTACAAAGAAAAAAATATCCCTGATGTTAAAATCATCTTCAGCGATATGGATAGCTGGTTCAGCGATATTCTTCCTGATAAAAAAAAGCTATGGTACAGAAAGTATTTCTCATTTAATTACATTCTTGAAAATGCTGATATGATAGATTTCCTTAGCCCTTATATTCATGATGGTATAAAAAAAATAGGTGTTAATATTCCTTTTGGAAAAGCATCTGTTGCACCATGCTCCTTTATTGACTACTCAAAATGCCCAACTGCCAGCAAAGATAATATTGAAATTGCCTTTGCCGGCAGGCTTGAGCCTGATAAAAATCCGTTATTGTATCTTGAGGCAGCTTCTGAAATAATTAAAATATTTCCTCTAATTAAATTTCATCTGCTGGGTGAAGGCACATTAGTTACCCAAATTAAAGAATTTATTAACAATAACGGGCTAAGCGGAAATGTGAATTTTGTTTTTCATAATAACCCCCCGGAAATTTTCAGTCAAACATCAATTTTTGTTTCACTGCAAAGCGGAACTAACTATCCCTCCCAAAGTGTGCTCGAGGCAATGGCTTGCGGTAATGCAATTATTGCAAGTGATACAGGCGATACAAGGTTGTTTATAAATAATAGTAACGGTTTGCTGGTTCCTTTTAATAAAGAATCGGTTGTAATTGCATTAAAGATGCTTATAACTGATAAGCAAAAAACAAAATTACTTGGTGCTAATGCGCGTAAATATGCAATTGAAAACCATACTATAGAAAAAGTATCAAACTACTATCTGGGACTTATTAAAAGCGTTTACGGAGAAAGTAAAATTGGTTGAAATTGCCCTAATACTTGTAATGTACAGGCAGAAACATAATCTGGAACTGCTATATAAATCATTATATGAACAAAGTTATTATAATTTTAAAATATATTTTGTTGATAATAATCCCGATAATTCTGATACAGAGTTTTCCCGGGGGCTAAATAAAACTTTGGGACTGGAAATTGAATATATTTCCTCCGGAAAAAATACTGGTTTTGCAGGAGGCAATAATATTGGTGCAAATGCAGCAATAAAAGAAAATATTCCTTTTATTTTCTTTCTGAATAATGATACAATTCCGCATAAACACTGTATTGAAGAATTAATTAAACCGCTTAAAGCAAGCAATGATATTGCTGCTTCAGCACCATTAATTTTTTACTGGAATGGAATTAAGGAACCCGGTAAGATACAGGAATTTGGGTCTTCTGCTGATTTCAGATCATATAAAATTACTAAATACTTTGAAGGATGTAATTATGCATTAACCCAAAATGAAATTCCGGAATTAAGAATTGTAGATTTGCTTCCGGGCACAGCTGTAATGATAAAAACCGATGTACTTCAAAAAACCGGCTTATGGGAAGAAATGTATTTTGCCTACGGCGATGAAATTGATCTGGCAAAAAGGATTCGTGAGCAAGGTTATAAATCGGTTGCCGTTAAAAATGCTATTCTCTGGCACAATCATAAATGGATTAAAGAAAATAAATCGGGCTATTATTTTGAATATTACCTTATTCAAAGAAATAAATATTTGTATTTTCGTAAATTCAAACTTTGGAAACATTTATTTGCTTCATTTTTAAATGATATAATTAAGTTTCCATTTAAGCTAATTTGGTTTATAAAAGTTAGCGGAATGAAATTGAGTTATTATTACCTAAAGGGCACTTTTGCGGGTATAGTTGGCAAGTCAGGCATTCCGGATTTCTTAATTAATACAAAAAACTAAATACATTAATTATTTAACAGCAGCTGAATTTCATGAGAGATACTCCTATAGTTAAAAAACCATTTTTGTTCCCCCGGCTGTTTAACTTACATAATATTACTCTGAATAACAAAAAACTCAGCCCTATCCAGCTGATTTCTTTTTTATTCATCGTACTTACAACTATTATTATTAAGTTGTTAATAATTAACTTTAACATGATAGATCATGGTGAAGGTGCTACCAGGACATGGAATGCATACTGGTGGGCTATAAAACCATTTTTTGTTGAGCCGCTCTCGGGTAATCCCGGTTGGTTTTATGTTATCGGTCCTTTAATTATGATAACTCATGAGATATATTATACTCCTATAGTTACAATGATTATCGCCATGACGATTGCAGGAATTTATATTTTTAAAATAACTTTGCTCTTTGGCGGCTACAGAACTGCATTATTGGCATTTATTATATTTACATTAAATCCTGTTATTTTCAGGTTAAATTTTATGCCAATTCCGCAGCAGCTGTATCTTGCTGCTATCTGTGTAATGATTTATTACTTCATAAAGGCGGTTGTTTCAGAAAACGAAAGTGAAAGTTTTAAATATTTCATAATATCCGGAGTTTTTTCTTTCATCAGTTTGTTATTCAGACCTGAGGGTTTGTTTATTCTGCTTGCATTTTGCCTAATTGCAATCAATTCAAGAAAAAAGGGTTCATATTATTTTGTTATCATCTCGCTGCTTTTCCAGGTATTTTGGATGTACATAAGCTTTAATATGTACGGGTCATTTTTTAAAACCTTTACTGCAGTCAGGGAGTATGATTTTATGGTCGGAGGAAATATTGAAGGATGGAATCTGAAAACAAGATTAACCGGATTTATTTCTCCTTTTTATTTTATCTTTATCGGAACTACTGTTATATTGTTCTGGTTTTTGGTCAAAGGAATTTATGCAGCTTATAAAAGAAACTCTTTATTAGTTTTTGCAATAATTTTAGTCCCTTTCTTGCTCCCTGCTTTGATAAATGGACTATATAGTTCTATTTCGGCACTTTATTTAACCACTCGTTATTTTTATCTTACTTTTTTTATAGCTTCTGTTTTTACAGCAATTGGTCTTGATGAATTTATTTCAAAATTCAAATCAGGCATTCTAAAATATTCGCTGGCATCTTTAATCATCATTAGCGCAATTCCTCTGTCGTATATTAAAGATTTTGTCCCCTCAGCTTATAGCAGGTTTTTTCCTAAAGTTATACAGTTTATAGCAACATCAGAAGACCCCACAGATGTACGGCAGCTTCTTAACATTATTGATAAATATATAACCAGCTATCCAGCATTGATTTTTGATGAAGAAGGCAGTGATTCCAGTATCCTAACAGTTCCCTTCAGAACAAAGTTAGCGCCTCCCGATAAAGTTTTAATCAGCGGATATAATGTGCCATCAGAAAAAGATGAATTAACAAACGAGATTCGATTATTTATGAAAAGAAACCCGAAAGGGCTGATAATTTATAAAAAAGATCCCAATACAATTATGCACAGTATATTCAGTGAACTTACTGCTAAACGTTCTTACGTTAGAAACGGTATTAATTATATCTCAGAAACCGATAAATGGATTGTGCTATCTTATGAACCTGCTGAAAATTCAGAATAATAATAAGATAAATGCGAGTATGTACAGCTTGTTAAACAGTAAAAAAATAATTTAAATTTACTAAAAATTAAATTATTATTTTAAAGCACTATTTACGTTCAGGATAATTCATACAAATTAATTAATATTTAAAATTATCATAAGGGAACATTTATTAGTTTTTTTATATACCATAAAAAGATTCCATTTCATAAATTAACCTGTCAATATTAACCTTTCCCAATGCATGATAAGTATTGGGAAAAATAAGCAGTTTTGAATTATGTAATGTCCTATAAGCAAAAATTGTTTCTTCAAGTGAAACCATTTTATCTCTATCTCCCACACTTACCAAAACTTCGTTTTGAATGTTACTAAGCATTCCATTTTTCAGCAGGTTATCATTACCAAGTGAAATCATCAACTCGGATGTTTTAGCAAGTACCAATTCCCATTTATCTGTACCATGCTGTTTTACAAGCTCTTTGGCAAATTCAGGAACTTTAGCAGATATTGTTTCCGTGTCAAGCATTTTTATTTCTTTATCTGCAATTTCCAGAGTCCGGTCAAATTTTACTGCAAGAGTGAATATTTTCCCAAACAATTCCGGTTTTCTTTCCGAAGCAAATAAAGCTGCATATCCGCCCATACTGTAGCCAAAAATATTTGCCGGAGCTAAATTGTTTTTCTTTATAAATGATGATAGCTCGCCAGCAAACATTTTTATTGAAAAAGTTTCACGGGGAATTTCATTACCTCCGTGGCCTGAAAAATTGAATGTAAACACTCTGTATTTATTCCTAAGTAATGGAATTAATTCATTAAATTGATCTTTTTGAGCCAACTGCTCCATGTAATAAAATAACATTTTTCAACTTTATATACCTGCCTCATCAATAATAATTTCAGAAACTTCTTCAACAATATTTTTATTAAAATTGTATGGTTCATTCTTTTGCTTTCGCAGAGGATTAATTTTTTCAATCTCGGTTTCTGAATTTATAAATTTCATTCTCCCTAAGCCCTGAAGGTATTCATCCAGGTACGGTTTTTTACCGGTAAATATGCTGTAGGTTTCGGTGCCCAGCAGAGCTGATTCTCGATTCATTGTCCCCCCGCCGCTAATTACAATATCCGCTGCATATACCAGCTGTAAGCCGTCAACAACTTTTTCAAGAAAGTTGATATTTTTTAAATTTACATTTGATGTAATAAAATTTCTATCAGCATTTGAACGGCTTGTAATAATAATTTTACAGTTATTTATACTGTTCAAGTGTTTCAATGCATATAAAAGCAAGTCTTCACTTTTCTTATCGTGATAATTCCCAAGCATCCCCGGCGGTCTAACTACTGCTAAAATTTCGCTTTCACCAACATTAATTTCTTTTCTGAAATTTTCATCAGGTTTAAACGAATTTAAATACAGTTCCTCTTTAAATCCGTTATATCGTATTACGTTCTTTGGGTTAATTCCGCCGGCTTTTAATCTTTCAGAGGGAATAAATACCGGAGCTAATATAATATCTGAATAACGGTTAAAAATCTTAGTTTCTGTATATTCATAATCCATCATCAAAAGAGATTTTATTCCGAGTGATTTTGCTGCAATGAGCTGAGTTCTAGAACCATGGCTTACGGCTATCTTAGGGAGTGTTCTTTTTTCTGATTTGATATATTCTTTAAGTTGTTTTGATCTTGCAAATAGATTTAAAACTTTTTTAATTTTATTTTTTCCTGCATGTTCGCCAATAGCCTTGTGCGGAATTTTCCGCAATTGCAAAAGCTGAAGTGTTTGCGCAAAATTTCTGGCGGTAACGGTACAATTAATTCCTTTGCTTTGCAGGTATTTTAAAACCGGTGCAAATAGGGGAACATGCGGCGAGTTATCCAGATCAAACCAGATCATTTGCAAAATTAAATATTATTTTTACTTAAAAGTTCTTTCACAAGGGTTTTCCGTATTCTTTCAGATGTCCTGCCATCCCAATATTTCGGGCGATTTCCGGCTTTATACTTATTATTCATAATATCTTTAACTAAATTCAGTAAAAGTTTCATATTATCGCCAACAACCGTATTGGTACCAATTGTAACCGTAACTGGTCTTTCTGTATTTGGTCTTATTGTTAAACATGGCTTTCTAAGATATGTTGACTCTTCCTGTAAACCGCCTGAATCCGTTATAACCATTTTTGAGCCGGCAACTAAAGCTATTGTTTCGCGGTACCCAATGGGTTTTGTTAATAAAATATCCGGAGAGTTTAAAATTTTATTAATACCAAACTTCTCTATATTTATCATCGTTCTGGGATGTACGGGGAAAAATATTTTTACTGTTTCTGATATTGCTCTTATTGTTTTTGATATTTTAATAAACATTTTTTTATTATCTACGTTTGAAGGTCTGTGAAGTGTAACAAGGCAATAATTATTTTTTGTTAGTTTATATTTTTTAAGAACTTTGTATTTTTCTATTTTTTTCAGATTATTTATAAGAGTATCAATCATTATGTTGCCTGCAAAAAATATTTTACTTCTTTCTATGCCCTCATTGTTCAGATTTTCATAAGCATCCTCCGAAGGAATAAAAAGATACTCAGAAAGTCTATCGGTTACAATACGATTTACTTCTTCGGGCATTTTCATATCACCTGAGCGTAGTCCTGCTTCTACGTGAGCAAGCGGTATATGAAGCTTTGATGTTACTATTGCAGCACTTAATGTTGAGTTAACATCACCAACAACAATTACAACCGATGGTTTTAATTTAATAAATACTTGTTCTAATCCCTGCATAATTTTGGCAGTCTGAACTGCATGTGAACCTGAGCCGGATAATATATTTATAGCAGGTTTTTTAATATTTAGCTCCTTAAAAAAAATATCACTCATCACAGGATCATAATGCTGCCCGGTGTGTATAAGTTTAACGCTGAATTGTTTTACCTTAGAAAGTTCCTTTATCAGCGGTGCAATCTTAATAAAATTAGGTCTTGCCCCCGCAATAATCGCAATCTTTATAAGTTTGTGTACCTTTTTCATTTAAGTAATTTTGTATAAATATCCTTTAGCTTAAGAAAATTTATATTCCAGTCAGCACGCTCCATGGTAATTTTAGAGTTCTTGTTTGAGTGGTTTTCTATAAGATTTCTGTTTGCATAATATTCATTAAGTGCTTTAGAGGGTGCAGCTGAGTTTGCTTTGGGAACAATGAATCCGTTTTCATTGCTTATCCATTCTAATATTGCAGGAACATCAGTTGCAATTATACCGCAGCCGCAAGCCATTGCTTCAAGAAGCGAAAGTGATGTGCCATCACTTAATGAAGTTGAAATATATACATCTGCTGAATTTAAAAACACAGGCAGTTCATGGTTAGGTACCCTTCCAATAACAGAAATTTTATCCTCAAGTCCTTTTTCGGTTATATATTTCAGAATATCAGTTTTGCCGGAACCTTCAGATAGCATAAGAAGCTGCACATCAGTTTTGCCGGCAGCAAAAATTTTAAATGCTTCCAGGAGATATTTAACACCATAAATGCCCTCCAGATATCTATTAAAAAGCACAATGAACTTTTCTTTATTCAGCTTCAATTGATTTCTGGAAGTTTGTTTATCCAATTTTTTGAAAAGCGTCAAATCTATTCCCCATGGAAATACCGTTATCATATCTTCTCTAATGCCATAATCATCCATTATCTTTTTTTTTACAAACTCCGCATCACACTGCACATGGTCACAGGTTTTTAAAACTTTTCTAACAAAGCTGCGCTTTATAAAGCTTTTATCGGGTTCCGTAAGAATATCGCTGCCCCAGGGCATTGATAAATGCGGATGAAACCCTGATTTAGCCGCAAGGATACCAACCTGCCAAACATACCCGGAATGAATAATATCGGGATTAAATTCTTTAACTATCTTTTTAAAATGGTTTATTTCGCTTAATAAAGGCAAACTTTTAAAGGCAGGTTTTTTAGAAATTATCTGAAGATTTTGAAGCATATCTATTTCGTTAATAATTTCATCTGCAGCATAATGAAGAAAAAGAACTTCATATTCTTCTGATAGCTTTTTCAGAAACCTGTAATCATGTATTCCGCCATTTGAGCTAACGTACAGGACCTTCATTTTTCTCTTTTATAAAAAAGTCGCGGGGAAGGTTTTAAGAAATTATTTTCAAAAGTGCTTAAAAACAACAGCGAAAGAATTACAACGAAAGGAATTATTGTAATATAATTTCTAATTTCTTCAATACTGAAATTCACCAGTACTGTTATTACATACGGAATTATCACAAGATTAACATATAGCATTGAACCTCTGTATCTTTTCCACGAACCAGCTATCAAAAAGAAAATGATAAAAATATGTAAACCGCCAAAATTAAAAAATACATCTCTTAAAATTATGTGGAAAGGCAGGGTGTGAAACAGTTCAAGATTTCTTGGAAGATTAAATATAACAAAGTATCCGCCTGTATTAGAAAAATAATAATCCATCAGTTTGTATATTCCTATATACATAATGCTCATAGTACCGGCATATATTATAGTTTTAGTTTTGAAAAGGTTTTTATAATTATATATTAAAAAAGCTAATATTAAATAACCTGCGGATGGGTGATTTAGTATCCCAAGAAAAAAAAACATCAGTAAAAGATTATATTTTTCTGATACAATACAATAAAACCCAAGAATAATTATCAGCAGAATACAGAAATCCATATAAAAAAACTGTCCGTTCATAATAACAAAGTTCCACACCATCGGATAAATAATAACAGATGCCAGCCAGCAATTCATCGCTCTGCCGGTAAAATATTGACCAAGTAAAAGATAGAAAGAAAATAATATTAAGTAACACAAAATAATTGTAAGAATAAAAAAAAGTGCGTGGTCTGGAATGCTTGTTATCAAATTAACTATTATTTGCATTGCCTTGTATATAAGCGGTATTAATATCCTGAATTGAATAGGCTTTACTGCTTCTCCGTTAAGAACCGGATAAATTCCCCCGCTTGAAAGCACTGAATAAAAATCTGCTTTAATTATAAATTTATGATAATATAAATAGCAAAATGTAAAAGAAATTAAAAGATAATATATATGTATTAAAACGGAAGGATAATTATCGTTGGGATATTTGATATTCAGGTATTTTATCACTTTAACAATTATTAATTATTAACTTCCTTTTCTGGCAGCTACAAAATGCTGTGCCCCTAAAGGCAGCCATTTCAGAAACTTCTCTGCGCTCCTGAATAGCCCTGCTTTGAAAGGAAAGAATATTATATATTCATCATCAAACACTTTTAGATCTGCTTTTTTAAAAAGTCTTTTAAGGGTGGTATGGCTTAACAGAACTGCGTCACGGTCAAACTCACACCTTTTTACTGCAAGTCTGGTCAAGGGATTAATGGGGTTATGCTCAAACACTGCAGCTACACCGCCTTTTTTAAGTATTCTCTTCATTTCCAGCATAAAGTTATCCCACATTTCGGGCGGAACGTGATGTACAACATTTACAGCAAAGCAAAGATCAAATGATTCATTCCCAAAGGGTAGCTTTGTTCCGTCATAGCACAGGTAATTAACTTCAGGGTTGTTAATCTTAGCTTTTTCAACTACGCCTTCTTCAATATCAACACCAGTTAAATTTATAATCTTATGTTTTATATGTTTATCAACAAGTCCTATTCCGCTTCCTATATCAAGAACTTTTATATTTTTAAGTTCGCTAAAATTACTTTCTGCAAGTTTTAAAAGCAGCTCCGCTTTCAGTTCTATAAAAAAATCTGTATCCTGTCCAATAAATCCTATCGACTCATCAACTTCGGATTTATAAGTTTCTACATAATTATCAAAACTTATTTGTTCCTCTGAAATATTTATATTTTCTGAATTCCTAACGGATTTTTGTTCCAAAAACTATTTCCCTTCCTTTTGGGGTATTCCCACTAACCCAAAAGATTTAAAATTGCTTAAAAATATTAAAAATAATATAGTTATCATAGGTATTAATTCTGTGTAAACTCGCACTTCGCTTAAGTAAGTTACATAAATTCCCAATAAGTAATACGGCACTATTGTTAAATTCATAAACAGTTTTCTTTTATCCGGATATTTGTTCCAGAAACCTGTAATAAATAGCAGAATTGAAAAAATATATAATCCTCCAAAATTTAGAAATATTGATTTCATATACACCCTATTTGTAAAAAGCTCATTTATAGTTATTAAGTTTTTGTAATAACCAATTTCAAAATCATCTCCCGGGTTACCACTGAAAATATAGCTTAGCAGAAGTTTATAGCCTATAAAAAAAACACTTAGTATAAATACATTTTTTAAAATTTTTTTTGTAAAAAGCTCTTTATAATTAAAAAGGATATATGAAAATATCAGGTAACCTGCGGTTTCTTTGTTGATAACTGCTGCAATGAAAATCATTAAAAATATGAAAAATTTTTTATTCTGAATATAATATAATCCCGCAGTAAAAAACAGAATAGCGGTAAAATCATAATACTGAAATGACTGATTGAGTATAATATAATTGAAGAGAATTGGGTATAATATTACAGGCGCTATCCAAAACAGATATTTATGATTCATGAAATATCTGCAAATCAATTTATAAAATACAACCTGCAACAAAAATAAAACTGCCATATTCCATAAAGTATATAAATACTTGCTATATGATATTTGCATTCCGGGGAAAGCATCAAATATAACAGGCATAAGCAAACGGAACTGATACGGTTTTGATGTACTAAATGACCCAACAGCGTTAAGACTGTTTGGTGCATTCCAGTCAGCCGGTGATACTATTTTTATATGGTACAAAATGCAAATTGCAATAGAAAGAAACAGATAAAGCATTAAAAATGCAATGGGAATCTTGTTAGACTCTTCTTTATTATATTCAGAAAAATTCATTTCTTTTGGCAGGTAATAGTTAGAATTTTCTTTACCTTATGGTTTTATTCAATTAATTTTACGGATTATAATATATCGGCACACACCAGTGATTTTTAGCAACCCATTCGCTGTTTGGCAGCTCGATGTTATGCTTTAATATTTGGTGACATTGTTCATCATATACCTTACCTGTTGATTTTTCAATCGGTTCGAAAACTATATATTTATAATACCCTGAGATCATCCCATTAGGCAGTTTAAGTCTGTTTGGATAATTTGGATGCTGTGTTTCAGCATAGTTATTTTTGAAATCCACAATTTCCTGTAAGCGTTCAGTTTCAATTGCGCCAATTGCCGCAGCAAATTCTGTTATCCTGTAATTCAGCCCGCGAACTTTGTAATCAAACTTACCATAGTTGCGGAATTTTTTTGCATGTTCAATTACCTGTTTATGTTTTGAAACAAGCATGCCGCCTTCACCTGTTGAAATTGTTTTGGTCGCATAAAATGAATAGAATCCCGCATCTCCCCACATCCCGGGTTTTTTTCCGTTAAACGAAGCACCATGTGCATGAGCACAATCTTCAAGCAGTATTATATTATTCTTTTTACAGTAATCTGAAATTTTTTCTATCTCAAAAGCTAAATGACCTCCAATATGCACAACCCAAATTGCGACAGGCTTAAATTTTTCAGCTTTCTTAACCATATCATCATAGCTTAAGCAAAGATCAAATTTATTACAATCAACAAACTGAACATCAGCTCCTGCCTGAAGCGTGGCAAGCGGAGTAGCCATAAAGGTATTACTGGGACATAAAACAGTCTTACCTTTCAGGTTGTAGTAATCCATAGCTGCAAGAGCTGCTCCTGCCCAGCTTGAAAAGGCAACCGAATCTAAATCATTCCATTTAGCCCAGTTATTTTCAAACAGTTCTGTGTAGTAACCTTCTGCCCATTTATTTGATGCAACAATTTTATCAAACGCCGCATGAACTCTGGGCAAATCTCTTTTATCAAAACCAATTGCAAAATTCATTTAATGTTTCTTAACTTTTAAAAAAAATTTATCTAAACTTAATTTAACATCTTCTGATTGGCAATGCTTAGTTAATTGGCTTATCGGTACAATAAATATAATGCAAGTTATCAACTCTTAACTTTAAATATTTTTGCATCACCCAATCAGCTCTTCACTCGAGTCAAAATAGTGATTGTAATATACCTTTTGTTTTGGATCTTTTATCTCTTTTGACTCAAGTTTTCTCCAAATTTCAATTGCTGCATCTGTTATTGAGTGTTTTACTGAAAAGTTAAGTTCATTTTGTATCTTTTTAAAAGATACACGATAATCACGGGCATCAACGCTATCTCCTTCAATAATCACAGGGATTTTTTTTCCGCTCACATCTTTTATTCCTTTAGAAACCTGCTTAGCAACATCGGATATGATAAAATTCTGCTTCTCTGAGCCTGTATTATAAACACTACCCTCTGATTGTTCGGTTTCAAGGACTTTAATGTAAGCTTCAGATGCATCATCAAGTGAAAGCAGTGGACGCCATTGATTCCCGCCAAAAACATTTATCCTGCCCTCTGCAAATGCTGTCATTGTCATAGTATTCACAACCAAGTCAAACCGCATTCGCGGTGAGATGCCGTAAAGAGTTGACATTCTTAATATCACCGGTTTAAAATTATTATCAGCAATACCCATAATACTTTCTTCGCTTGAGATCTTTGTTTTTGCATATAGACTTACGGGATTTAGCGGTGCATCTTCGTCAAGGATTTCTTTTCCAACCCCATAAACACTGCATGTTGAAGCATAAATAAATTTACTTATTCCCGCAAGTTTTGCAGATGATGCAACTACCTGAGCCGCAAGAAAATTTGTTTCTACAGTTTGCTCGGGTCTTGCCTTGCTAGCAGGATCTCCCACCACTGCAGCAAGCAATATAACGCTTCCGGTACCGCTAATAGAAGTGTTGACATTTTCAACATTGCGTATATCCCCTTCTATAATTTCAACTCTCTTATCTCCTGCATAACGTTCTACAGATTTTCTGCCATATATAAAATTATCCAGAATTCTAACTGAATATCCTTTCTCAAGAAGTCTTCCTGTTAAAACCGAACCCAGATAACCAGCCCCGCCAATTACTAAAACTTTTTTCATTTAAAATTCCCCTGCAAAAAGAGAGATTTGTATAATATTATTAAATTAAATTTTCAGAAATAAATTTATTTGCCATTAACAGAAACTGCAAATTATCTTTTAAAATCAATATTGTTATTTTGGTTGAATTATATTTTTCACATATTTTTCCATAGCTTCGCGATATGTGTATTTTGGTTTCCACCCCAGCATCCGCTCTGCTTTATTGCTGGAAATAAATCTGCCTTTATAGTTGCCTGCTCTGTCTTCGATAAATTTCACCTTTGCCTTTTTTCCCAGTATTTCTTCTAGTGTTGTTACAATATCAATAACTTTTATAACCTCTCTGCCGTTAATATTAAATATCTGGTTTTCACCTTCCTGCTTTAAACAGGCTGCATTTCCTTCGGCAAGATCACGTACATAAATAAACTGTCTTGTTTGGCTTCCTGTGCCGTGAATTGTAATTTCTTCGTTATTTAATATTTTATTTATAAATATAGGGGTTACGGTTTCGGGTCTTGCACGCTCTCCAAAAGGAATTCCATAACGCATTATAGTATAATTTACACCATAAAGCGTTTTATAGTTTTTACAGAAAAGCTCAGCAGCTATTTTAGAGGATGTATAAAGATGATCCGGATTCTGCGCATAAGGAGTCTCTTCGGTTATCTGCGTATCTTCATCATTATTAATGCTGCCGTATATCCACTCGGTAGAAGATAACATTACTCTTGATACATTATTGTTTCTTGCTGCTTCTAGCACGTTTAATGTAGAATTTGAAGTATTAAGGTTTGAAATAACGGGCAGGTTTAAAAAGATATTAACGTTTGCCTGCGCTGCCATATGATAAATAGCATGTACACCAATACATGCTTTGTTTAATTTTTCAGCATCATTCACGTCTCCTGCAATGCTTCTGCAATTTTGTGAATAAACCGGTATTTCCAAATCATATATAATTACCTCATGTCCGCTTTCCAGCAGAATATCAACAACATGAGAACCAATAAAACCCGCTCCGCCTGTTACAAGTATCTTCATCTTAAATTTTTATAAAATTCCTGAAATTATTCATATAACTTTTTGCAAGAACTTCCATCGAAAACTTCTTTAAAGCATTTTCTACTATTCCGTTTTTAAGGGTTTTAATAGAATCTTTATTTGCTATTATATGTTCCATTTTTTCAGCAAGATCCTTAGCTGTATTATTATATATAACCCCATCAACGTTATCGGTTACATATTCTCTAAATCCCGGAAGATCTGAGCAAATAGAAGGAACTGTTTCGCTAAAACCAATCAGCAACGGTCCGCATTGAGTAACTTGATTGTAAGGTAAAATAAGAATATCGTTTTGAATATAAATTGAGTGGATTTTCCTATAATCAATAAAATCATTAAAATGTGTTACATTTTTGTTTTTCTTTATCACGGTTGATATATATTCAGTATCATATTTTAATTTACCATAAATATTCAATTCATATTGCAGATTTTTGCCGGTTAATATTTCAGCAGCATCTAACAGAGTTTCTATTCCTTTATATTTTTCTATTGAGCCAAAAAAGAAAAATCTGACACTATCGGATGAAATTTTAACTTCATTAATTCCTGATTCCCTGAAATAATCTATCGCTGGAAGCTGAAATACAGCAGGTACAATACCATAAATCTTTTTATAAATTTCAGCCTGTGAGTTGCTTGCTGTACATATTTTTTTTCCTGCAAATATTTTTGTTAACCGTGCTGAAAGTGTTCCGTGTTTCTCCCTGCTTTCAGGGTGATCTTCAATATCATGCAAAATCACAATAAAATTCCTTATTAATATCTTTGCAAAAAAAGCTTGGTATAAGGTCATAGAATTAAACCAAACAATATCCGTTTTCATGTTTCTAATCTTTAATAGAAAAAAAAATTCGGAAATCAAACTTAACGGATTGCGGAACCTTTTTCTTTCTCTATACTCAGCGTTCAGTTTGCTGCACCAATCTTTAATTTCACCTGTTAATGCTTTTGCCTGTATAAATACTTTTAAACCGCAATGCTTATTAATTTCTTTTACAATTGTATAGCTATGGTCAATATAACTTTCTGATGTTATGTAAATTATTTTCAAATCTATAATAATTTATGCAAACATTGTTTTAAAATTGATCATTATATTTCATCATATCAATTTATCAAAAAATGCCGCTGCCCTTTCGGCTGAAATTGTGTTCATACAGTTTATTTCTTTGGGGCAAGTGTTAAGGTAACAGCAAAGACAATCCAATTTATCAGAAAAAAGTATATTGCCGTTTCCAAAAACATCAAGTTCGGTATTTGATGTGGGTCCTACTACTACTACTGTAAACTTACCAAGAGCTGTTGAAATGTGAAAACACAGTGAATCTGAGGTAAAAACCCCAGCCGCAAGTGAAACAATGCAGATAAAATCCTCCAGCGAATTACCTGTGCCAATAAAAAAAAGGTTTGCCCTGTTAAGAATTTTTAATTCTGCCTCTATACTGTTATAAAACTCTATATCTTCTTCACCTGCAATTACGCCAACCGCTGAGCCGGGATATTTACTGCTTAAAATTTCTGCAAGTTCAATATATCCTTCCCTGTTCCATTTTTTATACTGCCAGCGGGTACCACCGCCTAGGTTAATGAGTATAAAATTACTGAAATTTTCAAGCCCCAATGTTCTTTTTATTTCTGCTGCTCGCTTGTATCTTTCGGGTGTTAAATTTATATATGGTTCAGAGTTTTCATAAGGAAGCATACATATTTCATGTAT
The DNA here is from genome assembly GCA_020852705.1 of Ignavibacteria bacterium. Lineage (GTDB taxonomy): Bacteria > Bacteroidota > Ignavibacteria > Tepidaquicellales > OLB5 > OLB5. The sequence continues at coordinate 71,337 of JADZAP010000021.1, read as the reverse complement.
TATACGATGATATGTCTTCTTGTTTTGCTTCTTAACATTGTCGTTTACGCCCATCAGATACCACTCGTTTGCGGCTGTGTTTACGGGATATGGTTTTTTGTTAATCAATGTATAACCATAATACAGTTTTGATGTAATAAGATTCATTATTGTGCAGCTCTCCGGAGAGCTATCCAGATTAATTGCAACATCAAACTCGTTGCCAAAAACATGAGATAGCTCATCTGTTGTAAAATAAATTTCATCTATTAATTCGTGGTCTTTTAAAACTTCAAAAGATCGTTCTTTGGTTATCCATGTAACGTTTGAATCAGGATATTTTTCCTTTAACCCCGGAAGAATTGATGTAGTTCTAAGTACATCCCCAACCGCTTCGAGCTTTATTATCACAATTTTTGTATAACCTGCTGAGTCATCATGCATTGAAGGAGGTGGTATTTCCCGAAACTCTTCAGTTATGTTGTTATCTTTATTGTAAAAATTGCAGTTATCACAGAATATACCAAATTCCTTATTTGGCTTGCATGGTCTATCGCCATAAAAGTATTTGCAATCAAAATGTATAAAAGGAAGCTTGGTCATAATATTGTATTTACCAAATCATCTTAAGGTTTAACAATTAACAATAAATTAAAAATCTTTTGCAGAAATTTATCTTGGTTTTTAATTTAAAGTAGTGATTTTTTTCAAAAATTTGCAAATAATACTTATTTTTTTAAACATATTAAATCCTATTAATATTATTAAAAAGCCGCCGCATTTCTGCGGCGGCGGGGGAATGGAGAAGAACAACAACATGAAGAAAAACCCGTATTTAAGTTGCTCTCTTTGATTAATTACAGGAGGTAATTAGACTTTTTGATATCATTTTATTAAAACCATTTTTTTGCATTCTGAATGATTTATACCCCTGCTGTTTACTGCTTCTAATCTGTAAAAATAAACTCCGCTGGAGTATTTATCAGCATTAAAATTTATATTATATGCACCCTCAATACATAATTCATTTAATAAAACCTCTATTTCTTTTCCTGTAATATCAAAAATCTTTAACGAAACAAAACTGGTGTTAGGTATTATAAAGCTAATTTTTGTTGATGGATTAAAAGGGTTTGGATAGTTTTGTTTCAAGCTGAATTCTTCCGGCGTATTATTAACATTCCCGGTTCCCGTTATATTCTTTACCGGTGTATATCTTATAATATTATTGCAGGGAACTCCGGAAGCACTGTAAAAATCGCCATTAATTATCAAATCGTTATCGTATATTTCCATTGATCGCGGTACCATTTCAACACCATACTCAACGCTGCACCAGTTTATACCGTTAAATCTTGCCAGTTTATTTGCATCTATCCCGTTTATATTTGTGAACTGTCCTGCTGCATATAATTCATTATTAAATGATTTAAGTGATGTAATATATCCTTTAGAAATATTGCATAATGCACCAACCGCACCGCTGCCTGTTGGACTCCATGAGGTACCATTAAACTTTGCTATGTTGTAACAATATTGGTTATCCATTTTTATGAAGTTACCTCCGGCATAAAGCTCTCCATTGTATACTTCTAATGCAAATATTTCAGATTCACCTCCAAAGACGCCGGCACCAACGGGGCTCCATTTATTACCATCCCACTTTGCAATACCGTTTGCAGTAATGCCGCTTGCATAAGTAAATTTTCCTCCGGCATATAATTCATTTTTATAATTGGAGAAACAATTTACCCGTCCAGACATACCTGTGCTCATTGCCTCCCACTCATTGCTGGAATTTAATTTCGCTACATAGGTGGTTATTGTATTTCCGGCAGAAGTAAACCAGCCACCTGCAATTAATTGTCCATTGAATACATATAAAGTGTTTACAACGCTGTTAAATCCGCTATCAACAGGCTGCCAATTAGAGCCATTCCATTTGGCTATATAACGTGCAGCCATATAACCCGCTGTATCAAAGTACCCTCCGCAATAAAGCTCACCATTAAATTCTCTAAGCGATTGTGCTTCTTGGTTTAAACCTTCCCCAAGAGATTCCCATGCAGAACCATTCCATGAAGCAATATTTTTTGCATTCACGCCGCCTGCTATATTAAAATATCCTGTGTTTATTAATAGTCCGTTCCATATTGTCATAGCAAGAGAAGATGTTACATTGTAATAACGGGTCTCTCCATTAATATACAAATTCTGCACCCCGCCACCAAGACTTGTAAATTTTGACTGTACAGGCAAATTATTTGACACCCATTCGGGGTCGCAAGTATCTGCTGCCATCATATAACCAAGCATCATGTGTGAAAGCCCGCAGCTTGAATTACCCGGATATGTTCTATCCGTATAGTAATATGTTAACGAGTCTCTTACAACCTGTCCCGCGCCTTCGTTGAATAGATAATTAACAATTGTATTTGTATTAGATGTGATCTTTATTGAAGTTATACTTCCTTTGAACCAGTTATTGCTTACATAATATGTTTGCGGACCCCATTGTGGAAGGAACCCAATATTGCCGACAGAAAATGCACTGTTATCAGCCATATTTGAATAAGTAAATCCACTGTATTCGTATTTTAAGCTGCCATCAACGTATGATATTAACTTTAAATCAGATTTATTATATTTAATTAGGTAATTATGCCAAGTTGTATCTGTATCAAGAAAATAAATTCTGTTCCAGGTGTTATTTAGATAAAGACTTACATAACCCCATTCGGCAATATGATAACCAATAGCCCAGCCTGCTCCTCTGTATTTTCCTATAATATTCATGGGTTTGAATGGTTCGCTAATCTTCATTTTAAATTCAATTGCAAAACTATCCGTAGTAATTGAAGGAAACTCAAGTCCATTAAGGTCATCTGATCTTAAAAAATCGCCTTTCCCATCAAACGAAAGGTAACTATGTGTAAACGGTGATGGGGGCACGTTAGAATTCAGTCCCGGATCGCAGCCAATTTGTCCGTATGCATTTGGAAAAAAATAAATTGAAATTAAAATTATTATAAAGGTTTTCATAAATTGTGCCGGCTTGGTTTCTGTTTTAAATATTTTGATACTTATAAACATTTATAATAGCTATATCCGTTAGTTAAACTTTATCAAAAATAGGGTATGGCGGTAGTGTTTACTATACCGTAATTAGGGTAGAAATACGAAAATATCTTTTAAATATTTGTATCTTCAATAATATAGAAATAGCGGATAAGGGTGAGAGTTGTTATTTGATTTTATTGCATTTTCAATACTAATTCAATTGGGCAATGATCGCTTCCCATAACCTTTTGGTGAATTCTTGCATCTGAAACAATACCTCTCATTTCATTGGTAACAAAAAAATAATCTATCCTCCAGCCAACATTCCTTTCTCTTGAGCGTGTTATCTGATCCCAATATGTAAATTGATCTGGCTTTTTGTTATACTCTCTGAATATATCAACATAACCAAGATTCACAATCTGGTCTATCCACGCTCTTTCTTCTTTAAGAAATCCGGTGTTGTTTGAGTTTTCTTTAGGGCGTGCAAGATCGATTTCTTTATGAGCTGTATTATAGTCACCGCATACAATAATGTTTTTCTGTTTCTTTCGTTTTTTTTCTATGTGAAAGAAAAGTTCGTTGTAAAAATCCAATTTATATTTAACGCGTTCCGGTCCTCTGCCTCCGTTTGGAAAGTAAACATTATATATTGTGAAATCCTTAAAATCTGTCTGCAGAACCCTGCCTTCGTTATCAAAATAAGGATTTCCAAAACCATTTTTAAAACTAATAGGAGTATTCTTTGAGAACGTGGCAACGCCTGAATAACCTTTTTTTTCTGCACTAAAGAAATTGCTCCAGTAGCCGCAGTAATTTTTAATTTCATCATCAAGCTGTTCTGCCATTGCCTTGGTTTCCTGCAGGCATAATATATCGGGCATAGTTTTTTTAAACCACTTAGGGAAATCTTTTTTCCATATAGCTCGTATGCCATTAACGTTCCAGCAGAATATTCTTACTTCTTTTTTTGCCATAAAAATATTTTTAACTATTAGAGAATGGGTTAATTTACAAACTGAATCCCATTAATTATAGAAATTTTTATTAAAGGGTATTTCTAAAAGTGGTTAAATGATATAAACAAATTAGTTTATTGTTTTACAGTTTACGATTTTTGTAAATCATCTCACAACGGGCATATTGTCTGATTTCCATTGCGAAATACCGCCTTTAAGATTATACACATGCTCAAATCCCAGAGTTTTCATCTGATTAACCGCTCCAACGCTTCTTGAACCTGTTGCACAATAAACAAGATATGTTTTACTTTTATCAAGTTTTTCAATATACTGTTTAAATCCGCTTGAGGTATAGCTTATATTTTGAGCACCGTGAATTTTATCTCCGCCAAACTCAAACGCGCTCCGCACATCAAGCAAAACGGTTCCGGGCTCTTTAGCCAGTTCGCTGAATTTTTCAGAAGTAACATCTTCAGCAATTGATTTAGGTCCGCTTAAAAAGAACTTATATACAAAAATCAATACAGCTACTACAGCAATTACTATTATTACTTTATTGTTCATATAAAAAATAAATAAATTTACTCATTACTCATTGAATTCATTGCTTCGCCATCAAATTCAGCGCGCTGCCTACCTTAAACCATTCAATCTGATGTTTATTCATTGTGTGGTTTAGTGAAATTTCTTCACTTGTACCATCTGAGTGTTTAAGTTTCATTTTAACAATACTGCCCGGTGAAATATCCTTAACCTCAAGATCAATTTTGTCATCTTCCCGCACTTTGTCATAATCAGCAGGTTCAGAAAATGTCAATGGAAGCATTCCTTGTTTTTTAAGATTAGTTTCATGTATCCTTGCAAATGATTTAACTATTATTGCTTTACCCCCAAGATGTCTTGGCTCCATAGCTGCATGCTCTCTTGAAGACCCTTCTCCGTAATTTTCTTCACCAACTACAACCCATGGAATATGATTTGCTATATAATAACGGGCAACATTTGGTACTTCATCATACTTGCCCGTTACAAGATTCAATACTTGATTTGTCTTTTCGTTAAATGCATTTACCGCACCTATAAACATGTTATTTGAAATGTTATCAAGATGTCCTCTGAACCTAAGCCACGGACCAGCCATAGAAATATGATCTGTTGTACATTTACCTTTTGCTTTAAGCAGCAGCCGCATATCAACAAAATCCTTTTGAAAATCCGGATGTACAAACGGAAATAACCGCTGTAACCTTTTACTGTTTGGATCAATTTGTACCGTGATATTTGAACCATCTTCAGCAGGCGGAATAAATCCATCTTCGCCTTTAAGATAACCCTTAGAGGGAAGTTCGGCTCCGGTAGGTTCATCAAGTTTAACGGTTTCACCCTTGTTGTTAGTTAATGTATCTGTTAAAGGATTAAAAGTAAGCTTACCTGCAAATGCAAATGCAGTAACAATTTCAGGTGAAGCCACAAACGCATTTGTTGCAGGATTCCCGTCATTGCGTTTTGAAAAATTCCTGTTATATGAAGTAATAATTGAATTCTTTTCTCCATCTTTTACGTCATGCCTTTTCCATTGTCCAATACAAGGACCGCACGCATTTGCAAGAACCATTCCCCCAGCTTTTTCAAATATTTCAAGCTGTCCATCCCGTTCAATTGTTGCTCGAATTTGTTCACTGCCAGGAGTAATTGTAAATTCTGATTTCACCTTTAATCCTTTACTAATTGCCTGCTTGGCAACACTTGCAGATCGCTCCATATCCTCGTAGCTTGAATTTGTACAGCTTCCTATTAAAGCAACTTTTAATTCCTCGGGATACCCTTTTTCTTTTACCGCCTGTGCAAATTTTGAAATTGGCCATGCAAGATCCGGGGTGTAGGGTCCGTTAACATGAGGCTCCAGCTCACTTAAGTTTATTTCAATTATCTGATTATAATACTTTTCGCTTCCTATATCTGGCTTTAAATAATCCCCCAGTTCATCTGCAAGTATTGCAATTTCTTTGCGGTCAGTTGCTATTAAATAATCCCGCATTTTTTTATCGTATGCAAACAATGAGGTTGTTGCACCAATTTCAGCTCCCATATTACAAATTGTTCCTTTGCCTGTACAGGAAATTGAACCTGCTCCTTCGCCGTAATACTCAACAATTGAACCAGTACCGCCTTTTACGGTTAAAATGCCTGCAACTTTTAAAATTACATCTTTAGGTGAAGTCCAGCCGCTTAATTTACCAGTTAAGTGTACTCCTATTAATTTCGGAAACTTCAGTTCCCATGGCATTCCCGACATTACATCTACTGCATCTGCACCGCCAACGCCAATTGCAACCATACCAAGCCCGCCTGCATTTGGGGTGTGAGAGTCTGTTCCAACCATCATACCGCCGGGGAATGCATAATTTTCAAGTACTACCTGATGTATTATACCAGCCCCGGGTTTCCAGAAACCAATACCGTATTTATTAGATACACTCGCAAGAAAATCATATACTTCTTTATTTTCGTTATTTGCTCTCTGTAGATCTTTTGCTGAACCAACCTCTGCCTGTATCAAATGATCACAATGAACTGTTGAAGGTACCCGAACTTTTGATATTCCTGCTGACATAAATTGCAGCAGAGCCATTTGTGCTGTCGCATCCTGCATTGCAACTCTATCGGGTGCAAAATCAACAAAGTCTTTGCCTCCCTTGTATGGTCTTTCGGTTTCATTCCATAAATGTGCATAAAGGATTTTTTCTGCATAAGTCATTGGTCTGCCAAGCAGATTTTGGTATTTGTCAGCTTTTTCCTTAAAGCTGGAATAAACTTTTTTAATTAAATCTATATCAAACATTTTATTTCCTCGTTTCAGAATATCTAATTAACTCTGTTAATAATAAATTATATTAATTTATAAAACTTATATTTTCCTCTTTTAACAATTCCATACTTTTAAATTTCAGCAATAGCTGAGCTACAGTTACAACATCTTTCATGCAGTATGTTTTTATCCTCTCAAGATCTTTATCTATCCAGTAAGTATTCCAAACCTGACTGCCGTCTATATCATCCTTTGGCGACTCTATCCCAAATACAGCCGCAAGCAAATTCAGCGATGTATAATTCTTATAATCGCCAAATTTCCACAGATCCATTGTATCAAGCAGCTGCACCTCCCACGGTTTTTTACCGGAATTGTTCAGCAGCATTGGAATTGGCACGCCGTTTACTAAACATCTGCGGGCAATATAAGGAAAATCAAACTCCCTGCTATTGTGCCCGCATAAAAGCTGATTATCTGAATTAAAGCTTTTATCTAGCATTTCGCCAAATTCATCAAGCAGTATTTTTTCATCATCACCATAGAACGCTTTTACTTTAAACTGCATCTCGCTGTTATCATTTTGAAAGAAATAACCGGCACAAATACATATTATTTTACCAAACTCAGCAAATATTCCCGCCCTTTGATAAAGCCCGTCAGGAGAGAGACCTTCTTTTACCTCCTTCTGCATCTTCTTTTTCCACAATTCTTTCCATATATCCGGTAATAGTTCGTATGAAGCATATTGCGGCACGGTTTCTATATCAAGCACAAGAATATTTTTTAAATTCACTTTGTTCAACATTACGCATCATGCAAAATAAAAACTGTTAAAAATATTATTTCTGTTTTGATTAACAATAGCTCTTTATTAAAAGATTTACGTTTCGCATTTATTTTTTCACAATGTTATATTTTCAATATGATTTATTTTTTCCATACCATTTTCAATCATAATGGCAGCTATATCATATCTTTTTAAATATTCATTGTACTCTGGGTTCATCATTATAAAGCCCTCAGCTGATTTTTTCATTTGAGTAAGTTTTTTCACGGTAATTGATTCTTCGGGTTCCCCGTATTTTTTATTAGTGCGTGATTTTACTTCAACAAAAACCAGCAGTTTTTTTTCATCATTTCTGAAAATTAAGTCGGTTTCAGCACGTTCAAACCTGTAATTTTCAGCTACCAATATATATCCTAAATCTTCAAAATGTTTTTTAGCTATTGCTTCGCCATATTTACCTAAGTTCATTAGCCCTATATTTCAAGTGTTAACTGTTCGTAATTTTTCAGTCTGAATGAACGTCTGTGAATCGGGGTATAGCCAAATTCCATTATCTCATCAATATGTTCTGCCGTTCCATATCCTTTGTGGTGAGAAAATGAAAAATTTGGATATTGGTTTTCAAACTCACACATAATTCTGTCACGGGTTACTTTTGCTATAATTGATGCTGCTGCAACAGAAAAACTCAATGCATCTGCTTTAATAACATTAAAAACCTCGGCTGAGTTGTTTGAATAAAAATTACCGTCAGCAATAATAACTTTGGGCAATTGTTGAATGCTGTTTATAGCAATATTCATTGCTTCTTTGGTGGCATTGAGAATATTAATTTCGTCAATCTTTATATTATCAACTACTCCAATTGACCAGCTTAAAGCATTCGAGATTATTTCATCATAAAGCTCGCACCGTTTTTTATAAGAAAGCTGTTTTGAATCAAAAACGCCATCTATAAATACATCATCGCTAAAAATTACAGCTGCTGCAACAACAGGTCCTGCAAGCGGTCCGCGTCCCGCTTCGTCAACACCGCAAACGGGTCCGCCAAATGAATCCCGGTAATCATAATCAAATTGCAATAATTTATGAGTTCTGCTTGCGGTTTGCCGGACTTTAGACATTTTTATCTGCTATGCAAGTGTTTTTGTTAAAATTTACTGCAGAATTTGTTATTGTTGTAATTTAAAATTTTTACTTTGAATTTAAAATTCAAAAAGCTATCTTATTGTATATAAACAACAATATTTAACTTTTGAACATCGCCCGAAAAATAATTAATGGTATGCTGAATTTCGTTCTGCCAAACGTATGTTTGGGTTGCGAAGGTATGCTTTCTAATAACGAAAGTTATCTGTGCTCTTCCTGTATGTTAACTCTGGAAAGGTATAACGAAACACACCCCTGGCAAAGTCAAAAAATTTCTGAAGGGATTGTTGAAAACTCATTAAGTGTTTACTGGTTTAGAGAAAATACTCCAATTCAGAATATTTTTCATGAACTAAAATACCGTAAAATAAAACGAGCTGGACTTATGCTTGGTGAACATATTGGCAAAATGATACAGGAACAGAATTTCTCTTCTTATGATTTAATTATACCGGTTCCGCTGCATAAAGCAAAACTACGAGACCGCACATATAACCAAAGTGAATTTATTGCGTTGGGCATAAAAAATATTTTAAACATTCCAGTGATTAAAGATGTCTTATGCAGGAAACGTTTTACTCCATCACAAACAAAACTTAATAAACTTGAAAGAAAAGAAAATGTGAATGGAGCATTTGAAATAAGCGAGGTCAAGCGAAATATTGTTGCAGGAAAGAATATTATACTGTGTGATGATGTAATTACTACCGGGGCAACAATACTTGAGTGTGCCTTAACGCTAAAAACTGCAGGGGCAGCAAAAATCCTGGTTTGCTCTGCGGCTTATGCTGAGCTTAAAACAAATACTTTATAATTCACTAAATATGATTAAATATATTTAACTATATTTGTAAAATAAAATTACTTTTGATATGAAATATATAATTGTGCTTTTTCTGCTTGTAACATTTTTTTTAGCTTGTGGCAAAAAAAACAACGAAGGCTCAACTAGCGAAGTTAAACAAACAACAACAGAATCTAAAAATTCAGATGATGCGAGTCTTAAGTTTAAAGATATGACTTTTCTGAAATCTTACAACAACTGTTCGCCTAACGATACCTGTACATATTTTAAGGTTGACTATATTGAAGTTATCTCAGGCAAAAACAAAGATAAAATTAATAAACTTATCAACAATATCTTAATTTCTAATATTTCTTATGGTGAAACCCGTGTTTCGTCAATTCAGGCAGCGGCAGATTCATTTATGACTCAGTTTGTAACATCCAGAAAGGAATACCCTGATGCACCTAGGTTTTGGTATCTTGAATCATCGGTTTCTGTTGAAGCGGAACTGCAAAACATTATTACATTTTCCTCTGCAAATTCATCCTATATGGGCGGAGCCCACCCATACAGTTATTTTGAATATTATAACGTGAACAAAGAAACAGGCGATACTTTAACTCTAAGCAATTTATTTGCTTCGGGGTTTGAAAAAAAATTAAACCACCTGATTGATGCAAAGTTCAGAAAAGATAACAATCTTAAGCCTGGTGATGACTTAGCAGAAAAAGGCGGGCTCTTTGAAAATAAAATTACTTTCAACTATAATTACAGATTATCAAAAGACGGCAGTATTACATTTCATTACAATCAATACGAAATCGCATCTTATGCACAGGGTCCAATTGAGGTAACGTTATCAAAGGAAGATATTGCTCCGCTGCTTTTGGAAAACAGCCCCTTAAAATAAAGGTAAATATTTAAAACCATATTAAACAGCAACAGGCAATAAAATTAAATATTTATGGAGATACCTGCTTGCCTTTTTGCATAAGGGCTATTAGGTAACCATCGGGATCTTTTATAAAAAATATATCATTACTTGCTTCCACGGCTTTATTGGTAAACAGACCTTGAAAAATTTCCACTCCTTTTTCTTTTAATATGTTTTTAACCTTGTCAAGGGGGGTATTTAAAGTCATGCGGAATATAACCTCATCTTTCCCTGTTGTTCTGATATTTTCGGAATGAACAAGTCTGATTTTCTGATTTCCAAACTTAAGAAGTATTTCGTCTTTATTGCTGCTGGTACCGTTTAAGGTGTTTTCAATTTTAAAAACATCTCTGTAAAATTTTTCTGAAGTTTTAACATCTTTTACGGCAAGCGTTAAATAATCTATATACGAAACAGAAATTCCTGATCCATTATGATGGCTTTCATATTCTTCAAAATTTTCCGTCAGGTATTTATCCAGATTTCTGAATATGAGGTGAATTTGTTTTGAGTGCATCTTGCTTAAATTCACGACTTTAGAAACAGCTTTAAGCCACAATTTATTACAGTTTATATCAATTTCCATTGTGAGTTTGGTGCCGGTTTTAATTTCTTCAAATCTCCATGCGGTTTTACCTTTCCATGCACCATCCACATAATCAACAGCTAGAAGCCGATTAATTTTAAATTCCTTTACAACAGATTTCCACTTAACAAATGGTCCGTTCTGTACTTTTATTTGTGTGCCTATAATTGCCGGATCAAGATATTCAAGCTCTGATTTAACTTCGTGCGGCCACCATCTGCCATAATTGGCAATATCGGTTACCGTGCGGTAAACATAGTCCACCGGAAAATCTAAAATCACCTCATCCTTTGATTTAAGCTCGCCCATGAAGTAAAATAATTATTTTTGTATTCTTTTATAAGGGTATAACTTCACCACCGTACAGCTAATAATTTAAATATTTGTAATTAAATTTTTGTTTTATACATTAAATTCTACGTAAGAGGAAATTTCTTTTGCTGAGTTTTAGAAAAATTAAATCGGAACATTTACTTCCTCGTAATATGCAACGGCGCCATATTGCTTGATATAATATTCCTTCAAATAGCTCATTATCCCGCTCAAATTTCCGCGGCTGCACATAAGCTGAATTTTTGATATCTCTTTTTCTTCAGAATCTGCCGGTCTTCCTCCGTTAAGGTCATGCCTTAGATAATAAACTATCTCAAATTTTTTTAAATTGGGGATAAGGTGATCTGCAACTTCAGGTTTTGTTACAACGCTTACGAGAAAGTGCGGAGTCGATACTGTAAACATATATTTTATTGTTTAAATTTAATAAAATTTTTATACTGTTTATTCTATCATGAATCTTTATAAAATATATTTCTAAATCTAGCTTAAGCCCCTGCGGAACAAATATAGTCAATCTGCAATCATACTATTCCCAAAATGTCTCATTTATTTTTTTTATATACGGCAGATTTGCCAATTTTTTTAAAACAGACTTGAACCCATCCTGTCTGGTTGAACCTATCACAAGCCACTCATTTTTGGTGCAGTTTATACGCCCCTTTGAGCCCTTCAACTCCTCTGTGGTAGGATCAATTGATTTTACAAACAGCAGAATGGAATCATTTGCCGGAATACAGAATTCATAGTTTGCTGAGATTTTATCTCCGTTTGGATAAATCCTATACCCATCATCAGTAAAACGAGTAAGATCAATATTTATTTTATTGCTTACGTTCTGTTTTTCGGAGCCTGAGCAGCTTGCAAGAACTATCATAATAGTTATTAAAATTACTGGCGTAATTTTTCCATTTGTTGAGTAAATTCTATATTTTCCATAACAGCCCGGCATTGCTTTTATAGGTTACTATTATTTTTTTCTAACAGAAAACTTCTTGCTGTCCCATCTGGTGTAGGTACCGGAATTACAGCCGCTATCGGAAAATGTAAATGAGCCGACATATGTTGCTCCGTCATCTTCATACTCTGTATATATAATATTTCCGTTTGGGTATTCATCGCTGTAAAACAGCAGAGTGTATCCTGTGCCCTTATCCCAATATACACGAAATGCTTTTGAGCTTTCGCTCCACTCAATTGTACAGGCAGTCTTCCCAACAGAATACCTGCCCTCAACATCATAAGCTTTTTGCGAAAAAGAGTTTCGGGCAGAAAGAATTAAACTTAAAAAGAAAATAGAAATTAATAGCTTTTTCATGATAATTTATTTTAATGTTATAGTGTATAAATATTATTGTTTTTAATAATTCTTTACAGCCTTGTTTTAGTTAAATTGCGTTAATTAACTTCTAATTTTCTTTACTTCTGCGCCATCCTTTTTATCAACAATTTCGTAGCCCATATCTTTCAGTTTTCCCCGCAATTCATCTGCTTTTTTAAAATCTTTACCTTTCTTTGCGGTAATACGCTCATTAACAATCTCTAATATTTCAGAAGGAATAATTTCGTCACCGGTTTTATTATCTTTATCAAGATCAAGTCCTAGCACGCGGTCAAAACTGTCAATAAGGTTTTTCTTTTCTGCCGATGAAAGATTTTCGTTCCTAATAACTCCCCAAAGCACAGCAATTGCCTGAGGCATATTAAGATCATCATTTACAGCTTGGGTAAATTTTTCTTTCTCCTCTTTAGGAAGAGATGCATCACGCTGATCAAAATTCTTTTTTGCGTCATTTCGTATTTGCTGAACATTCAGTTTTAACCTTGAAAAAGCTGCTTTAGCTTGATCAAGAATTTCCCAGCTAAAGAGCAATCTCTTTCGGTAATGCGTGCCAAGGCACAGATAGCGGAAATCAAGCGGCGCATAGCCTTTCTTTATTATGGTCTCAATTCTTAAAAACTCTCCTTTTGATTTACTCATCTTCCCTGAATCTTCTTCAAGAAACGCCCCGTGCATCCAATAGTGTACAAACATCTTGCCCGTGCAGGCTTCAGATTGTGCTATTTCATTAGTGTGGTGAATTGGAATGTGATCAATCCCTCCGCAATGAATATCAAAAGTATCGCCCAGAAACTTTCTTGACATTGCAGAGCACTCAATATGCCAACCCGGAAAACCTTTGCCCCAGGGAGATTCCCATTCCATCTGTCTTTTTTCGTTTCTTGGAGAAAATTTCCACAAAGCAAAATCTGTCTTATTTTTCTTTTCGGTGCTGAATTGAATTCTTGAGCCTTCTTCAAGTCCTTCTATATCAAGTTTTGCAAGTTTGCCATAATCATTAAGTTTGGATGTATCAAAATATACTCCATCTGAGGTTATATATGTATAGCCCTTATCGTCTAAGCATTTAATCATATCAATTTGTTCATTTATATAGTCGGTAGCTTTAGTGTATTTTGTTGGGGGAATAATATTCAGTGCTTTTGCATCTTCTAAAAAATGCTTTGTGTAATACTCTGCAATTTCCCAAACAGTTTTGCCTGTACGGGCAGATCCCTTTTCCATCTTATCTTCACCTTCGTCACCATCGCTTACCAAATGCCCTACATCAGTAATATTCATAATATGTGTAACATCGTATCCGTTATAAATCAATATACGTTTAAGAAAATCTTCAAATAAGAATGTTCGGAAATTTCCAATATGCTGATAGTCATAAACCGTGGGCCCACAGGTATAAAGACCCGCTTTGCCTGTAATTATAGGTTTAAAAACCTGTTTTTCTCTTCCTAATGTATTAAATAAAATAATATCCATATAATTCGTTTTGATGTTTTGTGTTTAATCTTTTAGTTATGGTTAATATTATTTTTCTGATACCATTAATTCCTTTGCGCTTTTAATACTTGAATCGGTAATCTTTTCTCCGCTTAGCAATTTGGCTACTTCAATTATTTTTTCGTTATTGTTTAATTTACGGATTTTTGTAATTGTTGCTGCTTCGTTGGTTTCTTTTTCAACCAGTAAGTGTTCGTCTGCCAATGCTGCTATTTGTGCTAAATGGGTTATAGCAATAACCTGCCTGTGTTTAGAAAGATTTTTCATTACTCTGCCGGCTTTTTGCGCTATTCTTCCGCTTATGCCTGTATCAATTTCATCAAATATTAAAATATCTACTTTATCCGAACCCGCCAGAACAGATTTAACTGCAAGCATAATTCTTGAAATTTCTCCGCCTGAGGCAGATTTGCGAAGTGAAGTATATTCATCACCCTTATTTATCTTAACCATAAATTCAATATCGTCTAATCCGTTAATATTCAGGATGTTGTTTTCATGTTCTCCTTTATCTTTTTCTGTTCTATTAAAAGATTTTGTATATTGCGTTGTTTTAAATCCAATCTTAAATTCTGTATTTTCAAGGCCTACTTCTCTTAATACCTTAACTATAGCTCCTTCTAATTCCTTTGATCTTTCCTTCCTTAACTTTGATATTTCTCCTGCTTTTTTTAGTAAACTGTTTTTTAAATTTTTAATATCAACCCTAATTTTATTAAATGCTTCCTCAAAATTATCTGCAATATTTATATCCTGCTCATATTTCTCTTTTAGTTTTATGACTTCTTCTATTGAACCACCGTATTTTTTCTTTAAATATTGCAGTTTATACAAACGTTCCCGCATTTCTTCAATATTAACAAAATCAGCATTTATACTATCTGCCAGTATATTTATTTGTTTGCTCGCTTCCTTTAGTACTGTGGCTGCTTCAATTATATCATTCAGAATACTTATAATATTATTATCAAATTCACCGGTTTTACTAAGTTCTTTTTCAACTATTTTTATTCTTTCAATAATACTTCCTTTATCATCATATAAGTTAAAGTATGCATTGGTTAGTGATTCTTTTATGCCTTCAGCATTTTCTCCTGTTTTTAAATTTTTTTCAATTTCCTCAAATTCACCCGGTCTTGGGTTTGTTTCATTTATCTCTTTTAATTGAAATTCTATATAACTTCTTCTCTGTTCTATTTCATGCTGTCTGATTTCTATTTCTTTTAACTCCTTTTCTTTTATTTTCAGCTGTTCATATTCATCTTTATAGCTTTCAATCTTGTCAATAAATTTCTGACCTATTTTTATTGCTAAGTATGAATCAACAAGTTCTATATGAATTTCCTTTTTTAATAAAGACTGATGTTCGTTCTGAGAATGGATGTCAATTATTAATTCGCCAAGTTCTTTTAGTTCATTTGTTCCAACTGGTGTATCATTAATAAAACATCTGCTGTAGGCTTTTGAATATAATTCACGTCTAATAATCAGGCTGTTTCCAAAAACCTCAATTTTATGCTTTTTAAACAATTCATATACATATTTTTCGTTATCTTTTGAAATGGTAATAATACATTCTATTACCATCTTATCACTATTTTTACTTATTATTGAGTAATCAGCTCTTCCTCCCAACAATAAATTAAGAGCATTAATTAAAATTGATTTACCTGCGCCGGTTTCACCTGTAATTATGTTAAATCCGTTTGAAAAGTCAATCTCAATATTCTTTAAAAGCAGATAATTCTTTATTATTAGTTTTTCTAACATTTGTATTTTAAACTAAATAATTTAAATACTTTTTATTTTAACAAACTGCATTACTATACTTATTCTTTATTATATAAATAAAAAAGATGTAGTAGTAGTACTGTTAATAACTATAAATTTAATGCATTATCTTTAAAAATATAATGTAATTAAACAAATGCAGTGTTTAATGTGTTTAAAAAATTGTTAAAAAATTGTTGTGTTTTAAACAGGTAATAATTTTTTAGGTATATAAAAAAAAGCTATCCACAAATTGTGGATAGCTTTGATAGAATTATTTGATTGTTAACAAAACTATGTTAAAAGCATCTCTTTGATTTGCTCAAGTTTATCTTTAAAACCCGGATCATTGTTAATAATTTCTTCAATACATTTACAGGCATGTATAACGGTAGCGTGATTTCTTCCCCCAAAATGAGCGCCGATAGTCTGCAAAGATGAAGATGTAAGCTCCTTGCTTAAATACATAGCTGTGTGCCTTGCATGAACTATTTCGTGTTGTTTTGATTTTAAACGAAGAAGTGACTCATCAATATTAAAATATTTAGCTACAGAAGCAATAATTATTGATATATCAATGTTTTGTTTTCTGTTCTTTATTCCGCCAAATTTCAGAACGCTTCTCTTTGCCATATCAATATTTATTACCTTTTTTGATAGTTCTGCATCAAAAAGCAGGCTTTTTAAACATCCCTCAAGCGATCTGATATTATCTTTAATGTTTAGAGCAATAAATTCCAGTACTTCATAAGGGACACCAAAACCTTCTTTTTCACATTTTTTGTTTAATATAGCTATTCTGGTTTCAAGATCAGGTGCCTGAATATCAACCGTTAACCCCCATTGAAACCGGGTTATTAAACGTTCTTCCAGTCCTTCTAATTGGTGAGGAGGTTTATCACACGAAAGTACTATTTGTTTTTTTAGCTGATACAGAGAATTAAATATCTGAAAAAAGGAATCCTGAGTGCTTTCTTTTCCTTCAAGAAACTGAATATCATCTACAATAAGCAGATCAAGCGATTTGTAAAATCTTTCAAATTCATGTGCTTTGTTCATGCGGATACTTTGAACAAAGTTGGTAGTAAATTCCGGACCGGATATATACATAACCAGCATCTTTGGATTTATGCTTTTTACATGGTTTCCTATCGCCTGCATTAAGTGAGTTTTGCCAAGGCCTACTCCGCCATAAAGCATTAACGGATTATATTGTGCCCCGGGTTTATTTGATATTGATATTGCTGCCGCGGTTGCAAACTCGTTGTTTTTTCCTTTAACAAAATTTTCAAAAGTATAATCCGGATTTAAAAAGCATTTTTGAGTGAATTCAGAATCGCTTTCGCGCGAGACTTGTATTGCAGTAATGCCTGGCCGGTAGAAGTTTGGATCCAGCGGGCTCTGTGGTTTAACCAGCAGCGGTTCATTTTGCTTTTCGGTAACCGGCGGGGGAGTCATGAACAACTCAGGTTCATGAGAAAAAGTTGTATGGGTATCTATCTCGTAAATAATTTTTCCTTCAATACCTAAAATTGATTTTATTGAGCGATTTACTATTTCGCCAAAGCGAGAAATAATCATTTCATAATAATCTTGACTTGGAACAGATATTATTAGTGTGCTTCCGTTTATTGAAACGGGCTTAATAGGCTTAAACCAAGTATTAAGCTTTAGATCTGATACACTCAGCTTAACAATATCCATAAAGCGAGTCCACGTATTAAAAGCTTCCTGTGCATTATTTTCCAGCGCCGAACCTTCGGTTATTTCTTTTTCTGGACTGTATTCAGCTGAGTTAATAATTTTTTTCTTTTCTTCCTGTCCGTTCAATTTAATTTTCTGCTGTTAAAAATTATTTTTTAATTTGATAAGTTCTTATTTTAAATAAGTAAACTTTTGTTGATTAATATTTGGGTTAAATATAATGCTTTAATTATATAAAAAATAAAAAAATCAAAAAGTAATTAACAATAAAATAAAAACTTAAATCTTTGATAATTAAACAATTAATTACGAATTTCATAGGTTGTTAACATAAAAATGTTAATAACGTTTCTAATCTGAAAATTAGCGGAGGAGTTGATGTAAACAATGCTTAACAGGATGTGAACGTATATTCACAACTTATTAACATTAAAAACCTCAGGCTCGCTTCGCATAATAATTAAAAAATCCAGTTTTGTCAATGTTTTTATTTTAAATACACCCATTTTGGTATAATAAAATGTTTTATACGTTAATGTTTATTAACAATTCAGTTTCTAAAATTAGTTAAGGAAGAGAGTTATTAAAAATGAATAATAAAACTATTTTCTTCACCCTATATTTCTCTAGATTGTCTTTGGCTTATTCATTTTTTTGCATGTCATTATTAGCTATCTTTGCGCTCTATGAATTTTAGTAAAAGTACCATATTTGCTCCGTCAACCTTAATAGGTGAGTCAGGAATTTCCGTAATACGGATATCCGGAAACGACACAGCATCAATCTTAAACAACTGTTTATCAAGTAGTTATAAACAATTTAGCTCCCTGAATTCAGATAGTTTTAACTCCCATACCGCTCACCATGGTTACTTATTTTATAACGGAAATTTTATTGACGAAGTAGTTGTGACTTTCTTTAAATCTCCTAATTCATATACAGGAGAAGATGTTGCTGAAATTTCAACACATGGGGGGAGTTTTATATATCGAAAAGTCAGCGAAATTCTTATAAGTCTCGGCGCTAGACATGCAGAACCAGGGGAGTTTTCGAAACGAGCATACTTAAACGGAAAAATAGATTTAGCTCAGGCAGAAGCAGTCAGCGATCTTATCAAAGCAAAAACAGAACAAGCTAATGAGTTAGCGCTTTCTCAGCTAACAGGGAAATTTTCAAAAAGGATTAAAGAATTACGCGAAGATCTTATTAATTGCTGCTCTTTACTTGAGCTGGAGTTGGATTTTTCAGAAGAGGGTATTGATCTGGTTGAAAGAGAAGAATTACTCGAAAAAATTGAAAATCTTATTGACAGCTTCAAATCGATTACTCAGAGTTACGAAAGCGGTAAAATCATCAAAAATGGCATAAATATAGCAATTATTGGCGAACCAAACGTTGGGAAATCAAGTATTTTTAACTACTTTTTAAACGAAAATAGAGCAATTGTTAGCAATATTCCGGGCACAACCAGGGACTATCTAATAGAACCACTTGTAATGGGAGGGATACAGTTCAACCTGGTGGATACTGCCGGAATTCGCGAAACAACAGATGAAATTGAAAAAGAAGGCGTTCTGCGATCAAAAATGAAGATTGAAGAAGCTGATTTAATACTGGAAGTAAAAGAATTGGGACATGGGGTCAATAACGATAACTTCATTTCGCAGACCGAAGATAAAACAATTCACGTTTTAAATAAATCCGATCTTCATCTAGATAAAAAACATACAGGATTCTGCGTTTCAGCTAAAACAGGCGAAAATATGAATAATTTGGAAGTTGAAATCATCCTAAGGGCTAAGAATTTAATTCAAAAATATAACCAAAGCGACGTAATTATAACTAATCAAAGGCATAGGGACTGTTTGTTAAAAAGTTGTGGATTTCTTGTAAATGCAAAAAACCAGCTGATTAACGGAGGAGGTAACGAATTGATTTCATTTGAGATTAGAGAGGCAATGGATGCAATTGCTGAAATAATTGGCAAAACAGTAAATGTTGAAATCTTAAACAATATATTCTCTAAATTCTGCATAGGCAAATAATGCCAAACGATACCTTTGCCATGTTTAACGGGTTTTGTTTCACGTGAAACACTAGGCATTATTTCTAAAATTTTTTAATTATTGTATGTTTTTAAATTGAAATTAAACGATAAATATTTCGATATAATTGTAATTGGAGCCGGGCATGCCGGTATTGAAGCGGCATGGTGTTCCAGCCGAATGGGATGCACTGTTGGGATAATCACAATGGACCTTGATGCCATCGGAAGGATGTCCTGTAATCCTGCAATAGGAGGTACAGCAAAAGGTCATTTAGTAAAAGAAATTGATGCTTTAGGCGGAGTTATGGGAAGGATTGCAGATGATTCGGGAATCCAATTTAGAATGCTCAACAAGTCAAAAGGTCCTGCAATTTGGTCACCTCGAAGCCAAAACGATAGAGAACTATACTCTAAAATTGCAAAAGAATACATTCAAAACTCTGAAAATATTTCACTCATTCAAGGTACCGTTGATGAATTGATCAGGAATGAAAAGGGGTGTATTTCTGGAGTTATATCTTCGTCGGGATATATTATTTCTTGCAAGGCAGTAATTATAACTAGCGGCACTTTTCTAAATGCAATAATGCATGTTGGAAAAACACAGAACGAGGGAGGCAGATTTGGAGAGAAATCTGCGAAAGGATTAAGTAATTATTTATTAAAACAAGGATTTAAGACGGCGAGACTTAAAACAGGAACTCCTCCTAGATTACAATTAGATACGATAAATTTTTCGGTGTGTCAAGAACAGCCCGGAGATAAATATCCTCTGTCGTTTTCGGTATTTTCAAATGGCTCTTTTCCCAAACTACCCCAAGTATCTTGTTATTTAACTTATACTAATCAAGATACACATAATATTCTCCGTACAGGTTTTGATGATTCACCTATGTTTTCAGGAAGGATTACCGGAGCGGGACCTAGATACTGTCCATCAATAGAAGATAAAATTTTTCGCTTTACTGATAAGCCGCGCCACCAGATTTTTCTTGAGCCGGAAGGAATTAATTCTAATTTAGTTTATATGAATGGTTTTTCATCAAGCCTCCCAGAAGATATTCAATACCAAGCTATCAAAACAATACCGGGACTTGAAAACGTTAAAATGCTGCGTGCAGGATATGCTGTTGAATATGATTTCCTTCCGACGTGGCAAACCAACCTAACGCTTGAAACTAAACTTATTCCCGGATTATATGTTGCCGGTCAGATTAACGGAACCTCGGGATATGAAGAAGCTGCAGCACAGGGTTTGATTGCCGGTATAAACGCTGCGCTAAAAATAAAAGGTGAAGACCCATTTATACTTAAACGCAGCGAAGCATATATTGGTGTTTTGATAGATGATCTGATTAATAAAATCCCTGAGGAGCCATACAGAATATTCACATCATGTGCCGAATATAGACTTATACTAAGACAGGATAATGCAGATAGGCGTCTGATGAAGTACGGCTATAAGTTTAGATTGATACCCGATGAAATATATACAAAAGTTCAAGAAAAAAAAGAACTCATAACACAGAGTATGAAATTTTTCAAATCAAACTTTGCATCACCAAAAGATGTTAATGAATATCTTATTTCCACTGGTTCATCCGAAATAATGCAGCCTGATCGATTTTCACAGCTTATTAAACGAAACGAAACCAAACTACGTGATTTTATAAATATACCAGCGTTTAACAATAATGAATTATTTACCAAACTAAAGCAAAAACCTGAAATTGCAGACGAGGTTGAAATTGAGCTCCGTTATGAAGGATACATTACCCGTCAGGCAGAGCAGGTTGAAGCTTTCAACAAAATGGAATCTGTTGAGATACCAGAGAACTTTGATTTCAACAAGATAAAATCGTTATCTACCGAAGGCAGAGAAAAGCTGAATAAAGTCCGCCCGCGATCAATTGGACAGGCATCAAGAATTGCAGGTGTGTCACCAAGTGATTCATCAATATTATCAATATATATCAAAGGCTAATTTAATATTTGTAAACAACAAAACTTATAATTCATCACACAAATGATTTATTTATTAAATCAGATATGCGACGCTATTAATTTTTAAATAAACAGCCACCCTGAAGTATAAAAAATAAAGCAAGAATAATGGATTGTTTTAATTAATGAAACCTGAGCAAAGCAAAAACTGGCAAATACTGATAAAAGAGCAGATGTTTAACAACCTGCTTATGGAGTGGAACACAAAAATAAATCTTGTTTCACGCCAGAAGAAAAATATCTATGACCTTATTGAAGACTCAAAAATATTTTTACGGGCTATAGAGTTTAAACAAGGGATGAAAATACTGGATCTGGGTACTGGCGGGGGAGTGCCGGGTATTATACTCGCTATTCATCTTCCCGAAGTTAATTTTATTCTTGTTGACTCTATTCAAAAAAAAATAAATGTTGTTAGCAATATATCCCAAAAGATGGATTTAACAAATATTAAAACAATATGCAGCCGTACAGAAGAAATTATTAAAAAAGGAATTTTACCGCAACGGAGTATTGATGTTGTGGTTTCTCGCTCAGTTGCAGTTCTGCAGGAACTTTGTGCTTGGTCAAAAGAATTAATTAAACCAGCCGGAAAACTAATTGCCTTAAAAGGAGGCGATATAGCCGGAGAGCTTCAAAAAACACGTAAACTCTCGTTTGTAAAAAATGTTACAAAAATTAATTTTGGAGATCGAATACTGGTAAAGGCAGAGTTTATTTGAGGTATTTTATAGAAGGTTTACGATAAGAATAGTATTGTAAACATAATAAAATATCTAAGCAGAATGATATTCACATAAAAATAAACCTACATTAAAATATTGCCCCCTGCCTGCTTATCGGATATATTTAGTTGTTGTTCGGAATCAGAATCGGTTTTAATAGCGTCAGAGCTGTTTTCGTCAGTCGTAATCTCATTGCCCGCATTTTCAACAACATTATCCCTATGAAGTGATTCTTTCGGAGATAAAACCATGACTGAATTTTTTAAATCGCCGCGTTTTTTTTCAGCTTCAGCAAGCGCTAAAAACTCCCTGGGAAACATTACAGTTCCTATTATTCCTTTAAGCGCATTACGCGAAATTTCCTTAATCATAAAATTTTCATCTGCTATCTTCATAGTTGTACGCAGCTTTTTTGTTGAAGCCGAAATAAATCCAAACTTACTGTAATAAACCGGGTCACCCACCACTACAACTGCACCAAAACCAACTTCTTTTGCCCGTTCTAATCCTTCTTCTATCAGCGCTCTGCCTATCCCTTTTCGCTGATGTTCGGGCAGCACAGCAACCGGACCAAGTACCAGACACTTAAAACGCCGGTTGCGGTGAGTAATATAACCCCTTGAAAACAAAACATGACCAAGTATTACATCTTCTTTTACCGCAACAAGAGAAAAACCAAATTCATAGCTTTTAGTCTTACGTATAGAAGCAACAAGGTTTCCCTCGTCATCTCTGCCAAATGCTTGCCTGTTAATTTCTGCAATTGTATCAAAATCAGATTCTCTTTCTCCACGTAAATAAAGTTCTTTTTCCCAAGCTTCTCGCATTAGTTAACCCTAGATATGTTAAAATTAAATTTAATAAGGGTAAAAATAATAAATATAATAAACAATTAAAGTGTAATATCAATACAAGTGGGTATAAATATCATTTTGATTACTTGTTTATTTAAGTTTTTTAATAATTTTCTTAAATATCTTTATCTGTTTTTCAATTTTTTTTTCTTTAAATGAATTTAGAATTTCTTTTCCGGCTTGTGTAATAATTTCACCCGCTTCTTTATGGATTTCTTCACCTTCATTGCTTATTGCAAGCATTACTCTTCGTCTGTTGTTAGGGTCTGTTTGTCGGGATATAAATCCTTTAGAATTCAATAAATCAATAATACGATTAACAGAAGCAATATCTTTAGAGGAAATTGATGCAATTTTAGAATATTTTATATCTTTATTATTAACAATAATTTCTAATACCTGAAATTGATCTAATGTAATATTTAGATTGTGTTCAATTAATATTTTACATATATGTTTTTTATATGATTTTTGTGCAGATTCTAAACTAATGAAATAATAGTTAATTGATGTATTACTTGTTTTCATTGGGGTAAATATAATATGATAAATCAATAATTGATATATCAATATATATGAAAGTTATAATAAATCTATTTAATTTTCATCTGTGTAATGTTTATTATTTTTAGGTTTATTAAACTTTTCATCATTATAATTGTTTGATTTGCCAATTGGAATTGAAAGTGACTCCCATTTTTCCGATAGCATTTTGCCAATAAACACAATTTGACCAATGTGATACGAATAATGTGCAAGCTGCCTGTTTATTGCTTCAAAAACTTTATGCTCTTGATTGCGGATATAGATTGTTCTGTTTAAGTCCTCTTCTGTTAATGATTTCAGCGCATCAAACAAACATTCCCATCCGATATTCCACAGCTTAAGCAATTCTTCTCGTGATTTAATGTCATCCTCAAACTCCTCATCACGTTTACGCCATGGTTTTTCTCCATCGCTTGTAAGAAAATCAGTCCACCTTGAAAGCATATTTCCTGAAAGATGTTTTACCATAACCGCAATACTGTTGGAGTATTTGTTATATTGCCAAAACAGAGCTTCATCAGGCAGCTGATTAAAAGTTTTTTCACCAAGCGATTTATAATAATTAAATTGCTTAATAACTCCGGTTAAATAATCTTTCATAGTATTTAATTTATTAAATTCAATTTAGCTGTATTAATATAATTAAACAAAGATTATTTATAAACTCTTTAAGTATTTATTAATATATTTTGTTCAGTTTGCTTATATTAACAAATCAACATTTACGAAGTTCTCAAAATTTATTACCTTTTTACTTAATTTTTGGATAACAAATTTTGTATTATTATAATGGCTGAATCATTTAACAATAAAAAATCACGTGCGCTTAAAATCTTCAACAAACTTTCCGAGGTGTATCCCAATGCTTCCTGTCGCCTTATATATAAAAACCCGTTTGAGCTTCTAATTTCAACAATGCTTGCCGCACAATGTACGGATGACCGGGTTAACACGGTAATGGTTCCGCTGTATAAAAAATTTAAAACACCCTCTGATTTTCTTTCTCTCAGCCAAGAAGAGCTTGAAACCAAACTTCGCTCAATAAACTTTTACCGTAATAAAGCTAAGAGCGTTCTAGCGTGCTGTAAAAGTTTAATTTCAGAGCATAACGGCAATGTGCCTGATACTATGGAAGAACTCGTTAATCTTTCTGGGGTTGGAAGAAAAACCGCTAACGTTGTACTAGGCAACTGTTTTGGCATTCCTGCAATTATGACAGATACACACCTTATGCGGGTTTCTATAAGACTTGGACTGACAGATAACAGCACCCCCGAAAAAATTGAAGCTGATTTAAAAGAAATAATACCGGCTGAATTGCAGGTCATGTTTTCACACACTATAGGTGAGCACGGCAGAAATATATGCAAAGCAAAAAAGCCGCTGCAGAATGAATGTGTGGTTTGCGATCTTTGCCCAAGCTGCGGGAAGATAGCATAGCATTAAACAGCAGCTTGCTTCATTAAATATTCATTTATTATAAACAGCAATTACTGTTCCTTTGCTGTATAAACTAAGCGTGCCGTAACTTATGGTATAAGAATCAACGCCCTCTAGCATGTTAAAGTAATCGTTTTCTAAATTATTATCATCGCACATCATTTTTGTTGACCCAATTTCTTTGAAGCTCAACGAAGAACTTGCCTTAGTATAACTTCCAAAATAAGTATTGCACACTGCCTTACCGTTGAATTTTTTTTCATCTGCATTAAAAAGGAGCGTAATTTTCTTTCCGCTGTTTAGTATTACATTCTTGTTGTTCAGCAATTTCAGCTTCCACTCAATTCCAGAGATGGAAGTTTTTGATGAAATTGATTCCTTATTAGCAGAACCGCATCCGTAAACATAAAGCGATAAAAATATAATTACAAATAATATGGTTTTCATCGGGAATTTAATTTATTTAACATTAAAATAATTCTTGAGGAAATTATTGTTTTTATTTTACAGGACTTTTTTTATATTTGGCAATTATATCTTTAAGCCGTTCAATTCGGTTATCCGGACTGGGGTGCGTACTCATAAATTCCGGTTGCCCAGAACCCCCCGATGCTTCCTTCAATATCTGCATTACTTCTATCATAGCTTCCGGGTTGTAGTCCGATTGGTACATATATTTAACCCCATATTCATCTGATTCAAGTTCGTCACCACGGCTGTATTTCATATTTACCATATTGCCAATGAATCTTTGCAGCATACCGGGATCACCCGTTGCTATATCAGTGGCACGAACCAGACCTTCGGTTAGTTCCTGCTGCGCAATATGCTCAGCACTGTGTCTGTTTATAACATGACCTATTTCATGACCAAGAACGCCCGCAAGCTGATCTTCACTTTTTAATCTTTTCAATAATGCATAAGTAATAAATATCTGTCCGCCCGGTAAAGCAAAAGCATTGACAGTTTTTTCATCAGCTAAAAGGTGGAAATCAAATTTATATGGCGAGCTTCCCGCTTCGGTTGATTGAACAAGTTTGTTTCCGACCCTATCTACCATATCCTGCAGTTTCCGGTCTCTGTATTCACCGCCAAACTCTGCTATCATTTCCGGGGCGCTTTGAATACCTAAACGAATCTCTTCATCAACAGTCAAGCTGACCTTTTGCTTTTCGCCTGTAACCGGATTTTCATCCGTTTTCATGAAATATGAAACAACCGCTATCAGCGCAATAACAACACCTATTAATATTCTTCCTTTATAACTCATTATTTGTTAACTTTACCCGGAATTTAATTTTTAAAGATATATTTTTTATCATCCACAAATAAACTAGTATAAAAACATAAAATATATAACAGTAACTTTACAATTTAAACGGTTCAGTACATGGGTCACACTCAAATTCTAACAGTTTACCCAAACAGTTATACACACCTTCAATTTTTACATGAACATACGCAAGATCAACCGCTTGATTTAATCGCTTACCTTCTTTATCTTTACCCTCTAACCAAACTTCATAATAAGGCTGACCCTCTGCCTGCTTATAGCTAATCCGTGTAACTTTTATTTTCATTTTTGTATCATTATCACAGCAAGCGCACCATAAAACAGCATATTTAATTTTATTATCCTTAAAATATTGCACAGTCTTTTCAGCCTGTTCTTTTGTTATCCATGCCAGTTGATCAGCATAAATATATTTTGCTGAAATTAAAAGTAAAAATACAATAATTATTTTTTTCATGATAAATTTATATTAATTTATAATTAACAAACTATCATTTACCTTCGGCAAATTTTAACGTATAATATGGAAATAAAAAAATCCCGCAAGAAGTTTATCCTGCGGGACAAATATAACTTATATTCTGTTAAGAATAATTAGAAAAAAGATACCAGAGCATTTATAATATCTTACAAGCTGAACATTGGATTTGTAAGTCTTTCATGCAGGTCACGCTCATAATACTGCGCCTTTTCAGGTACATTTTTAATCAAGTAACCGTAATATTTTTTGTAATACTCTTTCATTGCACTTTTATCGGTGCGTGCTTTCAGTTTTTCATCAAATGCATATTCTTCAGCAAGCGGAGTAATTACATACCACTCTAAAGCACGTACTCTGTCATCTGGCTGGTAGGTATTAACCGAACCACAGCTTTCACATTTAATATTTACAGCCATAAACGAAAACACATTTATCTTAAGATCAGCAGCACATTGTGTACAGCGGTGCATTTTTGTTTCATCAATATGTGCATTCACATTTTCAAGAATTTTTCTTGCAGCCCGCGCTGCTAATTTATTTTCAAACTTCAGGTATTCAATATCAATAAAATTTTTAAGTATATGTGTTTTGCCCCGCTCAGAACTTATCAGCCCTGATGATGCCCCTGCTGCCCGCATTTCCTTTTCAAACTTGCTTCCCGCCTGATCAAGTTTTTCAGAGAGCTGTGTAACAGTCTGATTTTTTAAACCATTTGAAATATTATGGATAATAATGTTATCATACTGCAGATTTGCAATAACTCCGTCAAGAGGAGCTTCGGTCTGTTTTAAAACTTCATAAAAACGCCCTTCAACCTTTTTAAGAAACTCGTTCCATTTTGTTACAAGCGCCTGTACCGCCGGATTTGAATCTGACATAATTTTATCCTGCCTGATTTTTATGCTGAAACAAAAGTTCTTATATATAAGAAACTCGTTTCATATTTTTTAAATTTAACAAATAAAAACTTACTTCATCGCTTAATCAAAAACGATATCAAAGAAAAAATATTCTTGTTTAAAATCTGCTTATAGATTTCTTATTGTTTTAAGATTGCCTAAAAGCTTTCGGCAAGCTCGCCTCCGCAAAACATGCATTTATCATACTGCATTTCTTCAAGACGCGGAGCGCCGCAGTTTTTACACTTTATGGTTTTGGTCTTTTCCTTTTGCAGACCCTCAGAATATTTTTGTGTTCCGGTAACAGCATTTGCAAATATATCACCAAGTCCGCTAAATGGCTTTATTTTCTGGTAGTACTCCAGCACTTTTTCATCCATCCGGAAACCCTGTGCATCATTTGGATATTTTGCCATTATCTTTTCCATTACACGCCTCAGCTCTATTGGAAAAGCTCCGCGGGTTATCTTCATTTCTGAATTCAGTAATTCTTTTTTTAAGCCATCGCTTAATGGCTCTGCGCCATATTGCTGCATTATAGCACCCCATTTAGCATCACCGCCTTTATCTGCATGCCATGCTGACTGAAATGCGGCATCTATTTCTTTATTGAACTCAGTCATATAATATTATAAATATTTTTACCATTAAACAGTTGACCTGTAATCTGCAATTGTATCATTAAAACTCCAGATCGCTGTGTGAGTCCGGCTTCATTGCTTCATACTTTGCCTTATATTCGTTCATCAGCGTCTGCATTTTCATTGCCAGAGAAAAATCACTCATCATTTTGCCGCTCCAGTGGCTTGATACATTACTGTAGTCGGCAACCGTCATACCAAAATCTTTAAGAACATCCTGAGCATCTCTTCCCTGTTTGCCAAGCACATCTTGAGCTACCATTGCCTCAACGTATTTTTCAAAGCTAATTTCCTGCGCAGCGGATGCCCCCCCTTTGCCAAGGTTACCGCTTGCCGACTGATTGAATGCAGCAGCATATTTTGTAGAAATTGTGAATGTTGTATCGTTTTTCATTCTTGCAAGCCATTCTTCGTTAACGCGGTCCCATTTTGGTTCGTCTATTCCTAATAGACTGCATACTTCTTCCTTGGTTGTGCCCGATACCATTTTTGCATTTGCTGTTGCCCAGTCTTCAAGTGTTATGCCTTCAAAAGGCTCTAATTGTGCTCCCATTACAATATCTCCATTTTTATAGTTTTTAAAATATTAATATTTTAACTTAATTATTGTTAAAATAATTAATACTGATTAATAATAAAAGCCTTCATTTGTGTTTATTTGCGGAAAAATATTTTGGAATGTTTTGAAATGAAAAATGATATATAAGGATAATTTTTTAATACTGTATATCATCATGAGTTCCGTCATTCTGGATTATTTTCTCATACTTTGAGCGGTACTCCATCATAAGGTTCTGGAATTTCATTCCAATCCCTAACGGGCTTAAAAAAATTTTCTTTGTGTAATAGCTGCTTAAGTTAGAGTAATCCGCTGTAGTAAGCCCGAAATCCTTAAGTACTTCCTGTGCGTCTCTGCCCTGTTTGCCAAGGTAATCCATTGCTACCATTACCTCAACATATTTTTCGATTGGATAAGTATTATCGTTAAAGTCCTTCTTGGGTGGCAGATTTCCCGATGCGTTTTTATTGAATATAGAAGCGTATTTCATTGAAAGTGTATATGTCCTGTCGTTTTTCATTCTGGCAAGCCACTCTTCATTTACTTTATCCCAACGGGTACGGTCAATCCCCATTGAACTTATTATCTCTTCAATTTTCTTACCCGATGCCAATGCTGCATTTGCCTTTGCCCAGTCTTCAAACCCTATCCCTTCAACCGGAGCCAGTGCATCTTTGCCGCCGTTAACAATTTTGAGAAATCCGCCGAATAAACTATTTAATATACCCATATTAATTTCTTAATTTGATTTTTTTCATTTTAAATTAACCACTAACACATACAACCAACCACTAAATACTTGAGCTGAATTTTATATCTAATCAATTATTATATAACCTGTTCTCTAGGTATTTTTCTGTGTTGTGTTATCTTAATTCATGTTTGTTTTTTTTTCATTCCTGAATCCGGTAAATATCATCCATATACTTAAAATGAACATAACAAGTCCTGCAACGCCAAGCAATATAGGTGTCAGCCATTTTTCAGTAAATGAATTTATGAATACATCCTCAGGTTTGCCTTGAGGGTAAAGCAGTTCAACTTTTTCGCCTATATGATATGCCGGTGGATCACTTGATACATTAGACTCGTAGGTATGCTCTCTGCCGTTACTATCCTTAAATTTAATAATCGGCGCCCAAGTTTCACCTGCATCTTCTGTTGAAGGAACTTCACGCATACTTATAACAGTGCCTTCTGATTTTACATATAAAGAGCCATCTATTTTGTGCTTTACATTCATATAACCCCACGCTATTAAAGCAATACCAACAAAAAAGAAAAGTATTCCCATTATTACATAACCTATTTTTCTTCCTGCGCTGTAAACAGTATTAACTGAATTTATTACTCTATCAACACCTTTTTCATAGTTACTTAGCATATCATTGTTTTCAAAGTTTCCGGCTGAACTGTAGTCAGGGCTTTTTTGTTCAAACGGCTTATTGCCCATGCTTTTATTTTCTGAAATATCATTTCCATTTTCATCTTTCATTCCGGGATTAAATTTCATTTTATAATGCCTCCTTTATAAATATATACTTTTTAAATATTGTTACTTAATAAGCATCATTTTTTTCACGTCGGTAAATCTAACGGCATCAGATCCGCTTTCACGAACTTCAAGTTTGTAAAAATATGCACCGCTTGAAAGCTGCGAAGCATCAAAATCCATATCATAAACTCCCGCAGTTAAAAATTCATTTACAAGTACCTTGACTTCTTTTCCTGTTATATCATATACTGTAATTTTCACATTGCCTGAATTTGACAGCTGAATTTTGAAATTTGTTTTTGGATTAAACGGGTTAGGATAGTTCTGCCCAAGCTCAAATTTTCCGGGAATTTCATTTGATATAGTCTGAATTCCGATAACCGGTGTGTTGTTAAGCTGCAAACCCCATGCTATTAGCTTACCTGTTTCAAGCCCGGATATATCCTGTATCTTGAGCTTCCATACACCCGCGGCATTACTGCCCGAAAAGACACTGTTTAAATTAACCAGAGATTTCATTCTTGAAAGTATATGTATATATGTATTGCTGCTCAGTGTGCTATCTGCCTGATCATCAATTATAGTAGTAAAATCAACACCGGCGCCCAAGGGAATATATCCGTTTACGAGCTGAATGTTTTGCCCGGTAGGCGAAATTAATGTAATTTGCAGTTGTTCTACCGCACCGTGAATTAAACTTAAATATAAGTTCACATCATTTATATTTACATTATCAGGTATCATTATTGAATCATCAACCATAAGTCCGGTATTGCCGGTTTCGGGAATTCTTCTGTTTGAAATCTTTTTATAAAAGCCCTCACGAAAATTAATATTATCAGCTCTGATTAGCGGGCTTGATGCAGCATTTAAAGTTGCAGGACTTGAAAAATATGTATTACCTCTTAAAAAATAAAACTGCAGGTTCTTATTTGCCCATGCTGAGCCATCAAAGTTAAAAACAAAGCAATCACCCGATGGAGCGTTTGATTCATCTATTGATTCAAACATGGTTTTTTTGATATCAGCAGCTGTTCTTTCAAATCTGAAAAAACGAATTTCATCAATCATTCCGTTAAATCCTCTGCCAAAAAACAATGAATCACTGTTTGCTAGCGGAGTTCCGGCTGAACCGTAATATGCATCCAGATTGCCATTGATATACAAAGATGTTGCTCCCGCGGGACTAACAACCCAGGCAATATGATACCATTTATTATATTCAATTATTGATGACCCTTCATTAAATGCTGCATTGTTTAGAGAAAAACTTAATTTCTGTGAGCTGTTTAGCATAAGTCTGTAACCGTTCCCTCCGGGTGCATTTTTATGAACTATGTATTGATTTACTGCTGAGGATCCCTCAACATTTATCCACGCTTCTATTGTCATTGCGCCCGTTAAGCTGTTTAATGAATTATTTGGTAATGCAGCATAAGAGGAAAAATTTCCTTCAAACTGCAGAGATTCATTTCCGCTTAAGTAAGTTGAAGGACGGTTTGAAAGATCAATTGCTGTTACACCCCGGTTAACAGTTGGATTTACAGAAATTGGGTTAAATGAAAGATCCTGAATGGTAAATACATTCCCCTGAGAGTTAACTCGCTGGAACGGCATTGAAAATAAAAGAGATGTATATTTACCGCTTGAAATTGAAAGCGATGTCCTTAAATTTCTTCTGATATCGTTTGGTTCAGCTGCTTTTGTCCATATTCTAACTTCATCAATGTATCCAGTAAAAAAACTTGATGAATATTTGCCAATAAATAATGAATCAGTGTTATTTGCCGGGGGATTATTACTTATTAGTGTGCCATCAATAAGCCCATTTACAAATATTTTGAACTCATCGTTATTAACATTATATGAACCCGCAATATGAGTCCATTTGTTTTGCGGAACTGTTTGGGTACTGTTAATTCTGTTGATGCCGTTTGTGCCAAAACCAACTGTTCCGTTAGAGTTAATCCTTAAATAATACCCATTTGATACGTTACCTTTGAATACAACATACCTGATTCCCGTATTTGTCATTGGATATACCCATGCCTCAACTGTTACGCTGCCAACAATATTCAGCGAAAGTGTATTGGGAGCGGCAATATATGAACTGCCGTTAAAATTCCCAGCCTGATTCCAGAACATCTGGGATTGTAAGTTGAATATTGAAAAAATAAATATTGCAATTACAAATAAATACCTAAAGGATGTTTGGGTTTTATGCAAATCTATAGCGGTATCTCTTGGAGAAAAGATGAATGAAGTTTTTAAATTTTTCATATTATTTTAAATTAATTTTCAAAAATTGCTGCTCTAAAATATTTTTAAGTTATACGCTTTTTGACCTGCCTGCCTAATATTGCCGGCAGGTCTTTTTTCAGCGTATCTCCGGTGGGATTTGGAGAACAATTCTGATTGCTTCGGAAAAATTCTTCTGTTGGTTTAACTTTGGCTCGGGAACTGAACCTTTGGACCCCACCGGAATTTTATTGATACAAAGTTAACTTTTTCATGACGCCCATAACAAAAAGAAATTATTAAATATTTCATAAATATTTTTTTCGGGGATTACTTAAAAACCTGCATTTTAAGCACAAAATGAGTATTTTTAACAATTTCTTTTCATAAAATTTTTATGAATTTTATTAATAAATATACTCAATATGCTTAAAACTAAAGCAGTTGAACTTCTTAATACATTCTCAAATGATGAGCTGAAGGAAATGTCTTTATTTGCAGAATCACCTTACTTTAATACAAATAAAAATCTGTCAAAGTTATTTGAGCTTATCAAAAAAGATATTAAGAAAATTAACCAGGGCAAGCTGACCGAAGAAGATGCATATAAAAAACTATTTCCCGGCAAGCAGTATAACTACGGTATTATGAAAAACCTTGTCAGCGGTCTTGCAGCCCTTGCTGATGATTTTCTTACTATTAATTCCTACAAGTCAATGGCTATAAATAAAACATATTCAGCAATAAGACTTGCTGACCAGTATGATACCAGACGCCTTGATAAACATTATGGAAAGCTTATTGGAAAAACTACTTCGGAGCTTGAAAACCAGCTAATTGATAATTATTATTATTCAGACAGGGCAATGGTTGAAGAATCAAAGTATTTTTTCTTTTCTTCCCGCAACGATTACCGCGGACTTGAAGATGCAATTTATGACGAAATGATTTATACGTTATGTGATTTTTACAGAAGGTTTTCACGCAACCTCTGGAAGATCCATATTAACATAGATAATGTTAACAGCCGGTATGAAAAAGATTTTATTGAGCTCGCCGGTAAGTTCATAGATTTTGAAAAGATGACAGAGGAGCTGAAGGGGATAAATGAAAGGGAATACAGCTATATCAGACTTAATAATTACCTGATAAAGCTTCTTATAAAGCCCGAAGATACAGCACCATATTTTGAACTTAAAAAGCTGTTAGCCGAAACAATTGATAGTTATGAAAATTATGAAAGATTTTCTATATTAACCAAGGTGCTTTCGTACTGTTCAACAGCACACAGATATAAAATTCAGGGGTTCATGCGCGAATCACTTGATATGAGAATACTGATGATGGAAAAAGTTAAATTCAATACCGCAGGGCTTGGACCTTTTAATTTCCATTATTTTTCTGAAACAATAATGATGTTCCTTTTTGAAAAAGATACCAAAGGCGCTAATGAATTTCTTGATAAATATGATGATTCAGTTGGAAAGATTAACCGTGAGATAAATTATAATATTTGCAAAGCATATATTCTGGAAGCAGAAGGAAAGTACAAAGAAGCACTTGGCTTTATTGCTAAAGCACGACATAGTGATACAGAAATAAATATCCGCATAAGAAGACTTTATTTTATTCTGTATTATAATATGAATGAATTTGAATCAGGATTGGATGCCGTTAATGCATTTAGAGCTTATGTAAAATCCAACTCAGATCTAACTGATATTTTAAAACAAAAATATCTTAATGCTATTTATTTTGTTGAAAAAGTTTTTAAAATAAAGGCAATGCCTGAAAAATATTCAGCAAGTGATATTAAAGATATTATTGCAGATCATAACGAACGCGGTTGGATAATGAGCCAGTGGATAAACGAACGGCTTGATGAACTGCACAGCGAAGTTGCGAAAAGAAAGTAATAAATTTTGTTATTTAAAAACCATCAGTCTCATCAGAGTATCCCAAAGGGGTCTCTTCTGTGGGAAAAATCCATTTACCATGGAGAGAATTTGCGGGCTCTCACTCTACAAGCTTTTTGTATCTCACTCTTTTCGGCTCAATATCTCCAAGTCGTTTTTTCTTGTTCTCCTCGTAATCCGTGTACCCCCCTTCAAAATAATACACTTCTGAATTACCTTCAAATGCCAGAATATGTGTTGCAACTCTATCTAAAAACCACCTGTCATGCGAAATTATAACCGCACAACCGGCAAAATCTTCCAATGCTTCTTCAAGTGCTCTTAAAGTATTCACATCAATATCATTTGTGGGTTCATCAAGCAGTAAAACATTTGCCTGTGATTTTAACGTTAAAGCTAAGTGAAGACGGTTTCTTTCTCCGCCTGATAGTACTTTCACTTTTTTACTTTGATCTGTTCCGCTGAAATTGAAACGTGAAACATAAGCCCTGCTGTTGAACTGTTTGCCTCCAAGTTCAATAAACTCCGCACCTTCGGAAATTGCTTCCCAAACGGTTTTTTCAGGGTCAATTTCAGCATGTGCCTGATCAATATATCCAACCTGTACAGTTTCGCCAATTTCAAAATTTCCAGCATCGGGCTTTTCTGTGCCAAGTATCATTCTAAACAGCGTAGTTTTACCGGCACCGTTTGGACCTATAATTCCAACTATCCCTGCAGGGGGCAGCTGAAAATTCAGATTATCAAACAAAAGTTTTTCGCCGAATGCTTTTTTGATATTAACTGCATCAATTACCTTATTTCCTAAACGCGGACCGTTAGGAATGAATATCTCAAGTTTTTCTTCTTTTTGCTTTGTATCTTCATTCATCATTGCATCATAATTCTGCAGGCGTGCTTTTGATTTTGCATGTCTTGCCCGGGGAGACATCTTAACCCATTCAAGCTCACGCTCCAGTGTTTTACGGCGTTTTGATTCCTGTGTTTCTTCCTGTTCGAGTCTTTTTGTTTTTTGTTCAAGCCAGCTTGAGTAATTGCCTTCCCACGGTATTCCCTCGCCTCTATCAAGCTCAAGTATCCATCCCGCAACGTTATCAAGAAAATATCTATCGTGAGTTATTGCAATTACAGTACCTTTATACTGCTTTAAGTGCTGCTCTAACCAGTCAATTGATTCAGCATCAAGATGGTTTGTCGGTTCATCAAGCAGAAGTATATCGGGCTCCTTTAACAGCAAACGACATAGGGCAACTCGGCGTTTTTCGCCTCCGCTTAAATTTTTAATTAATGCATCACCTTCGGGGGTGCGCAATGCATCCATTGCTCGCTCAAGTTTTGCATCAAGCTCCCACCCGTTGTGATGATCTATAAGCTCAGTAAGCTCACCCTGCCTTTCAATTAGCTTTGTCATTTCATCATCATCCATTGGTTCGCTGAATTTATTGTTCACTTCTTCGTATTCTTTTAATATATCAACAATTTCCTGTGCACCCTCCTGTATAATTTCCTTTACTGTCTTTGTTTCATCAAGGTAGGGTTCCTGCTCAAGCAGCCCGATACTGTATTCTTTTGTGAAGTGAACTTCACCATCAAAGTTTTCTTCTGCACCAGCAATAATTTTAAGCAGGGTTGATTTACCTGAGCCGTTCAGACCTATGATACCTATTTTTGCCCCATAAAAAAATGAAAGGTAGATGTTTTTTAATACCTGTTTTTGCGGGGGGAAAGTTTTACTTACCCCTACCATTGAAAATATAATTTTGTTATCCGGCATTTTGTGTTGTTTACTAAAAAAATTTCATTTCAGGTCTTACGCAAACGAATTAACGATTCCTCCTTTAATGTTAATATTTTCTAAGATCAAGAAAAGAATCTTTATTTTTGTATTTTGTAACTGTTAAGATAATAATTTGAACCGAAGGGATAAATGTAAAAGAAATTAACAATAAATAAATCCTGTTATTTCTATAAACAAACTATATAGTTTATATTGCTAAATATATAGAACTATTTTCATAAATTAATTTACTTTTCTGTTTGCTTGGGTTTTATGAGTACCGCAATAGCCGCATAACCAAGTATCAGCACTACCGAAAACAAAATTGTCATCAGTGTTGTACGTGGGTGGCTTATCGGATGAATGAACCTATCGGTTATATCAAAAAGTAATCCAACAGGATTTGTAATTACATCCCAGCTGTTTAACCGTTCATATCTGCCTAAATATATTCCAAAACTTCCCAGTACAAGAGAAATAATTGAAAATGCCCAACCTTTAAATAATCCAAACCGTCGCTGCAAGGCAGTCTGAATATCATATAGCGAAATAAACCCCATCAGCAGTCCGTTCCATGCAAATGAAAAAATCATCCCCAAGTCATACCAGTACGGGATCCCCGGTCTTTGTTCAAGATGAAAAAAATCTGTTACAATATACGGCGAATTAGGAAACAAAAGCAGCCATATTGAAAGAATTATAATAATCAGAAAAACAGAACGGATCCGTTTATAATAAAGAAGAAAAAGTGTGCTTATACAATATGGCAGTGCGGCAAGAAATAAATTAAAGTTAAAAAATATAAAAGTATCATAACCCGAATAATACATCCTGAATAATTGAAGTGCAGTACTTAGCATACACGATAGCGCAAGTACAATGGAAATACCGAATCGGTTATTAGCTTTAAGGTTTTGAATAAATGTTCGCATAATAATGATATGTTTATTTGTATTTCAGTCTTTAACGTTATAGCAACTGGTTTGGTTTCAGAAGTATAAATTAGATAATTAATTAAACTTATCCCTACATCGTTTTAAGCGGGGATGAGAGTGAGGGGGTTCAGAGTTCAATCATATACACTTAATGTGCATAAACACATATAAATAAGATATTTAAAATTAGATTAAAAATTCTGTTATTACTAAACCTTTTCGTTTCATTCAGCATCATAATATAGTAAATTAGGAGAAATTATTCGGTTTAATTATGGCTAATTCAATTTTAGCTGCATGAGGGGGGAGCTCTGGAGCTGGTTTCTACAAGTCCGGATAGAGAAGAGTATGAACTGATTCGTCAGGCAGTTTCTGGTAACTCGCATGCATTCAGGGAATTGTACAACGCAAACGTGAAGCGTGTGTATGCAGTATGTCTTAGAGCTTCACAGGATATTGATACAGCAGAAGAACTGACACAGGAAGTGTTCATAAAAGCCTGGGAGAAACTTTCATCTTTTCAGTTTCAAAGCAAGTTTTCAAGCTGGTTACACTCAATTGCTATTAACCAGTTTTTAACGATGAAACGAACTGAAAAACGATTCAATGAACGCGTGAATGAGCTTGCAGAAGTAATAATTAAAGATAATCCTCAAGGCAAAATTAAACAGGGTTATGATCACCGGCTTGATATTGAAAAAGCTTTAGAAAAACTTCCCCGGCAGGCAAGAATTGCGTTTATTTTGCATGATATAGAAGGTTACAAGCATCACGAAATATCTAAGATGATGAAAATTGAAACAGGTACTTCCAAGGCTCATTTGCACAGAGCCAGAAGAATGTTAAGAGAGGAGCTTTCTAAGTAAGTTGTTAATCCTAAATTTAAAACGATATGGCTCAAGTTTAAATTGAATTTCAAATCAAAAAGATCAATTTATACAATAGAAAATTAAAACCCAAATAACAAAAATAGCTTGATATTAAATTGCAAAAAATACTATGAAGCATAATACAAACTGCAGCGAAATCAGAATGCTGATTGATGATTACCTTGAAGGAATGATTTCAACATCATCAAAGGAAATGATGGAAAAGCATCTTAAGGATTGCGAAGAATGCAAAAATTATTTAGAAGATACCCTGGTGCTGCTTGAAAAAGCTGCACTCATGTCATTTGACGATGAGAAAGCCGGACGACTGTTAACAAAGAACAAACAGCAGCAAATGTGGTTAAACATAGAATCAAAAATAAATCAAAATCTTCATTCAACAAATACACATGCGTATAATATTAATGATTTAGAAGAAGAATATATATCTGATATTATAAACGAAAATAATATTAAGGGCAATTTACAAATTAAGCAAAGCTCATGGCAAAACTTTCGCTTTTTCTTCAGCGGTCTTGCGGCAATTTTAATTCTTGCCTTTATTTTTTACGGTGTTAACAAGTTCATGAAATTAAAAAACACAATTGATCCGAACAGCAATATAATTGAGGTATCCGGTGGACCCAAATGGATGGTAACATCTATAATGGGGAATCCTATGATAAATAATCTTGTAATGAAAGCGGTTGATTCACTCGGAATAGGAGGTATAATCACTACTAATGACTCATCAAAGGCAGAACTTTATGTTGCAGGACTTGGCAGCGTAATAATAGAGCCCAACAGCCGCGTTAAACTGACAAAAAGCGTTACTGATGAACACAGAATTCAGCTTGATTACGGAGTTATTGACGCAAACATAAATGCAAAACCAAGAACTTTTTTTGTAGATGCCGGAACGGTTACAGCAGTTGATTTGGGCTGTTCGTATAAATTTTCAATTGATAAATCGGGTGACGGACTTCTGTATGTGAAGCAGGGTAAGGTTTCACTGCAATCTGCAAGCGGGAGGGAATCACTGGTACCGGAGGGTAAGTTTTGCGTTACCAAACAGAATATTGGTCCGGGTACACCATTCAGAGAAGATTCATCACCTAAGCTGAAGAAGGCGCTTATGGAGTTTGATTTTGGTATCTGTGGAGGACAGTGCATTAAAACTATATTAGCAAATTCAAAACAAACCGATGCAGTAACGCTTGTGAATATTCTACCAAGAGTTGAGGAAAAGTACCGCCGGCAAGTTTATCAAAAAGTATATTCATACTGTCCCCCTCCAAGAAATATCCCGGAAGACAGTATTCCGAAATTAAACAGAGTTGAAGATATTTATGACTGGGTTGATAAAATAATGGAGCAGGTAAATGTTCAGATACAGGAAAATATGGCAAAGATAGAAGAAAATGTAAAAAAGTTTGACAACGAAAAGTGGCAGAAGGATTGGCAGAACGAATGGCAAAAAAACTGGGACGAGAATTTTAAGAACAACCCGAATTTTAAATATGAACTTCCCCCGGGAACAGATTCGCTCCAGTTTTTTTATAACAACCAAGACCATGAGTGGACACCTGAAGAACGTGAAGAATTTGAAGAAGATATGAAAGAAATGCAGGAAGAACTAAAGATAGATAACGAAGAGTTTAAAAAGGAAATGGAGGAAATTAAAGAAGAACTTAAAAAAGTTAATGAAAAAATAAAAAAAGATATGGACGAGGTTAAAAAGGAAGCTGAGCACAATAAACACGAGCAGTCCGAGGAAACAAAAAAACAAAAACGCGAATCAGAAAAAGAAAAAAAACCTTCGGATACAGGAGATGATGATAACGAATAGACCAAAAAACAAAATATAAAAATTTAAAGATATTTAGCCGCATAAAATTAAACCCGTTAATTAAAATAGCGGGTTTTTACTTTCTGTAAATTAGTTGAAATTACAAAAAGAGTTTATATTTTAAGTTAAATTAATCAATGTTAAATAATATTAAATAATATTCATTTCACCTTCCATTGAAATGACAATCCGCGTCCTGAAATTACTTTCTTCCCATAAGTTCAATTTTTCTGTTAGCTCACCATAAAGTTTCTCTCTGCTGTTTCTGAGCAACCGGAGAGTTGATCTTAGTTGTTTAGTTGAAAACTTAAGATCCCGATCTTGTATGGTATTATTTAACTGCCTTATTTCATGTATATGCCTTATAATTTCAGGAATCATAACATCAACATCATGTATATCACCCATTAGTTCCAGCGATGATTTTATTTCACCATGGCATAAAGCAAAATCAGCCCCAAAACAATACTCCCCTAACTCCATTGCATAACGCAAAGGTTTACCTGCTTTACGCATTTCATGCAGTATGTTTTTTCTTAAGGGAAAGTTTGTTACGGTATGAGAATACAAAATAAACTCATCAAACATCTCCGGAATTATTATACTAAGATTTTCTCTCAGAGTTTGTTTTTCCTTTATTGAATAGTTCCGTTTCATAATTTCCCGGGAAATTTATTGTTTATATACGAATCGGCAGATATATACATACAGCAATAGCATATCTGAAAAAATTTCAGTATTTCAAACGGAAGTCTTAGGTTATAGATTTTCATTAACAAAATTCAGGAAATGTTCTTTATATCCTGTTTTATTAAGCATTTTAAAATATTCAATTAATTTTTTTCTTTTTTCCTCACGTTCCGCTTTTTTACGTATTATAAGCAAGTCAAATGCTCGGGTATCTTTCTCCTCTAAAGTTGATTTCAGCTTCTGGAGTTTATTTATAAATACATCATACTCTCTAACTTCTCCCAGTGCTTTAATTAATAAACGCAGTTCCCTGTATTCAGTTTTGAACTTATTTTTAGGGAATACCTTGCGGAACATTTTAAACACTGCCTGCAGTCGCCTGGATGCTACACGCATATCATGAAGTGCTTCAATATCGCCGCCTTCAATTGTGCCCTGTTCATATTCTGTCATCTCTAAAAACCGTACAGGAAGAATGACCTTTAGGCATTCTTTAAGCCCTTTATTAACATCCAGACCGTATATGTTTTTTGCTTTTGCCAATTTAAAAATCCTTCAGTACTTTTTTTGCCAACGGCGTCAACTTAAGTCCCCTCATTTCTTTTTTTGTGAATACCTCTGCACCGTATGAATCATTGCCGTCCGGTTTTCTTTTTATACCTTTAATTTCTTTTGCTTTTGCATTAAATATTACACCCGTATGATGGAACACTTCTTTATTTCCTTTAAATGTATATGCCTCAACACATAATAACTTATATGAGGCAAGTTTTAGTCCTGTTTCTTCCAATAATTCGCGTTTAAGGGTTTGCTTTGGTGTTTCACCAAAATTAATTTTTCCGCCGGGTAAATCCCACCTTCCTTTAAAAGGTCCTTTTCCCTTTTTGATCAGAATAAATTTATCCTTATGCTTTAATACTGCATATACACCAAATCTATGTGAATGTTCTTTTTTAGCCAATTGTTTATTTATTAAATATTGCCTTTACCACGCGGTAAGTATTTAAATATGCTTCTATTGTGTGTGCAATTGATTTTTAATATCCTCACTCAAGCCCAAACTAATTATATTTTAACATATCAACCACTGCCCGATATATTATTATACCAGGTTTAAACTCAAAAATAGCGGGTAAATTGTTTTTAAGTAAGGTTAAATATTCTTCATCCATATACAAATATAATATTTGATTATGATAATTGTTTAAAGGATAATTTCATGGGGAAAATTTATATTTATCCTTTTAGAAAAATTTTTACTTTGTAAAAAGATATGATTAAAAGTATTTTTGCAAACTATAATCCACCCTAAGCACCCGCTGTGCGGAGGAAATATTTAATTTAAAAACCACCTTCTTTTAAGGGGATTAATTAAACGATGATAACATTTGGAAGATTTTCTGACAGCTTTAAGCCAAAAGCTAAAATTGATGAGTGGAATTTATCTGAAAAGCAATTCCTTGAAAAAAACTATCTTGAAAGCTATGAAGCATTTTTACGCTATCTGCGTGATGATGAAACCGGTAACGTACAATTTTCACGCAAGGGTGAGCGGATTGATTTTGAACTGCAGCAGGGTTCAAAAAAAGTAACAGGGTATATTGCTCAAGGCAGGGTTATTTGTGAAGCCGATATTGCCGGGTATGAAAAACTTTCGGTTTCATTTATGCGAAGACTTATGGAAATGAACTACTCACTTTTATACAGCCGCTTTGCTTTAAAAGATAACAGAATTTGTATTAAGTTTGACTCAAAGATACCTGCAGCACCTCCGCGTAAGCTGTATTACGGATGGAAAGAGCTTGCCACACGCGCCGATAAACAGGATGACCTGCTTGAAGATGATTTTGTCATGCTGAAATCTATAAGAAATATGAATATTCAGCAGATACCCGAATCAGAAAAAGAAATAAAATACAGTTTCTATAAGAAGTGGATAGAAAAAACTATTAACAAGATTAGCGGACTTAATGAGGATGCTTTTTCGGGCGGTATTTCTTATTTACTGTTAAACACAGCATATAAGATAGATTATTTTATTGCCCCCGAAGGTACACTTATGAACGAGATTGAAAAACTAAGCTGGGCGTATTTTGTAAAAGATAACCGCCCGGTTACTGAAAAAAATCTAAAAATGAAGGAAGCTTTACAGAAACTTTTTGATAAACCAAAAGATACTGTGCTTAAAGATCTTTACAGGGTTAAATCAACTTTTGGAATAGCAAATCCCGC
This sequence comes from Ignavibacteria bacterium, assembly GCA_020852705.1. Lineage (GTDB taxonomy): Bacteria > Bacteroidota > Ignavibacteria > Tepidaquicellales > OLB5 > OLB5. The sequence continues at coordinate 28,144 of JADZAP010000021.1, read as the reverse complement.
TCCGCATCAGGCGGTGCTTGATCTGTTTGCCAATAATCTGCAAAACGTTAAATGGTATATTGATAACAACCATTCCGATATTGCCGTAAATATATATGAATACCTTGCAACATACTGCCTTTTCAGTTATGGTTTACCAAGACCAGATGTTAAGCTTTTCCATTTGATGCTTAACATTAGTAATCAGGATTATTTTACTGCACTTGGTATAAGTCCCGTGCTGTATGATTCCGTCACAGGCAAGCTAAATGACACTGAAATTAAAAGTATAATTACATCAATAATTAGCAGCGGTAACGAGCTATATCCGGATCTTAAATTCAATACAGATAACTTAAAGTTTGATTCATTATTGGATTTTCTGCGTACATTTATAGAAGAAATGAAAACGCTGAATTTTAACCAATAAAAACTTTATAGTTTATAATTTTAAAACAATCAATCAGAATTTTTAAAGATAACATCAATATATGTATGCACAGCAGATTATAGACAGATTTCAGCACGTAATAATTCAAATAGCTACACCTCAGGGAACAGGTACCGGGTTTTACGTAAAAAGCGCCAACCTGATAATTACCAATGATCACGTTGTAAAAGGAAACTCCGAAGCAGTTATAAGCGGCAGATCGATTCCGAAACAATTGTCACAAGTCTTCTTTAATGATGCAAAGTATGACCTTGCTTTCATAAAAGTGCCGGAAGGTATTGATCTTCCACCAATTGATCTTGCCCGCGGACACGATGTTAAAGAAGGAGACCAGGTTATTGCAATCGGTCATCCGTATGGACTGAACTACACTGCAACAGAAGGGATTGTTTCAAAATCAAAACGATTGCAGCGTGGATTGAATTATATTCAAATTGATGCGGCAATTAATCCCGGCAATAGCGGCGGACCGCTGGTTAATTCTACAGGTGATATAATTGGAGTTAACACATTTATTATCGCAGGCGGAGATAATTTGGGTTTTGCTCTACCGGTAGAATATCTTGAAGAAGATATTTCCGGTTACAGCCAGTATTTTGGCACATATACACAAAAATGTCCAAGCTGCGGTTATTTTGTGACAGAGCAAAACCTTGATGGAGAAGAGTACTGCCCTAACTGCGGTACCAAACTGGATTTCCCAAATCTTAAACCTGAATCAGAATATAAACCAACCGGAGCATCAGCAGTTATTGAAACAATTTTAGAACAGCTTGGAAAAGATGTTAAGCTTTCAAGAAAAGGTCCCTACAGCTGGGAAATAGATGAAGGATCTGCAAAGATTTATATCAACTATAACAAAGATGGTTTTATAGTCTGCGACAGTCTTTTGTGCATGCTGCCTAAAAGCAACATTGGCGCAATGTACGAATTTTTACTTCGCGAAAACTATAATTTAGAAGGTATGATGTTCAGTGTTAATAATCAGGATGTAGTGCTTTCAACTTTCATGTATGATCAATACTTAACGTATGAAACAGGACTGGAAAATCTGAAGTTACTTTTTGCAAATGCTGATAAATATGATAACATTCTGCTCGAAAAGTACGGTGCACAACCCCGAATTACTGATGAAACATAAAAAAATAGAAATATTATTCCAATAAACAGGAAGAATAATTATTTTTTAAAACCCGGCAAATTGCCGGGTAATTTATAATTGAGCCAGCATTTTTAGACAATATTAATTATTTTTGTTTAGTAAATAAGTCAATATAATATGAAAATATATATACTTCTTATTGCGGCACTATTCATTTTGATATCAGCTTCATGCTCTAAAAAAAACGATGGTAACAATAGCGGCAATAATTCATCTCAAAATTCAGTTGAAGAAAACAGTGATAAAAAAGACGGTAACAACAACCTAAGTCAATCTCAGCAAAACGAAATTGTATATTTGGGAAAGTGGGACGGAAAAAGAGTTATTGTTGAAGATAATTACAGGTTTTCTGCTAATGAGAATATAAAAGATACAACCGGTGCCGGTTATGATAATTATTGTCAGTCATTAAAAGATATTATCAATAAATATCAAAAGTTAAATGATCTGAAATATGAATATTTTTTTGATGACTTTAAACCTGAATTTGAAAAATATACCGGATTTAAAAAAGGTGATAAGATAAATGTTTCTGCAAATAACGGAGTTTACTCAGCAGAAATTGCCGGTTACTACATTAACATGGATGATATTATAGGCGGAGGGATTGTTTTCTATGCTTATGTTAACGCCCCTGCGGGTGCAAAGTTTGAAGAGAACGAAGTTATGGTATGCTCACAAAACAACGGTTTGAAAAAAATGAATAATAAAAGTGTAACTAATCAGCAGGTTCTGGATAAATTTAAAGAATACCTTCTGCCTAAACTTAAAGGAATTAATTCTGCCAGATTTGATGATAAAGGTGAACAAATCTCAGGTCCTGTTACAAAACTAACAAATGAAGAAATTAAATTATTTGAAGGGAGCTTTACCGCAGCCGGAAAAAATGAGTTTTTAGTTGGAGTAAAACTTCAGAATGATTTTACAAATTTCACTTCTTTAATATACATAATGGATGAAGATGGAAAAATTATCTCAGAGCATTCTCCGCTTGCCGTTAATAATTTTACCTTCGGCTCCGTTGATGCCGTTGTTGATATTAATGGAGACGGAATACTTGAAATTATGACATATGACGGATATTACGAAGGCGGCACATATAACCTGTGGAAATATAACGGTGGTTTATTTAAAGTGATTACATCAGGGTTTTCGTTTGGAGTGTAGATACTGTATTTAAATTTTAACAGATATTATTAAATAAAATATTTAATTTTCAAACTCTGCAGATTAATATTAAACAAAGAGATTGAAATAATTACTTATACTTTCCCTTGCAGATCATATTCCTTTGCTCCGGTTATTTTAACCGTAACAATATCGCCAATTCGTAAATAATCTGCCATTATGTAAACTTCGTTATCAACTTCGGGACTATCATACTCTGTTCTGCCTATATAATTTTTCCCTTCTTTTCTGTCTATGATTACTTTAAGATTTTTATTTATAAGGTTTTTATTATGTTCAAGTGAAATCTTCCTTTGTGCTTTCATCACAACATCAGCGCGTTGCTGTTTTATTTTTTGGGGAATACCATCTTTCAGTTTATAAGCATAAGTATTTTCTTCATGTGAATATGTAAATACGCCAAGCCGTTCAAATTTTGTTTGTTTAACCCATTCAAGTAATTCATTAAAATCCTCCTCAGTCTCTCCCGGATACCCGGTTATCAGCGTTGTTCTGATTGCAATTCCGGGAATTTTCTTCCTGATTGCATTAACAAGTTCAATAGTCCTTTCTTTTGTTGTACCCCGCCTCATAGATTTAAGTATTTTATTGTTTATATGCTGCAGCGGAATATCAATGTATTTGCAGATTTTGGGTTCGCATGCAATTACATCAAGCACATCCAAAGGAAACCCCTGCGGAAAAGCATAATGAAGACGGATCCATTCAATTCCTTCAACACGACAAAGTTTTGTTAAGAGTTCAGCTAAACTTCGCTTTTTGTAAATATCAAGTCCGTAGTAGGTTAAATCCTGTGCTATTAAAATTAATTCTTTTACTCCCTGCTTTGCAAGGTCCATTGCCTGTTGAATTAATCTTTCAACTGGAATAGATATATGCTTTCCGCGCATAAGCGGTATTGCACAAAAAGCGCAAGGTCTGTCACAGCCTTCAGAAATCTTAAAATATGCGTAATGCAGCGGAGTAGTAAGCAGGCGTTCGCCAACAAGCTCTTGCTTATAATCAGCTTTCAGTGTTTTTAGCAGTCTTGGCAGGTCACGTGTACCAAAATACTCATCAATGTTCGGTATCTCTTTTTTAAGTTCAGGTTTATACCTCTCAGATAAACAACCCGTAACATAAACTTTTTCAACCTTGCCTCTTTCTTTCGCATCAGCCCATTCTAGAATTGTATTTATTGATTCCTGTTTTGCATTATCAATAAATCCGCATGTGTTGATTATTACTATAGGAGCGTCTGAATTTTCTTCTTCATGTGACACCGAGATTTCATTTGCCTTAAGTTGCCCCATCAGCACTTCTGAGTCGTAGATATTCTTTGAACACCCGAGTGTTATTACGTTTACTTTATTTTGTTTAACAGATTTTGTTCGCAATAATTATTTATATAAACCTAATTTTAGCATCATTCTTATAAATGTGGATTTCTAAGCTGCAATTTAATCATATAAATACAGCCATACGAGGAATTTAAAATTACTAATAACCGTTACTAATTTAAAATTAACTGTTTATAACTTAATTAATTTATACTATAAAATCTATGTCAGTAAAAATTTATCCTTTTAAACAACAAGCACCGGGAGAGTTTAACGGAGGTGAAATTCTTGAAAACCGCCCGGTTGCAATGACCCATAATCCCGCATATCTTCAGCCATACTCAAATCTCTTCTATTGGGCACATGCATGGAGCGAAAAGGGTTCTACAATCGGAGAGCATCCCCATAAAGCTTTTGAAATAGTTACCTTTATTATAAAAGGAACAATTGAGCATTATGATTCCGCCAATATGAAATGGATTCCAATTGAAGAAGGCGGTGCTCAGATAATACGTGCAGGAAGCGGTATAAGCCACTCAGAAAAGCTAAATGCCGGCTCTCATGTTTTTCAGATTTGGTTTGATCCGGATGTTCGTAATGCTTTGCAGTATCCGGCTGCTTATAACGATTATATACAAAAAGATTTTCCGGTAAATTCCAATAACGGATTTAATATCAGAAAATATATCGGTTCAGGAAGTCCAATGGAAATTAAAACCCCGGGTGTAACTGCATCTGATGTTACATTTAATTCCGGCAGTAGTAAGTTTACATTAAATAAAAATAAAATCAGCTCAATTTATCTTATTGAGGGAGCAATCAAAACTTCATCAGGGGAAATGAAGGAAAATGACTTTGCTGTTTTAAAAGATGCGGACTACTTTGAATTTGAATCTGCCGATGAGGGGAGATTTTTTATAATAGAAAATCCCGTTTCTGTTGGTTATACTACTTATGCAGAAATGAAATAAACAAATCTATAAATAAAATGAAGAAACAGGCATTTATTACAATGGCTTTATTGTATGCAATACTGACAATTTTTGGATGTAAACAAATTAAATCAAAACCGGAAAACATAAATATGGCAGATAAATTGAATTTTTATGAATTTATTGAAGCTAACCCTGACGCAAAGGTTAAATCAATAGACGGCTTGGATGTTGATTACACTCAGTTTAAAGGCAAAAAAGTGCTGATTGTCAATACTGCTTCTGAATGCGGCTACACACCGCAATATGAAGATCTTGAAAAACTTTATAATACTTATAAAGATAAACTTGTAATACTCGGATTTCCCGCAAATAATTTCGGCGGGCAGGAGCCCGGCACTAACAAAGAAATTAAACAATTCTGCACTGAAAAATATAATGTTACATTTCCAATGTTTGAAAAAATATCTGTTATTGGCGATGATATGGCTCTAATTTACAAATGGCTAACAAGCAAAGAGTTTAACGGATGGAATGATCAGCAGCCGGTATGGAATTTTAATAAATATCTTCTTGATGAGAATGGAAATTTATTGAATTATTTTTCAAGCAAGGTAAAACCTTTAAGCGATGATATAGTTAAGTTAGTAAAATAATTTTTTAAAAACAATTTTTTTAGGTAACACTTCCCATATAAAAGAAAAACTTTATTAAAATATTTATTTTTTAATTAAAAAATCGGCTGGACCAACCGGATCCAGCATTTTATTTATATTGTTCCATGGTACTTCAACTCTCTGGAATCCCCACACATAAGGACCAACCTGGTAAAGATTAAATATTATCGTCAAAAATTTATCATCAATTGTGAAAGTCCGGAAATTTTCACTTTTTGGACCCGCTCCTTGCATTATATTCTCTTTGTAATCAATCAAGCTGTCATTTTGTGCTCTTTTGATAAGCTCCTGAGTGCAATAATCCGAAATATATTTAAGCCAGTGGGAATCTGACTTAAAAAGACTATCTATAGTTAACAACCCCTTGCTTTTGTAACTGTAATTAAATGAAGTTTGGAAAGTCATAGGATGTGCTGCACAGCGCGGGGAGGAGAATGATTCAAATAGTACACATATATAACCATTTTTTTTATATGGAATTGAATAATTTATTTCGAGTGTATTTAACTCCTGAGGGCAATCTAATTTATCTTCTTCTGATTGCAGCTTGAACGGAATAACCTGTCCATTAATAATTTTAAGAATTTCAGTATTTATATCTTGTTCAATACCATGCATACCCATCAAAGCGTCTTGCCCAAAGTTCATTTGAGGATAATATGCGGTAATTTCATATCTATTAGCAGATGATGTATCTTTTAATGAATGTGAAGAAATATTAAGCTGCTGGCTGTAAATTGCATATACGGTGAAGAATAAGAAAATAATAATATTTTTCATTTAAATTTATATAATTAATGCAATTTATATTTTTTAGCAATTTATCTCAATGCTAACACTTAGTTGAAATTTTTTAAAGTTTGTTATTCATCTATTTAATATGAGTATTTTTTATCTATAAACCGTGACTTGACTTTAATTTTAGGTATGCCTAAATTTGTAACAGTATATACCTAAAAATATTATTAAGTATGACTACTCGTTCAAAAGAAGATTATTTAAAGAATATTTACCATATTCAGGAAGAAGGACAAAAAGTAAATACAGGAAGTCTGGCTGCAGTTCTTTCTATTTCACCGGCATCAGTCAGTGAAATGGTAACAAAACTTTCCAAAGATGGCTTGATTGACAATAAACCTTATCACGGTTTTGAACTAACAGCAAGCGGCAAAAAGATTTCTTTGGCGCTTATCCGTAAACACCGTTTACTTGAAGTATTTTTGCAGGAACACCTGCATTATCAATGGGATGAAGTTCACGAGGAAGCTGAAAAACTTGAACATGTTTGCAGCGATATGTTTATTAACAAGCTTGAAGTTTATCTTGGTTATCCCAAATTTGACCCTCACGGAGACCCTATTCCCGATGAAGAACTTAACATTGCCCCAACGCATTTTAAATTACTGCAAAATGCTGAGCCGGGTAAAGAATATATAATTGCAAAAGTAAAAGATTCATCCATTGAAATTTTGCAGTATCTTTCAAAAATAGGAGTAAAACTTAATACAAAAATTGTTCTTGATGAAAGAATAGATTTTGATGGTTCTGTTTTAATTACAGTTGAGGGGAAAAAAAATCTTTTAAGCCATATAATGGCAGAGCAAATATTTGTTGCAGGATGATAAAAAATGTTAAACAATAACCTTAGCTTTGTTAAAAAATTAAAATGAAAAAGTTATTACATAAAGGATTAGCATTAGATCATATCAATACAGGGTGGAGACGAGCAATTACAGTTCCCTCGTTACCGGAAGTGTTTTCTTCCGTTAAAGTGCCTACCCACGGCAGTTTCTGGAAGAAAATGCTCGCGTTTGTCGGACCTGGGCTATTAGTCTCTGTTGGATATATGGATCCCGGTAATTGGGCAACCGATATTGCAGGCGGCGCAAAATTTGGATACACATTGCTTGCTGTAATATTTATATCTAACATTTTTGCAATGGTGCTTCAGCACTTATCGTTAAAATTAGGTATTGTTGCTGAACGTGACCTTGCTCAAGCATGCAGAGATAATTATTCAAAACCCGTTTCTATAGTACTTTGGGTATTGTGTGAAATTGCTATTGCTGCATGTGATCTTGCAGAGGTAATTGGTGCAGCAATTGCTCTAAATCTGCTCTTCGGTATTCCTTTGGCTGCAGGAGTGGTTATCACAGTGCTTGATGTACTTGTTATACTTTTTTTTCAGAATAAAGGTTTTCGCTACATTGAAACTTTAATAGCAGGATTGATCACAATTATCTTCGGTTGTTTTTTATATGAAATTATTGTCTCAAACCCTGAAGTTTCTGCAATGCTCGGTGGACTTGTTCCCACACCTCAAATTATCACAAATCCGGAAATGCTCTATATTGCAATAGGAATTCTTGGAGCAACCGTAATGCCGCATAACCTGTATTTACACTCAAGTATTGTTCAAACCCGTGCCTATGAAAGAACTGACGAAGGCAAAAAGAGCGCAATTAAATTTGCTACTTTAGATTCAACTGCATCGCTGTTCCTTGCATTCTTTATAAATGCAGCAATATTGATTGTTTCTGCAGCAGCATTCAGCGGGACATCATACAGTGAAATTGCAGATATTTCCGATGCGTATAAGTTATTAGATCCGGTACTTGGAGTTACCGCTGCAAGTATTGTTTTTGCAATTGCTCTTCTGGCTAGCGGGCAAAACTCTACTATCACAGGCACCCTTTCAGGACAAATTGTAATGGAAGGTTTTCTGAATATCCGGTGGAAACCGTGGCTCCGCCGTTTGATAACCAGACTCATTGCTATTATTCCCGCACTTATTGTTACAATATTATACGGCGAAAAAGGTACTACAAACCTTCTGATTTTAAGCCAGGTTATACTCTCTATTCAGCTTAGCTTTGCTGTTGTTCCGCTTGTTATTTTTACAAGCGATAAGAAAAAAATGGGCAAATTTGTAAATAAACCATGGCTTAAATATACTACATGGTCAATAAGTGCGGTCATTATCGCCTTTAATGTTTTCCTCCTATATGAAACTTTTAGCGGATGGTTTGCTTAATTACACTTTGTTGATTGGTGATCCATTTGTATTAAAAACTCTCGACAGATAAAAATGATTGGAGGCTTTCTGCTAATAACTTTTTAACCGAATTATTACCTTTACCTATAATAGGTTTCAAATTCAATCTAAAGAATTTTAACAGCAATTATAATATATACAATGTCTGTCCAAACAACTTTTCTTTGCTGAGAAATTTTTCCAATTTTTATACTTTTAAAATCACTAAACTTAATAAAAATAATAGTATATTTGCGGGAATAAAAATCTATTCAGGAGAAAACAACTCATGGTAGAAGTTAACACAGAAACAGTTTCATATGAAAAAGCTTCAAAACTAGATGTTATTATAACGATACTTCTTGGCATTACTACAATTCTCGGCGCATTTGCGGCATATTGTTCTGCTCTTTGGGGGGGCGAAATGCAGATCAATTACACGAACTCAGTAACCATTACTAACCACGCTAATACAATTTATCTCGAGGCATTAAGTGACCTTAACTCGTTTGAAGTTAATGACATGAAGGATGATATTATATATACACAATGGAAGGATAATACTGAAAAAGGTGATGTTGATGATGCAAATTATTTCTTCAGTAAACTTAGCGATGGGTTGCAGAAAGATTTAAATGATGATCCAAAGGATGTGAGTGAGTACGATAAAGAGCAAGCCGCAAGTCTAGATAGTATCAATGCAAGGCTTGATGAATCAGTTCAATTGAATGATTCCGCAAAAGTACTTATGGAAAAAGGTAATTCAGCAAATAAATATGGCGATGATTTTACACTTTGCACGGTTTTATTTACTGTTGTTCTATTCTTTTTGGGTCTTGCTTCACTTAAATCAGGATCAAATATGCAAAAGACTTTTGTAGTTATTTCATGTGTTATACTATTTCTTTCGTTTATTCGAATGATTACAATTCCTTTCCCATTTTTTCAATAGTATAATTAATAGAGATTTTTAAAACAATTGTTAACTTGGGATAAAATTACAAAAATCAACCTGCTGTTTGTTATCTATTTTAAAAAGTATATCCGTATTAAAATCACAATAGAATATATTTAGCTTTATCGGAAATATATGACCTTAACTTAAAATAAGAAGATTATAGAAAGATTAACTAAAAATCTAATCTGTTAATATTTTTTGTTTAAATTAAGAAATTTATAATCTTTCTTAATACACCCTGAAAGCATTTACAATATTTATATTGGTATTATATGCGGTTATCATATAATTATAATTATTAACAACATTATCATACGAGCGGTTATACTCAGCAGCATCTTTTATAGAAGGAGCTTTATCAAAGAACACCGTACCGGCATCAATAAACATATTGGTCATTTTTACAAAATAATCCTCATAGCTGTACTTCATATATTTTGTTTTTTCTGAAAACTCACCGCTTAATACAGCATCTTTATCCTTTTTGAACTGTGTTTCAAATTCTGTGAATTTTTCTTTTGCTTTGCTTAGATCACCTTTATATTCTGTACCGTTAAACGCATCGTAGAATTCTTCGGCTGCATCAAGTGTGTTTTCGTATGAATTCATAAGCAGAGCAACCGATCTTTCATCGGGATTTTTAATAGACTCCAGGTCTATGGGTTTTCGCTGAGGTTTATACTTCTTAACCGATGCAGAAAATTTATCAAACGCAGTTTTATAATTATCGTACGCTGATTTCATATCCGAATCATAACCCTCTGCTTTTGAAGGGTCATCTTTCCATTCATTTTTGCTGTAATATAACGATACTTTGTTTGCCGTATTGTAAAATTCTTCCATAACTTTTAACAAAGATTTGAAATTGTCTTCAATTTCTGATTTCATTTCAGCCGATGCGTTAAGCTTTGAAAGCTCACCCCCGTCAAATAATGAACGGTTGTATTCCTTATTAACACGCTCAAGATTATCTGTTGAAAGCTTAAAGGAAACCGCAATTATAAACGTAGTTTTACTTATTGATTTGGGTTCAGGTATATTACTGATATAATCCTTGTAAACTTTATCACCTGCTTCCTGAACTTTGTTTGATACCACTATATATTTATTATAGAATTCAAGATCCGAGGTAGAAGTTACTTCCTTGGTTTCTTCTTTCGATGTTTCTTCCTTTTTATCTTCAGAATCCTTTGAGCTGAGCTTTTCTTTTAGTTTATCAACAAACGAACAGCTTGTTATAATAAAACCTATTAATGCTATTGCTATGGTGAACTTAAATTTATTCAATTGTTTTGCCTCCTGAAATATTTGTTTTACAAAAATAACCTATAATAATTTAACTGCAAAAGAAACATATTTGATATTGTTTTATTTTTTAATTTATAAATTTATCGTTATTGCAATAAATTGATATTATTTACGCAAATTACCTGCCTTGTTTAAGGGCTTATAATTAGCTAATTTTGCATATTATTAAAAAATCTTTTAACAAGTGGTTTTATTGCTAAATGCATAAAAAAGAAGTATTTATAATTGACGCAACACGAACACCGATTGGAAAATATGGCGGTTCTTTAAAAGATATCAGACCTGATGATATGGCTGCAGGTGTTATTAATGAAGTTGTTAAAAGAAATCTTGAAGATAAAGGAATCTCAAAGGAAGTTATTGAGGATGTTGTTCTTGGCTGTGCCAATCAGGCCGGAGAAGATAACAGAAACGTTGCAAGAATGAGTTCTCTTCTTGCAGGTCTGCCAATTTCTGTTGCAGGAGTAACGGTTAACAGACTTTGCGGTTCTGGTATGCAGGCTGTTATAGATGCTTCACGCGCAATTATGACGGGTGAAGGAGATATTTTAATTGCGGGCGGAACTGAATCAATGACTCGTGCCCCGTTTGTTATGCCAAAATCTTCTGATGCATTTAGCCGCTCTAATGCTGTATATGATACAACCATTGGCTGGCGATTTACAAATCCAAAACTTGCAAAAATGTATTACCCTTATTCAATGGGAGAAACCGCCGAAAATGTGGCTAAAAGATATAATATATCAAGGGAAAGACAGGATGAGTTTGCTATGTATTCTCAAATGAAAGCAAAGGAAGCCATTCTTGGAGGAAAGTTTAGAAATGAAATTACACCTGTTGAAATTATAAATAAAAAAGAAACCGTCATATTTGATACTGACGAATTCCCGAGACTTGATACAACAATGGATAAACTTGCAAAGCTTAAACCTGCATTTGCAAAGGATGGCGGTACGGTTACTGCGGGTAATTCCAGTGGGATAAATGACGGAGCTTGTGCTATTCTGCTTGCCTCAGCCGAAAAGGCAGATGAGTTTGGGTTATCAAAAAGAGCTCGCATAATTTCAAGCGCAGTTGCCGGGGTTGAGCCAGATTGCATGGGGCTTGGACCCATTCCCGCAGCAAAAAAAGCACTTGATCGCGCCGGATTAAAACTTGAACAAATAGACTTAATTGAACTTAATGAGGCTTTTGCTGCCCAATCATTAGCATGTATAGATGAGCTCACTCTTAATTCAGCAATAGTAAATGTAAATGGCGGTGCCATTGCTTTGGGGCACCCGCTTGGCATGAGCGGCGCGAGAATATTAACAACCCTGTTGTATGAAATGGAAAAACGAAACTTAAAATATGGTCTTGCAACAATGTGTATAGGAGTTGGTCAAGGAATTGCAACTGTTATTGAAAGAAGTTAGCTGTTAAAAATATACGGTTCATTACATTAAAATGCAGGATAAATTTTCAGGATTAATAAAATCTGCCTGCAGAATTTCAGAATATTTTCAAAGCTTAGTTTCGGGAATAATATATAAGAACCGAAAATCATAGATGAATCTTCCGAACATACTTAGCCTTTTTAGGATACTGCTTGCACCGGTTTTTCTATATCTTTTCCTTTCAGATTCAAATGTTTTAAATGCCTCCGCTTTTTTTATTTATACAATAGCTGCATTTACTGACTGGTATGACGGATGGTATGCCAGAAAATACGGGTTTAAAACAAGATGGGGACAGTTTATAGACCCATTAGCCGATAAAATACTTACATCTGCTGCATTTATTGGGTTTTATCTTCTCAAGCAAAAAGATACTTTTTTTTTCGGGAAAACAGAACCGATACCCTTTATTTTTCTGGTAGCTGTTATTATAGCACGTGATATTATTTTAACTGCTGCAAGAAGCATACAGGAGCTAAGAGGAAAAGATTTTAAAACTTCTATGATTTCAAAAACTAAAACTTTTATTCAGATGACATTTGTTTTTGTAGTCATTGCCTGTTTTTCAGCAGCAGCTGTTTTTAGCGGCACAGGTTTTTCGATGAGTTTAATTAAATATTTGCATTCAGATTTTAATTATTATATATTGCTGTTTATAACTTTACTTACTGCGGCAAGCGGGATTGCCTACATTTTTGAATCAGGTGGTGAAAAAATAAAAAACAGCTGATCATTTGGCAAAACTGAAATATTAATACGAAAATTGATTTTATGGCATTTAGATTTATAAAAGAAAAAAATCAGGTAAACGAAGAAGTTAAAGTACCTCTTGCGCTTACAATTTTTGGAAGTATTTTTGGTATCGGCTTTATTCCCATTGCATCGGGTACCTTTGGTTCACTTGTTGGTTTAGGGCTGTATCTTGTTCCCAAGGTTTCAGAATTTTACTACCTTATTCTGTTAATTGTGCTGATATTTTTTATTGGCGTTTTTTGTGCCGAAAAAATGAGGCATAGATGGGGTGAAGATGCACCTGAAATTGTTATTGATGAAGTTGCCGGGCAATTGTTTACATATCTAATTGGCTCAATTGTATTTGAAATATTTTTTACATTCAAATCATTTGATCCCGAATTTGCTTTTAATGCAAAACTGACTTTTGCGGTAGTTGGGTTTTTAACTTTCCGATTTTTTGATATTGTTAAACTTGAGCCCGCAAAATATTTTGATAAAAAAGATTCCGGTTTTGGAATTATGATGGATGATATTGCTGCCGGGCTGTATGCAGGTATATTTTCTGCTGTTTTAACTCATTTGGCTTGGTATCAGCTTCTCAGAAAATTTGTTTTTTAATTTTTTTATTTTAGAAAATACTGTTTACATTCCTTAGAATAATAATTTTGACCGTTAATTATTATATATTCCATTGCAATACCGTGAAAGATAATTCATTAATATATCATTCTTTATGAAATCAATAATTATTTCAATTGGCGATGAAATATTAATTGGACAGGTTGTTAATACAAATGCCGCTTGGCTGGGAAAAGAACTTACAGCAATTGGCATTCCCCCGGAAAGAGTATTAACCATACCGGATGATGAAAATGAAATTATAAATGAATTCAAAGCTGCTTTTAAAAAATATAACGTTATTATTGTAACCGGCGGACTTGGACCCACTCATGATGATTTGACCGTTAAATCTGCTGCAAAATTTTTTAAAAGCAAATATATACTTAATCAAAAAGTGCTTAAACATGTTAAACATATTTTTGCACGCAGAAAAATAAATATGCCTGCAGTAAATATCGGACAGGCACTTGTTCCCGAAATTGCAAAAGTTTTGCATAATAAAACCGGCACAGCCCCCGGCTTATTGTTTGATAAAAAAGGCAGGGTTTTATGTATAATGCCGGGTGTTCCGTATGAAATGAAGTATATCTGCAAAACAGGATTGTTTCCTTATCTGCGGAATAAATTTGCTAAACGTATTACTAGAGTTATAAGACAAAAAACACTGCATACCATTGGTATTGGTGAATCTTTGCTTGCTGAAAAAATTGGCGATATTTCTAAAATTGTCCGTAAAAAAAGAGATTTTGAAGTGAAACTTGCATTCCTTCCTTCAAATTATGAGGTAAGACTTCGTATTACCGCAATTGCAAAAACAGAGCTAAAAGCTAAAAAGCTTATTAATGATGCAGTACTCCTGCTTTATAAAAAGGCAGGTAAATATATTTATTCTGATGATGAAAGTCCGATTGAAAAAACTATTGGAGTATTGCTTAAGAAAAGAGGTTTAAAGTTAGCTGTTGCTGAATCCTGCACAGGCGGACTTGTGTGCAGCAAGATTACAGATGTTGCCGGAAGTTCTGATTATTTGTCAGATGGTATAGTAGCTTACAGTAATGAGGCAAAGAAAAAACTGCTGGGAGTAAAATCTATAACACTTAAAAAGTTTGGTGCTGTTAGCGAAAAGACCGCAAAAGAAATGGCTGAAGGTGTAAAAAGGCGTTCTAAAGCTGATATTGGAATTTCAACAACGGGCACTGCAGGACCCACAGGTGCAACGCGGGGCAAACCTGTGGGCACAGTATGGATAGGCTTTAGTGACAGAAAAAATACATTTGCTAAGAAATTTATTTTTTCAAAAGATAGACTTAGAAATAAAGATATTATTTCAAAAATGGCGCTGGAAATTGTGAGACAGCAATTAACACCCAAAAGTCAGCAATTATAACTTTATGATAGAAATAAAAAATTTATATAAGAGCTTTGGCAAAAAAGAAGTATTACGCGGGGTTGATCTTGTTATTGAAGAGGGAAAAACTAATGTGATAATAGGTGCCAGCGGCTGCGGTAAATCTGTGCTGCTTAAACATATTGTTGGACTGCTTAAACCGGATAAGGGTAACATACTTATTGATGGAGAAGATATTACTAAAATGAATGAGAAAGATGTCTATAAGATCAGGAAGAAATTCGGGTTCCTTTTTCAAAGCGCAGCTCTGTTTGATTCAATGACGGTAGGTGAAAATGTTGGAATTGCTTTGCGTGAAAATACTTCAACTCCAAAATCTGAAATTAAAAACATAGTGTCAGAAAAACTGCGTCTTGTTGATCTGCCCGGTACAGAAAGTTTGATGCCTTCTGAACTTTCAGGAGGTATGAAAAAAAGAGTGGGGCTTGCAAGAGCCCTTGCTACTGATCCTCTTTATATTTTATATGATGAGCCAACCACAGGACTTGATCCAATTACAAGCGAAACAATTGATGAATTGATGGATACTGTTGCCAGAAGCAAAGCGCCAAAGGTTACTTCTATTATTGTTACTCATGATATTTTTACAGTATATGAAATAGGCGACAGTGTTGCAATGATGTTTGAAGGCAAAGTACACTTTAATGGTACTCCAGAAGAGCTTCGCAAAACAGAAGATCCTATTGTTAGACAGTTCCTTGAAAGAACGGATGATAATAAGGCAAAACTATAAACCGATAGTATGAGGGCAATATTTAAATACAGATATTATGTAATTTATCCTTATTAAAAATTTAACTATTTTTATAAAAGAGATACCAAAAATTTAAATGATAGAAAGGATATAAAAATCAATATGCCTGAAGAACAGAATGATTCAAAAAATCTTTCAAAAACAGCAGTTTATTTTCAGGCGGTCAGGGCATTTTCCTTCCCCGCTTCACTAATACCATGCCTTTTAGGAGCAATGCTTGCATTGCTTGAAGGCGGGAATGTTTCATGGTATTTAATGCCATTTATTGCAATATCACTTCTTTTACTGCATGCAGGCTCTAATGTTATAAGTGATGTAGATGATTACCAGCGAGGTGTTGATGCTAAAGGTACACTTGGGGGATCAAGGGTTCTGCCTGATGAACTTCTATCATCAAAAGAAATGTTTCGTTTTGGAATGATCCTATTTTCACTTGCCGTACTATTTGGTTTGCCAATAATATTTGACCGCGGAATGATGATCCTGTGGCTTGGTATATTAGGCATTGTTGGCGGATTCTTTTATACCGGCAAACCGATTGGTTTTAAATATATTGCATTGGGCGATATATTTATTTTTCTTTTGTACGGTCCCGCAATTGTTACAGGTACATTTTATGCTTTAACAGGAATACTTTCTCTTTCTGCC
Source organism: Ignavibacteria bacterium (assembly GCA_020852705.1). GTDB lineage: Bacteria > Bacteroidota > Ignavibacteria > Tepidaquicellales > OLB5 > OLB5. Next base: position 11,534 of record JADZAP010000021.1, on the reverse strand, counting down.
GCACTTATTTCAATTCCTTTGGGGTTGCTTGTTACCGGTATTCTGCAGGCAAATAATCTTCGCGATATTATTAACGACCGAAAAGCTAATATAAAAACCCTTGCCACTGTTTTTGGTGAAGGTTTTGCCAAAGGCGAGTATGTGTTTTTAATTGCCGGTGCTTATATAACTGTGATACTGCTTATTGTTTTCAATATCCTTTCTCTTTGGTCGCTTATTGTATTTTTAAGTCTGCCGGTGGCACTTAAAAATATGAATATGATAAAAGGTATTAAAATAGAAGATACCGGCAAAATTGCTATGCTTGATGCAATGACCGCACAGCTTACACTTATGTTTGGCGTTTTGCTTTCTATAAGTATAATTATTACAAAACTTTTTGGTTAATTGATTTAAAAATGGTAAGATAAAGTTTATTTAAAAGATATTAAAAAAAATTAAAAGAGACAGTTTTTTTAACCGTCTCTTTTTTGTTTTTAATAAACATTTAAGTAAAACCATTATTTTTTACAGCCATTAATTGCACCGTGAATGTTCAAATCTAAAATTGCTTGCTGCAGCTTTGTATCCTCAAATGGTTTCAGCAAAAATCCCGCAGGATTAATTTTCATAGCCCGGTCAATAATTGTTGAGCTGTTATATGCAGTCAAAAAAAGTGATGGGATATTGAAGCGGTTTCTGATTTCCTCTGCTGTCTCTATTCCATCCATTTCTCCTTTTATTACAATATCCATCAGAACTATATCGGGGGTAAGTTCTCCTGCAAGTCTTATTGCATCAATTCCGTTATCAGTTGTTTGAGGAATATAATACCCCATATCTGAAAGTTTTTCAGCTATATCCATAGCTATTAAAGCTTCATCTTCAACAACCAGAATTGTAATTTTCTCTTTTTCCATATTCTAAAGTAAAGATTTAAAATATTTTATTTTCATAGCATTCCTCACCGGTCATATCCTGTTTCTGTAATTTGCAGGCGGGAACAAAACCCTTATTTCTGTACCGTGAGCAGAATTTATAATAATTTTACCGCTTATTTGCTTAACTAAACTGTTAATTATCCTCATACCCATACTTTTGTTAACATCAGTTGGATAATTCTCCCGAGGAAGCCCTGTGCCGTTATCAATCACAGCCAATTCAAACAACTTCGTTGTTTCGTCTGCAGTTTCTGCAAGCTTTATCTTGATACTCCCCTTTTCAGAATGTTTAAAAGCATGCTTTAGGGCATTTGTAAAAAGTTCGTTAACAATTAAACCGCATGGTATAGCAATATCAATACTTAAATTTATTTTAGCTCCTGTAATTTCTACATCATATTTTTCCGAGTTTGCCTCACCCGTTGAATGAAGCAGGTATGCTGTGAGTTTTTTTATATATCCTAAAAAATTTATTTCAGTAATATTTTCACCCTGATATAAAAGTTCGTGAATTAATGCAACTGACTGAATCCTATCTCTGCTTTCATTAAACAGCCGTATTAAAGCTTTATCCTGTATATGTTTGGACTGAAGGCTTATCAGACTTTTTACAAGCTGAAGATTATTTTTTACCCGGTGATGTACTTCTTTAAGTAAAAGTTCCTTTTCTTTTAATGACCGGCTTATTTTCTCTTCTGCAATTTTTCTTTCTTTAATTTCATTCTGTGCATTTAGATATAACTGTGCGTTGTTTATTGCAATACCAATTGGCTGCATTAATGCTTCAATAATTTCAAGCTGCTCTCTATTATATGCATTCAGTCTTGAGCAGAAAATCTGTATTATACCTGTAACGCTGTCTTCAAACATTATGGGAACTATTATAGCTGAACCAACCATATTTTTGCTGTGCGGTATATCTTTTTTATTTTCAGCATTAAGCTGAACGTCAAACTTTATCTTTACCTTTTTAAGTTCTTCCTGATAATTGTTAAGTATTACTGCTTTGCCTGTTCTAACAACGTTACTTATTATGCCATAACCCTCGGGAGCAAGCGGAATAGGCGGTATTTTACTGGTATCAATATTTTCACCAAGTAATCTGTCTCGTAAAAAGGTATATCTTATCATATTATCATTAGAATCAAAACTGGCAACAAATAATGCATCACATTCAGCTGCTTTTGTAATTATATCAAGCAGTGTTTCATAAAGCTTATTTATATTAAGAGTGTTTGAAATTATTTTACCTGCTCCAAAAATCAGAGAAATTTGCTCATTCTTTTTCCGTATAATGTTTTCTGATTTCTTTTGCTCTGTTACATCTATTGCGCATCCTATTATACCGCTTACTTTGCCGTTTAGCTCGCACTTAGATGTATAGTATATCTGAATTGTATTGTCTTTGTGTTCAAATACAGATGTGGGATACTTGTTAATGATTGCATTTTTTATACTCTTTAATAATGGAACGTTTTCAATAACCTGATCAAATATTGAAGTTCCAAGATAATCTTTTTTTTCAATTGCCAGCATTGTTAATATCTGTCCATCTAAAAGGGTTATAATACCATTGGTATCAAGAGAAAATAAAAGAATTGACGAATCATTGGCTAACCTGTTTATAATCTGGCTATGTTTGGATGTTGCCGGAAAGTCCTGAACGGAATCGGATGTAAAAAACTCTCTTTTATAAAAAAATTGGTTATCCATTTTTATTAACATTTAAAACTTAATCTATAATTAAGATGATTTTATAAATATTTTACCTATCGAAAGGTTTTGTAAATAATTTTTTCTAAAACAGTTTTATAATAATATGAAAATAAACGATATAGCAAATTTAAGTATTCACGTAAACATGGTATAGACCCAATAATTTAGTTAATATAATGATATTGTTGGATTTCGGAGATTTAAAGTATTGGGCTAACGGAAACGGGGTAGCAAAGGTTTTATATTTTATAATTAGTTTAGTTGAAATCATTTTTAAATTTTTTTATGGATAGTCTGGTTTCCAATAATATTGGTGCAGAAAACTATGAAAGTGATATTAATTTCATTAAGGAAAACCTTAATAATAAATGCTCAATAACCCATAACTTAATTGATAATAACTTAACGGAAATTTCCACGGAAGATAAATTTCAAATAATTCATCAAAAACTTCGTCATGCGGCTGAGCTTAGAAAAACGAACATTATTGGCTCACTAAAGTTATGCAGGGAAGTAATTTCTGAAAGTCAAAGTATAAATTATCCCGAAGGTACTGCTCTTGCATACAGAAATGCCGGTATTAGCAGCAGACTTCTCTCTAATTATGATGATGCTTTTCAATATTTTGAAAAAGCACTTGATATTTATAACCTGTTAAGTGATAAAACCGGCAAAGCAAAAGTACTTAACTCAATTGGTAATATTTATCTTAACCTTAGTGATTACAAATACGCACTAGAGTACCTGCATAAATGTCTTAGTATTGTTGAAAAAACAGATGACAGACTATTTGAAGTTGACGTGTTAAATAATATTGCCCTTGCTTGTCAGGAAAGCGGCGACTACACCTCATCGCTTGAATACAATTTAAAAAGCATTCAAATCTGCTCCGCAAATAATATATCAGTTCCTGAAAGCCTGTTAAATAATATCGGTATAGTTTACCAGAGTATAGGTGACTACGATACTGCACTAGAGTATTATATTAATAGTTTAAAAATTGCAGAAGAAAAAAAAGATATGCTTGATACGGGATATGCACTGGGAAATATTTCTTTTATTCACTCTAAAAAGGGCAGATATATTGATGCTTTAGAGTGCCTTAATAAATGTCAGGCAATCTTTAGTACAATTGGAAACAGGGCTGCTGAAGCTAATGCTTTTTACAATATTGGCAGAGTTTACTGTGATATGAAAAAATACAGAGAAGCTGTTGAAAGCGGAATAAAGGCATTAAATATTAACTCAGAAATAAATGATCACAGCGGCAAAGCTGCTGCATTGCTTTTAATTGGTGATTTTTACAGTAAAACCGGAGAGGGAACAAAAGCAAAAGAATTTTATATTAATGGACTTAGAGTATCTCAGGATATTGGAGATATAATTAACGAAACCGACGCCTATTTAAAAATGGGTGAAATGTTTTTTTATGAAAAAAATTATGCTATAGCAATTGATAATTTTTTAATGGCGTTAACTATTGCCGAAACAAGAGATTCAAAAAAAGATATAAGCCGCGCTCATAAGTTGATATATGATGCTTACCTTGCTTCTGAAAACCTGCAAGCCGCTATTGAGCACATGCAGCAGCACTATAACCTTGAAAAACACATTTTCAGTATTGAATATGAACGCAAGCTGAAGAGTTTAACAATTAAAAACCATTATCTTTCTATAGAAAACGAGCGGAAAATAGCACTGCAGGAAAAAGAGATATATAGACTGAAAAATGTTGAACTTGCAGATGTAAACAGTAAATTGATGAGGTTAATTGATGAAAAAAATGAGTTCATGGCTATAGCAGCACACGACCTAAAAAATCCGCTTTCGGGAATTCATGTCTTTTCTAAAAAAATAAACAGCAATATTGATAAATACAGCAAAGAACAGATTAGTAAAATTGCACAAGAAATGGAAACTGCATCTGATAGAATGTTTAAATTGATTGAAAAATTCCTTGATGTTAATATGATTGAGTCAGGTAAGCGGCAAATTAATGAAGATTTGATTAATGCTTCACTAACTCTAAATAGTGTTATTGAGCTTAACAGTACAAATGCTTGTGAAAAAAATATTTCAATTGTAAAAACTATTGAACCTGAGCTATATCTGAAAACTGACGAAGATGCCCTTTCGCAGGTGCTTGATAATCTTATTTCAAATGCATTAAAATTTACCATGCCAGGTAAAAAGATTTATATTAATGCAGGCAAAAAAAAATCACATATCTTATTTAATGTTAGGGATGAAGGTCCGGGGATTACATCAAAAGATATGAACAGGCTTTTTACCAGATTCAGCCGTTTAAGTGCTCAGCCAACGGGAAATGAAATTTCAACCGGCCTGGGGCTTTCTATTGCTAAGAAACTTGTTTTAATGCTGGGAGGCAGAATTTGGTGTGAAAGTAAACCCCCAGAGGGAGCATCATTTTTTATTGAACTTCCTGCTGATAATCAATAATATATAAACATTTCTCAAAGTAATTTTATAAAATTATCAATTCTTAAGCTTTAGCAGTTAAAGTTGTATAATGAACTTGATTATAACGAAGAATTAATATCTGCAATAGATGCATACAGACATTTTATTTCGGGCAGTAAATATATATCCAATAGGTACAAAACATTATGTGCCGGATTTGTAAATAATGTTTCGCGGCTCTTTAAGTTTAAGCAGAATAAAACAGAAGAACAGTTGTTTTATGCTGAAAAAGAAATTATAAATACTGCAGGTTCATTGTACTATGATTGGCTTATTGAAAAGTTAAATCAGCTTAGAAATTAAACTCAAACCATAATAATTAAATCCATATAAATTAAAAGAGATGATTTAATCATCTCTTTTTTGGGGAAATGCTTTAAGGAAAATGTAATTTAAATTTTATGAATATGATATTTTTAATTATTAATTTAATACAAAGATATATTTATATACTGCAATTACTAAATATACAAACCCAAATAATACAATAAAATTAACGAAGTATAATAACAATACAAAAATTAAATTTTTAGTCATTTTATTAAATTTAATTGATTTAGTTAATATAATTTACTTTACTAAAACCATCTTCATTGTTTTTACAAATTTCTCTCCTTCGCCTTCAGCAATTAAACGGTAGATGTATACTCCCGATGCCAGATTTGTGCCGTCAAACTCAGCTGTATAATATCCCGCTTCCTTTACTTCATTCATTATGCTTACTACCTCCTGCCCAAGCAGATTGTATATCTTTATGGCTACCTTTCCGCTTACAGGTATTTCGTAATCTATCTTTGACCTTGGGTTTGAAGGATTCGGATAGTTCTGTGATACATCAAAATTCAGCGGTTTTCCTATATCTACATCATTTGCAAGGTCGTAATATTCAAAATTCTGATTGTAATCAATCTGTTTAAGGCGGTATTTATATTTACCTGTATTCAGCTTTTTATCGTCGTATGAATAAATAGTTTGCCCTGTTGTATTGCCCATTCCCTTAACAAATGATATCTTTTCCCAGCTGCCATTATCAGCTTTTCTTCTTTCAATATCAAACCCCCGGTTATTTATCTCATTTTCAGTAACCCAAATCAGCTTAACATCTCTTTTTGATACTCTTGACTCCAGTGAAATTAGCGTAACAGGCAGCGCTCCTGTGCAGATAGTGCCGCCTCCGGAATATGTACCGTTGATAAATATATCATCGGCACAAACATCAGCATTTGTCTGTACTTCAACCGAAGTACCCGCATCATAAGTTATACTGCTGTATGTCTGTGCCTTTGACATAAATGTAAGCAGCACAACCAGAATGAAGATTAATATAATTATTACTCTCATTTTGAATTCTGTGTTAATTTGCTGTTTGTGTATGGAATAATTAATTTTTCTAGTTTTGCAAGACGTTCATTATGTTCATCGTTTACCTGTTTAAGTTTTTCGTTCTCTTCTTTAAGTTTGTCGTTTTCTACTTTCAGCTTTGCAATTTCGGTATCTTTTTCTGCTTTTAATTCCTGTATTGCTTTCACCATAACAGGCAATAGGTTTCCTGTGGTTGCCTCCCATTTTTCAGGGTTATCCTTCAATACAAGGTTAAGCCACTCGGCATTTTCGCTCATTTGAACTGCATCCAGCTCCTGTGCTATGAACCCTGCTGTTGGCAGTTCATTCATTTTACTGCCATCGGAGGTATTTTCATCATACCATTCGCGTTTATCCCAGTTGAACTGGCGGGGTTTGAGCTTCGTGATAAAATCCAGCCCCAATGTAAGCTCACGGATGTTCTTTTTATCCCTTGCATCTGAAAGCGAAGTAATTGAAGTAACGTTACAGCGCAGAGAAGTAATCAAGTTGTTTCCAAGTGTGATTTGGTTTGTTGCGGTAGGGCTTGAAGACTGGGAATTATAACCAATGCATGTAAGATTATTACCCGAAGTTATGCTTGAACCCGATTCCCATCCCAAAGCTGTGTTGGAATTTCCGGTTGTGTTGTTTTGTAGTGAAAAATAACCCAAAGCTGTGTTGGAATGTCCGGTCGTGTTGGCGTATAGTGAAAAATAACCCATTGCTGTGTTGTTATATCCTGTCGTGTTGGAGTACAGTGAAAAATAACCCATTGCTGTGTTGAAATGTCCGGTCGTGTTGGAGTTTAGTGAAGAATAACCCATTGCTGTGTTGTTATATCCTGTCGTGTTGAAACTTAGTGAATTATAACCCATTGCTGTGTTTTGAAGTCCTGTCGTGTTGTAGCGCAGTGAATAAGAACCTATTGATGTGTTGTAAGATCCGGTCGTGTTGCGGCCTAGTGAAGAATAACCCATTGCCGTGTTGTAAAGTCCGGTCGTGTTGGAGTTTAGTGAATTATAACCCATTGCTGTGTTGTAAGATCCGGTCGTGTTGGAGTACAGTGAACTTAAACCCATTGCTGTGTTGTAAAATCCTGTGGTGTTGAAGCGCAATGAATAAGAACCTATTGACGTGTTGTAAGATCCGGTCGTGTTGGAGTTTAGTGAATAATCACCCATTGCTGTGTTGTAATCTCCTGTCATTGTAAAATTACCGGAATTAATACCAAGAAAAATATTCCACAATCCGAAATTATGCAAAAATCTATCTGCTCCTTTATAAATGACACCGGTACTTGATGATGTTGTATTGGGCAAGCGGAGCTTGTAATTCAAATCCAGAATACTGTCGCTCTGGTTCAAATCTAAAAATGTTGTTGTACCATACTTTAAGCTGAATACACCACTTGTGCCAAGTGTGTTGGTTATGTTTTGTGCAAATACAATATTGCAGATTAGAAAACTCAAAATCAAAGCTGCCTTAAATGTAATGCTCGCTGGTAAATCTGTATTTTTAAATTTTTTCATTTTTGTTTCCCCATTTTAATTTTGTAACGCTTTTTATTTTTGTTATTCCTATTTATGATTAAAATAAATTTTATTATATCGGTAGTCTATTTTTCAGATAAACCCTTTAACCTCTAACAGCAGATTATGGCAAACATAATTTACGCTAATACACACAGCATAGCAAACCAAAATATATCAATTTGTGAAAGTAAAATTTATAAAATATGCTTAAATATTGTAGTTTTATTCAGTATCTATCAAAAATTGTGTAAAGGTTTATGGTGTTTTTTAAGGGAATTTTAATTAATTTTAACTTATGCAAAGCGCTAATCTTGTTAAAATATTCAAAACATTTTCTAAGGATGAATTAAAGAAATTTAAAAAATTTATCCGCTCACCGTATTTTAATACCAGTTCCGCTACTGCGGAGCTGTTTACTTTAATGCTTAATGATAAATTTAATTACAAAAACAATGAACCCGATAGGTCAATTCTGTTTGCGGGGATTTACGGAAGAAAAAAATTCAGCGATGTGGTAATGAGGAAACTGTTTTCAAACCTTAACCGATTAGCTGAAGATTTTCTAGCTATAAATCGTACAGTAAAAAATAAAGCAGAAATGAAACGCAAGCTGCTATATGAACTTCGCGACAGAAATGCAATTGAAAATTACCAGAAGCATTACCGTTCTGCACTTAACTGGCTTAATAGTCAAATTATGAATGATGAACTTTATACTGAAAAGTTTTATATTGATGGAGTAGTATCTCTTTTTAAATCTTACGAAAATACAAACAGCTATGATGTACATCAGCATCACGTTACAAGCCTGCTAAACAGCTTTGCTGCGGCATATTCTAAAATAGTACCTGTAAATCTTTTGAGAGAAATAGCTTACGGAAAAGAATTTTCTCATCCGCTTTGGAAGGAAATAGAAACTATGACAAGTTTGGGCTGCTTTAAGAACCATAAAAGCATTGAACTTTTTAATAATGTTGCCCAATTGTTTAAGGTATCTGAAAAAGAGGCATTAAAATTACTTGAAAAAATTGATAATTTTGAATTTGATATTTTTCTTGATAAAGATGACAGATTATTAGCATACTATCTGATAACTCAATATCTTAATATAGTTACAAAAAAGAATATACGCCCGCATTTTGCTGACCTTAAGTGGAAATATTACCGTAAACAAGCCGAGCTTATTGCCGTTACAAGTTATACCGTTGGGATAGTTTTCTTTATAAGTGTTGTTATAAATGGTTTAGTCAGAAAAGAAATTGACTTGGTAAAGGATTTTGTTAATAAACTTAAATATAATCTGGTCTCCCCTGATAAAGATGCATTTTTAAAGTATGTTGATGCCCGTATTCTGAGGGCTGAAGGCAAACTTACCGAATCGATGGATTTGCTTGCAAGAATAATACCCAAAAGCAAAATGGTAAAAGATCATATCAGGTTTTTAAGCATTTTAAATTTATTTGAACTTAATAAGTTTGAAGAAATATACTCTATCTTAAAAACATATAAAAAATTTCTTAAATTCTCTGAAAAGGATTACTCTGCCATCGATATAAATCTTGACCTTGGATTTATTAAAGCTATGGAACTGCTGTTAAGATATAAATTTTCAGAAAGTATATCAGAAAAACAAAATATAGAGTTTTCATTAAATAAACTTTTCAATAAAAGGTTTCTTCAAAGGGTCTGGGTAATGGAAAAATTTAAAGATTTAAGAAATAATTCTGCTTAAGTAATTTAGTATTTTACATCTTTCCCTGTTTCTTCAAAATTAAATCAACCACCTCCCTAACACATCCTCTTCCTGCCGAGATTTTTGTAATATAATCAACTGCATTTCGTACATCTTCAATTGCCTCCGGCGGAGCACATGAAAAACCAACTCTTTTTAACAGCGGTATATCAAACAAATCATCTCCAATGTAACAGAAATTTTCAAAATCAATTTTATACTTATGCGCTATTTCCTCAGCAGCTATGCATTTATCCTTACAGTCTTCATATAACTCTGCTATTTTTAGTCTTCTGGCGCGGTGCCTGTTTGCTTCAGCAGACCTTCCCGAAATTATAACAAACTTCAGCCCGTGTTGATGCCCCTGTTCTATTCCGTAACCATCATGTGAATGAAAGTTTTTTATTACCTCGCCGCTTGGCATATACAGCAATGAACCATCGGTAAGAACACCGTCACAATCCATCAAAATATAACTAATTTTATGAAAATCTATAGTATTTAAATCATTCATATTCTTTATTTTTTTATAATATATTAAATTGCTGATAAATAATTATTATATAAATGTAAAAGAATGAGATAATTTAATCCATTCTATATAAATATATAATTATAGAATAAACCATAGATTTTTTAAATATAACGTATTTCGTTACTTATATATAAATATAAAACTACTATATTTAGCTAATTATTTAATGGTAGAATTAAATAAAAACAGTTAAAATTATGAAACATACAAAGATTTTTAGTTTTTTATTATTTTTCGGTGTGCTTTTAATGTTAAGTATGATACTTCAAAAAACCGCGGCATCTGATAGCACATCAGGAGATTATAAATTTGTATCAATTTCCTATCCTCCAAAAACTCTTCAAAAGGTAGTTTGGCGTGAGGATGTTTATGATCCCTCTTTAAACGAAAACATAAATGTTTTAAAACTTGATGAAAACTATTTTGCAAATATTCCCGGTTCTGAAAAAGCTGTGCTGGGGTATCTTGCCTCAACAATTGGCAATGAGTGTTATGCAGATGGCAGTATGCTGAATATTAAATGCAAGCTATTAAGCGCATTAAATTTGGGCTGCCAGTGCAGCGAAGAAAGCAAATCATTTCTTCGTACATGGTTCAGAGAAGATAAAGAGATTTTAAACCAGATTGAAAACTGCAAACCTACAATTACAACTACTGTTGAAAAAACATTTGATGAAGTAAAGATTCTGAATTCTGATAATAAAATTGTAGTTGAACTTAAAGGGTTAAAGCTTAACCTCAAAGAAAACACCGAATCAAGATGGAAAGAAACCTTAAACTTTAAACTTGATGGTGATAAGCTTTTTTTAACTGAAAGAACAAAGAATAAGTAATTTCAAACAATATAAATTTAATTTGTAAAAGGAGCTTAAAAAGCTCCTTTTTTATTTTATCTGTTTAACCTGTATGCTTAAAATACCGGAACTTATAGCAGGGTTAATTGTTAAATATCTGTGCATTTTTAATTAATGCTGTTTTGTTAATATTTGCATAATTCAATTGTTTAATAATATGGATATAGCTATAGGAATTTGTTTGGGGTTGGGACTTGCAGCAAGCTGCGGCTTCCGCGTATTTGTTCCACTGCTGATAAGCAATTTGGCTTCACTGCTCGGAATAGTTCATATTGGTGGCGGATTTGAATGGATGTCTTCATGGCCCGCATTTGCAGTATTTTTAACTGCTACCATTGCAGAAATTGGCGCATATTATATTCCTGTATTAGATAATGCCCTTGATACAATTTCTGTTCCGCTTGCGGCTGTTGCCGGTAC